>DASPHG010000053.1:0-71694 GCA_035629775.1 Thermoleophilaceae bacterium | reverse complement strand
GTACCCGCTGCGAACAGCACGACGATCTCGCCCGGCTCCGCCTCTCCAGAATCAACCAGCTCGCGTACGCGACCAGCAATTCGTTGTGCCTCGCCGGCGCGCCAGTGTTCCTTCGTCTCCGCGAAGCTCGGCTTGTCGGTGACGAGCAGCTCGACGGGATGACCAAACACGGGGTCGGCGAACTCGGCCGACGCCGCGAGAGGCTGGTAGTCGTCGCCGAACGCGTCGCCGAAGAGATGGTTCACCGCCTCGAGCACCTGTGGTCGCGAGCGGTAGTTGCGCGTGAGCGCGAGCAGCGTCGACGCCTGCGCTCGCCGCTCGCGGAAGACCTCGAGATCCGCGTGCCGGAAGCCGTAGATCGACTGGAACTCGTCGCCGACGGTGAAGAGCCGCCCGCCCCTGCCGGTCAGCAGGTCCAGCAGCCGGATCTGCAGCCGGTTCGTGTCCTGGAACTCGTCCACGAGGACGTGCTCGAACTGGCGCTCGTAGCGCTCGCGCAGCGCCGGGTTGTCCTCGAGCACTCGACATGCGATCAGCTCGAGGTCCTCGAAGTCGAGCGCCGAGATGCGCTCCTTCGCCGCCGCATAGGTGCTCGTGTACGCGGCGAGCAGCTCGCGCAGCAGCACGTAGTCGCGGTAGCCGCGCTGGGCGGCGCAGGCCGCGATCCACGCCTGGAGTGCATCACCCGCGGCCGTCATCCGCGGCCCCAGCAGCGCCCGCGTCCGCCCCGGCTTGACGACGAACCCGGCGAATGCCGCCGGGTCCCCGACCTCGCCGTCGGGCACCGCCGCCAGGGCGTCGCCGCAGCGCTCGAGCTTCGCGATCGCATCGTCCACGCGGGAGACGCCGGCGTGCTCCCCCAATTCGACCAGCGCGTTCGCCAGCGCGGCCTCGAGCCCGCCCCGCTCCTCGCCCAGGCCGGGCTCGTCGATCTCCGGCAGCGCCGGCGCGGCCTCGCCGGCGCTGCGGCGCTTCGCGTGCACCGTCGTGACCATCCGTCGGAGGCGGTCCGGCGTGTGCGCCGCCGCGAGGTCGAGCCGTGCCGGCTCCCCGGGATCGAGGAACCCCTCGAGTGCCCGGTCGAACGAGTCGATCGCGAGGCGCGCAGCCTGTGTCTCGTCCAGCACCTCGTACTCGGGGTCGATGCCCGCCAGCAGCGCGTGCCGGCGCAGGAGCTTCGAGCAGAACCCGTGGATCGTGGACACCCAGGCGCCCTCCGCCTTGCGCGCGTGCCCGCGTTCGCCGAGCTCGAGGAACCGCCGCCGGAGGCGCGCCTTCAGCTCGGCGGCCGCCTTCTCGGTGAAGGTGATCGCGAGGATCCGGTCCACCGCCACGCCGTCGTCGACAACCGCGCGCACGAACCGCTCGACGAGGACGCGGGTTTTCCCGCTGCCCGCGTTCGCGTGGACGAACAGACCCGTGTCCCGCTGCTCGACGGCGGCGCGCTGCTCGGGTGTCAGCTCGACGCTCATTCCTCGTACCGGCAGATCGCGGGATAGGAGCAGCCGCCGTTCCAGGCGCACGTGCCCGGGCAGGGCCGGACGTCGCCTGAGCGCATCCGCTCGAGCACCTCGCGCACCGCCTGGCGCGCGTCATCGAGGACGGCGTCGAACCCCTCGCGGTCGCGCCAGTCGGTCCGCGTCCAGCCCTCGCCGAGCTCGTCGCGCGCATCCTCGAGCAGCAGACCCCGCGCGCCGGCGTCGCTGCCGGCAAGCGCCTCGTACACGCCGCCCGCTAGCTCGAGGTCGGGCCGCAGCTCCTGAAGGGCGAGCATGTACACGGCGACCTGCAGGCGGTGCTCGTCCCTCCAGCGGCTCGCACCGTGGTCGGCGCGCGAGCGCCCCGTCTTGTAGTCGCGCACGAGCGCGCGGCCGTCGGCCGTGTCGACGCGATCGATGCGGCCGATCAGCTCGAGCCCCTCGATGCCGATCGAGATCGGTTTCTCGTCGTCCTCGCCGAACGCGAGCTCGAGGGCGTCGGGCTCGAACCGGCTCGCGCTCTCGGCCTCGCGCCGCAGGAATCGCAGCAGGTCGAACTCGAGCTTCCGGACCGCGGCGCGCACACGCGTCCGGTCCGGCGAGATCGGGAAGTCGGCCTGGAGGTCGCGCAGCGCGGCGAGCAGGAACCGCTCCGCTTCGGACAGGTTGGCGGGCGTGACGGCCCGCTCGCCGCAGTGTTCGCGGAGGTCGGAATACACGCGCTGGAGGACCTCGTGGGCGAATGAGCCGCGCACGAGCTGCTCGGCCTCGGGCTCGAGCGCCTCGGGCCGCAGACGACGATCGATCAGCCACTTGACGGGGCAGTCGGCGAACGTCTCGATCGCCCCCGCCGACAGGCGGTGCTCCTCGACGAGCCGGCGCACCAGCTCCTCGCTGGCGAGCCGCTCCGGGACACGCGGGGGGACGCGCGGCCCCGCCGCGGCCGCCGCGCGCTCCCACTCCTGGCGCGTGGGGGCGTCGCCGAGGTCCCACACGACGTCGGAGAGCCCCCGCGTCGCGTGCGGGCGCTCCGGCAGGTCGATCAGCTCGGCGATGTCCTCCAGGAAGAACGACGGCTGCTCGGGCCCGCCCTCCTCGTCGCTCGTCCGCGCCGACAGGACGAGCAGTCGCTCGGCACGCGAGGCACACACGTAGAACAGGTACCGCTCGCGGTCGAGCTGCTCCTCGCGCACCGGTAAATCGAGCCCGGCCACACTGGCGATCTCGCGCCGGTCGTCGTCCGAGAGGAACGGATCGGTCCGCGCCGGCTGGGGGAACTCGCCCTCCTGCAGCCCGAGCAGGTACAGCACCTCGAACCGCCGCGCGCGCACCTCGAGCGGACCCGTCACCTGGACGCGGTCCGGCTGCGGTGGGTCACCGAGCACGACGTCCAAGTCGTGCAGCGCGTCGTGAAGATCCTGCCCCGTCGGCGCAGACCCGCCGAGCGCGCGCATCTGCCCGATCGCGTCGCGCGCCGTCGCGAACGTGCGCGGCAGGTCCACCTCGTCGCGGGCGAATACGTGCGCGCGCCGCAGATACGGGCGCGAGAACAGCCACTCGATGCGCCGGGCGAGCTCGCCGAGGAGTCGCTGCGGGTCGCCCGCGGCCCCGCGCAGCGAGTCGATCTCGGACAGCGGCATGCGCCCGTTCCGCGACTCCCACACCTCGCGCGCCTCGTCCGCTTCACGAACGCCCTCCCGGCGCGCGTCCGCCTCGAGCCGGTCCGCCAGGCCGGGGACGTCCAGCCGGCCCGGTGCGCGCAGGTAGGTCAGCAGGTCCTCCGTCGTGCCGCCCAGGCCCGGCACCGCGCAGCGGAGCAGCGCCAGCACGCCGCGCCCCAGGGCGGTGTGCCCGAGCTTCACCTTGCGATCGAGCGAGAATGGGATCCCGTAGGCGGAGAAGACCTGGTCCACGAGCGACGCGTAGCGCTCCGGGTTGCGGAAGACGACCGCGATGTCGCCCGCGCCGGTGCCGCCGGCAAGTTGCTCCAGCACGGACGCGGCCGCCAGCTCCACCTCCGCCCGCGCGCCGCCCGCGGAGTGGATCCGCACCGCGGCACCGGCGTCCACACGTTCCCCCGACGCGTCGAAGAGGCCGCGCTCCAGGTGGTGCAGCGCGGCGCGCGCGGACGGCGCGTAGTGGTCGGGGACACCCGCGAGCTCGACGTGGTCGTCGGCGGCCGCCTCGAGCCGGGCGAACTGGTCGGCGAGCGCGTCGAACGCGTGGCGGCCGCGCTCGTACGGGAATGACAGCGTGACGTCCACGTGTTCGGCGAGCGCCTCGATGCCCGCCAGCTCGACGTCCGTGAAGTCGTCGAACCCGTACACGAACACCGGCGTCCGGCCCCAGGAAGCCGGTCGCTCGCGGAACGCGGCGAGCGCCCGCCACGCAAACAGCTCTCGGTCCACGAGCCCGGCGCGCTCGAGCGCCGCCCGGTACTCGGTGCAGATGGCTGCGATCTCACGCGCGTAGGCGCGCCGCTGGCCGGTGCCCGCCCACCGGCTGAGCGCCGCGCCGAGCTCGTCCGGCTCAACCCCGGCCCGCCCCACCTCCGCGACGAACCGCGCGGCCGCGCGGGTGAAGCCGGGCCGGGCCGCCGAGGCCGCCAGCACGCGCAGCTCCGCAGCCCCGACGGCCTCCCCCACGAGCAGCTCGCGCTGGAAGCGCGTCGCGATGCGCGCCGAATAGCCGACCCGCCTGGCCATCAGATCCCACAGCCAGCCGAACCGCACGACGCGCACGCCGAAGACCGCGCCGTTGGCCGCCATCTCGCGCTGGGCATGCTCGACGTCCCGGTACTCGGGGACGACCAGCACCGGCTCCTCGTCGAGCCGATCGCGGTAGCCGCCCAGGACGACGCCCGCCTTCGCCGAGTTGGCCGGTCCCGTTACGAGCTTCAGGGGCATCCGGCCAATGTAGATCTGGCCTACGACATCACAGCGCGCCCGCGCGGCGGGCGGCCGCCAGGGCCTGGGCGAAGCGCGGCGCCGGCAGCATCGGCGGCGCGTCCTGGAGCTCCCAGCCGGCGCCGGGGCGGAGGATCCAGCGGGCGACCCGCACCGCTCCGTCCTCGAGCGCCTCAACGCGCAGCTCCTCCTGGAGATCAGCCGTGCGGCCTGGGCTGGCACCCCACGCGGCGGCCTCTCCGGCGGGAGCTTCGGCCACCGCGGCCTCGAGCCTGCCGAGCTCGCGCTCGGGCAGCACCGCGCGCTCCCGTGCCTGCGCGATCAGCGCGCGCACGTCAGCCACGGGCAGCACCGGCGCGCGGCCTTGGAGGGCGCCGCCCGCCCACTCCGCGAGGCGGACACCCCCGGGGACTTTCTCCAGCCGGACCTCGACCTGCGCTCCGTCGCGTTCGTACGGGCCTGCGCTCGCGTAGGGGCCGCGGAAGGCCGCACGCTCCCTAGCGCGCGGCTTCGCGGTCTTGGGCTTCCGCGCGGCGCGCGAGCCCGACGACCGGCCGGCCCCCGACTCGAGGAGCGTGCCCTTCGAGCAGATCGAGCAGTCGGCCGTGAAGCGGTTGTGGCGGCAGAAGAGATCGCTCACGAGGGCAGTTCAGGTTAGAGCGCGGCGGAGCCGAGCGGGCTGGGATGATCGCGGTCGTGCGCACCGCCGTGATCTCGGACCTGCACCTGGGGACGCTGCCCGGCAACGACCTGCTGAGCGCCCCGGCAATGCGCGAGCGGCTGTTCGCAGCGCTGGCCGACGTGGATCGCCTGGTCGTGCTCGGCGACCTGGCCGAGCTGCGCGAGGCGCCGGTCGGCCAGGCGCTGGCAGCGGTGTACGACTTCGCCGACCACCTGAACGAGGAGTTCGCCGGGCGCCAGGTCGTCCTCGCCGCAGGCAACCACGACCACCAGCTCGTGGCGGCGTGGCTCGAGAGCCGGCGGCTGCGGCCGAAGCCGCTCGCGCTGCCGGTGGACTCCTGCGTGAAGGCGCCGCGCACGGGGCCGCTCGGGACGATCGTCCGCCGCATGCCCGACTGCGAGGTCATGCTCGCCTACCCCGGCCTGCGGCTGCGCGAGGACGTGTACGCGATGCACGGCCACTACCTCGACCTGCACATGACCGTGCCGACGCTCGAGACGATCGCCGTCTCGATGCTCGCGCGGTTCGAAGGCCACGACCCCGAGGAGCTGAGCACACCCGACGAATACGAGGCGGTCCTCGCGCCGATCTACGCGCTCGTGTACTCCACGGTGCAGGGCCGCCCGGTCGCTGCGCGACCCCTCGCGAGCGGCGCCTCGGTCCGGATGTGGGGCCGCATGCACCCTGAGGACCCGGACCTGGCCGCCCGGGCCCGCGCGGTCGCCCTCCGGCGCGGGCTCATCCCGGCCGCGACGGCGTTGCTGAACGCCGCCGGGCTGGGGCCGTTCGAGGGCGAGATGACAGGAGCGGCGCTCCGCCGCGCCGGCATCGCGGGCGCGTGCCGGGTGATCGAGCGCCTCGGGATCGACACGCCATGGGTCGTCTACGGCCACACGCACCGCGCCGGACCGCTCGAGGGCGAGGGCGAGTGGCGCGCGCCGACCGGCTCGCGCCTGATCAACTGCGGCCACTGGACGTGGCAGCCGCAGCTCGCGTCCGGCAGCGAGGGCAAGGGCCCCTATTGGCCCGGCGGGATGGTGCGGCTGGACGACGACGGTCCGCCGCGGCTCGTGCGGGTGCTCGCGGACGTGCCGGAGTCGGAGATGCCGCAGCCGCGCGGCTAAGCGCGCTCGGGCTCGAGCTTCGCCGCGGAGCCGTTCGCGTCGTCGCCGGCGGCGAGCGCCTCGGCCTCCTCGGCGGCCTTCTTGACGTCCGGCGCGGCCTCACCCGAGTCGTCCTCAGCCGGCGGCGCAGCGCGCGGCTGTGACGCCCACTCTTCGTCGAACTCGACTCGCCATGCGCCGCTGCCGTCGTCGCGCGTCCACGGCTCGACCTTGAGCTTGGCGCGGAAGCTGCGGCCCGAGCGGCCGCGGAAGCCGGTGATCTGCTTCTCGGTGCGCCCGACCGGCGGGTCGTCGCCACGCTCGATCGACGCCTTCAGGTTGGCCATCAGCTCCTTGACGACCGACGCCTGGAGGTTCTTACCCGCCTTCTTCTTCCAGATGACGAAGCCGCAGCCCGGGTCCTCCTTCGACCAGCACGAGTAGCCCTTGCGGTTCTCGATCACGTCGCGGCCGCAGACCGGACAGGGCCCGAGGTTGGCCCGCTCGATCTTCACGCCCTTCAGCTTGTCGAGCTCCTGCACGGTGGACTCGGTGAACTTGGCGATGTCGCTCATGAAGGAGGGCCGGCTCTCCTCGCCGTCGGCGATCAGCTCGAGCCGTTTCTCCCACTCGCCCGTGAGCTGCGGCGAGGTGAGCGGGTGCTCGCCGAGCAGGCCGATCACCTGGACGCCCTTCTCGGTCGCGTGCAACGCGCGGCCGTCGCGCTCGATGTAGCCGACCGCGAGCAGGCGCTCGATGATCGCCGCGCGGGTGGCCGGCGTTCCGATCCCGGAGTCCTTCATCGCCTCGCGCACCTCGGCGTCCTCGATGTCCTTGCCCGCCGTCTCCATCGCGGCGAGGAGCGACGCCTCGGTGTAGCGCCGCGGCGGCTGAGTTTCCTTGCGTAGCGACTCGACCGCACGCGTGTCCACGGTCTCACCCTGCTCGAGCTTCGGCAGCGCCTGGTCGCCGCCAGAGTCGTCGTCGGCCGCGCGGTCGTCCGCCGCCTCCTCGCCGTAGACGGACTTCCAGCCCGCCTCGAGCAGGCGGCGGCCGCTCGTACGGAACACGTGCTCCTCGACGGTCGTCTCGACCCGGGTCCGCTCGTACACGGCCTCCGGATGGAAGATCGCCAGGAAGCGCTTCGCGACCAGGTCGTAGATCTTGCGCTCGTCGTCGCCCATCTTCGAGAGGTTGTGCTCGGAGCGCGTGGGGATGATCGCGTGGTGGTCCGTGACCTTCTTGTCGTTGACCACGCGGCCCAGCGGCAGCTCCTTCAACGAGGTGACGTACGCCGCGCCCTTTGCATACTGGGGGTTCTTCCCCACGAGCTCCGCGGTCGGCCGGATCTCGGCGACGAGGTCGCCCGACAGCCAGCGCGAGTTCGTGCGCGGATAGGTGAGCGCCTTGTGCTGGTCGTAGAGCTTCTGCGCGGCGCCGAGCGTGCGACGCGCGGAGAAGCCGTGCAGCGTGTTCGCGTGGCGCTGGAGGGAAGTCAGGTCGTAGAGGAGCTGGGAGCGCTCGCGCTCCTCTTTCGTCTCCAGCTTCGTGATCTCGCCCTGCTTGCCGCGGCACGCCTCGACGATCTGGGCGGCCAGTTCCTCCTCGATCCGCTTGCCGCCCATGTAGCGGGCCTCGTAGCGGCGCTCGCCGGTCGCCTCGAAGTCGGCCTCGACCAGCCAGTACGGCTCCGGCTTGAAGTTGCGGATCTCGATCTCGCGGCGCGCGACGAGCGCGAGCGTGGGCGTCTGAACGCGGCCCAGCGAGACGGCGCCGTCGAATGCGGCTCGTAGCCGGATCGACGCGGCGCGGGTGGCGTTCATGCCGACGATCCAGTCGGCCTCGGAGCGTGAGCGCGCGGCCGCCTCGAGCGGCTGCATCTCGTCGCCGTCGCGCAGACGCTCGAACGCCTCCTCAATCGCCTTGCGCGTCATCGACGAGAGCCACAGCCGCTTCACGGGCTTCTTCACCTTCGCCGTCTCATAGACGTACGCGAAGATCAGCTCGCCCTCGCGGCCGGCGTCACAGGCGTTCACGATCGTGTCGATCTCGTCCGAGCGCATCAGGCGGTGGATCACCTGGAGCTGCTTCTTCGACTTGTCGTCGTTCGGGACGAGCTTGAACTTCTTCGGGACGATCGGCAGGTCGGCGTAGCGCCACTTCTTCAGCTTCTCGTCGTACTCCTCCGGTTGGGCGAGGCCGACCAGGTGGCCGATCGCCCACGTGATGACGTAGCTGTCGCCGTTGATGTGGGTCTTGTCGCTGCTGCCGGTGAACGAATCGGGCAACGCGCCGGCGATGTCGCGGCCGACGGACGGCTTCTCGGCGATTACAAGCGTCTTGCCCATGGGTCGCAGTCACGATAGACGGCTGGTCAGAGCGCTTGAGCGCCACAGGCGGTTTTCGTACATGCGTCCGCCCACCGCAAAAAGACCGAACTTCCGCGGCATTCCCGCCGTTACAGGTTCAACTAAAGCCCAAGGAGGGGTTGTGAAGAACTCGCACACGAAGACGTTTGCTCTGCTCGCCGCGCTGGCCCTTCTGGTCCCGGCGGGAGCGATCGCCAAACGTTCGGACGACAAGCCGAAGAAGGCGAAGGAGCAGAAGGTCAAGGTCGTGACGGCCAACATCCGCGGCGTGGTGGTCGCGAACGACGGCACCACGCTGAAGGTCTCGGTCGAGAAGGCCAGCGGCCAGGCCAAGGCGTGCAAGGACCGAGCGCTCTCATTCGACGTGTCAGAGGCTCGCGTCCACACCGCGGACAACGACGCGGACGGCGACATGGATGCCGCCGACGTGCTCGTGGGCCACGAGGTGAAGGTGCGCGGCAAGGTCACGGTCTCGAAGGGCCGCAAGACCACCTGCAGCGTCGCCGACGACGCGGTCACGAAGGCGAAGGCCGTCCACGATCGGACGACTCCCGAGCCGGAGGACACCGAGGGCTCGGAGGACGAGCCGGTTTCCTAAGCAGGGGGGCGCAAGTTTCCCGGGTCCTCCTTCGTCTTAAGTGGTGACGGAGGAGGACCGCTTGGCCCACGGATGCACGCGACTGATCGTCGCCGCGATGGCAATCGCACTCGCGGCCGTTCCGGCCGCGCCCGCCTCTGCCGGCACATTCCACGTCTACGGGCTCGGCCTCAACAGCGCCGGTTGCCCAAACGGCTGGAAGCCGCACACCTTCGCGGCCGACCGTTTTCGCCAGGCCGACTTCTGCTCACGGTGGGAGATCCAGTCGCTCCGCGACGGACCGCTCCGTGAGGGCGACGCCGCCGGCGCCAGCATGTTCACCGACGCGGGCGCCCGCTTCACCGGCTTCTCGATGCGGTCCCACGGCACCGCGCGCAACGGGACGATGTGGGAGATCGCGATGTGCCCCACCCCGTACGTGGGGTGCTCACGGCACTGGCCGCACACCGGAACGTGGCACGACGCCGAGCTGGCGCTGGGCAGCCTCGCGCCCGGTGGCGCGCCCATATACGCGCGTCATCTGTGGGCGGGCGTCACCTGCATCCAGGACAAGTGCGCCGACTCGGTGAGCGCGGGGCGCGCGGTCCAGGTGACTCAGCGCGAGTCGCACGCGGTCGTCGAGGACTACACGGCGCCGGGCGCGCCGAGCGTCACCGGCGTCTCCACCGGATGGAACTCGGGCGTGAAGCGGCTCAACTACTCCGCGTCGGATGCCGGCAGCGGCGTCGAGTCGGTGCAGCTCACGATCGACGGCTCGCTCAACCGGACCACGCGGCACGGGTGCGCGCGGCTGCCGGCGGGCGGCTACTCCCACCCGGTGCCGTGCGCCACGGCGACCGGCGGGCTGTTCACCCTGAACGAGCCCGGGCAGCTGGCGGATGGGAAGCACTCGCTGACCGTCACCTCGCGCGACGCCGGCGGGCTGGCGACGTCGCGGTCGCAGGTCTTCCACGTGGACAACAACGCGCCCGGGCACCCGGTGGGGCTCGAGGTTGTCGGTGGCGATGGGTGGCGGGGGGTCAATGAGTTCGCGGTGCGGTGGGTGAATCCGGAGCAGGGGCCGGGGTCGGCGATCGCGGCGGCCTACTACCGGATCGGGTCTCCGCCTACGTCCGCGACCGATGGGACGCGGGTTAGCGGGGTAGGACTGACACAGATCTCACAGCTCGAGGTTCCGCGCGATGGCGAGTGGCCGGTTTACGTGTGGCTTCGCGACGAGGCCGGCAATGCCCGACCGGACAAGGCGCTCGCCACCCAGCTCCGCCTCGACAGCACCGCCCCCTCCCTCGCCTTTCTCATTGACAAGGACGCGCACAACCCGGCCGAGGTGCGCGTGCGCACGTCCGACCGGCACAGCGGCGTCAAGTCCGGGCGCATCGAGATCCGCCGGCGCGGGATCGCCGACTGGATCGCGCTCGACACGCGCCGCGAGGGCACCGACCTGGTCGCCACGATTCCCGACGACCGGCTCGAGCGCGGCGCGTACGAGCTGCGCGCGACCGCGACGGACGCGGTCGGCAACGTCGGCGAGACCATGCACCGCACCGACGGGCGGCCGATGGTCGTCGACCTTCCGCTTCGGCTTGACACGACGCTGACCGCCAACCTCGCCCGGAGAGCGGGCGGCGCGGTCGGGGGCGCGCCCAGGGTGCGCGTCGCCTACCGCGCGCGGCCGTGGCTGCGCGGCGTTCTGCGCGCCGACGGTGTCCGGCTTCCGGACACGCGGATCATCGTGCTCACGCGCCGCCTCGCGGGCGGGAACTGGCAGCAGCTCACCGAGCTCCTCACCGACGGCAACGGCGGGTACGCGGTTCGCTTGCCGGCCGGCGCCTCGCGCGAAATTAGGGTTCGCTTCCCGGGCAACCGTTCGCTGCGGCCCGTCGACGACGTCGCCCAGGTCCTCGTACGCGGTCGGGCGTCGCTCAGGCTGCGGCCGCGGCGCCTCCACCGCGGCGAGACGATCACCTTCCGCGGCCGCGTGCGCCACCTCGACGCCGCGATTCCGGCCGCCGGCAAGCTCATCCAGATCCAGTACCTGGACGGGCGCCGCTGGCGGCCTGCCGTCAAGCTCGGGCGCACGGACGGGCGCGGGCGGTTCGCCATCCGCTACCGCTTCCGCCGGATCAGCCGGCCGACCCGGATCTACTTCCGGATCCTGGTGCCGGCCGAGGGCGCCTGGCCCTACGCGACCGGCGCCTCGAAGATCCGGATCGCGCGCGTCAGACCCTGATCGCCGCGACCATGGCGCCGCTGGCTCCGTATATAGGTGCTGGGGGCGGAGGGGTCAGCAGCGGCGGGTGCCGGTGACCGCGGTGGAGGGCGTCCCGTTGAAGTTGCCGAAGCTGTCGCGCACGCCGCGGCGCGGGACCAGCGCCGTCTCGCCGCGACACAGGCGGCCACGCATCACCCAGCGGTCGCCGCGCCGGACGCCGCGGACTCCGCGGACGCCGTCCACCTTCTTGCCGCGGCCCCGCACCTGGAAGCGCACTCGCTTCGCATCGCCCGTGTCGAGCCACGGCCGCCACGTGCAGTGGAAGCAGTACCACTCGAGCTGCGAGACGTCGTTCGGCGCGCGCGGATCGCGGAAGACCGTACGCTCGTTGTCGATGAACCGCGCCGGCGACTCGTAGGTGTCGGGATAGTCGATCGGTCCGATCTCCGCCTGGAGCGGCAGGATCGGCGGGTCGGCCTCCTCGTTGCCCTCGACCTCGATCACCCGGCGCGGCCCCACTGAGGCCGACACCTTCCCGCGCCGGGACAGCCGGACGTCATCAGCCGTGATCCCGCTCCACGGCCGCACGCGGAACGTGTCGGACTTGAGCCGGTACGGCACGCGCTCGCCGCCCTTGCGGCTGGCGCCGAAGATCACGAAGCGGTACTCGCCGACGGGCGTCGCGCGCGTACCCCACACGCCAGGGTCGAACGGCGCCGCGAACGCCTCGAAGTGCGCCGTCCATGTCCACTCGTGCGAGCCCTCGGCGTAGCTCTGCACGCCGGGGCCGTCCGGGAACCGAAGCGTCACCGGCACCTCGCCCGAGCCGTCGGCGAACGGCCGCCAGCGCTTCCCCACGCGCCGATCGACGCGCACGCGCGGCCCGTCCGTGTAGTTCGAGCCGCCCACCCATCTGAAGAAGGTCGCGCCGAAGCGCTCCACGTCCTTCGGCGGGTCGACCTGGTGCGGGTCGCCTCCGTCGTCGGGAAGCTGCTCCTCATAGGCACGGACGGCGGCGGCGCCGACCGTCCCGATCGCGCGCGCCTTCTGGTCGTTGATCGCCAGGTCCGGCGCCACCTTCTCCTGCCCCGGGTCGTCCGGCACCGGCGGTCCCCCGTTCAGGAAGCCGCCCATCTCCATCAGGTGGGTCGCCATGTAGTCGCTCGAATGCGGGCCCCACGCGGTCAGCGCCTTCCGGTAATGGTCGCCGCGCTGGTACTCGCGATACGACGCGATGTAGCCGTTGTAGTCGTTCGCCATCCCGACCGCGACGGTGAGCTTGTACCCCTGCTCGGGCGGCAGCTCCGTGTGCGTGTAGTTGCCCTTGATGAGCTTCGGGTCGACCGGCTCCGACTCCGCGTAGGGCAGGTACGCGAGCGTGTTCCACCCCGCGGCGTCGTTCAGGACCTGAGCGCGCATCCGCTGTACGAACTCGTCGCTGATCGGGTCGAGGTTCTTCTCGTCGCCGTAGAACGAGCGCGTGCGCGGGTCCGGGCAGATCCAGGTCGTGTCCGGCTGCTGGGCGCACTCCTTCGACCAGTCGTAGCCGAGGTGGATGTCGTCCTCCACGCGGTTCGTGCGCGTCTTGATGTTGAGGCTCTGGTCCTTCCACTGCTCGCACGAGCAGAACGTCAGCAGGATGTTGCCGATCCGCAGGGCCTGCAGATGCACCGAGGCGTCCTCCTGGACCGCCCCGTAGGAGGGGGCCGAGTAGTTCTCCGGCACCGGGATGCCCGCGGCCTGGAAGTCGTCCGTCGAGAGACCGGGGTCGATCGGGTTGGTGGCGGGCGTCGGCGGCTCGGGCAGGCCGGCCAGGTCGGCCAGCGCGTGCGGGCCCTGGAAAGCGCCGACGCAATCCGGTAGGCCAACGACCGGCACCCGGGGGTCGCCGTTGACGCCCGCGTCGGTCCGGCACGACGAGACGCCCGGATACGGATGCGAGACCGGCCCCGGGAACCACTTGTCGACCGAGGCGACCTCGCCGGTGCGGGTGAAGCGCACGAACCGGTCCGGGTTCTCCGGGGTCCGCCGGGCGATGTCACGCCACGTGTCGTAGATCGCCTGCGAGAGCAGGTAGCCCGCGTAGTCCGCCTGGGCGTACTCGCGGTGGGTGAACTCGAGGCGCTCGTGGATCGAGTGGAACGTGCTGCGCTCCGGCTCGGCCGTCCCTACGTCGCCCTGCGTCCAGACCGTCACGCCCTTCGTCAGGCGGTCCACCATCCGCTCGGTCGGCCCGATGTAGTCGGCCGAGATCAGGTCGTTCCCGTCCAGGAACTCAGGATGCCCGCCCCAGTTGACGATCGTCGCGATCGGCTCCGGCCTGCCCTCGCCGGAGACGTCGTCGAAGCGCAGGACGGTCAGGTCGGTGTCGATGTCGGATACCGGGTAGCCGGCCGGCGTCCCGTCCTCGGCCACCGCGCCGCCGAACGAGTGGCGGTGCGTCTTGTCGAACTGCGACACCGAGGCGCCCACGCGCGCGGGACGGAGGTCGGCGACGGCGCGCTCGACCGCGCGTCTCATCATCGTCGCGTAGTACTCGAAGAAGCGCACGTCGTAGACGTCCTGGAACGCCCACACGCCCCACGCCGTCGAGGAGTACATCGGCGACGAATGGTTGTGCGTCACCGCCATCGTCAGGTTCTCGCGGCCGATTCCGAGCTCCGGCTTCGCCTCGAGCATGTGCGCCGTGCGCCGCCAGATCAGATCTTGCGGGATGTAGAAGTCGTTCTTGACGATCGCGTGCCGTGCGCCGTCCGGGCCCTCGACGACGACCGCGCGCACCGAGAGCCGCGACTGGATCCCGTACGAGCTCGCGCGGCGGGTCGAATGGAAGCCGGGATCGGTCTCGGGGCCGGCGTCGTGGACCGAGACGAACGAGCCGTCAGAGGCGTACTGGCCGGCGGACGCGCCGACGTGCCAGCTCGCGCCGATCGAGGCCGCGCCGGCGCGGATCACGCCGGTCCCCTGGGCCGCGGCGGACGCGGGCAGCGCGAGCGCAAGCGCCGCCATCGTGACGCCGGCAAGACGCGCGATTGAAGTCCTGCCTCCCAACCTCCTGCGCAGTATGGAGCGAAAAGCTGCGCATTGCCTCAGACGGTCGTCCACGTTCGCCCGCCCCGCCTTTCACTTCGGCCGCAGTCCGCCGTTGTACGGACTGGGACCCCCCATGCGCAAACCCGAGCCAATCATCTACGTCGGCCGTCTCGAAGACGGCGCGCCTGCCGTCTACGCAGTCGGGGGGACAGCCGAGCGGCTGCTTCCCGCGGGAGCGCGGATCGACTGGGGCGCCGGCGACATCGACGCCGCCACCGAGCTGGCCCGGGCGCTGATACTGCACGCCGCGGGGCAGGACCCGTCGACGGAGGTCGCCCGCCGGTTCGCCGAGCAGGTTCTGAGCCGGATGCCGCGCGACGGCTTCGCCCTCCAGTGCGACACCGTGAACGCTTGGCTGCGGCGCGTCGTGACGGTCTGAGCCGCTAGCCCGACCCGCGCGGCTGGAACGGCACGACCGAGCTGCTCGGCACCGCGGTGAAGCTCTCCGCCAGCCGGTGGCGGAGGACCTCGGCTCGGCGCCGGAGCCCCCCGTAGTGAAAGCAGAGCTCCAGCTCGTCGTCGCGCGTCAGCGCGCGTATGCGCTGAAGCTGAGGCGCCCGGGCGATCAGGTCCTTCGTGATCGGCACCCAGACGTGCGTCCGGCTCGCGATCGAGTAGTGAACCGGGATCGCGGTCAGGGGCCCTTCGCTCGACCCGAGACGGGCGAGGATCCAGTGGACCTCCCGCTCTTCGGGGTCGAAGTAGACGTCCGCTATCTGGCCGACGCGTGATCCGTACACGTCGTCCACGCGTGCCTCGATCCAGCCTCGTGCTTCCTCGAGGGAGTGCACAGCAACCTCCCGTAGTTGCCCCTGTTTGCCCCTGGTCTGCCCCTGCTCCCGCCGAAGGCGGTCTTGCCCGCACCTCCCATCGGGCAAACGGATTGTACCGGCGCCGAGGGGTGCCGTGGGTCAGCGGCGCGGGGCCTCGGCCCCGCCGTCCGGCCCGGTCTTCGGCGGCTTTTCGCGGCTCCGGTTCGGGCAGCCGCGGAGCGACGCCCCCTTCCAGGGCAGCCGGACGATCCTCTCCCCCTCGTTGTTGCGCTCGTTGGATTCGTAGATCCCGTTGCGCGGGTCGGCGATGTGAACGTAGGCGAAGCAGCCCCGCAGGCCGGTCACGTAGAGGAACTGCTCGTGGTAGGTGGCGGGGTAGACGTCCGACCACCCGACGGAGGTGCCGAGCGTCACTCGCTGCTTCCCGAGGTCCTGGTTGCACGCGGGGTAGTGGAACTTCTTCGGCGAGCGCCGCAGGTGCCCGTTGCGCCGCTCGAGATCGCGGAGGCAGTACGACACCTTGGGCCCGACGCGCACGCGCTTCGTCCGGACGCCGCGGTCGTTCAGCCGCCAGAGCTCGAACTTGGCCGCGTGGAGGAACTTCCAGTAGCGGTACTGACCCGGAATCGCCTTGAACAGGAGGCGTGCACGCGTGTCGAGCCACTTCCGCTTGCCGTTCGTGCGGTACACGACCTGGCGCGCGTCCATCGTGTATTTGCTCGCGCGCCGCCCGCGAAGCTCGGCGGGGCCCCTGCCCACGCTGTTGATCGAGTTGGCGGCGTGGAGCCGGGCCCGGCCCCTGCTCGTGCGCGAGACGAACATCTCGGCGGGCGGGCTCATCTTCAAGTCCGGGCAGAGGAGTCGCTTCGCGCGCTCGCGGTCGAGACACGGGTTCGAGTCGCGCTCGCGGGCGGCCGGCTGGCCTTCGCGGGCGGCCGACGAGCCGCCCGCGAATTGGGTCGCCAACGCGAGTCCGACGAGCAGAACGGGACCGATCCGGGTGGGAGAGAGCACGACCCGGTTCTTAGCGGACGCACGGCCCGGTGTCGACCGGGCCCTGCGCGCGACCGAGCGCTTCGCGGACGATCGAGTCGGGAACGCCGAAGCCGTCGGCGGCGCCACCCGACTCGGACGACGCGAACACCGTGGTCACGACCTGCCCGTCGCCGTCGACCATGGGACCACCGGAGTTCCCGTGGCGGACGAGCCCCCGGAGCGTCGTGATCCGCCGGCGGACCGGGCCGCGGCCGTAGGCGTCCTGCGTGCTCGCCGTCGTCGTGAGGCCGAGTCGGCCCGGCTGGACGTCGTAGGGGCCGTTCTCGGGGAACCCGAGGATCGCGGCCGACGTGCCGGCCTTTGCTCCCTCGTCCATCGCGAGCGCGGGAGCGCCGGCGATCCCCGACGAGCGCAGCACCGCGACGTCGTTCGTGACGTCGAAGAACACGACGTCGGCATCGTGGCGAGCGCCCTCGCCGCGGATTTGGACAGTCGTGTCGTCCTGCCCGGCGACGACGTGGGCGTTCGTCACCACCACCCCGTCCCCGGCCACCCAGCCGGAGCCCTGTACACCCAGCCCGCAGGCTGTCCCCAGCACGCGCGCCACGCTCGCGGCGGCCGACTGCACCTCCGGGTCGCGGGCGATCGCAGCCGTCGGCGGCCGCACCCGAGGCGCCGGCCCGCTGATCTGGGGTAGCGGGTCGAAGCGCGCGAGCGCGTTCAGGATCGGCCCGGAGGGCGGCAGTACCGAGTTGAGCCGGCGCAGGATCTCGGACCGCTGCACCTCCTCGCGGAGCTCACGCGCCCCTGGGGTCTGCAGCGCCACGGCACCCGCGACCCACGCCAGGCCGAGCGCGAGGCACGCCAGCAGGACCGACCCGCCCGCGCCGTCGAGGGCGCCGAGGCGGCTCCCGAAGCGCCGGCGAAGGTGGAAGCCGAGCACCTCGAGGCCCGAGGCCAGCACGCCGCCGATGACGGCGGCGCATACCAGCGAGAAGACCGGGGCATACGGCGACTTCGAGCCCTCCTCGAGCAGGAGCGGCGCGACGCGCGCGCCGAGGACCGCTCCCACGGCAAAACCGGCCAGCGAGAGCGCCCCGACGATCAGCCCCTGGGCGTAGCCCCACAGCGCCATCGCGAGCGTGAAGCCGACAATGATCCAGTCGATGGCTGTCACGGCCGGGGGCAGGGTACCCCGCTCGTGTGGCCAAACTAGAAGGAGCTATGACCCCCGACACATGGGCCAGGCGCCGCGGCGCGGTGCTCGCCGCCCTCGCCGCCCTCGCTTTCGTCGTGGGCCTGCTGGCGGGGGCCTTCCACGAGTCGGCGGCCAAAAGCGCCGCGCGCGACTTCGCGCAGGCGTGGGAGGACGGCGATTACGGCGGCATGTGGCGCCAGCTCACCGCGGAGGCGCAGGGGCGGGTCGCACCGCAGGAGCTCGAGGTCGCCTATCGGGACGCGATGGCGACCGCGACGGCAACAGGCGTCGAGACAGGCGACGTCGAGGAGAGCGGGGACACCGTCTCGGTGGACGTCGCCCTCGAGACGCGCGTCTTCGGAACGGTGGAGGGCACCCTCGAGCTGCCGATGGAAGCGGACCGCGTCGACTGGGCGGAGCACCTGACGTTCCCCGGCCTCGACCCCGGCGAGTCGCTCGAGCGCACCACCCGGGCACCGCGGCGCGCCAAGATCCTGGCGCGGGACGGGAGCACGATCGCCGAAGGGCCCGCGTCCGCGCGCACCTCCCCCCTGGGCCTCGGGGGCACCGAGATCGTCGGGACCGTCGCGGCGCCCGCCACGGAGGAGGAGCGCGACGCGTTGCACGCGCGCGGCTTCGAGCAGGACACGCCCGTCGGCATCTCGGGACTGGAGCGGATCCTCGAAGATCAGGTGGCGGGAAAGCCGGGCGGGCGGCTCGTCGCCGGCGGCCGGATCCTCGCGACCGCCGAGCCGCGCCGCGCCGCGCCGGTCAAGACGACGATCGACGTCGGCGTCCAGCAGGCAGTTACGACCGCCCTCGCGGGCCGCTTCGGGGGCATCGCCGCCCTCGACGCGCGCACGGCCGAGGTCCGCGGCCTGGCCGGGATCGCTTTCTCCGCCGCGCAGCCGCCTGGCTCGACGTTCAAGATCATCACCGCCACGGCGGCGCTCGAGCGCGAGCTGGTCAAGCCGCGGACAGAGTTCCCGATCGAGACGTACGCGACGATCGACGGCGTGCAGCTCGAGAACGCGAACGGCGAGGCGTGCGGGGGCGACTTCGTGGAGACCTTCGCCCACTCGTGCAACTCCGTGTTCGCGCCGCTCGGGGTCCGGATCGGCGCGAGGGAGCTGGTGGAGACCGCCGAGCGATACGGGTTCAACGCCGACCCGGTCCTCCCCGGGGCGGCACCCAGCACCCTGCCCGCCGCCGAGGAGATCGCGTCGGACCTCGAGCTCGGGGCCACCGCGATCGGGCAGGGGCGCGTGCTGGCCACGCCGCTGCTGCTCGCCTCCATGTCCCAGACGATCGCGTCAGGTGGCGTGCTGCGGACTCCCACCGTCGTGCGCGGCGCGACCCGGCCGGCACCCGTCCGCGTGACCTCGCGCCGGGTCGCCGGGCGCATCGAGCGGATGATGGTCGCCGTCGTGAACTACGGCACGGGGACCGCGGCATCGCTCGCCCCGATCGGAGTGGCCGGAAAGACGGGCACCGCCGAGCTCGAGGACACGACCGACGAGGAGGACATCGAGCAGACGCCCGGGACCGATACGGACGCATGGTTCACCGCCTACGCGCCGGTGAACAAGCCGGAGCTCGCGGTCGCCGTCCTCCTGGTGAGGAACGGGGCGGGCGGGGAGACGGCGGCGCCGGCGGCGCGCCTCGTGTTGGACGCCGCGCTCGACTAGAGGTCGAGGGTTGAACAAGGGGCCACGCCCCTTGTTCAGAGGTCCAGCTCGACGAGGCCCTCCTGGCCCTCGCCGTGGATCTCGAGCTCGAGCGGGCGATTCTCGCCGGCCTCGAGCGGGAACTCGAACGGGATCATCGCCCCCGCCGTCGGGCCCTGCTGGGCCAGGCTCCCCTTGGTCGGGATGCACTGCCCGGGCTCGAGCTCGGTCGCGTGGTAGTGGAAGACGTTCTCGTCGTCGGTCTCGAGCGGCTCGTACTCGTTGCCCTGCGTGTCCACCACGACAAAGTCGTCCGTCGCGAAGTAATTCGCGTCCTCGAGGTCGTCGTCCTCGTCGCTGCGGTTGCACGCCTGGATGAACACGCCGTACAGCGCGAACCCCGGCTCCGCCTCCGGCCCCTGCCAGTAGCCGCGGTCGTCCGCGAGCGCGGGGTTGAGCTGGCGGGTCATGTAGACGGTGTACTCGATGTCGCCGACCTTCACCGCGAGGCCCTCCCGCAGCGCGGCGCCCTCCTCCTCCTCGGGCTCGAGGAAGCAGCCCGACAGGGACGCCGCGAAAGCGGCGCAGGCGAGTGCGAGCAGTAGCTGACGGAGGCCCATCGGGCGCGGCAGTCTATCCCTTGGCCCTGAGCCGTTCCCTGCTGGGATGCGCCCCGAAACGAGGCAGCGTCATGGGCTCGAGACCGGCGATCGTCGCGCGGGCGAGCGGCTCGTCCCGTGTCTCCTCGAACACCTTCCTGAGCCGGCCGAGCGCGATCTTGTTCTGACCCTTGATCCAGCGGCGACCGCCGAGCGACTCCTTGAACGCGTCCCAGCGCGAGCCGGGCTCACTCCAGAACGTGAGCTCGACCCGGGTCGCGTTGCCGTCGGGCGCCAGTTCCCACATGGTCCAGAACTTGTTACGGAGGAAGCGGCCCGACTTGCCTTCCTCGACGATCCGGCGGGGGCGCTCGAAGGCGACGAACTGGACCTCGGCCCACTGCTTCGGGCCCGGGTTCTCGAGCCGGAAGCGAGCCGCGGCCCCCGCCCCGTCCGAACGTGTCCGAGCAAGCCGGAAGTCCGTAGTGAAGTGGTCGATGAAGGCAACGTGGTTTGCCAGGTCGCCCAGGTAGTCGAACACGGCCTCGCGCGGCGCGGAGATGACTGTCTCGACTCTTACCGGCCTCACGGGGGCGCGATTCTATGGCTCGCGCCGCGTCAGGCAGCGCGCGGCGCGACCGTGACGTGGCGCTCGCTCGTGTACACGCGCTCGGCGACCGCCTGCTCGCGCTCGGCCAGGCGCACCTTCGCGAGGCACAGCGAGCAGACGACTCGCTCGGACGGCAGCCGATGAACGAACTCGCCCGGCACCGGCACACGGCGGCATGAGGCGCAGTGGACGCAGCTGCTTCGCATCGAGCCGATGCTCTTTTTCAGGATTCCGAGTTCGAGGTCGGACATAGATGATTTTTTCGACCCGCGAGGGGGTACTCCTTTGATGACAGTGGCCGCTATTTGCGGCAGAAGCTTTTGGCGGGTTTTGCGACACTCGTTATGATCCGCACATTCGAGGAGGAGTAAGCATGGACGCCTTCACCGCCGGGACCCTGGCCGGCGCGGGCTCATTCCACTGCGAGCGGTGCGGCTACGCGATTGCGCTGCACGAGCGCGACGCCGTGCCGTCCTGCCCCCGCTGTGACAGCGACCGGTTTGCCCGGTCGTCGATGTTCGCGACCCACGTCGATGCCACCGACACCTGGGACTCGCAGGACACGGAGCACCCGGAATGGCTTGACGCCGCGCGCGAATCGCTCGTCACCCGCGGCGACTACCTGGCCTTCGACGACGGCGACCGCGTCAACGTGGTGCCGCTCCAGGAGGGCTGGACGCGGCTCGGGCGCAGCCTCGCCGCCCACGTGCGCTTCGACGACCCGACCGTCTCGCGCCGGCACGCGCTGATCCACCGTGAGGGCGACGCGATCCGGGTGCTCGACGACCGCTCGCTCAACGGCGTGTGGGTGAACGGCGAGCGGGTGGACTGGCGCGAGCTCGAGGATGACGACGAAATGACCATCGGCCGCTTCCGCCTGTACCTGCTGCGGGTCGGCCGGTCCGCGCGCACTCGCCCGGCCACGACCACCCACTAGACCGCCTCGAAGGGTCGCTTATAGTCGGCCGCGAATGGCGCTGACTATCGCCGTGCTGTCTCAGAAGGGCGGCACCGGCAAGACCACGACCGTCCGGACGCTGGCCGACGTGTTCCGCCGCGCGGGTCTCGCGGTCCTCTGCGTGGATCTCGACCCGCAGGGGAACCTGTCCGACTACTTCGACGTCCCTGCGGACGCGGACCCCACGATCGCGGACGTCCTGGGCGGGCGCCGCAAGGCCACCGAGGCGGTGTACGACGGCGTCCTCGCCGCCAACCTCGGCCTGGCCGAGGCCGAGCTCGTCCTCAGCGGCAAGATGGGCCGCGAGCTGACGTTGAAGCGCGCGCTCAAGGAGGTCAAGCGCAGCCACGACCTCGTCCTGATCGACTGCCCGCCGGCCCTCGGCCTCCTGACGGTCAACGGGCTCGTGGCAGCCGACCATGCGCTGATCTCGACCGAGGCGCAGTACTTCTCGCTCCAGGGGGTCGAGCAGGCGCTCGAGGTGATCGAGCTCGCGAAGGACAACCTGCATCCCGACCTCGACTGGCTCGGGGTCGTCCTGAACATCGCCGACCTGCGCACCGTCCACTCCCGCGAGGCGCTCGTCCAGCTCCGCGAGCGCTTCGGCGAGAAGGTCTTCTCGACCGCGATCCGCCAGTCGATCCGCTACGCGGAGTCCGCCGAGCGCGGCATCTCGATCCTCGATCACGAGCCGCGCCTGGGGGCCGATTACCTCGCGCTCGGCGAGGAGGTGCTCGAGCGGGTGGGATTCGCCGATGAGGCGCGGCGGGTTGCGGAGATGCGTGAGAATGAGCCGGTCCCCGTCAAGGAGGTCACGTCGCCGTGAGCGATCTGCTGTTTCGTCCGGTAACCGAGCTGGCGCAGCTCGTCCGCTCCGGCGAGGTGAGCTCGCGCGAGCTCGTGGAGGCTTCGCTCCAGCGCATCGAGGAGCTGGACGGCGAGCTGAACGCGTTCACCTTCACCGACGCCGACGGCGCACTCGCGGCGGCCGACGCGATCGCGAGCGGCGACGAGCGCCCGTTCGCCGGCGTCCCGATCGCGATCAAGGATCTGGGCATGGCCGTGGCCGGCTGGCCGCTGACGAACTGCTCCGACCTCTACGCCGACTTCACCCCCGACTACGACGGCTTCGTCGTGCGTCGCCTGCGCGAGGCGGGCTTCGTGCTCGTCGGGCGCACGGCCTCGCCCGAGTTCGGCATCGTGCCGGTCACCGAGCCGCGCCGCTTCGGACCGACGCGCAACCCATGGGACACCGGCCGGACCCCAGGCGGCTCCTCCGGCGGCTCGGGCGCCGCCGTGGCGGGGGGCATGGTCCCGGTCGCGCACGCGAGCGACGGCGGCGGCTCGATCCGCATCCCCGCCTCGTGTTGCGGGCTCGTCGGGCTGAAGGCGAGCCGCGGCCGGATCTCCCGGGGGCCGGAGTTCGGCGATTCCTTCCTGGCCACCGACGGCACGCTCTGCCGGACGGTCGCCGACGCCGCCGCGACGCTCGACGTGCTCGCGGGCTACGAGCCCGGCGACGCGACCTGGGCGCCCCCGCCGGCGGCGCCGTTCGCCGAGGCGGTCAGCCGCGACCCGGGCAAGCTGCGGGTGGGGCTGATGACGGCGCCGCCGATGGGGGCGGACCCGCACCCGGAGGCCATCCGGGGCGCCGAGGAGGGCGCTGCACTTCTCGAGTCGCTCGGCCACACGATCGTCCCGATCGAGCGCGAGTGGCCGACCGACGAGATCGTCGAGACGTTCGTCGACCTCTGGGCGGGCATGGTCTCCGTGGGCGTCGCCTACGCATCCGTCCTGGGCTACGAGCTGACGCAGGACAAGGTCGAGCCGCTCTCGTGGGACCTCTTCCAGAAGGGCGTCCAGCTACCGAGCACGAAGTACCTGGGCTCGCTGACCCGGCTGCAGCAGATCTCGCGTGAGCTGATCGGCATGTGGTCGGACATCGACGTCCTGCTGACGCCGGGGCTGGGCCAGCGCCCCGTCCCGATCGGCACGATCGATCCCCAGAAGGAGGACGACCCGTTCACCGCGCTGATCCCGGACGCGTCCGACTTCACGCCCTACACGGCGATCTGGAACGTCACCGGACAGCCGGCGATCTCGCTGCCGCTCCTCCACGGGGACGACGGGCTGCCCACGTCGATCCAGCTCGTGGGGCCCCCGATCGGCGAGGAGCTACTGCTCTCGCTGTCGGCCCAAATCGAGGCGGAGCGGCCCTGGGCGGACCGCCGACCCGCGCTCGTGGCCGAGCCGGCCTAGGCGCAAACGGCGAACTGGACGAATGTTCCATCCCCATGAGGAGATGGGGGGCCGATAGTGGTTTCGATGAGGAATGACAAGCCCAGGGTCAGCTGCACGGAGTGCGGATTCGAGTGGTTTGGCCCGACGGCCGCCCACGCTCTGCGGATGGTTGGGATCTGCACCCACTGCCGCGGCGAGCTGCGCTTCCACGACGTTGACGCCCTCCCCGAGCCAGGGCTCGAGCCGTCGGCCGACGTGCCGGCCCATCTCGTGCTCGGCGCCCCCCGTATCTAGCCCACCTAGAGCTCCCTGACGTCCGCGCCCTGCGGCGTGAATTGCACGCGGCGGACGTCGCACTCGGGGGCGGCCTTGCGCACCGCCTGCACGAGCTCGCCGGTCTGCTGCCAGTGGACCCAGAAGAGCACGGTCGGGCCAGCACCCGAGATCGACGCGCCGACGGCGCCGAGCTCGACGGCGCGGCGCACCAGCTCCATGGCGCGCGGGTAGAGCTGCTCGCGGTGAGGCTGGTGCAGGCGGTCCGCCAGGCCGCGCCCGATGAGGTCCAGGTCGTTCCGCTGGAGCCCGAGCACGAGCAGCGCGGTATGGCCCACGTTGTGAACCGCGTCGGCCATGGGGACCTCCGCCGGCAGCGCGGCGCGAGCCTCGGCGGTGGCGACCGGGTCGGGCGGGATCGCGATCACGCCCTCGATCCCCGGTGGCGGCTCGAAGCGGTCGGCCGCCTCGCCGGTGCACACCACGAAGCCGCCGCGCAGCGCGGCGGCCACGTTGTCGGGGTGGCCCTCGAGCTCGCGCGCAACCTGGAAGATCGGTGCATCCAGCTCGTACAGGTGGTCGGCGGCCACGAGCCCGGCGACGATCGCCGCGGCGCTCGACCCGAGCCCGGCCGAGACCGGGATCTCCGAGCGGATGTGGAACGTCAGCCCGTCGGCCGAGTGCAGCTCCTCGAAGGCGCGCACGCAGAGGTTGGAGCGGTCGGTCGGCACGCCGGGCACCTCGCTATGGACGAAGAACTCGCCGGTCTCCTCCACCTCGAGCTCGAGGTTCAGCGAGAGCGCGGCCGCGAGCGTGTCGTAGCCGGGACCGAGGTTCGCGCTCGACGCCGGGACGCGCACCAGCCGGTGGCGGCGCATCAGGCGAGGACCGCCGCTTCGACCTCCGCCAGGTCAGGCGCACAGGTCACGACGGACGCGGCACGGCTCATCGCGGTCGTCGGGTCCTTCAGCCCGTGCCCGGTCAGGACGCAGACGACCGTCCCCTCGGCACCGTGCTTCAGCAGGCCGGCCACGGACGCCGCCGAGGCGGGCTCGCAGAAGACCCCCTCGCGACGGCCCAGCAACTCGTAGGCCGCGAGGATCTCGTCATCGGTCACCGCGCGGACCGCGCCGCGCGACGCCGTGAACGCGTTCATCGCGTCCTCCCAGCGGGCGGGGTTGCCGATCCGGATCGCGGACGCCACCGTCTCCGGGTTGGCGACCGGCTTTCCCTCGACGAGAGGCGCCGCCCCGGCCGCCTGATAGCCGTGGAGCACGGGCGCGGCGCCGTACTCCTCGAACCCCTTCCAGTACGCGGTCACGTTGCCGGCGTTCCCAACCGGGATGCAGAGCGTGTCGGGCGGCTCGCCGAGCTGGTCGCAGACCTCGAAGGCCGCGGTCTTCTGCCCCTCGATGCGAAAGTCGTTGAGGGAGTTGACCAGCGCGATCGGGTTGCGCTCGACGATCTGCCGGGTCAGGGCGAGCGCCTCGTCGAAGTTTCCACGGAGCGCGATCACCCGCGCGCCGTGCATGAGCGCCTGGGCCAGCTTGCCTGCCGCGATCTTGCCCTCGGGCACGATCACCGCGCCGCGCAGCCCGGCACGCGCCGCGTACGCGGCCGCGCTCGCCGCCGTGTTGCCGGTCGACGCGCACATCACCGCCTCGGCACCCTCCGCCACCGCTGCCGACACCGCCACGGTCATGCCGCGGTCCTTGAACGACCCGGTGGGGTTGAGGCCCTCGTACTTCAGCCAGACGTCGCAGCCCGTCATCTCGGACAGGACAGGAGCCCGGAGCAGCGGCGTGTCCCCTTCCTCCAGGGTCACCCGCGGCTCGACCGGGAGCCGGTCGGCGTAGCGCCAGAGGCTCAGTCGAACACTTCCTCGATCACGCGGATGATGCGCGGCTCGGAGCGCATGAAGTCGAGGCCGCCGATCAGCTCGACCGCCGCAAGGAACTTCGACTCGAGCACGGGGTGCATGACCATCACGAGCCGCGCGTTGTCGCCCAGGCCCCGCTGCACCACCGACTTGACCGACACGCCCTGCAGGCCCAGGAGCTCCGCGACCTGCGCGAGCACGCCGGGCCGGTCCTCGACCTCCAGGTGGAGGTAGAAGGCCGACTCGACGTCGGTCACCAGCTCGACGTCCTCTGCCGGCGCCGGCAGCGAGGGCGGCGGGATCATCGCCGAGATGACGTCGCCCAGTACGGCGCTGGCGGTCTGACTGCCGCCCGCCCCGGGTCCCGACAGCGTGATCTCGGTGATCGCGGGCGACTCGATCGTGACGGCGTTGAACGCTCCGTTCACCGACGCGAGCGGGTGCTCGCCGTAGAGGAACGCCGGGTAGACGCGGACCGAGATGCCGCCGTTCACCCGCTCGGCGCTCCCGACCAGCTTGAGCGACAGACCGAGCTCCTTCGCGTACTCGATGTCGTCCACCGTGATGTGCTCGATGCCCTGGTGCGGGACCTGGTCGAGCGTCACCGGCGCGTTGAACGCGAGCCGCGCGATGATCGCCATCTTCGCCGCCGCGTCGGTGCCGTTTACGTCCTCCGACGGGTCGGCCTCGGCGTAGCCGAGCTCCTGCGCCTGCGCCAACGCGGCCGCGTAGGTCTCCCCCGTCCGCGTCATCTCGCTGAGGATGAAGTTCGTGGTGCCGTTCACGATCCCGTGGACGCGCTCCACATGCGCGGCCGCAAGGGTCTCGTTGATCACGCGGATGACCGGCACGACACCGCCGACCGACGCCTCGAAGCGGAGCTGCGCGCCGCCCTCGCGCGCGGCGGCGTAGACCTCCTCGCCGTATTGCGAGAGCACCTGCTTGTTCGCGGTGACGACGTGCTTGCCCGCCGAGAGCGCGCGCAGGATGTAATCGCGCGCGGGCTCGGTGCCCCCCATGACCTCGACGATCAGGTCGCTGCGCTCGAGGATGTCGTCGAAGTCGCCCCGGCTGCGCGTGAGGATCCCGGCCAGCTCGGGCCGCAGGCCGGTCGCCGCCTCGATCGCGTCCGCCCGCCCGTCGAGCAGCTCGTGGAATGCCCCGCCGACCGTTCCGTGGCCGAGGAGGCCGACCCTAAATGACGTCACGTGCAGTCAGGTCCTCGAAGGTCTCGCGCCGGACGACGACGCGTGCGTCGCCCTCCTTGCAGAAGATCACCGGCGGTCGGCGGAGCGAGTTGTAGTTGTTCGCCATCGCGTGACCGTAGGCGCCGGTGGCCGGGATGACGAGCACGTCGCCCGGCTTCGGGTCGTCCAGCAGCACGTCGCGGACCAAGATGTCGCTCGACTCGCAGTGCATTCCGGCGACGGTGCAGACGCCCTCGCCGCCGAAGCGGTCGGCGATCTCGGCCTCGTAGCGCGCGCCGTAGAGCATCGGGCGCAGGTTGTCCGACATGCCGCCATCCACGGCTACGTAGGTCCGAATCCCCGGGATCTCCTTCACGGTCCCAACCGTGTAGATCGTCACGCCGGCGTTCCCCACGAGCGCGCGCCCCGGCTCACACAGCACCGTCACGTCCTTGGGCGCGCGGCGCAGCAGCGCGTCCGCGAAATCGTCGATCGACGGCGGGTCGTCCTCGGCGGTGTACGCGATCCCCAGCCCGCCACCCAGGTTCAGGCGTGGCCAGTCGCCGAGCTCCGACAGCATCTCGGCGAGCTTCTCGAACGGCTCCAGCTCGAAGATCTGCGAGCCGATGTGCGCGTGGAGCCCGCACAGCTCCAGCTCCCCGAGCCCATCGAGCGCGCGCGGCACGTCGTCGATCGCGAAGCCGAACTTCGAGTCCACCTGACCCGTCTGGATGTACGAGTGCGTGGACGGCTTGATGCCGGGCGTCACGCGCAGCATCACGCGCTGGCGGGGCGCGAGGCGGCGCAGCCGCTCGATTTCGTGGAACGAGTCGAGGACGATCGTGCCGACGCCGCACTCGACCGCGTACTCGAGCTCCTCCCCGGTCTTGTTGTTGCCGTGCATGTAGATGCGCGCCGGGTCGAAGCCGCCCGCCAGCGCCAGGTGCAGCTCGCCGGCGCTGGCCACGTCGCAGGAGAGCCCCTCCTCGGCGAAGAGCCGGTATGCGGCAGTGCACGGGAACGCCTTGCTCGCGTAGATGATCTCGAAGTGGTCGGTGCGCGAGCCGAAGGCCTCCCGGAACGAACGCGCGCGAGCGCGCATGTCCTCCTCCGCGTACACGTACGCGGGGGTGCCGAACTCGCGCGCGAGCTCGATCACGTCGCAGCCTCCCACCTCGAGCCTGCCGGCCTCGTTCAGCCGGGAGCCGAGCGGATAGACCTGGGATAGCGTGGTCGCCGCCATGGGCCCGATTATCCACGAGGCACCCGACCCGCCCCGTCTCGGGATGCACAACGGCCTCGCCTACGCGCTGTTCGAACCGTCCGGGGACCCGGCCGCGGGGGTGGTCATCCTGCACGGCGCCGGGTCGGCGAAGGAGAACCACTTCGACTTCGGCCGCGCGGCGCGAGCGCACGGCCTGGCTGCGCTCGCGTTCGACGCGCGCGGGCACGGCCGCTCCGAGGGAGTCTTCGGGCCGACCGCGATCGAGGACGCGGTCTCGATGTGCGAGCTGCTCGCGGAGACGGCGCCCGCGGTCGCCCTGCGCGGCTCGAGCATGGGCGGGTTCCTCGCCATCCACGCGGCCGCCGGCTGGGGCGAGGCCGTCGCGCTCGTCGCGCTCTGCCCGGCGCCCGAGGACCTGCTCCTGCGCGGCCTGCGCGCGGACCGGTTCGATTTCGACGTCGACCGCGCCGCCACCGAACCGTGGCTCGAGGCGATCGACATCTACGAGGCCGTCGGCCGGCTGGGACCGAAGACCGCGCTCCTGCTCATGCACGCCGAGGGCGACGAGCAGATCCCCTACACGGTTTCGCAGGAGTTGCACGCCGCGGCGAGGGAACCAAAGCGCCTGCTCGTCCTACCCGGTGGGCACCACCGCTCGCTCCAGCACGACGGCGAGCTCCAGGGCGAGTCGCTTCGGTTCATCGTGCGCGCGGCCGCGGCCACGCGGGGCGCAGACGGCTAGCGGCCGAGCTTCAGCTCGACGCCGCCGACTTTGACGTCGGGGAGTCCGCGCACGATCTCGGACAGGTTCTCGCCGGTCTCGCTGACGGCCTCACCCAGGTTCGGCGTGACGTTGCTGAGGCCGTTGCCCAGGTTGTTCGTGATCTGCTCGGTCGCGTCCGCCAGATGGTTGGTGCTGCGGCGGCTGTCGAGCGCCTGGCCAACCGGGTCGGGCGCGGTCGGCGTGGACGGAGCCGCCGGCGTGCCGCCCGAGCCGTTGTTGGTTGCGGTTGGCCCGTTCAGGTCGTCGCTGCCGCCGGTGTCGCCACCCGTCGGCGCGCCCGGAGTGAAGCTGGCGTCGCCATTGCCGCCGGTCGGAACGGGCGTGCCGTCATCGGTTGTGAGCCCGTCCGGATCGTCGCCGGGGCCGCCGATCGTCGCGACCGCGGCCGCGGCGGGCGCGGCGTCGAGTGCGACCTGCTCGGGACCGGCGACCGCGAAGGCCGGCTCGTCCTCGTCCACCATGACGCTGTCCACGGCGTCGCGGATGCTCGCGCCGGGCCACGCGTCGAAGGCGAACAGCGTGCCCACAACGAGCAGAAGCGAGGCGGAGAAGGCGAGCAGAAGTCCCGTCGTCCCCAAACTGGTGATGTAAGCCCTCGTGGCTCTCATGGCAAGAATCCCCTACCGACTGCCATCGGCACAGCGACCGAAGACTTTAGCCCCCTTGTGCGGATTGTGCCATATGGAACCGATTGCGCAGTAGCCACGCCGTCCCGGCGGCCGCGAGCGCCACGCTCACGACCTGCGCAAACGTCAACCCGAGCACGACCTCGTCGTTTCGGCGAATGAACTCGACCAGCAGGCGCTCGACGCCCGCGATCACCAGGTACACGGCGAACACCATCCCGGGTGCGAACCGGCCGCGCAGGTGCCAGAGGAACAGCGCCGCGAGGCCCATCGCGAGCGATTCGTAGATCGGGGTCGGATGCACCTCGACATCAGTGGCGACCGTTCCGTCGGGATAGGCCATGGCCCAGGGAAGGTCCGACTCCATGCCGTAGTCGCCGTCGCCGGAGAGCTGGCAGCCGACGCGCCCGACCGCGTAGCCGAGCGCCAGCGGCACCGCGGCGACATCGAGCAGCTGAAGGCCGAGGAAGCCGCGTCGCCAGGCCCAGATCATGACGCCCGCCGCGCCGCCGATCAGACCGCCGAACCACACGAGCCCCGAGCCCGAGAACAGGTTGCCGAGGAGGTCGTCCGAGACGTCGTCCCAGTTCTGGATCAGGTAGTCGACCCGCGACCCGATGACCCCGCCCACGAGCCCCGCGAAGATCATCTCGTAGGCCCAGTCGGTCGGCTTGCCGAGTTCGCGGAAGTGCCGCGCGAGGACGGCCCCGGCGAGGATGAAGCCGGCCGCGAAGCAGAGCCCGAACGTCTGGAGCTCGAGCGGCCCTATCTGGATCTCGGGCTGCAAGGAGCGGGCAGGCTACTGCGGCGCTAGAGGTAACCCATGGGATCCACCGGGGATCCGTTGATGCGCGTCTCGAAGTGCAGGTGGTCGCCGAAGCAGTGTCCGGTGCACCCGACCGAGCCGATCACCTGGCCCTGCGAGACCGAGGAGCCCGACGAGACGGCGTAGCTCGAGAGGTGCGCGTAGCACGTGGAGAGCGAGCCGGTGTGCTGGATGCACACGTAGTTGCCGTAACCACCCGTCCAGGCGGCCAGCACGACCTGGCCGCTGTCGGCGGCGCGGATGCCGGTGCCCGCCGGCACCGCGATGTCGAGCCCGGCGTGCAACCGGCCCCAACGCATGCCGAAGCCGGACACGACCGGTCCGCTCACCGGCCAGATGAGCTGCCCCGAACCACGCTGGATCGGGCCGGGGCCACTGAAGGCGGTCTCCTGGGAGGACTGAAGCGCGGCGGTAACGCGCGCCTGCTCGGCTTCGAGCTCGCGCAGGTCGCCCTCGAGCTGCACGCGGCTGTCGTGCACCTGGCTGAGGACGGACTGCCGGTCGCTGCGCACGGAAGCAAGCTCGTTGCGCGAATCGACCAGCTGAAGCTTCGACGAGGCCAGCTCGTTGCGCTGGGCGAGGATCTCGTTGGCGGCGGCCTCGACGCGCGCCTCGAGGTCGGCCAGCTCCTCGGCCTGGCGCTTCGCCTCCTCCTTGAGCACCCGGACACGCTCGATGATCCGCTGATCCTGCTCCGACACGCGCTCGAGGAACTCCGTGCGCTCGAGCAGGTCGGCGAAGCCGTCGGCCTGAAGAACGACGGTCAGGGCGTCGGGCTCGTCCGCCTTGTAGAGCTCGACGAGCCGCACGGCGAGCGCGTCCTCGGCGACGCCGAGCTCCTCACGTAGGCGCTCCAACCGGTCGCGTGCCTGCTCGAGCTTCCCACGCACCACGAGCAGCTCGGCGCGCTTCTCGTCGAGGGTGGCCTGGACCCGGTCCTGCTTGCGCTGAAGGGCGGTGATGTCGCCCTCGAGCGAGTCGATCTTGACGTTGTAGCTCGCGATCGTCTGCGAGAGGACGTGCTCGCGGTAGCGCTTGTCCTCGACGAGCTCGCGCGTCTGATCGATCCGCTCTGAGAGCGGTGCGGAAAGCCCGGGCATCGGCAGCACGACGTAGGCCGCGAGGCCCAGGGTTATGGCAACCCCGAAATGTCTCTTCATATTGGTCTGTCCCCGGTGCCTACGGAGTTAGCTGACGGGCTCGCGCTCTCTGACGCTAGGCCGTGCTCATGACGGCCATTCGCCCCTGGGTCAGCGACCCTGTGGTTCCCCCGTTCACCCCCCTCTGGGGTGATTCGGCGAGTGGGACGGGCGGCACAGTAGCAGGAATTCGTCTGGGCGGACGCGGCTTTTCCTGCGATTTGCACGGCTTCTTGCAAAAACCCGCGGATGTCTAGAATCCGCTCCATGGCCGCCCCCCGCGCAGTCTTCAAGCGTGACACGGGCCTTCAGGCCCGGATGCTGACCACGATGTTCCTGATGGGGCTGCTGTACGCGGCCTTCGCCTTCGTGCTCTTCTCGCTGGGCGCCGGCGCCGGGGTGATGGTCGTTTTCCTGTCCGTCCTGCTGCTCGCGCAGCTCTTCCTCTCGGACAAGATCGCGATGGCCTCGATGGGTGCCAAGGAGGTCACGCCGGAGCAGGCGCCCGGCCTCCACGCGATGATCGAGAAGCTCTGCATCCAGGCGGACCTGCCGAAGCCGCGCATCGCCGTCGCCGACACTCCGGTGCCGAACGCGTTCGCGATGGGCCGCTCGAAGAAGAGCGCCGTCGTGTGCGCGACCACGGGGATCATGAACACGCTCACCCCCACCGAGCTCGAGGGGGTCATGGCGCATGAGCTCGCGCACGTGAAGAACCGCGACGTGCTCATCATGACCATGGCCAGCTTCTTCGCCTCGCTCGCATCGATGATCGCCCAGTTCGCGTTCTTCTTCGGAAGCTCGGACGACGACACCCCCGCCGGGCTCGTCATCTTCCTCGCGTCGATGCTCGTCTACGTGATCTCGTTCTTCCTGATGCTCGCGCTCTCGCGCTACCGCGAGTTCACCGCAGACCGCGGCGCCGCGCTGATCACGGGCCGCCCGAGCGCGCTCGCCTCGGCCCTCCAACGGATCTCGACCGCGATGGAGAACACGCCGCAGCGCGACCTGCGCGCGGCCGAGGGCATGAACGCCTTCTTCATCGTGCCCGCGAGCGTCAAGGGATCGATCAAGACGATCTTCATGACGCATCCGCCGATGGAGAAGCGGATCGAGCGCCTGATGGAGTACGAGCGCCAGCTCCAGCTGAACGCCTAGCGGCTTGGGCTTCTTCGACGCGCTTCTCGGGGGCAAGCGGAAGCTGAGCGGGCCCGCGCCCGACCGGCTGTTCGCGATGTCGACCGCGTACGTCCAGTTGGAGACCGGCCTCGGCATCACCTCGCGTGGCTCCGCCGGGCTTGTCTTCCAGCCGCTCGGCACCGCCGACTTCGAGGCACTGATGAAGGAGACGGAGGAGCTGTTGTCCTCGGCCGCCTCGGAGACCGGTACGACGACGGAGACGAAGGTCGACGAGTACGGCTACCGCTGGGCGATCCTGCGCGATCCCGACTTCGAGGACATCGTCGTCGCAGTCAACACCGTCTCATCGCAGCTCGAGACGGGCGGCTACGGGGACCGCCTGCTGTGCGCGGTCTTCGCGTTCGAGGAGAAGGGCAAGCCGATCTACTGGATCTACAACTACAAGCGCGGCTCGTTCTATCCGTTCGTCCCGACCGGCAAGCAGGCGCGCGACTCGGAGCGCGAGATCAGGCTGAAGGCGCAGATGACGGACGAGCTGCCGCTCGAGCAGGAGATCGGCCGCGACCTCCCGCTCTGGGACATCCCGATCTGACTGGGCCCCGCGGCTAAGACTGGCGCGGGTGACCTACGGGGCTTAGTGTGGACTGATGCCAGTTCGCCTCGCCCGGCGCGTGGCCAGCGCAATTGTCCCCATCGCGCTGATTGTCGGACCGGGCCCTGTCGCCACCGCGGCTGCAAGCGCGCCGGACGGGACGTACTCGTACGAGAACACCAACAGCTCCGGAGTAAGCGGCAAGAGCACGGTCACGATCGGCGGCCAGGGCACCACGATCAGCATCCGCGAGACATTCTTCGCCTTGGACCCCGACCCCACGGATTACGAGTGCGACACGACCAGTATCAACTTCGGGACGCAGCAGCTCAAGGAGTTAGGTGGCGGCATGCTCGAGTGGTCGAGCGCCACAAAGCGGTCGTCGGTGCCCCCGATTCAGAAGCACGGTGCGAACGGCGGTACGGCATACACCACGGGGTCACTCAACCCGAACACTGGCCAAATCTCCCTCACGAACCACGTCGAGACGAAAAACGCCAGTGGCGGGGAGGGTTGCTACGAAACCCACAATTTCGCCGGCAAGCTCGAACCTTGGCCGCAGCTCGATGTGTCGCTGAGGTCAGGTGACCTGCCTGGTGAGAACGACCTCTTCTTCGTGAGGTTGGAGGTTGAGAACAGGAGCGCTACGCCGATCACCGACATCGTCCCGACGGGCCCGGCCGGCTTGGTCGCGGTGCCGGGGGTTTTCGCTGAGGAGGACCGGGGCGAGGTCGCTCTCTATCTCGATACGGGCGAGAGCTTCCCGGCGACGTTGGAGGCTGGGGCGAGCTTCGTTCGGACGTTCGTCTTTTTGAGCATGGTTCCGGGGAAGGTTCTGCTGCAGGCGGAGGTAACTGGGAAGAACGGGGGTGGGGAGGCGGTCCGGGACGCGGAGTACGCGGAGGTCGGGATCGCACCGTCGGAGGGCGAGGGGGCGAACGTGTTTGAGCAGATGGGCGCGATCGAGGCGTACGCGACTCGGTCTTTCAACACGTTGATCGACGCGAGCCGCAAGTGGGCGCGGAAGCGGTTGAAGCGGATGCAGGGGCTTAGCGAGAGCGTGCGTAAGCGGTGGTTGGGCTCGGCGAAGGGCGCGCCGAAGATCCGGTTGCTCGATCGGGCGATGGCGCGTATGCACGGGATGTCGCCCGAGGAGTTCGCGACGGCGGTCCCGCGCGGTGAGGTGGTCAGGAAGGGCGGGGAGCGCAAGATCGAAGCGGCTGAGCGGGCGGTTCGCAACGCCGGCTCGGGCAAGCAGGAGACGAAGGCCCGGCGGCACCTGAAGGAGGTCCGGAGCATCCAGACCCTGAGCACGACAGAGTCGATGGCGCTCTACAACAAGGCGCGTATAGAGACCGACAACAACGAGGCCTACAAGATCTATGAGGACTTCGGGGAGAAGCCGGCGAAGGGGTTGTGGCAGGCGGGTGGGGGGACGTTGCGCTACCTGCTGCAGTTCGGCAGCTACGAGGGCCGGATGCAGATCGAGGCGGACATGGTCGCCATGGCCGAGGCGAACGACCAGTCGTTTGCTGAGAGCTGGTGGGCGTGGGACAACCCGGGTGAGGCGTACACGCTCGCGACCGGCCAGTTCGAGGAGAACATCGAGCAGATGACCGTCCGCCGCGCCAACCGGGAGAGGATCCACCGCGACCTGTACGCGACCGATCCGGAGAAGGCGATTTTCCTCAAGGCCCAAAATGATTCGTGGTATGCGGCCCAGGTGGCGCGGGGGTTCATCGAGGCCTTTGCGCCGGCGCCGGGCGCGAAGCTGCTCGACAAGCCGATCAGTTGGGGCGGCAAGGCGGCGACCTCGAAGGCGAGCCGGGCATCGGTGATGGCCGCGGAGGCGTCGAAGAGCGGCAACGCCGCAGCCGGCGGGCGGATCATGCACGGCGCGGAGGACCTCGGCGAGGGCGTCATACACGCCGATGACTTCACCTTCCCGAGCGCCGACCCCGACGAGCTCATCCGGCTTGATCAGCTGGGAAAGAAGGGCGGCGCGGGGATGCGCGACCAGCGGATCGCCGAGCAGATCAACCGCGAGGTCACCGACCAGCTGCGCAAAGAGTTCCCGCAAGCCGACGTCGAGTTCAACATGAGCTACAAACGGAAGAAGGACTACGACCCAATCGGATCGCTGGCCAAGCCGCAGGCTTTCAGCGAGAAGATCCTCGATCCCCGCTCGATCCAGGTGCTCGGCGCGCCGGCAGAGGGTATGGGGAAGCAGGTCCTGTTCCGACCTGATCATCCGAGCAAGGTCCCCGGCTGGAAGCAGCTGCCGGCGATCGAGAAACAGGCCGATCTGGAGCTCTATGACCACCATCTCGATCAGTGGACCAACTTCCACAAGCGCAACCCCGCCGGGAAGACCGCCGATTGGAAGAAAGCGATCGGGAGAAGGCACAAGATCGAGTTCGGGGACGGCCACACGGTCGAGCTCGATCTCGAGCTTCATAAGCTCGGCGACGACGCGTTCGAGGTTCAGGCCAAGTACATGGCGATCGACGGCACACTGATCCACAACGGCAAGCCGCGCTCGATCGGCAGCGACTGGGACCCGCTCGTCGGGGTGAACATCAAGAACGGCGGCAAGAAACTCGAAGGGGAAATCGAGCGCCGAGCCCTCCAGATCTGGAATCAAAAGGCCGTCAAGGCACAGAAGGAACTCGGGTTCCGCAGCGGCGGGCACGGCGCCACCATGCACGGCGATGACGTCACCCCCGAGCAATGGGCCAAGTTCGCCAAACTCGCCGGCGTCCACCTCAGTCCCGAGGAACAACCCATCTTCGAAGCGCTCGTCGTCAAACGCGCCGGGCTCCCCGCCGGCACCAAGATCTTCCCAGCCACACTCGCCGCCAACGAACACCTCGTCCGCACAACCCTCTCCGACACCTACGTCGGCCCACTCGGCCAAATCTTCGACTAGCGACTCCCTAGGTCCCGGGCGCGAACACGCGACCCACGTACGACGGCGGTGGCTGGTACCCGCCATCCCACCAGATCCGGTAGTCGTGCTTGCCGCGGTCCTTGAACTCGCTCAGGTCCGCGTTGAAATTCACCGCACGCGCCTGCCCGTCCGGCCCCGCCTGCGCTAGACAGCACTCGCCGCCGTTCGTGAGGTAGTCCTCTTTCTCCTTGAACCAGAACTTGCCGTCCTTGGTCCAAGTCGCCGATTCGGGGTGAAGCGCCCCCAGGGGCCCCTCGCGGATCTCCTTCAGCAGCGCGACGTGCTCGAGGTCAGACAGCGCCCGCCCGTCGGCCGCGGTGATCGCGATCAGGTCGACGTCGCCCGTAACCGAGCCCCAGATACCCGGATCGCCGCTGTTCGGCTTCTTGATCTCGACGGCGAACTCGCCTGGCCGGCCGGTGGGCTGGAGCCTGAAACCGTGCGTCGAGACTTCGTCTGCCTGGACGTGCGGGTCGACGCCGTTCTCCTGCCACGGCCACTTCCCCTTGACCTCCCCGTCGGCGTTCCACTTGAACATGTCCTTGCGCTCCTGGCTCTTCGCCTCCTTGACGCGCGCCCGCCACCGGTTCACGACCTCCTTGTAGGCGGCGGTGCCCTCCTTGACGTTGTTGGCCTCGAGCTTGGCCGCGACGTCACGGAAGTCGGGCGGCTTGCGGATGATCAGGCGGCCAACGTCGTCTTGGTGGTAGCCCAGGTACTGGACATCGGCCCAGTTCACGTTCTTCAGCTTGATCCAGAAGGGCTTGAGGACGGCCCCTCTCTGAATCCATTTGAGCGACTCCTCGAGCCGCGACCGGAGCACAACCGACACCCTGTTGCGCTTGGTGAAGTCCAGCAGCCACTTCGCCTCGCCCTCGCCGAGCCCGTACAGCTTCTGCAGATGCCGGATCGTGTAGACCATGCCCGGCGTCACGATCGACCGCAGGGCGGCGGCGGCCTGGAGCGCCGGAACGACGGCGCGCTGCGTGAGAGGGGCCAGGGCCTCCGCAGCGCGGGAGAATGTCGCGGCCTTCGCGGTCTGCCACGCCTCTCGCACGCGGGTGGACCGCGCGAGGACACCGGGCGCCAGCGCCGACGCGACGTCCACGAACCGCTCCATGCTCTCGGTTCCGAACGCCTGCGCCGCGCCCTTCCAGTCACCGGCTTCCCACTCGTTCGCCATGCGGGTGTACTTGGCCGAAACCGCCGCGTCGATCTGCTCGTAGAGCTTGTCGAGCGGGATGTCGCCCAGCAGGTACGGCGCGTGCTCGAACGCCGTCGCCGTCCTGTTCAGAACGTCGTTGATGTACTGCCTCTTCAGGACCGGGTCGATCGAGACGCGGGCCCAGAGCTCGACCTGCTGGTCCATGTACGAGAACGCCCAGTTGGGTACCTCGAACAGCGTAGTGCCCGCCAGGATCGGCAGGTCCCAGAGGATGCCTCGCGCCGTGCCCCACGTGACGTTCCATAGCCCGATGACGGCGCCCTTCGCGACGTACGCGCTGGCGACCCAGCCGTTGTAGGTCTCAGTCGCCGGCGCGCTGTCGTCCACGCTCAACTCGAAGCGCTCCGAGTCCTCGGCCATCAGGATCTTGTTGCGCGGCACGCGCGTGAGCTCGTTCCCCCTGCCCACGATCGCCGCCTTCGGCTTCGCGAACTCGGCAACCGAGCGCGTCCCCTCCTTCTGCTTGCCCTTGCGATCACGCTCGCGCTCCCCCTCGCGCTCCTCCTCCCACGCGTCGCTGGCGGCCGTCCGCACGACGACCTCGTACTTGCGCTTCGCCCGCGGCGGCAGCTCGAGGTAGCGCGAAGGCCTCACCTCGTCGATCGCCCCCTGCGGCGTGAAGCTGCGAACGCCGAGGCCTGGAAGCTGCATGTGCCCGTCGCTCGCGTTGCGCGAGAGGTCGGCATAGATGGGGTGGACGAGGAGCTTCTTCGTGTACGAGCGGTTCTCGAGCCGGACCTTGATCACCCATGGCGTGCCCGCCTTAAGAAGCTTCCGGTTGTTTTGGCTGCGCACCGTCGCCCCGACGTCGGCCGCGAAGTAGAGGAGTGGCGTCGAGCCCTCGACCTTCGTCTTCCCCACGCCCCTTACCGGCAGGCCCTTGATGGGATCCGCGATCACGAGCGCCTCGACCTCGTACTCGCCGTCGCCGCGCAGCACCAGGCCGTAGGTCTCCGTCTTCGACTCGCCCTTCTTCAGCGTGCCCAGGCTACGGTCCTTCGCGGGCGGCGCGAACTTCTGCTTGAGCGCCTTCTCCTGCGCCTCGGGCTCGCCCGGGAGGCTGATGGCGACCCGCTTCGGGAGCGTGACGTCGTGCACCCTGACCGGATTCGGGTTCTTGACCGTCACCGTCAGCTTCACGGGAACCGGCTCGGGGCCCTTCTTGGTCTGCTTCACCTCGATCTTCGACGGGTTCGCCTTGAGCGTGACCTCCAGCCCCGGCCTGACCTCGACCGTCTTCGTGGCCGAGGCCTGTTGCCCGAAGTTGTCGGTGACGGTCAGTCTGGCCTCGTACCTGCCGGGCTCCTCATAGGTGTGCTCGACCTTTTCCCCGGTTTCGGTCTCCGTGTCACCGAAACTCCACGCGTAGGAAGCGAGCCGTGCCCCGTCGCCGGGCTCGGAGGCCGAGCCGTCGAACTTGACCTTGTACGGCTTTGCCGGGTCGAACGCGAACGAGAACGCCACCGTCGGCGGCTCGACCTGCGCGACGGTGTAGTTGTCGCCGGATGCTTTCCCCGGGGGGCCCGCGGCACCGGCATTGCCGTCGCGGCCGGGCAAACCGGGGGGCGGGGCGTCGAACCCGGCGTTGCCGGCGGCCCCGCCCTTCCCGGCGATGCCTCCCTGGCCACCGTCGCCGGGCAGTGCCGTATTCGCCGAGAGCGCGACGCCCGCCGTCTTGTCGACGGCGACGGGGGTCTTCGAGTAGATGGCCCCGCCGTAGCCGTTGCCGCCGCTCGCCCCAGAGGCGCCGCTGCCGCCGTCGCCGCCGTTGGACGCGACGCCATCCTTGCCCTCGGCGCCATCCAGGCTGTAACAGCCCAACCCGCAGTCCCCTCTCCCACCTGGCGCCCCGACGGGCGCCCCGCCGCCCTCGCCGCCATCGGCACCGCCGCCGCCGTGCCCTCCGTCACCGCCCTGAGCAAGGTTCGCGGTGAATGCGCCACCCTTGATCGTCAGCTGACCTGCGTTGTAGATCGCGCCGCCCATGCCGTCGCCGCCCCGGCTGGCGCCGCCCCCGTTACCGCCCGAGCCACCGGGGGCGCCGCTGCCGGCGTCCCCGCCGTCCCCCCCGCGGCCGCCGTAGCCGTCGTTTGAGCCACTCGCGCCCCCTCTGCCGCCGCCACCACCGCGGCCGCCCGGTGCGCCTGCGCCACCGCCACCGCCGCCGGCGCCGTCCTGACCGGCGGCACGGTTGTTCTCGAAGATCGTGTCGGTGAGAAGCAGCGTGCCGGCGTTGTAGATCGCCCCGCCGAACGCGTCTCCGCCCACGCCCGGGCCCCTGGCGCCGTCTCCGCCGTTGCCGCCCGACCCGCCGCTGCCGCCCGACCCGCCGTTCCCGCCGCGCTCCCCGGCAGGCGAGTCCTCGCCGACCTCCCCCTGCGCTCCGGTTGCCCCTGCGGCGCCGGCGCCCCCGTACCCGGCGCCGCTGTTGTCGACCCCGGAGACGCGGCAACCGGTGAAGGTGCTGTCGCGGATCTCCACGCGCGCGCCTGCCGCGATGTACATGCACCCACCGCGCCTGACGACCCCCGGCGTGTAGGTCCCCTCCGTGGCGTCACCCCCGTTGCCGCCGGGCGGAGTGCCGGCGGCCCCGTTCGAGCCGCCTTCGCTCCCGAAGACGAGACCGCCGGGCTGCTCGAACGTCAGCCCCTTCAGCTTCAACGTGCCGGCCGCGACTTGGAAAATGCGCCCCGGGCGGAAGGAAAGCCAGCGTCCCCCGATGATCTGGACCTCGTACGGCAGCCCGCTGGCGTCGATCGAGACGTCCTTGCGGACCACGATGTCGGGCTCGTCGTCCTCGAAGTAGATCCGCACCGGCTCGCCCTGGATGTAGGGGTTGCACCTCCACACCCAGTTGCCGCCGGCCGCCACCGCGGCGCGCAGACCCTGGGTCGTCTGGCAGTCGGTGATCTCCGAAGGAAAATATTGGGCGGGGCCCGCGACCGGCCGGGAGCTGGGGTCGCCCCCGGCGGCGCCGGCCACTGCCGCCGTCACGGCAATGGCACACACTGCGACGGGGAGCGCGAGCCACCGCCGAGCGCGGCCAGAGGTGCTGCTCAGCGGGTGGCGGGAGGCCGGCATGGGCAAGTTGGCGAGCTCTTCGACAGTACACCGAATGCGCCAACTTCGCCACGGGCCCGCGCCCGCTGTGCACATCCCTATCTGAGAGGCCCGGTGAAGACTCCGCCCTTGGGCACCGGCATGGGCGGCGCCTGGTAGCCGCCGTCCCACCAGAGCCGGTACTGGGCCTTGGCGGCCAGTGCCTCGATCGTCTTCGGGAAGAAGCTCAGGGCGGGGTTGAACTTGACCGCGCGGATCAGGCCGTCGGCCGCCACCTGGGCCAGGCAGCACTCGCCGTCGTTGTTCAGGTAGTTCTCCTTGGCCTTGAACCAGAACTTGCCGTCCTTGATCCAGGTGGCCGACTCCGGGTGCAGGGCGCCCATGGGCCCTTCGCGGATCGCCTTCAGGAGCGCCACGTGCTCCGCGTCGGTCAGAGCGCTGCCGTCGGCGGCGGTGAGCGCGATCAGGTCGACGTCTCCTGTGACCGACCCCCACTCCCCGTAATTGCCGTCGGACAGCTGCGGCCTGATCTCGATCGCGAACTCGCCGGGCCTACCGGTGCGCTTCAGCCGGAACCCGGCGGGGAACTCCTCGTCCACTTGCACCGTCGGGTCGACGCCGTTCTCCTGCCAGGGCCACTTGCCCTTGACCTCGCCCTTGCGGTTGTACTCGAACATCTGGTCGATCTCGCCCTTGTAGTACTCCTTGTCGCGCTGCTTCCAGCGGATGTGAACGCCCTCCCACTCGGCCGAGTTCGGCTTCACGTTGTTCGCCTTCAGCTTCTTCACGACGTCTTCCCACGACGGAGGGCGACGGACGATCAGGCGGCCGATGTCGCCGGGCGCGGGCGGCCCGCCGAAGTAGCCGAGGTACTCGGCGTCGACGCGGTTCACGTTCTTCAGCTTCAGCCAGTAGGGCTTGAGGTAACCGCCGTTGTCGAGCCAGTGCAGCGATTGCTCCAGGCGGGAGCGGAAGACCATCGAGATCTTGCGGCCCAGCTTCGTGCGGTAGTTCTTGACGAAGTCACGCGCCCACTCGGCCTCGCGGGGCGCCAGGCCGTAGAGCTTCGTCATGTGCTTGTTCGAGTAGATCAGCCCCGGCAGGACGGTCCCCCGCAGGGCGTTGATCGCGGCGCGGAATCCGGTTATCTCGCGGATCGTCCCGTTCAGCGCCGAGAAGGCACGGGCGTGGAGCGCGGTGCGCGTGGCCTCCCACTTCGCCGCCACGCGCGGCATCCGCGCCAGGACCGCGGGGGCGACTCCCGTGGCCACGTCCACGAACCGCTCTGTCCCTTCCGTCCCGAACGCCGTGGCCGCGCCGCGCCAGTCGCCGTCGAACCACTCGCGGTTCATCTTCGTGTAGTGCTCGGCGACGGCGCGGTCGACTGCACGGATTGCCTCGCCGAGCTGCACCACGCCGTTCACTCCGACGAAGGGGTTCATGTATGACGTCTCGGCGAACATGCGAAGCGTCTTCAGCGCGACCTCCCTCATGAACTGCTCGCGCAGCACCGGATCGCCCTCCACCTCGCCCCAGAGCTCGACCTGGCGGTTCATGTAGGCCAGGGCCGCGGGGGGGATCGAGAGGATCGTCTGGACGCCCGCCACCGGCAGGTCCCAGAGCAGCCCTCGAACCGTGCCGAACGTGATGTTCCAGAGCCCGATCACGACGCCCTTCGCCACGTACATCGTGGCCTCGTACTCGTTGAACTCCGGACGAGGCGGCCTGCTGTCGTCCACGTGGACGACGATCTTGTCCGAGTCCTCGCCGAGGAGGACCTTCTTCGGGGGAACGCGTGTGATCAGCGCCCCTCCGCGCTCGACCATGCTCACCTTCGGTTTCTCGAACCTGACCTCGGACCGAGTGCCGCCCCCGTTGCCCCCCTCGTCGGCGGTCCGCCAGGAGTCGCTGGACGTCGTGCGCACCAGGATGTCGAACTCGCGCTTCACCCGTGGCCCGAACTCCAGGTACTCGGACGGGCGGACCTCGTTCAGGTTGCCCTTCGGCTTGAAGTCCACGGGCCGGCCGGGCGGCTGGAGGATGCCCCCGGCTGCGTTGCCCCGGAGGTTCGGATAGATCGGATGGACGACGATCTTCTTGGTGTAGGAGCGGTTGGCCAGCTCCAGGTGGATCAGGTAGTTCGTCCCGGCCTTGATGAAGCGGCGGTTCTCCGGGCTGCGCACACGCGCACCGAGCTCCGCCTTCATGAACAGCAGCGGCGTCGTTCCCTCGACCGTGTCCTTGCCGATGCCGCGGACGGTCTTGCCGTCCGGGTCCGCGCCGGTCACGAGGGCTTCGACCTCGTACTTGCCGTCGCCGCGCAGCACGAGCTCGTAGGTGCGTGACTCCGAATCGCCCTTCTTGATGGCTCCCAGGTTGAGGTCGGGCACGTTCTTCCCGTCGACCTTCTTCGTGGGCGGGCGCTTCTGCTTCAGAGCCTTCTTCGTGGCCTCGGGCTCATCGCGGAGCGAGATGTCGACCTTCTTCGGAAGCTTGACCTTCGTGATGGTCACCGGGTTCGGGTTCTTGACCGTGACCTTGAGGGCGACCTTCTCCGGCTTCGGGCCCTTGGGCTTCTGCTCGACCTCGATCTTCGCGGGCTTCGCCTTGACCGTGACATCGAGGACCGCCCGCACCTCGACGGTCTTCGTGATCGAGGCCTCCTGGCCGAAGCTGTCCCGCACCGTGAGTTTGACCTCGTAGCGGCCGGGCTTCGCGTACTTGTGCCTGGGCCGGGCGCCCGTATCGGACTCGCCGTTCCCGAACCGCCATGTCCAGAGGGCGATCTTCCCCGTCGGATCCGCCTTCGACGCGCGCCCGTCGAAGATCACCTCGAACGGCTTCTCGGGGTCCGGGGCGAAGGAGAAGGCGGCCGTGGGCGGGTCGACCGCCTTCAGGCCGACGTTGGGGCTGCCCGAAGTGCCGGGAGCGCCCGCGCCGCCCGGGTTCCCGTTTCCGGCCGAGCCGACCCCTGCCGCCCCCGCGGCGCCGGCCGCACCGGGTTCGACGGTATTGCCCGTGAAGGTGACGGCCGCGGCGCCGCCGGTGGCCACCTGCCCCTCCGAGAAGATCGCACCGCCGAATCCGTCGCCGCCCTTGGCGCCGCTGCCGCCGCTGCCGCCGGCGCCGCCGGGGCCGTACTCGCCCGGCTCACCCTCTTGGCCCTGTACGCCGCAACCACCGGGCGCGAAGCAGCCGGGCGCGCCGCCCTGTCCGCCGCTGGGCGCGATGACGTCTGGGCCGCCGTGGCCGCCGGAGGCGCCGTTTCCTCCGTGGCCGCCGGCGGCGAGGTTGGAGTCGAACCCGGCCCCGTGGATCGTCAGCTGTCCGGCGTTGTAGATGGCGCCGCCCCGCCCGTCGCCGCCCGGCCTGCCATGGCCACCGTTGGCCCCCGACCCGGAGGGCGCGCTGTCGCCCGAGTCGCCGCCGTCGCCGCCCTCGCCGCAGGTGCCGTTGAAGTTGCACGTTTCCTGGTCTTTCAGGTCGGCCGGACCGCCGTTGCCACCGTTGCCGGCGAAGCCGCCAACGCCGCCCTGCCCGCCCGGCCCGCCTCCGCCGCCGGCACCTCCCTCACCGCCATTGGCCCAGTTGCCCGAGAAGGTCACGTTGGTCAGGAGCAGCGTGCCCGCGTTGAAGATCGCCCCGCCCCGGGCGTCTCCGCCGGGGGACCCGTTGCCGCCAGCCCCGCCGTCGCCGCCCGGGCTGGCGTTGCCGCCATCGGTTCCGTCCCCACCGTCGTCGTTGAAGCCGACCCCGTCGTCTCCGCGCTCGCCGCTGGTGCCGTTCTCCCCGCGGGCGCCCGCCCCGCCGCCACCGCCGTAGCCGCCGAAGAAGCCGTTCAGCCGGCAGCCGGAGATCGCGGTGTCCTGGATGGCCAGATAGCCGCCGAGTGCGACGTAGAAGCAGCCCCCATCCCGCACCGCCGGCTTCGCCTGCGGGGCAGAGATCGCGCTGCCGCCGTTGCCGCCGGGCACGATCCCGGGGGCTCCCTCGGTGCCTTCGGCGCCGAACTCCACTCCGCCCAAGCCCTGGATGAAGAGGCCCTTCAGGGTCAGCGACCCGCCCTCCTCGATCTTGAACATGCGCGGCGAGAGGAACGGGTCGTCGAAGTTGCGGGGCGACCGGGCGATGATGACGTCGTAGCCCAGATTGCGCGCGTCGAGCGAGACCGGCTTGTCGATGACGATCTGGTTCTCGACGCCGGCGAAGTTGATGAACTTCTTGTAATGCGCGACTCCGTCGTCCTCGTTGTCAACCGCCCCGGAGCACTTGAAGACGTAGTCGCCACCCACCGCAACCGCGTTGCGGATGCCGGTCGTCGTGCAGTTCGTCAGCTCGGCGGGCGCCTGGGCGTGCGCGGACGCGGCGCTCAGGCTGAGCGCCAGCGCGAGCATCACTGAGCGGGAGAACAGGCACATGCGGGCCCAGCGCGCGTTTGGGCGCGCTGATACCAGCCTACGCCACGTCGTCGAGATCCGCCAGCGGTTCGGTCAGTCCGGGATCAGGCCTTCGCCCGTGAACTCGCCCGCGGCCTCCTCGAAGGAGACGTCGCGGGGCGGCAGGATCACGTCGGACTCGATCAGCTCGTCGTCCGGGAGGACCTGGCCGTCGCTCTCGACCAGCGAGAGCATCTCAGAGAAGAGCGAATGGAACTTCTCCTCATTGCCCTCGTCGACCGCGGCGACCGCGGAGTTGTCCAATTCATTCAGCCGGTCGGCGTCCTCGTCGGGCAGGCGGAACTGGCCCTCGCCGGAGATGCGGACGATCACTGAGCCTCCTCCTTCTCGCCCTGCTCGAGGGCCGGCGACTCGGACCCGGCGCCGAGCTCGGCCTTCATCTTCGCGAGCTCGTCGTCCACCTGCGCGCCCTGCGAGAGCTGGGAGAGCTCCCGGTCGATCTCACTGGAGCCGGAGCCGAGCTGCGTGATGTCCTCGAACACGCCGGCCTCCTCCAGCTCACCGACCGCGTTCGCGCGCGCCTTCATGTCCTCTGTCTTCTCCTCGGCGCGCTGCATCGCCAGGCCGAGGTCGGCCATCTCCTCGCCCACGCCGGAGGCCGCCTCGGAGATCATCACCTGAGCCTCGGCGGCGGAGTACTGCGCCTTGATGACCTCCTTCTTCGTCCGGAAGGCCTCGATCTTCGCGCGCAGCCGCTTCTCGTTCTCGATCAGCTGTTCCTGCTGCTGCTCGAGCTGGGTGACCTGCGTGTCGAGGCCCTGAAGCTCGGACTGGATCGCCGTTTTGCGCTCGAGCGCCATCCGGGCCAGGTCTTCGCGGTTCTGGGAGAGCGCCTGGCGCGCCTGCGTGTCGAGCTTGACGACCTGCTCCTCGAGCTTCTTCGACTGCATCTGGATGCGCTTCTTCGCGGTCACCACGTCCGCGATGCCCTTCTTCACCTGCTGGAGGTGCTCCTGCTGCTTGCGGTAGCCGTAGTCCAGCGTCTCCGAGGGATCCTCGGCGCGGTCCAGCATCTTCGAGATCTTGGCCTTGATCGTTGTCGACATCCGGCCGGCCAGCCCTGGCATGGCGAGCCTCCTCAGGTTCGGGATAGGGCGCTCGTAGACTAGCCGCCCCGCATGGAAGCCAAACCGCCCTCCGCCTCGCAGTCCGTCCTGACCCGGTGGATGGGCATCCAGGACGCGAACACCGCCGGCAACGTGCACGGCGGGACGATCATGAAGATGGTCGACGAAGTCGCAGGCGTCGCGGCCGTGAGGCACTCGGGCAGCCGTGTCGTCACGGCGGCGATGGACCGCATGACTTTCAACGAGCCCGTCTACGTCGGCCAGCTGGTGACCGTCAAGGCCATGGTCAACGCGACCTGGCGGACCTCGATGGAGGTCGGGGTGAGGGTGGAGTCGGAGAACGTGCGGACGGGCGAGGTGACGCACACCTCCACGGCTTATCTGACGATGGTCTCCCTCACCGACGAGGGCGCGCCGCAGCCCGTGCCGGCGATCGAGCCGACATCCGAGGATGAGCGTCGCCGCCAGCGCGAGGCTCAGCTTCGCCGTGACAACCGGCTGCGCGAGCGCGAGGAGATCACGCGCGGGCGGGACGCGAGCTAGCCGCCTCCGCCGCCTCGTCCGCGTCGCGCGCCGACGCCCAGAAGAACAGGCAGAGGGCGAACACCATCACCAGGAAGTCGAGTCCCAGCATCATCGCCCCGGCGAGCTGCTGGTCGGCGAGCGCCGTCATCCCGTGCTCCGGCGCCGACTCCGCGTACGTGTCGTACGCCGGCGAGCGCATGATCACGAACGCCATGCCGAGGAACATCCCGGCCAGCCGCGCGCCGATCAGGTGGCCGATCTTCCACAGCTCGCCGTGGAGGCGCCGGCGCTTCGGGTCGATCGGCGCCCACCAGACCAGCACGCTGCCGAGCACGAAGGACCAGTGCTGGAGCACGTGCACGAGGTCGTTGCCGAGCGCGGCCTCGAACATGAAGCCGATGTGCCAGCCGTAGAGCAGCACGACGAAGACCGGGATCGCGACGAGCGGCCGCCGGATCGTGCGAAAGACGCGCCGGAGACGGTGCCGCCGCGCGACGGTCACGAGCGCGGGACGCGGCAGCAGGAAAGCGTAGACCGGCGACCGCAATCCGACGAGCAGGAGAGGAGCGGCCAGGTCGGCGATGAGCAGGTGCTGCGCCATGTGCGCGGACAAGAGCTCCTCGCTCAGCCCGTCGATCGGGGAGAGCAGGCCGGTCGCGGCGAGCGCGATCCCGCCGTGCCAGGCCACCTGCTGCCAGAACGGCACCTCGTATCCGCGCGCGCCGAGCACGCGCACGGCGCGGAGGTACAGGACCTCCGCTATCAGCAGCCAGATGAGCGCGCCGGCGTCCACCGGCAGCCCAGGCTACGCCGTCGCTACGGCCTCGGCGGCGTCCCCGATGGGGTTGTCGGCCGTGCCGCCCGGCGCCTGCGAGAGCACCTCGGCCGCCTCCTTCATCTTGTCCAGGTAGGCCTGCCGCTGCATGCGCGATACGACGAGCCGCTGAACCTGGGCCGTGCCCTCGAAGATCTGGTAGATCTTGGCGTCGCGGAACCACTTCTCGAGCGGGCACTCGGTGGACTGCGCATACGGCCCGACGAGGTCCATCAGCGTGGTCGTGGCCCACATGGTCACGTCGCCCGCCTTCAGCTTCGACATCGAGCCCTGGCCGCCGGTCATCGGCACGCCGTTGCGGCCCATCCACGCGGCCCGCCAGACCAGGAGGCGCGCGGCCTCGATCTCGGTCGCGACATCGGCCATCACCTGCTGGACCCGCTGCTCCTCGAGCGCCGGCTGGCCCTCGACCGTCTGATCCTCGAGGTACTCGAGCGTCCACTCGTACGCGGCCTGCGCGATCCCGAGCGCCGACGCTCCCACGAGCGGGCGCGTGATCTCGAACGTCGCGAGCGCGCCTGAGGCGCGCCCCGTGGACTGTCCCGAACGCGCGCGCTCGAGCTTCTTCTCCAGCTTCTCCATGCCGCCGAGCAGGTAGTCGACCGGGATGCGGCAGTCCTCGAGGACGACTTCCGCCGTCTGCGACGCGCGAATGCCGATCTTGTCCTCCTTCTTGCCCTGCGAGAGGCCGGGCACGTCCTTGGGAACGACGAACGACGCCTGGCCGCGATGGCCGAGTTCCGGGTCGACCGTGGCGACGACCACGGTGACGTCGGCGATCCCGCCGTTCGAGATGAAGACCTTGGTGCCGTTCAGCACCCACTCGTCGCCGTCCAGCTTCGCGGTGGTGCGGAGCGACTTCACGTCGGAGCCGGCGCCGGCCTCCGTCACGGCGTATGCGCCCATCTTGATCTCGTCACCGGTGCCGTAGCACTCGGGCACCCACCGGCCGATCTGCTCCGGCGTTCCCGACGACGCGATGCCCGCCGCGGCCAGCGAGGAAGCCGAAACTGCGAGCGCGATGCCGGCGCAGCCCCAGTGCAGCTCCTCGGCGTAGATCACGCCGAACAGCCCGTCCGGGTCGCTCGCGACCTTCTGGATGTACTCCAGGCCATGGAGGTTCCACTTGCGGGCCTCCTTGATGACGTCCCACGGCACCGACTGCTCGCGGTCGTACTTGGCGGCGACCGGCCGGATCACCTCTTCGGAAAACTTGCGGCAGTGCTGCTGAAACTCGAGCTGCTCGTCGGTGAGACGGAAGTCCACTTGGAAACCCCTTGACGTTGACTGACCAGTCAATCGTACCGAAGGCGGGCGTTTACCAAGGGGCCTGGCCCCCTGGTAAGCCGGGCGCTAATGTCAGCCGCGTGGCTCGTCTCCCGGCGCTCCTGCTCGCATGTTGCGCACTTCTCGCCGGTTGCTCGGTGGGAGACGACGACGACCCGGACTCGCCTCGGATCGGGGTGCGAGCGGACGACGAGGAGGCCGCCCAGGACCTCGGCTTCCCCGTTACCGCGACGAAGAACACGACCCGGGTGGCCGGTGCGGATGCGATCGCCGACCTCGCCGGCGTGGCCAGCGCGGTCTGGCCGGCCACGAGCGACACGACGCGTCCGCAGGTGGTCGTCCTCGTCGACAAGGACAACTGGCAGGGAGGCGTGGCGGCGTCGGTGTTCGCCGGGAACACGCTCGCGGCGCCGGTCCTCCTCTCGGACGACGACGACCTCCCTCCCGTCTCCGCCGACACGCTGGCCCGCCTGAACCCGGCCGGGTCGGAGCTCGCGGAGGACGCGCAGGTCATCCGCATCGGCTCGCGTCCGCCCGAGCCGGAGGGGCGACGCACGACCACGATCGACGCCCCCGACGTTTACGAGCTGGCCTCCGAGATCGACCGCTTCCACGCGGTCGCATCGGGCGAGCCCTCCGACGACGTGATCATCGCGAGCGGCGAGCGCGCCGAGTACGCGATGCCGGCCGCCGCCATGGCTGCACGCTCCGAGGACGCGGTCCTGTTCGCTACGCAGGATGAGCTGCCCGCGCCCACAGCCGACGCGCTCCGCCGGCACGAGAAGCCGGACGTGTTCATCCTGGGGCCGGACTCGGTGATCGGCACCGAGGTGGAGCGCGACCTGCGCCCGCTCGCCCGCCGCATCCAGCGAATCGAGGGGGCGACCCCGGTCCAGAACGCGATCGAGTTCGCGCGCTTCCAGTCGGGCAGCTTCGGCTGGGGCGCCGAGGTTCCGGGCCAGAACTTCACGATCGCATCGACCGCGCGCCCACTCGACGCGGTGGGCGCGGCGTCGCTCGGCACGAACGGGATCTTCGCGCCGCTGCTCCTCACCGACGACGCGGAGACCCTGCCGCGCTCACTAGAGAGCTACCTGCTCGACGTGCAGCCGGGCTTCGAGACGGATCCGCGCCTCAGCGTCTTCAACCACGTCTGGATCCTGGGCGACGAGGATGTGATCTCCGTCGAACAGCAGGGCCGGCTCGACGAGATCACCGCGCTCATCCCGGTCCAGATCGACGAGCCGTAGCGGCCCGGCTGGATACGCTCCCGGCCGTGAGCGAGTTCGAGCGCAGCGAGCGCATGGCGCGCGAGCCGACCGTCGAGGACGTGCGGCAGCTGATGGGCGCCTCCGCGCCGCACTTCGCGCTCCAGATCCGCAACCGGATCCGCAACCTCGTGGGCGTCCTACCGGAGGACCACCCGGCGCGAATCGAGGGCGAGCGCGAGATGGCGCGGCTCGAGCGGCTGGCCGTCGAGGGCGAACACCGCGGCGCGTCCGTGCCCGGTGAGCGCGAGCTGCCGAGCATCCGCCGCGCCTGACGTGAGCGGGGTCGACCGGGCGCGCGCCCTCCTCACCGACGAGCTTCGAGCCGCCGAGCTGCCGAGCCCGGACGGCTACGTCGACCTGCTCCCGCCGGAGGGTCTCCCCTCGACCGGGATCACGCAGAACCTGATGCTCAGCCGGGCCGTGCCGGAGATCTACGAGCGCTGGTGGCGCCCGGCGCTCGGCCGCGTCGCGAAGGGCGTCTTCGGACCCGGCATGGCCGAGGAGCGACGGATCGCCCGCCTCCTGCTCGGCCTCGTGCCCGGCGACGGCGTGCTCGATATCGCCTGTGGCACCGGGAACTTCACGCGGAACTTCGCCCACGCCGTGGGCCCGACCGGGGTCGTCGTGGGCTTGGACGCCTCACCCACGATGCTGCGCCGCGCCGTCCAGGACACCGGCGGGATCGAGCACGTCGCCTACGTGCGCGGCGATGCCCAGGACCTTCCGTTCCGCGACCAGAGCTTCGACGCCGTCTGCTGCTTCGCCGCCCTCCACCTGTTCGCGGACCCGATGCGCGCGCTCGACTCCGTCGTGCGGATCCTCACGCCGGGCGGGCGCGTGGCGATCTTCACCTCGTGCCGCGGCCGCTCGGCGCCCATGCGCACCTGGGAGTCGGTCATGCAGCGCCAGAGCGGGATGCGGATGTTCGAGCGCGACGAGATCACGGACGCGCTCGCCGAGCGCGGCTTCGAGGGGATCGAGCAGCGCGTGGCCGGGGTGACGCAGTTCGTGGGCGGCCGGCTGGCCGGCTAGCGATCCGGCCGGGACGGCCTCAGGCGGTTGCGGCCGCCGTGCGCGCCATCGCGAGGTCCGCAACGCGGTCCCGGTGCTGGCGCGCCGTGCCGAAGAGGTGCCCGTCCGTCTTCGCGCGCTTCAGGAAGAAGTGGAGGTCGTGCTCCCAGGTGAACCCGATCCCGCCGTGGACCTGTAGCGCCGATGCGCTCACCCTCCAGCCGGCGTCCGACGCATAGGCCTTCGCAGCCGACGCCGCGAGGGACAGCTCCTCGGGCTCCGCATCGGCCGCATAGGCAGCGAAGTAGGTGAGCGCCCGCGCCGACTCGACCTCCATCAGCATCTGCGCGCAGCGGTGCGAGACCGCCTGGTAGGCACCGATCGGCCGCTCGAACTGCTTGCGCTCCTTCGCGTAGTCGACCGCCATCTCCATCGTCCGCTGCGCCAGCCCGGTCAGCTCGGCGGACAACGCGGTCGCGATCCGGTCGAGGCCCGCCTGCACATCACCCTCGAGCGGTTCGCCTCCCTCGGCCGAGACGCTCGCGAACCTCCGCGTCGAGTCGATCGTGTCGACCTTCTGAACGTCGGCCGCGGACCGCTCGACCACGCTCGCCCGGTCGCAGTCGAACAGCACGATCAGCGCGGCGTCCTCTGCGTCCGAGACGAGCGGCGCGCTGCCGTTCTTGATCTCGCCGACCGTCCCAGGCTGCTCGCCGCTCGCGATCCCGGGGAGCCACTTGCGCTTCTGATCCTCGCTGCCGGCGTGCTGGATCAGCAGGCCGGCTGCCGCGTTCGAGAAGAACGGTGACGGCGCGAGCGCGTACCCCATCTCCTCCATCAGGATCGCGAGCTCGACCACGCCGAGGCCCTGGCCCTCGAACTCCTCGTCGATGAAGATGCCGGCCCAGCCGAGCTCGCGCATCTCGTCCCAGATCGCCGAGTCGTACTCGCCGCCTTCGGCCAGCTCGCGCAGCTTGTCGGCCTTGAACCGCGCGGCCAGGAACTCCTTCGCGGTGCTCTTGATCGTGCGCTGGTCGTCGGTGAAGTCGAAGTTCATGTCCTCACCGGAGCTTTGGCATGCCGAGAACCCGCTCGGCGATGATGTTGCGGAGGATCTCGGTGGTGCCGCCCTCGATCGAGTTCGCGCGGGCGCGCAGGAAGCGGTAGGTCCAGGCCTCGTCGATGATCGGGGCCTCGTGGCCGCGGATCTCCATCGCGGCCTCCGTGAGGGACTGGTTGATGTCGGACCACGCCCACTTGCCGAGCGAGCCCTCGGGCCCGGGCTGGCCCGTCTTCATGATCCCCGTGAGGCCGCGGTAGGCGTTGATCCGCAGGGCCTCGACCTCCATGTGGAGCTGCGCGATCCGCTGGCGGGTGACGGGATCCTCGTCCAGGCCGTTCTCGCGCGCCACCTCGATCAGGTCGTTCAGGTCCCGCCGCACCTGCGCCATGGCGCCGAAGGCCAGGCCCGAGCGCTCGTTCATCAGCGTGGTGATGGCCACCATCCAGCCGTTGCCAACGCCCCCGATGACGTTCTCGTCGGGGATCCGCGCCTCCTCCAGGAAGAGCTCGTTGAACTCGGCCTGTCCGGTGATCTGGCGGAGCGGGCGAACCTGCACCGCGTCCTGCTCCATGTCCATCAGGAAGTAGGTGAGGCCCTTGTGCTTGGGCACGTCGGGGTCGGTGCGCGCGACGAGCATGCACCACTTCGAGTGGTGCGCGAAGGTCGTCCACACCTTCTGGCCGGTCACGACCCAGTCGCCGTTGTCCTTGACGGCCTTGGTCTTGAGCGACGCCAGGTCCGAGCCGGAGTCGGGCTCCGAGAACCCCTGGCACCAGATCTCCTCACCGGAGAGGATCGGCTGGATGAAGCGCTCCTTCTGCTCCTCCGTCCCGTGCCCGATGACGGTGGGCCCCCCCATGGCGAGGCCGAGCACGTTCGCCGGCGACGGCGCGCGCGCCCGCACCATCTCGGCGCTGTAGATCGCCTGCTCGATCAGCGAGGCGCCGCGGCCGCCGTACTCCTTCGGCCATGAGACGCCGGCCCAGCCGGCCTCGTGCAGCTTCGTCTGCCACTCGCGGCGAAAAGCGAAGGCCTCTTCCTCGTCGCCCTTCGGCTCCTCGCCGGGGTGGTGGGTCTCGAGCCACGTGCGCAGCTCGTCCCGGAAGGCCTCCTCGTCGGGTGAGAGCGTGAGATCCATCAGTAGGACTTGGGCAGCCCGAGCGAGTGCTCGGCCACGTAGTTGAGGATCATCTCACGCGACACCGGGGCGGTGCGCGCGATCCGCACGCCCCACCAGAGCTGGGCCACGCCGTACTCGAGGGCGAAGCCGTTTCCGCCGTGCGTCTGGATCGCCTGGTCGACGCACTTGATCCCGGCTTCCGCTGCGGCGTACTTCGCCATGTTCGCCGCCTCGCCGGCGCCCTTCGCGCCGGCGTCGTACAGCGCCGCGGCCTTCTGCGCCATGAGGCGCGCCAGCTCCAGCTCGATCTTCGCCTCGGCCAGCGGGTGGGCCACGCCCTGGTGCGTCCCGATCGGGGCCGACCAGACCGTTCGCTCACGCGCGTACTGCGCCGCCTTGTCGAGTGCGTATCGGCCTAGCCCGAGCGCCAGCGAGGCGCCCATGATCCGCTCGGGGTTGAGCCCGTCGAAGATGGCACCGAGACCGCCGTTGTAGCCGCCGATCAGCCGGTCCTCCTCCAGCTCGACCTTGTCGAAGAAGAGCGTCCACTGCTTGTCCGCGCCCTGGTTGACCATCGGGATCTCCTGGCGAGTGAACCCGGGCGCATCCACGTCCACGATGCAGAACGACGGCAGGCCGAGCTGCCCGTCGTCCAGCCGGCCGCGCGCCACGACCGCCACGTACTCGGCGTCCTCGACGCCCGAGATGAAGACCTTCTGCCCGCTCAGCAGGAACTTCCCGTTCTCGCGCGTCAGGGTCGTCGAGATGTTGTGCGAGTTCGTGCCCGCGTCGGGTTCGGTGATTGCGAATGCGACCTTCGTCGTCCCGGCCGCGATCGGGCGGACGAAGCGTTCCCGCTGCTCCTCGGTCCCGTGCCTGGCGATGATCGACCCGACGATCGCCGGGGATACGACGATCAGGAGGAGCGGCGTCCCGTTCGCCGCCAATTCCTCGCCCACCGCGAACAGGCCGCTCATCCCGAGGCCCCCTCCGCCCAGCTCCTCCGGCAGGTTGACGCCCAGGTAGCCGCGGCTCGCGAGCGCGTCCCAGAGTTCCGTCGGGGGCTCGCCCGCCATCGCCTGCTCACGGATGTACTCGGGCCCGAAGCTCGAGGCGATGCCGCGAACGGCCTCGCGCAGCATCTGCTCCTCGTGGCTCGGCTGAAGGTCGAGCGTTACCGGAGCAGGAAGGGTCGCCATCGCGGGCCGGGACTTTACATCGGCAGGAGCACCGGCCCCTCTGCTGGACGCGCGTACAGATAGCCCTGGCCGTACCGGCAGCCGAGCGCCATCAGCTTGTGCGCGTCCTCTGGCACCTCGATCCCCTCGGCGAGCACGCTCAGCTCCAGCGTGTCCGCCAGCGCCATCACGGTCGCGACCACGCGCTGCTTGCGTGTCTCGCGCGCGACACCGTCCACGAGCGAACGGTCGATCTTCAGGATGTCCACCGGAAAGCGCTCGAGGTAGCCGAGCGAGGCGTACCCCACGCCGAAGTCGTCGATGGCGATCGCGACGCCCAGCGACTTCAGCCGCTTCAGCACGCTGCCCGCCCGCGCCCCGTGCGAGACGACGGCGCCCTCGGTGACCTCGAGGCAGAGCCGGCTCGGATCGATCCCAGTCTCCGCGAGGGCGGCGGCCGTGGCATCGACGACGTCGCCGCGCGCGAGCTGCCGCGGCGACAGGTTGACGGCGAGCTGCACGTCGGGCGCGAGGGCCTCCGTGTCTCGCCAGGCCGCGAACTCCCGGCACGCCTCCGCGAGGACCCACCGACCGAGGCCGTGGATCATCCCCGTGTCCTCCGCCACGCGGATGAACTCGGCTGCCGCGATCGTCCCGCGCTCCGGGTGCTCCCAGCGCGCGAGCGCCTCGAGCCCCGTCATCCGGCCCGTCGCCAGCTCCACCTGCGGCTGGTAGGCGATCCGGAGCTGTTCCTCCTCGAGCGCCGTCCGAAGCTCACTCTCTATCTCCCGCCGCCGAGCGGTCCGCGCCCGAAGCGAATGCCCGAACACCTCGTAGCACGCCCCTCCGCGCTCCTTCGCGCGGTACATCGCCATGTCGGCCTCGTGGATGAGCACGTCGGGGTCGGCGTCGCGGTCGAAGGTGAACGTGACGCCGATGCTGCACGTCAGCGTGACCTCGCGCCCCGCGATGTCGAACGGCTCGCCGACGATCTGGGTCAGGCGCTGCGCCACCTCGACCGCGTCGTGGCGGTGGTCGAGCGTCGCCGACAGCGCCGTGAACTCGTCGCCGCCGAATCGCGAGACGCTGTCGCCGGCCCGCATCGCCTGCTGCAGGCGGTCGGCCACCTCCACGAGCAACCGATCGCCCGCGGCGTGGCCCATGCTGTCGTTGGCGAGCTTGAACCCGTCGAGATCGATGAACAGGACGCCGACGCCCGTTGTCGTGCGACCGATCCCCGCGAGTGCCTGGCTGCACCGGTCGCGAAAGAGCGTCCGGTTCGGCAGCGCCGTGAGCGGGTCGTGGAGCGCCTGGTGCGCGAGCTGCGCCCGCTTTCGCTCCATCGCGTACAGCACCGAGCGCCGTAGCGGCTCCGGCTCGATGTCTCCCTTGTACAGGTAGTCCTGCACACCGGCCTTCATGGCGTCGAGCGCCAGGCTGCCGTTCTCCATCCCGGTCAGGACGACGATCGGCGAGTCGGGCGCGAGTGATTGAAGCGCCTCGACCGCCTCCAGCCGGTCCGTCCCGGGCAACAGGAGGTCGAGCAGGATGCAGCCGTAGCCGACGCCGTGCTGGATGTTCGCGACCGCGTCACCGAGAGTGGTCACGCGGTCGGCGGCGAACTCGCTCCCGAGCATGTGCTCGATCAGCTCGCCATAGCGTTGATTGTCCTCGACAACGAGGACGCGGACTGGATCCGTTCCTGGGCTCATTTCTCCTCCGTGAGTCCGAGTTCCCAGATATGTGCACAGCACGGCCGTCGCTCGACGGATGTACTAGTGCGAACATCACAACGTGCGAGCGGGTCTATTTCTTGCGTACTGGCCGTGGTTCTCTTTCGAGGAGCAGCTGGAGCTCGCCCGGCAGGCGGATGAGATGGGTCTCGACTCGGTCTGGGTCTCCGAGGCGTGGGGCCAGGACGCGGCGTCCGTACTGGGCCGCCTGAGCGCCGTCACCGAGCGCGTCGCGCTCGGCTCGGGCCTGTTCCAGATCCCCGGCCGCAGCCCGGCGATGACGGCCATGACCGCCGCAACCCTCGACGTCATGTCAGGCGGGCGCTTCCGGCTCGGGCTCGGGGTCTCGGGGCCACAGGTCAGCGAGGGCTGGCACGGCGTGGATTTCTCGCGCCCCGTCGCACGCACGCGCGAGTACGTGGAGATCGTGCGCGCCGCGCTCGCCCGCGAAGCGCCGCTCGAGTACGAGGGGCGCGAGTTTCGCCTGCCGATCGCCGACGGCACGGGGCTCGGCAAGCCGCTGAAGCTCCTCGCCAAGCCGGTCCAGCGGCCGATCCCGATCTACCTCGGCGCGGTGGGGCCCCGCGCGGTCGAGCAGACCGCCGAGATCGCCGACGGCTGGCTGCCGTTCGGGTTCGACCCCGCGCGCGCCGACGAGCTGCTCGCCCCCATCCGCGCCTCCGGCCGCGCGATCGACGTGGCGCCGGTAGTGATGGTCTGCGTCGACGACGACCGCGCACGGGCACGCGACCTCGCCCGGCCGTGGCTCACGATCTACATGGGCGGGATGGGCGCGAAGGGGAAGAACTTCTACGTCGAGGCGGCCGAGCGAGCCGGGTTCGGCGACTCTGCCCGCGAGGTGCAGCGCCTCTTCATGGAGGGCGACCGGGCCGGCGCGGCTGCGGCGCTCAGCGACGAGCTGATCGAGTCGAATGCGATCTGCACGGACATGGCCGGGTTGCCGGACCGGATCGCCGAGTTCGAACAGGCCGGCGTGAACACATTGCTCGCCATGCCGTTCGGCGACCGGCCCGCGATCGTGCGGACGCTCGCCGAGGCGCGCGCCTAGCGGCGCCCGCGCTTCCGCTTCTTCGGCTTCGGCTTCGGCTTAATCTTGGCCCGGTCCGCCGGCCCGATCACGCCCTCGCGCGTGACGCCGTGGACGTTCACGCGGGCGCTGTCGATCCCCGGGAAGTTGCGGATGCGCACGCGCGTGCGGCGCGACGGGATCGTGAGCTGGCGGCCATCGCGGAGGACGGCGCGGACGATGTAGCTGTGCGCTCGCGCCGCACGGCGCCAGCGCACCACCAGCCGGTTGCCGCGCCGGTTCAGCCGGACCCGCTTCGGACGGGCCGGGCGGATCAGGCCGGGCGCCTTGTAGGTGGCCACCGCGAGGCGGTCGCGCGGAAGGCCGTTCTGGTCGACCAGCGCGAGGATGCGGCGCTTGCCGCGGGCGCCGTTCGCCGGAGTGAACTTGATCGAGCCGGCGCGGCCCTTGGCGCGGCCGATCGGCTCGTACGCCCCCCGGCCCTCCTCCACGAAACGGACGACCTGGCCCGGGATCTGCCGGACGGTGTAGTCGAGCGTCCGCTTCAAACCGCGCCCGCGCACCTTTGCCTTGACGCGCGGCGCAGGGATCCCGTCCGCCGTCCGCAGTGCCGTGATGGGCACCGAGCCGTCCTGCGGCGTGACCGTCCACGTGCCCTTCTGCGGCGCGCGCAGCACCGCGATCGTCGTGTCGTCGGCCGGGTCGGCCACCAGCAGGCCGACCTCCGTGTTGACGGGCTGGCTCTGATCCGCCGGGGTGGCGATTGTCTGCCCGTCCGGCCCCGTGATCGTGACGCGCGGCGGTGCGCCCTGGCCGATGACCTCGACCCCCGCGAGCGGCATGCCGCCGTCCAGGCGGAAGGTGCGCGAGCCGTCCTGGGCGACGCGCGCCGACGAGACCGCCTTGTACCCGCTCAGGTCGCAGCCGGCGAACGCGTCGAGCCCGTCGTCCCACTCGTAGACGACCGTGATGGCCGGATCGCCGCCGAGCGCCTCGCCGATCGCGCCGGTGTCGACCGCCAGGCAGATCGCCGCAGCCTTGCTCGACACGATCCAGTCATTCGACGCGCAGATGCCCAGCCCGCAGCCGTCCGCCTCGCCGAACAGGTCGAACTGCTTCGTCTGGAGGTCGGCGCCACCGCCGGCCGCGCCCTTGATGCCGAGCACGCTCGGGTTGCCGATCTCGAACGCGCCGCCGAAGGTGGCCTTGCCGGTCGTCTCGTAGCGGAAGAACGCCGAGCCGACGCCCAGCCCGACCACCTTGCCGGTTCCCTTCAAATCGAAGATGCCCGGCGCCGGCGAGTCCGGGAACGTGTAGCTCACGAGCCCGTTCAGCTCGAGCACCCGCGTCCCGAACAGCTGCCCGAGTCCTGTCAGTCCGAGAAAGCCGCTCAGCTTCGTGGGGTCGGTCTCGATCGCGAACCCGATCTGGCGCAGGAAGACGCTCGTCGCGACCGGGATCCCGGGCGACGGCGGGGTGACGGTGTAGATCCCCTTCGCGTAGTCGAACTCGCCGTCCAGCAGCTGCCATTCGGCATCGATCTCGCCCTTCAGGACCGGCAGCGCGAGCTTCGCCCTGCCGAAGAGCTTGTTCGGGTCGCCGACGTACTCGATCAGCAGGTCCTCGATCGTGGCTATACCGATCCCGATGTTCTTCGCCTGGATGACGAGGTCCGCGAGCTTCAGGCCCGTCTCGACGTGCGCCTCGAGCGTGATGTCACCGGTGATGTCACCCAGGCCGCCCAACCCGCCGAACGGCTCGGGCAGCTCCAGGTGCACCGGCACGGCCACGCCGCCGTTCTTCGTGAGCGTCGGGCTGGTCTTGCCCGATACCGGCAGGCCGAGCAGCTCGATGCCGAAGCTCGCCGTGTCGAACGAGGCCGGGTTGCCCGCCAGGTCCGTGATGGGCCCAACGGCCTGCGGGAGCCGCCATTCGAGCTCCTTGCGGTCGAGCACGATGTTCCCGACCTTCGCGAGCACCTTGCCCTCGGTCCTCAGCGTGCGCGCCTCCTTGTCGATCACCACGGTCGCCTTCGCCGCGGGAGCTGCGGAGCTGCCGAGGGCGCCGGAGGTCTCCAGGTCGATGCCGTTCACGCGCACGTCGCCCTTGCTCCGGTAGCGCTGGGTGCCGGCCTGCTTCTTGAGGCATCCCTCGCGCGCCGCGATGCGCGCGCTCCCGACCTTCAGCTCCAGCACGCACGCGTTGTCCTGCGGAAGGTCCTTCACCGGGCCGGTCGGCCCGAACTGGACCGCCTTGACGGGCCCTTGCCCGTTCTCGTCCCAGACGGCGAAGCCGCCACCGTCGCGCGCCGTGGCGTGGCCGAGGTTGTACAGGCCCCCGTCGTCGTCGTCCGCGAGCACCTCCGCCTTGGCCCACGTCTGCCCGTCCCGCGACATGCGATGGCGCAGTTCGTCGGGCCCGTTCTCCTGCCAGAGGAAGTGAAGGTTCCCGCCACGGTCCTGGAAGAAGTCGGCGAAGATCGGATCGCCGCGCGGAGTGACCGGGCTCGAGGCGCCGAACGCCATCCCGCCCCACCGCGCCATCCGGAACTGCCGGGGGAAGTCTTCGGTCTTGTAGGTCATGAAGACTCCGCGTGGCCCGTCCACCGCCTCGGTCTCGTCGCCCGGGCCGTACTCCTGGAGCGGACCCCAGGATCCGAGGTCGTTGTAGTTACCCGCGCCGCTCCAACGTCGGAAGTAGACGGTGTCGAGGTCCGTCATGACCGTCACCGGCGTGAGCGGGTCGGGAAAAGCCACGTCGCCGTACGCGAACGGGTTGTTGACGCCTGCACCCGCGTCGCCCACGTTCGCGCTCTCGCCCGTGTAGTCATCGAGCGGTGCCGCCTGGAAGAAGGTCCCGCCGGTGACGATGCTCGAGATCACCGAGACCGAGAACTCACCGGGCCCCAGCTCGGCGTCGCCGGACGGTGCCACCGTGCCGATCTTCCGCGGGGCGCCCCAGGAAAGCCCCCCGTCGAGCGACTCGACCACCCAGAGGAGGTCGAGCGACGGCGTCCCGCCGCAACAGCGCTGCGTGATGATCAGGACCCGGCCGTCCCCGGGCAACAGCACGCGCGGGCCCTCGAAGTCGTCTTCCGGAATCGCGATCGTCGCCGGCTTGGTGCACGCGGTGCCGTTGCGCGGCACCTGGCAGTAACGCAGGAGGTCGTCGCCCGGGTTCTCGCTCGAGACGAACGGCCGCTCCTCGTTCCATGCGAAGTGGCCGACGCCGTTCTCGTCCACAGCCACGTGCGGGTCGGCCGCGACGTCGCGGGCATCGAGCGCGAACGGCTTTCCTGCCGCGTGCGCGGCAGCAGGAGCGAACAGGGCCACCAGTAGCCCGATGAGAGCGGCGAGCCTCAAGGCGCGCCGAGTGTTCCACGACGTAGGATCAGACGCAATGGCCGCGCACGAGGAACTGGGCGCCCTCAGCTCGAAGGAGCTGCACGACCGCGCCATCGACCACGCCGTCAGGCACGTCGACATCAAGTTCTTCTGGCGGCTCCTCGAGGCGATTCCCGCCGCGGAGAGCGCGATAGGACGCGATGACGAGGCGGCCCAGGACGTGATGACGCTCCGAGGGCGGCTGAACGACCTCGTCCATTCGGGCGAGGGCGAGCTGGCCGACGCCCTGCGCCCGCTCTACCTCGAGTACCTCTCCGAGCGCAGCTAGTCCGCGTCGTCGACGTGGATCTCGGGACCGATCGACTCGGCGCCCGGGTCCGCGGACTCGGCGACCACCTCGACCTCGGCTTCGACGTGGCCCGTCAGGTCGTCGTCGTCGAGCGCGGCTTCTTCGACGGGGTCGCGGTCGCGTGAGAGCGCCTCGTCTACCGCGACCGCCACTTCGGGACTTTCGTTGCTCGTTGCTCGTTGCTCGTTGCTCGGCTGATCGTGCTCGTTGCTCGGCTGTTGGTCACCGCCGAAGGGCAGCAGGCCGCGCGCCATGCCCGCCGTGCGGCGCACGACGGCCACCGGCAGGGCGATCCCTGCCCGGATGAGCTGCTCGGGGCCGGGCATCAGATCGCTGTGGTGCGGTTCTCCGCGTCCGACTCCTCGACCCGGCCGACGTGGCCCGGGTCGTGGGGCGTCAGCTGGGAGCTCGCATTAACGCCCTCGTCGGGCGCCGGCGACTTGACCGCGCGGCGGCCGAGGAAGATCGCGCCGAGCACGACGAACGCGATCGCCAGCACCACGATCACGCCTGTGAGTGGATCGAATCCCATGGGATCGGCCTACCCGACCCCACGGGATCCGAAAACGCCTTCGTCAGCTCAGACGCGCTGGATGAGCGTCCCCGTGCCCAGGCCGCCGCCGCAGCACATGGTCACGAAGCCGATCTCCTTGTCGGAGCGCTCCATCTCATGCAGGAGCGTCGTGATCAGGCGGGCACCGGTCGAGCCGAGCGGGTGGCCGAGCGCCATCGCGCCGCCGTTCACGTTCACCCGGTCCATGTCCGGGTTGTGGACACGGCGCCAGGCCGCGACGACCGGCGCGAACGCCTCGTTGATCTCGAACAGGTCGATGTCGTCGATCGTCATCCCGTTCCGCTCGAGGATCTTCTTCGTGGCCGGGATCGGCCCCTCGAGCATCTTCACCGGGTCGCAGCCGACGGTCGTCTGGTCCACGATCCGCGCGCGCGGGGTAAGGCCGAGCTCCGCGGCCTTCTCGGGCGTCGTCAGCAGGACGGCGGCCGCACCGTCGGAGATCTGCGACGAGTTGCCGGCGGTGATGACGCCGTCCTCCTTGAAGACGGTCTTCAGCTGGCTCAGCACCTCGAGGCTCGTGTCCGGCCGGATGCCCTGGTCGGTGACGTACGTGTCGCCGTTCACCTGCATGGGGATCATCTCGCGCTCGAAGCGGCCCTCCTCGGTCGCCTGGTGGGCGAGCTGGTGGGAGCGCACCGCGAGCTCGTCGAGCTCCGGCCGCGGGATCTCGTACTCCTCGGCGATCAGCTCGGCGCCGATGCCCTGGCCCTTGATCGGGTAGCGCTCAAGCAGCTCGGGCGTGAACGCGAACCCGAAGTCCTCCTGGGTCTTCATGCTCGCGGCGAACGGGAGCTTGCCCATGTGCTCGACGCCCCCGCCGATCACGACGTCGTGGACGCCGGCGGCCACCTGCGTCGCGGCGAGGTTGACCGCCTGCTGGGCGGAGCCGCACTGGAGGTCGATCGTCGTGGCCGAGGTCTCGATCGGCAGGCCTGCCTGGAGCCAGGCGTTGCGCCCGACGTGCAGGCCCTGCGGGCCGAACTGCATGACGCAGCCGGCGATCACGTTCTCGACCTGGCCGGCGTCGACGCCCGTGCGCTCGATGACCGCGTTGTAGGCGGCACCCAGGAGCTCGTTCGGATGAGTGTCCTTGTAGTAGCCCTTCTCGAGGTGCCCGCGGCCCACCGGCGTGCGGGCCGCCTCGACGATCACGACCTCGCGTCCGGCCTGACGGCCATTGCCATTCATCGCCATTTCGTGTCCCTCCGGCGGCAGTGTGTGGTGGCGGTCGCGGGCATATGCTCCGCGCCCCTATGACCGAAAGGATAGGCATCGTCGGCAGCGGGGCGATCGCCACCGGCATCGCGCGGGCCGCCGCGGAGCACGGTGACGTGGTGCTCTGGGCGCGCTCCGAAGCGTCCGCAGAGCGCGCCAGGGACGCCGTGGAGGCCGAGGTCTACACCGACCTCGACGCTCTCTCGGACCGGTCGCTCGTGATCGAGGCGGTGGTCGAGGACCAGGCGGAGAAGGCGGCCCTCTACGCCCGCCTGCGTCTCGCGGACGATGCCCTCCTCGCCTCCACGACCTCGTCGCTATCGGTCGCCGAGCTGGGCCGCGCGAGCGGCCGTCCTGACCGCTTCGGCGGCCTCCACTTCTTCAACCCCGTGCACCGCATGGAGTTGGTCGAGCTGGCCTTCCCGCCGGAGGCCACCGACGACACGCGCGGACGGCTGCGGGCGTTCTGCGAGCACCTCGACAAGACGCCGATCGAGGTAGCGGACGTGCCGGGGTTCGTCGTCAACCGGCTGCTCTTCCCATACCTGTTCAGCGCCGTCGCGCTGGTGGAGGACGGCATGCCGCCGGAGGCCGTGGACACGTGCATGAAGCTCGGCGCCGGCCATCCGATGGGACCGCTCGCGCTGCTCGATTTCGTGGGCATCGACGTCGCGATCGCGATCGGCGAGTCGATTGGCGCGGAGGTCCCAGGCCGCCTGCGGGAGCTCGCCGCGGCCGGCCGATTCGGCAAGAAGTCAGGCGCCGGCTTCTACGAGTACTGATTGCACAGGGGGCCAGGCCCCGTGTGCAACTACGCCGCTCTCTTACGCGGCGGCGCCGCCCCTGAGGGGCGGGCACTCCGCGCGGCGCGCTTCGCGCTGGCCGTGCGCTTCCCGGAGCTCGGGTGTGGCACGCGCATCCCTGCGGCCAGGTCCCAGACAACGTCGGCCTCGTCGCAGCCCTGCGTCCGGGCGAGCTCGCTGACGCGGTCCCAGGGCAGCTCGGCTTCGGGCAGGTCGTCCCAGCGGGCGAGGTCGAGCGCCTCGTATGCGCCCGTGAGCGACGGGCCCACCTCCCCCTGTGCGGCGATGAGGGCTTTCAGCGCGTCACGCTGCGAGTCCGTCAGCCTGGCGATCCACATACGGCAAGACCTCCCTGGGGGGTGGAGCTGCTTGCCGATCGAAGTTAGCCCCCCTCGCGGACGGACTCCTCGTCGCTCTCGCGGCGCTTTCTTCCGTTGCGCGAATCGGGCTCGTGGTCGCGAATTCGCACGGCCTCGACGCGGTTCTCGCGCACCGCCTCCACCCGCAGCGAGTAGCCATTCGCCCGCACCATGTCGCCGCGCTTCGGGAGCCTCCCGAGCTCACCGAAGACGAAGCCCCCGACCGAGTTGTAGGCCTCGCTGTCGGCCTCCAGCTCGATGCCGTAGTCGACGAGGTCCGTGATCGGCACGTGTCCGCGCACGAACCAGTCGCCGTTCGCCAGCCGCCGCACCGCACCGCCGGCGGGGTCGGTCTCGTCGGTGATCTCGCCGACCACCTCCTCGACGATGTCCTCGACGGTGACGATCCCCTGCGTCCGGCCGTATTCGTCCACGACGACCGCCATCGACGCGCGCTCGCGCTGAAGGTCGGCGAGCAGGTCGTCGAGCGGCTTCGTCTCGGGAACGATCGGGGCGTCCTTGACGAGCGGCTCGACCGAGGCATCGGGCCCCTGGTTCATCAGCACGCGCACGAGCGTGTTCGAGTGCACAAGGCCCTTGATGCGGTCGGTGTTGCCGCCCTCGGTCACGACGAGGCGGGTGTGGCCGGAGGCGACGCAGCGGCGCAGCGCCGTCTCCACGTTCTCCGATGTGTCCACGGTCACGACCGCCGGGATCGGCGTCATCACCTGGCGCGCCTCCTGCTCGTGCAGATGGAAGACGCCGGAGAGCATGCCCGCCTCGCCGGGGTCGAGGACGCCGCCGTGCGCGCTCTGCGCGATCAGCATCTTCAGGTCGTCTGCCGATGAGGCCTCCTCGAGCTCCGCGCGCGGGTCCACACCCACCGCGCGCAGGATCCCGTTCGAGACCGAGTTGAGCAGGGAGACCCCCGGCCGGAAGACGACGTAGAAGAAGTGGAGCGGCCCCGCCGCACGGCGCGCGACCGCCTCCGGATGGACGATCGCGAAGATCTTCGGCACCTGCTCGCCCATCGTGATGTGCGCGCTCGTCGTGATCAGGTATGCGAACCCGAACGAGATGGCGAGCGACAGCCCGTGCGGGATCGAGTCGCCGAGGATCTCCTCGAGGAGCTGCGCGATCGCCGGCTCGCCCAGGAACCCGATCGCGATCGACGCGAGCGTGATGCCGAGCTGGCAGGCCGCGAGGTACGAGTTCATGTCGTCCATCTGGCCGAGGACGCGCCCGGCCTTCCGGTCGCCCTCCTCCTGCGCCTGCTCGAGCTTCGATCGCCGCGAGCGGACGAGCGCGAACTCGGCGGCGACGAAGAACCCGTTCAGCGCGACTAGCAGCACGACCGCCAGAAGCAGCAGGACGTAAGTCATCGGAGGCCCCCGTGGGGGCGGCTACTTCGGGACGAGTCGTCGTCGCTCATGCGGGCGGGCCGGAACGCTAGCACCCAGCTGGCCGGTCACCCGCGGACGACGCGAAGGCCGCCGTCACTACGCGGCACGTAGCGCTCGCCGGGGAACCGGCCCGGCGAGCGGTGCGTGAACCCCGGCGGGCGGGCCGGCAGCCCGAGCTGCTCGGCGCGCGCCGTGAGCTGCGCCGCCGCTCGCTCGGACACGGCGGCGATCGTGAGGGACGGGTTGACGCCCAGTGACGTGGGGATCGCCGAGGAGTCCATGCAGAAGAGCCCCTCGTTGTCGAACGCCTCGCAGCGGTGATCGACGACTCCGAAGTCCTTCGACTCCGCCATCCGGCAGCCGCCCAGCGGGTGCGACGCGTACCCGCCCCGCGTCTCGGTCAGCTTCATGAACCGCGCGAGCCCGCGCCGCTGGACGATCCGCTTCATCGCCGCATCCGCCTGCTCGCGCACGCGCGTCGAGGCCGCCGAGAGGGTGTACTCGAACAGCCCGAGCGCGACCGGCCCCGCGTTCGGCCGGATCGCCCCGCCGCCCGTCGGCGGCACCTCGTAGAAGCGCCCGTCGTGGGTGTCCTCCACCATCGCGAGCAGCTCGATTCGGTTGTTCCACCGCCCGATGGCCCGTTTCTTCTGCAGCCCCCACCACGAGGGGTCGCCCTCCGGGTCGCGGCCGTCGTCGTAGAGGAAGTTCGTGAGCGTGGAGAGGAAGATCTCCTGGAGCGTGAAGCGCGTGCCGTCGTGGCGGTGCGCGCGGCGTCCGTGCCAGAAGTCGTAGGTCATCGTGGTGATCGGGCGGCCCTTGTAGAACTGGCCATAGCCGGGCAACCCCAGCACCTGGCGGATCCGCTTCGGGTCGTACTCGGCGGCGGCCACGTGGTCGCCGTTGATCCCGAGATGGCGCCCCAGCCGGCCCGACAGCGTCGGGAGGGCGTTGCGCGAGCGCATGAGGAGCGGCGGGTTGCCCATCGCCCCCGCCGCGAGGATCAGGACCTTGCATTCGATCTCCTCCTGCGCGCCCGTGGGCTGGCGGCTCGGGTCCTCGCCCTCCCAGTCGAGCACCGACGCGGTCACGATGTAGCGGTAGCCGTCGGCGGTCGAGCGGCGCACGCTCTCGGCCTGGCGCGCGGGCCGGACGACGACACCGGCGTCCTCGGCGGCACCCAGGTAGTTCGTCGTGACCGTGTTCTTCGCGCCGTAGATGCAGCCCGTGTGGCACCACTTGACGTTCTGGCACAGGTCCAGGTCGATCGCGGACGGCACGCGGTCGCAGGTGTGGCCGGCGGCGTTCAGCGTGGCCGCCCACAGCCCGCCCGACTTCGAGACCTGGTTCCAGCGAGGACGCTCGACGCGCAGCGCGCGTTCGGCGCGGCGGTAGTAGCGGTCGAGCGACGCTCGCGAGATCTCGTTCGGCCACAGCCGCCGCCGCGGCCCGTCGTCGGGATGGGTGTCGCGCCGCTCGAAGGTCTCGCTCGGCGCGCGGATGCTGGCCGCGAGGTAGAGGTTGGAGCCGCCGCCGACGCCGTTCGCGACGACGATCTGCGCGCCCGCCCCCTGGGTCGACTGGATCAGGCTGTAGACGTTCGACAGGTGGCCGATGTGCATCGACTGCCTGAAGTCGGTGTGCTTGAACCGCGGGCCGCGCTCGAGCACGAGGATGTTCCCCGGATCGACGTCGGCCGCGGTGTAGAGCTCGGCCAGCCGCCAGGCAGCGATCGAGCCGCCGAAGCCGGAACCGACGATGCAGACGTCGACGCGCTCGGCCATGGCTACGGCAGGGAGCCCTTCTTCGTGAAATCGCGCGCGAGCCTGCGCCCGTAGGAGTAGCGCCGGTAGCCCTGCGGCCGCGCACCGGGGTAGCCCATCACGCGGTAGCCGGCCGCGTTCTTCGACGTGCCGACCTCGTGCACGGCGGCGGCGCAGAAGGCGGTGAACGGAACGGCCGCCCCGGCCTCGTAGAGCACGCGATCGGGGTTGTCGAACGAGAGGGCCCCCAGCAGGACCTCCGTGCGGCCCTCAAAGTCGAGCTGGAGGAAGGGCGCGCCCTGCGCCAGCGAACGGGCGCTCAGCTCAGCGAGGAACGCGGGCGCGAGCGTGTCGAAGCCCGTCAGAGGATGGTGGTACAGGCGCATGACGTCCGCCTCGACCGCCCCCGGCTCCTCGTCCACCCCCGCGATCGCCTGCGGGTGGACCTCGTCGCCCAGCTGCGTCCGCTCGACCTTGCGGCCGGGGATGACCGTGTCGGCGAACGCCTGCATCGTGGCCTCGTCGAGCGGGACGGCGGCATAGGCGGGGTCGGCGAGGATGCGCTCGGCGATGGGGCTGGCGGAGGCGGTCAACGCCGCGGCGCCGAGGACGCTCGTGTCGCGCAGGAAGGCCCGCCGCGACAGCTCCTGGGCGACGAGCCCCCGGATCGGGTCCATGGACTCGAGGCTACCCCGTTCCACCTGCGCGCGGTGCGCCACGATCAGGCACGCTGCGGCGCACGATGGACACCGAAGACTTCGAGAGCGCCGGGCTTCTGGAGGGGCTGGACGAGCCGGCGCGAGAGGCCCGCATCGAGTTGCTGCGCGATCTCGCCGAGCAGGGATTCACGCCCGACGAGCTGGTCGAGGCCGCGCGCGACCAGCGGCTCGCGCTGCTGCCGGTCGACCGCGTCTTCGACCGCGAGGGCGCGAAGTACACCCCCGCCGAGCTGGCCGAGCGGTCGGGGCTCGACGTCGACTTCCTGCGGCGCCTATGGCGCGCGCTCGGCATGGCCGAGGTCGAGGACGACGAGGTCGCCTTCGGGGAGGCCGACCTCGAGGCGGCGACGACCGTCGCCCAGTTCAACGCCGTCGGACTGCCCGAGGACGCGCTCGTGCTCGTCAGCCAGGTCCTCGGCCAGGAGAGCGCCCGGCTGGCCGAGACCCTTCGCGAGATCACGGCCGAGGCGATGCTCGAGGCGGGCATATCCGAGCGGACGCTCGGCTTGCGGTTCGCCCAGGCGGCCGAGCAGCTCGTCCCGATGCTCGCCCCGCTGCGGGGATACATCCTCGACGTCCACCTCCGGGAGCAGGTCAAGACGGACATCGTCAGCCAGGCCGAGCTGCAGACCGGCCGCCTCGAGGGCGCCCGCCACGTGACGGTCTGCTTCGCGGACCTGGTGGGGTTCACGCGGCTCGGCGAGCGGGTGCCACCGGCCGAGCTGAGCCACGCCGGGCGGAGGCTGACCGAGGTCGCTGTCGAGGCGGCAAGGCCGCCCGTCCGGCTGGTGAAGATGGTCGGCGACGGCGCCCTGCTGGTCTCTCCCGAGCCGGAGCCGCTGGTCGAGGCCGGCCTCGAACTGTGCCGGCTCGCCGAGTCCCACGACGACGAGCTGCCGCCGCTGCGCGTCGGCCTGGCCGACGGCCCCGCGATCCCCCAGAGCGGCGACTGGTTCGGCGCGCCGGTCAACCTGGCCAGCCGCGTGACGGAGGTGGCGCGGCCCGGCAGCGTGCTGGTCACGCGCGCGGTGCGCGACGCCGTGCACGACAGCTTCGCCTGGTCATACGCCGGCAAGAAGCGCTTCCGCGGCGTGAGCGGCGAGGTCGCGCTCTACCGGGCGCGACCGAAGGAACCGGTGAGCCCGGCGAAGTAGATCCGCGGCGGCCCGTCACGCTCGTCCTCCCACAGCGCGATCACCCGCTTCCCGGAGCAGCCGACGCGCGGCCGCCATGCGTTGCCGGCCCGGCGGCCGCCGTCGTCCACCCGCAGCGGCTTTCCACTCCGCTTTCCGCCGCGGGCGAGCCGAACGGCGCGGATGTCGTTCTGCCCCCGGCTGGCGTCCTGGAAGACGACGAGCGCGCCGCAGACGTCGGGCGCGAAGGTCGAGACCTGCCGTTTGCCGTACGGGTCCACCTGCACGTTCTTCTCCCCCGGCTCGGACAGGAAGACGTCGTACATCTGGTGCGGCTCGCTTGCGCTGGACGCGCGCTTGCGCCAGTCGGTCCACGCGATCAGGTCACGGCCGGCGGCGATGCTCGCCCGCGGCGTGTCGGCCAGCGATTCGTCGGCCTCCGGCGTGTCGTTCACCACCCGCTGCGGCTGCCACGACTCGCCGCCATCCCTCGAGACGCGGGCGAAGACGTCCCAGTCGTAGTTCAGGAAGTCGATCCACGTGACGAGCACGCGGTCGCCGTGGCTGGCGATGCTCGGGGCCCAGGAGTGGTCCATCTTCGTCGCGAGCGGCGCGGGTGTCCCGGTGTCGAGCCGCTGCGAGGGCGAGGGATCGCCGCGCGCGATGCGGACGTAATACGCGTGCGCCTGCGGCAGGTCGTCCGCGCCGGCCTCGCGCTCGTCGACGAACGCCGCGTGCACGATGTCGCTCGGCCCCTGCGCGAGCGCGGGCTTCCACTGTGCCGCCTGCGCGGGCGCGGAGGGGTCGAGCGCCGAGGCGGGTCCGAACGGGCGGCCGGGGCGCTTCGACCGCGCGAAGTAAGCGCGCGGGCGGCCGCTCGAGTCGTCCACCCAGGCGACCGTCGCGCGGCCCTTCCTCCCCACGGCGACTGCGGGCCACCACTGGTCGGCCTTCCGGTTCGACACGGCCCGCGGCCTCGACCACCGGCGCCCACCGTTTCCGCTGCGGACGACGTAGACCCGGTCGCGCCCTGCGCGGCGCTCCTCGTACGCGGCGACCACCTGGCGACCGCGGACGGCGACCGCCGCGTTTCGCTGCGGTCGCCGCGACCGGGTGAGCGGACGGGACCGCGAGAACGGCGTCCGCGCGAGCTTCCCGCGGTAGCGGCGAAAGCGCGGCTTGCGGTTGACGACGATGTCGCGCCAGAGGACGCCCTCGGTGTGGCCGTCCTCGCATGGGCCCGGCACCTCGGGGTCCGGACACGCGAAGCCCGATCCGGGCGCGAGGCGCTCGCCCGCCTCGCCCAGGCGCCGGCGCCGGTCGTCCATCGGCTCACCGGGCGACAGCGGATCGGGCACGACCCACGGAAGCGTCTCCACCAGGCCGGGGTGTCCCGGCTGCCCGAGGATGGACCCCTTCGGTTCGCGCCCGGTCCGCGGCTTGATCGCGAGGTGCGAAGGCTGGTCGGCGTAGAAGCTGAACACGCCGCCCTCCATCTGCGGGTGGACGAGCGTCTCGATGCTCGGGTGCCTCAGCACGTCGTTGTACCCCGACGCGAGCAGCGTGTCCGCGCTCCACATGCCGGTCGTCCGCGTCAGATCGCCGACGAAGAACTCGGGCTGGAGCAGGAGCTCCGTATGGCGCTGATCGATCTTCTGGAGCACGTCCGGCATCCACGCCGGCTTCGAGATGACGAACGCGAACCGCCCCACGGGCGTGTCCACCGGCACGGAGTCGGAGTCGCTGACCGCGCCCGGCACGAGATCCAGGCCGAGGGCGCTCTCGTCGGGCCCGAGCTCGGTCGGCGTGATGTAGCTCTTCACCCGCTTGGCGAAGATCCGGCCGTCCGGGCCGAAGACGAACGCGACCACCGACGGGTCGGGCGACGTGGCCTCGTACGCGTAGCTCCGCTGCGGCTCGAACGGGTCGCGCAGCTGCATCACCTTCGCGGGGTTCTCCTCCGCGCACTCCTCGCCCGTGGGCGGCGGGACGAATGCGGCCTTGCTCGTGCAGACGATCCGCCACTCGGTGACCATGTCACCCACGGTCGCGAGCCACACGTCGTAGCGATCGGCCATCTCGGCGAAGGGCTCGATGAAGGTGCGGCCGAAGGTGTCGGTCATCGCGATCGTGAGGAGCCGGGTGAACGGAACGCGCGCGGGAAGGTCCGGGTAGCGCGCGCCGTAGTAGTCCATCTCCTTCGCGTAGATCCCTGCGAGCGCGACGATCGAGCCTTCGAGCGAGCCCGACTCGCGCGCGGCCTGGGCGCGCGGCCCGGTGAGCGCCGCGAACAGACCGACCGACTCGGGCCACACGACGAGGTCGGAGCCGGTGCGGTGGGAGGCCATGTCGTCGGCCCCCTGCACGATCACCGGGTTCCCCGGCCCGCGCTCCGACTTGTCGGCCAGCGCGAAGAGGTAGTCGCGGTAGGTCTGGCGGCTCTCGAGCCAGCGCATGTTGAGCTTCGCCCCCATCGCGAAGACGCGCACCTTCGTGTTCGGCTTCGGCCCCTGCCCGGCCGCCGGCGCGGCGAGCAGGAGCGCCAGGAGCGCGCTAAGCCAGAGAGTCGAGCTTCGTCGCAAGCGTGAAGTCGTTTTCCGTTATGCCGCCCGCCGAGTGGGTTGACAGCGAGACCTTGACCTTGTTCCAGGAGATCGAGAGGTCGGGATGGTGGTTCATCTCCTCCGCCACGGGAGTCAGGCGGTTCACGAAGTCGACCGAGCCGACGAAGTTCGAGAACTCGAACTCGCGCACCAGCGCGTCCCCCTCGCGCTCCCAGCCGCCCAGCTTCGAAAGCTGATCCTTAACCTCGTCATCACTCATGCGCATCGCAAGCCTCGTTCCCTCCGCTACCGAGACGCTGTTCGCGCTCGGACTCGGCCCCGACGTCGTCGGGGTCACCCACGAGTGCGATTATCCGCCAGAGGCCGCGGAGCTGCCGCACCTGACCCGCACGGTGCTCTCGGAGGGCCTCTCCACCGAGGAGATCGACACCGCCGTGCGCGAGCGGACCGAGCGCGGCGAGGCCCTCTACGAGCTGGATGCCGA
>DASPHG010000052.1:0-24823 GCA_035629775.1 Thermoleophilaceae bacterium | reverse complement strand
TGATGTGCCCTCGCCGATCAGCAGCAGCGGCGCGTCGCGGTAGAGCCGCTCGATCTCGTACTCCTTCGAGTAGCCGTAGCCGCCGTGGATCCGGAAGGACTCCTCGACGCACTCCTTCCCGGTCTCGGAGGCGAGCAGCTTCGCCATTCCGGCCTCGAGGTCTGAGCGCTCGCCGGCGTCCTTCATCCTCGCGGCCTTTCTGGTGACGAGGCGCGCGGCCTCGATCTTGGTGGCCATGTCCGCCAGCTTGAACTGGATGGCCTGGTGGGCGGCGATCGGCTTGCCGAAGGTCTTGCGCTGCTGGGAGTAGACGAGTGCCAGCTCGAGGGCGCGCTGTGCGATGCCCACGCCGCGCGCCGCCACGTTCACGCGCCCGACCTCGAGCGCATCCATCATCTGACGGAAGCCCTGGCCGACGCCGGCCTCCTCGCCGCCGAGGATGTTCTCCGCCGGGCAGCGGTAGCCGTCGTAGACGAGCTCGGTGGACTCGACGCCCTTGTAGCCCATCTTCTTGATCTTCGGCGGGATCGTGAGGCCCGCGTAGTCGCCGGTGTTCTCGGACGCGCCCGGCTCCTTCTCGGTGATGAAGCACGTCATGCCCTTGTAGGGCGGATCGGCCTTCGGGTCGGTCTTGACGAGCACGAACACGAGCGTCGAGAGCAGGCCGTTCGTGACCCACATCTTCTGCCCGTTGATCTCGTAGGAGCCATCGTCCGTCTTCTTGGCGGTGGACTTGATCCCCTGGACGTCCGAGCCGCACTCGGGCTCCGACAGCGAGAAGGCGGCCCGGATCTCGCCGGTCGCCATCTTCGGCAGGTACTTCTCCTTCTGCTCGTCGGTCCCGAACTTCATGAGCAGGTAGGAGCCGATGAAGTGGGTGTTGACGACGCCGGAGATCGAGATCCACCCTCGCGAGAGCTCCTCGACGATCATCGCGTAGGTCGTGAGGTCGAGCCCCATGCCGCCGTGCTCCTCGGGGATCGTGACCCCGAAGAGCCCGAGCTCCTTCATCTGCTCGACGATCGGCTCGGGGAACTTGTCCTCGTGGTCGTACTCCTCCGCGTTGGGGAGGATCTCGTTGTCGACGAACTGGCGCACCATCTCGGTGATCGCCTTCTGATCGTCGGTCTTGTCCTGGTATCCGACCGCTACCGCCATTGGGGCGAGGACAATAACGAGATGGTGCTGGGGTCGGCTAGAACCCGCTGGGGTGACGGATGCGGTACCCCTTCGGGCTGCGCATCGTCTTGTTCCAGCGCGGGCCGCTGCCGGGCTTCTGCCCGTAGCGCCGGCCGTTCGGGTCGCGCATGCCGGTGTCCAGCCGAAGGCCGGCGATCACCGCGTAGGCGTGGCCGCCGTTCGCGAAGACCGAGATCCACTTGCCCTTGCCGGAGCGGGCCCACTTCATGAAGCTGCCCGACGGCATCGGAGACTTCAGCAGCTTGGCGCCGATGAGCGCATACGAGACGGTGCCCGAGCAGTCGTAGCCGCGGTCCTTCACGGACGCGTGGCCGCCGCCGTACTTGTAGGGCTTGCGGATGATCTCGTTCGCGGCCTCGATCGCGCGCTTCACGCGCTTCGGGGCGCTCCGCGGAGCGATCGCGTAGCCGTTGACGATCTTCGCCTTCTTGGCCGGCCGGTACTTCGGGTCGTCCATCGAGGCCCCGCCGTCGTTCGCCGCGAGGGCGCTCCCGGGCAGGCAGGCGAGGATGCACACCGTCGTCGCGAGGGTGCGCGCAGAAGTATGTCGCGGCGGCTTAACCATCTCTTTCGTACGCCTGCGGAGTTAGCTGACGGGCTCGCGCTGAAAGAGCTCGCGCGCCTCCCGAAGGAGGTTCGCCCCAACAACCTGGGTCCCCCGCGCCGCGCGTCTTGCGCGGCCTCGGCGTCCGGCTACGGTAGCAAACGCTCCGGCAGCGTCCATTCTTTCTGGTGCCCTTCGTCACAAGCTCTGCGTCGGCCCCCGGCGGCGCCCTTTGAACTTCGCAACGGAAGTTGTGGGGGCGGCCCCCGCTGCCCGCACGGCGCTCGTGGCGCTCGCGCGGGACGGCTCGCGGCGGGAGATCGCCTTCGCCGAACTGGCCGACCGGGCCGCCCGCCTGGCGGGCGCGCTGGCGGCCGCCGGCGCCGGGCGCGGGGACGTCGTGATGACCGTGATCGGCAACCGCCCCGAGTGGGTGGAGGCGATGGTGGCCTGCTTCCGGATCGGCGCGGTGGCGCTGCCCTGCACGGAGCAGCTGCGCCCGAAGGACCTGCGCGCGCGCATGGACCTGGTCGAGCCGCGAGTCGTGGTCGCGGACGAGCGCGACGCCGACACGGTCCGCGAGGCGGGCTTCGACGGGCCACTCCTCGTGGTCCCGGACACCGCGCTCTACGAGTCGCCGCCCGCCCCGGCCGTCGCGCTCGGCGGCGAGGACCCCGCGCTCATCACGTTCACGTCCGGCACCGCCGGCGAGCCGAAGCCGATCCGCCATGGCCAGCGCTATCTCCTGGGCCAGCGGATCCAGGCCGAGCACTGGTTCGGCGCGCGCGCGGGCGACCTGGCGTGGTGCACGGCGGCCTCGGGGTGGTCGAAGTCGGCGCGCAACGTCTTCATCGCGCCGTGGCTGATGGGCGCCACCGCCCTGCTCCACGACGCGCGCTTCGATCCCGAGGAGCGGCTCGACGTCGCAGCGCGGGAAAGCGTGAACGTGCTCTGCATGGCGCCGACCGAGTACCGCGCGATGGCGAAGCGCACCGAGCTGCGCGAGCTGCCGGCGCTACGGCGGGCGGTCGCCGCGGGCGAGCCGCTCAACCCCGAGATCGTGCGGCTGTGGCGCGACGCCGTCGGCATCGAGATCCACGACGGCTACGGCCAGACCGAGACGGGTGCGCTCACCGGCATGCCGATCGGGCCGGCCGTGCGGCCAGGGTCGATGGGGCTCCCCCTCCCCGGCTTCAGGCTCTGGGTAGACGCGGGCGAGCTGTGCGTGGACCCGGCGACCGTCCCGACGTTCTTCCTGGACGGTCCGTCCGACGCGTGGCGAACCGGCGATCGCGTGCGCGAGGACGAGGACGGCTATCTGTGGTTCGAGGGCCGCACCGACGACGTGATCATCTCCGCGGGCTACCGGATCGGCCCCTTCGAGGTCGAGTCGGCCCTCGTCTCGCATCCCGCGGTCGCCGAGGCCGCGGCCGTGGCGGCGCCCGACGAGGAGCGCGGATCCGTGGTGCGGGCGGTGGTGGTGCTCCGCGAGGGCCACGAGCCCGGGGACGCGCTCGCGCGCGAGCTCCAGGAACACGTGCGGGCGGAGACGGCGCCCTACAAATACCCGCGCATCGTCGAGTTCGCCGAGGAGCTTCCGAAGACCGCGAGCGGCAAGATCAAGCGCTCTGCGCTGCGAGGCGCAGGGCGCGGCTAGGTCAGCTCGCTACGCGCTCGCAGCCGGTTGTGGTGTCACCGGTATCGACCGAGGCGCGGTCGAGATCGCCGCGGTTCTCGCCGCAATTCGCGTGGTCGCCGCCCGTACCATCGCGGGTGTTCAGGCGGTCGTTTCCACCACCGCCGCCGAGCCGGTCCTCGCCTGCGTTCCCCTTGAGCCGGTCCTTACCGGAGCCGCCGCCGATCCTGTCGTTGCCTGCATCGCCGCCCACCTTGTCGTTGCCCGCCTGGCCCTCGAGCCGGTCTTTGCCCCCGCCGCCCTTGATCTTGTCTTTCCCCGCGCCACAGCGGATGTCGTCCTTGCCCCGGCCGCCGGAGACCGTGTCCTTGCCGGCTCCGCATCGAATCGTGTCGTTGGCCGAGCTCCCAACGATCCGATCGGCCCCCGCGGTGCCGGTGATGGTGAGGCCTCCGGCCGGCTTGTCCTGGCAAACGACGCCTGCCGATGTGCCCGTGGGGCAATTCGCTGTGACCGAAGTGTCGACGGTGAACGTGCGGCTTGCGGGGCTCCCATCGACGTTTCCGAGCGTGTCCGTCGCGCGCACCGCGAAGGTATGAAGGCCGTCGGGAAGCGAAGCCGAGGTGAAGGGTGACGCGCAGACGACAAAGGCGGCCACGTCGAAACGGCATTCGAACGTGGCGCCGGCGTCGGGCGAGGAGAAGGAGAACGTCGGCTTGGGGTCGCTGGTCGTACCCGCCGGCCCCGAGTCGATCGTGGTCTCGGCGGTCGTGTCAACGGTGAAGGCCCTGCTCGCGGGGCTCTGGTCGGCGTCGCCCTCGACATCGACTGCACGTACCTCGAAGACATGCGGACCGTCGGATAGCGGTGGCGACGTGAACGGCGAGGTGCAGGCCGCGAAGGCGGCCACGTCGATCCGGCACTCGAAGCTTGTTGCGGTCGCACCCCCGGAGAACTCGAACGCCGGGGTCGTATCGGTGATCGTGCTGTCGGGGCCGGAGGCGATCGTCGTTTCGGGCGGTGCCGGAATGCGCACCGCATAGACGTCGTAGGCAGTGTCCGTGTCGGCTGGCAGGAGCGCCGTCGGGGTCACGACGAACACCCGTGTGCCGTCGGCGGAGGCGCCCTGGAACAGCGGGCCTACGCCGAAGAAACCTCGCCCCGCCCCGTCAAAGCGGGGCGCGATCGACGTCGTTGCGCCGCTCGCGCGCTCGTAGAGGGCCCGCCCAAAGGGGAATGCGAAACCCCCGACGCAGCAGATTGGCTCGAGGTGCGCGAAGAGGACGCGAGCGCCGTCGGTAGAGACCGCGTGGAAGCCGTAGTCGGCGCTCTCCCCCTCCGGGGCCCCCGTCGAGACGAGCGTCACCTGGCCGCCGCTCCACTCGTACACGTCGCCCTTGCTGCCGTCGTCGGTGTCTGCGTCGATCAGCTTCTCGGTCGTGCCGAAGAAGACCCGCGTGCCGTCCTCCGTCGCGCCCTGGAAAGTGGCCATGAAAGCGCCGTTCCCGCCGGCCGTGCCCCGGGACAGCAGCTGGGTCACCCCCCCGGCGCGCTGGTAGACGTCAGGCTGTGAGTCCCCGTCGGCCAGCGACAGCTTCTCCTGTGTTACGAAGGTCACTCGCGTGCCGTCAAGCGAAAGGTGCGACGGGTTGACATCGAAGGCACCATTGCCGCCCACTCCCTCGCCCACGGACACGAGCGTCGTCGCCGTGCCCGCGCGCTCGTACAAGTCCGTCACCGAGTCCGTATCGGCGGCGACCAGCTTGTCGGTGGTGCTGAAGAAGACCCGCGTCCCGTCGGCCGAGATTCGGAAGAGCCCGGCGTGGGCGACGTCCGGGTCGGTCGGGCCAGTCGACACGAGCGTGGTCGCTCCACCGGGGCCGAACGTGCGCTGGTAGACGTCCGCAAGCAGGTCGCCGTCGCCGGCCACCAGCGGCTCGTCCGTCGCGAAGAAGACCGGGCTGCCGTCGTCGGCGACCCTCTGGAAGAACGCGCCTTTCGAGTCACCACCTCCCGCGTTCGGCCCGCCCGAAACGAGCACTGCCGGGGTCAGCGTGCTCACGGGCACGCTTCGCTGATAGACGTCGAGGTCCGCGTCCGTGTCGTCCGCGGTCAGCGCGGCTGCCGTGATGAAGAAGAAGTGTCGGCCCTCGCCGGAGACCCCGCCGAACTGGCTGCCCACCGCGGCGTTCGCGTTCTGCGGGCCGGTGGAGATGAGCGCCGTCGAGGCGCCGCTGCGCATGTACACGTCCGTCTGGCCACCGTCGTCGTCCCCGTCGACCAGCCTTTCCGTCGTCTCGAAGAAGACCCTCGCGCCGTTCTGGGTAACGCCCTTGAACATGGCCTCCCCCAGTGGACCCGTTCCCGCCGCGGGGCCGGTCGAGATGAGCGTCGTCTCGCGCCGGAAGTGCTGGTAGACGTCCCGTACCCCGCCGTCGTCGTCACCCGCGACCAGCTTCTCGCCGGTCATGAAGAAGACGCGCGTGCCATCGCGCGAGATGCCGCCGAAGTCGGAGTCGACGCTGCCGTTGCCCCCGGCCGGCCCGGTCGAGACCAGGTTCTTGACGCTGTGGTCGGCGCCCGCGGCCGGTGCGAGGGCCGCCAGGGCGAACGAAAAGACCGCGACCACACGCAGACATCGGGGTGTGGAGGACGTGCGGCGCGTAAAGCCAACGTACACCCGTTAGTGCGTATGCGCCAGCGACCGTGGGTAGCCTCGACGTGATGGCCAACCGCCTCGCCGACGAGACCTCCCCCTACCTCCTGCAGCACAAGGACAACCCGGTGGACTGGTACCCGTGGGGCGAGGAGGCGCTAGCGCGCGCCCGCGAGGAGGACCGGCCGATCCTGCTGTCGATCGGGTACTCGGCCTGCCACTGGTGCCACGTGATGGAGCGCGAGTCGTTCGAGGACGAGGCGACCGCCGAGTGCATGAACGAGCACTTCGTCTGCGTGAAGCTCGACCGCGAGGAGCGGCCCGACCTCGACGCGATCTACATGGAGGCCTGCCAGGCGATGACCGGCCACGGCGGCTGGCCGCTCAACGTGTTCCTCACGCCGGAACAGGTCCCCTTCTATGCCGGCACGTACTTCCCGCCCGAGGACCGGGGCGGCATGCCGAGTTGGCGACGGATCCTCGGAGCCGTGATCGAAGCGTGGGACGACAAGCGCGAGGAGATCCGTGCCGGGTCGGAGCGGGTGGCGGCGCGGCTACAGGGCGGTGCGCTGCTCGAGCCTTCGAACGACGTGATGGACCCGCGGCTGCTGGAGGACGCGGTCGCGGCGCTGAAGCAGAGCTACGACCGCGTCAACGGCGGCTTCGGCGCGGCGCCGAAGTTCCCGCCCGCGTCCGCGATCGAGTTCCTGCTGCGCCGCGGGGAAACCGACATGACCGCCCACACGCTTCGGGCGATGGCGTCGCGGGGCATGTACGACCAGATCGGCGGCGGGTTCGCGCGCTACTCGGTGGACGCGACCTGGCTGGTTCCCCACTTTGAGAAGATGCTCTACGACAACGCCCTGCTCGCACGCGCCTACCTGCACGGATGGCAGATGACCGCCGAGCCGCTCTTCCGCGAGGTCTGCGAGGAGACACTCGACTGGGCGTTGCGCGAGATGCGCGGCGACGAGGGTGGCTTCCACTCGGCGCTCGACGCCGACTCCGAGGGCGAGGAGGGCAAGTTCTACGTCTGGTCGCTCGACGAGCTGCGCGAGGCCGGCGGCGATGAGGCGGTGGCGGCCTTCGGTGCCACCGCCGGCGGCAACTTCGAGGGCAAGAACATCCCGGTGCGGGCGGGCGTCGCTCCGCCCGAGTTGAAGCGCCGGGTGTACGAGGTCCGCGCGCAGCGCGTCTGGCCGGGACTCGACGACAAGCGGCTGACCTCGTGGAACGCGCTGATGACCGCCGCCCTGGCGGAGTCCGGCGCGGTCCTCGACCGCGCCGACTACCTCGACGCCGCGCGCGGCTGCGCCGACTTCATCCTGCGCGACCTGCGCGACGCGGACGGTCGCCTGCTGCGGACCTGGAAGGACGGGCAGGCGAAGCTGAACGCCTACCTCGAGGACCACGCCTTCCTGCTCGAGGCCCTTCTGACGCTGTACGAGGCCACCTTCGAGCCGCGCTGGTTCACCGAGGCGCGGGCCATCGCGGACACGATGATCGAGCGGTTCGCCGACGAGCAGCGCGGCGGTTTCTTCGAGACCTCGTCCGACCACGAGCAGCTCGTCGCACGCCGCAAGGACCTGGAGGACCACCCGATCCCCGCCGGCAACTCGAGCGCCGCCTACGGGCTCCTCCGGCTGGCCGCGCTCACAGGCGAGTACGAGTACGAGCAACGCGCGGTCGGGGTCCTCCGGCTCCTCCACCGCGTCGCCGGCCAGCATCCGCAGGCGTTCGCGCACCTCCTCCAGGCGCTCGACTTCCACTTCGCGGCGGTCAAGGAGGTGGCCCTGGTCGGTCCGGGCCGCGAGCCACTCGAGCGGCTGGTACGAGAGCGCTTCCGGCCGCACATCGTGCTCGCGGGTGGCGAGCCGGACGGGGTGCCGCTGCTCGAAGGCCGGGAGCCCGTGGACGGGCGGGCCGCCGCGTACGTCTGCGAGCGCTTTGCCTGCCAGCGCCCGGTCACGGAGCCGGCGGAGCTCGAGACCCTCCTCGGCTAGGGCTGGACGACCTCGCCGTCGGCCTCGTCGCCGTCGATTCGAGTGACTCGGACCTCCGCCTTCACCCCGCCGGCGGCGCTCACGCTGCAGACGTCGCCCTCACCCACGTCTTCGGCGCACTCGACCGCCACGTCCTCGGTGCCGGTCTGGACCTCCACGTCCTCGGCGAGGGCGCGCTCGACGGCCGGGACGTCGGGCCCCGAGTCGCCCCCGCAGGCGCCGAAGGCGAGCGCCGCGGCAATCACACCCAAGTAACGCGCGCCCCCCATGGCGCGGGGTAGCCTAGCTCCGTGGACGACCGGGAACGCGCGGAGCGGCTCGAGGCGGAGGTGCCCGACGAGGCCCTGCGCAGGCGCGAGTTCCTCCAGCGCACCGCGTACACCGCCGGACTGGCCGGGCTCGCGGGCACGCTCCCCGCCGACACCCTCGTCGCCGAGGCGGCGAAGCGTCAGCGCCGCACCCGTCTCCCCTCCCCGCGCAACCTCCCGATCGACACCTTCGTCGTGCTGATGATGGAGAACCGGTCGTTCGACCACTACCTCGGCTGGATGCCGGATGCGGACGGGCGCCAGGCCGGCATCACCTACACCGACCAGGCGGGGAAAGAGCAGGAGACCGCCCGCCTGACGCCGGAGTACCAGGGTTGCGGTCACCCGGACCCGGGCCACGGCTGGGAGTCCGGCCGCGTCCAGTTCAACAGGGGGAAGCTGGACGGCTGGCTGAAGGAGGGCAGCGGCACCGACGAGTTCGCCATCGGCTACTACGGCGAGGGCGACCTGGGCTTCATCCAGCCGGCGACGAAGGGCGCAACCACCTTCGACCGGTTCTTCTGCTCGATCCTCGCCTCGACCTACCCGAACCGCGAGTACATGTGGGCCGCGCAGTCCTACGGGAACAGGGAGAACGACCTCCCGGTCGACAGCGCCGGCTTCCCGTACGAGACGACGCTGTTCGCGGCGGTCGAGCGCGCCGGTGGCACGGTGGGCGCGTACTTCAACGACCTGCCGCCCGCCGCCCTGTGGGGCGTCGCCGGGATGCAGCGTGCGAGCCGGGTGGAGGACTACTACCTGGCGTGCGCCGCCGGCTCGCTCCCGAACGTGGCGTTCGTCGACCCGCCGTTCAAGGACGGCGGCGGCGGCGATGGCATCTCGGCCGACGAGCACCCGCACGGCGATGTCCGGCTCGGCCAGGCGTACATATCGGACGTGGTCCACGCGTTCATGGAGTCACCGCAGTGGGAGCGCGGCGCGATCTTCGTCGTGTACGACGAGTGGGGCGGCTTCTTCGACCACGTGCGCCCGCCGCGGGTACCCGACATGCGCAACAGCCGCGACCTGGACGAGGACTTCGGCCAGATGGGCTTCCGCATCCCGGCGCTCGTGCTCTCCCCCTATGCCCGTCAGGGCCACGTGGACCACGGCACCTACGGCTTCGAATCCATCATCAAGCTGATCCGCCACCGCTTCGGGATCAAGAAGGCGCTCACCCGCCGCGACGCCTACGCGCGCAACATCGGGTACGCGTTCGACTTCAAGGGCGACCCGCGCGTGGAGCCGCCGGACGTGCCCGACCCGGGCAACGTGGTCACGGCGACCTGCTCGGCGCGCGGGCTGGGCGCCCCGCAGCCCGAGCCGCTCCCGAACCCGCTTCCGCCGCTCGGCCGGCGTGGGCAGAAGCTCGCCGCGCCGAAGCGCCCGAAGGCGCATGATCTCGCCCTGCTCGAGGAGACCGGATACCTCGACCGGCTCGGCATCAAATACCCCAAGTCGGACCCGGCCTCGATGTTCCGCCAGCCGTCGAAGGTGCTGGGCGCCTACCGGGACTCCACATGAGACGAGCGGCGGCGGCGGTCGCCGCGCTCGCGCTCGTGGCGGCCGGCGTCGCCGGCGCGGCCGAGCTGCGCGGGACGGCCAAGGGCGACCGCATCAGCGGCACCAAGAAGGCCGACAAGATCCACGGCCGCGGCGGGAAGGACACGCTGAAGGGGCGCCGCGGCGGCGACGAGGTCTTCGGCGCGGGCGCCGCCGACCGCCTGTTCGGCCACCGCGGCCACGACCTGCTCTCAGGCGGGCGCGGCGCCGACAAGCTGTTCGGCGGCCCGGGCGACGACGACCTCCTCGGCGGGCACGGCAAGGACAAGATCACCGATAACTCGGGGATCGACGACATCCAGGCCGGCGGCGGTGACGACGTGGTCTTCTCGAACGACGGCAGCTACGACCGGATCGACTGCGGCCCAGGCGAGGACACCGTCTACCTCGACATCGACGAGGACGGCGTCTTCGACTGCGAAGACTTGCGCTTCCCGAAGTGAAGGGATTTACCAGGGGGCCAGGCCCCGTGGTAAATCGCTAGAGGATCGACATGTACCGATCCAGCTCCCACTGGGTGACCTGGACGCGGTAGTCCTCCCACTCCTGCCGCTTGATCTCGACGTAGCGGTTGAACATGTGCTCGCCGAGCGTGCGCAGCACGAGCTCTGACTCGGCGGTCAGCTCGATCGCCTCGCCGAGCGTCTCCGGCAGCTGCTCGATCCCCAGCCGCTTCCGCTCGTCCGGGGAGATGTGGTACAGGTTCTTCTCCATCGGCTCGGGCAGCTCGTAGCCCTTCTCGATCCCCTCGAGCCCGGCCTGGAGCAGCACCGCGAACGTCAGGTATGGGTTGCATGCCGGGTCGGGGCAGCGCAGCTCCATGCGCGTGGCCTGCTCCTTGCCCGGGTGGTAGAGCGGCACCCGCACGAGGGCCGAGCGGTTGCGGCGCGACCACGCGACGTACACCGGCGCCTCGTACCCCGGGACCAGCCGCTTGTACGAGTTCACCCACTGGGCGAAGAGCGACGAGACCTCGCGCGCGTGCTTCAGCTGCCCGGCGATGAACTGCTTGCCGGTCTGCGAGAGGTAGTACTTGTCGTCGCCGTCGTAAAACGCGTTGCGGCCCTCGTTGAAGAGCGACTGGTGGGTGTGCATCCCCGAACCGTTCTCGCCGAAGAGCGGCTTCGGCATGAACGTGGCATGCCAGCCGTACTTCATCGCGTATTCCTTGACCGTGATCCGGTAGGTCATGCAATCGTCGGCCATCTTCATGGCGTTCGCGTACCGCATGTCGATCTCGTGCTGCGACGGGCCGACCTCGTGGTGGGTGTACTCCACGTGGATCCCGAGCTGCTCGAGCGCGAGCACCGTCTCGCGGCGCACGTCGGAGCCGGCGTCGAGCGTCGTCAGGTCGAAGTAGCCGCCCTCGTCGAGGACCTCGGGCTGGCCCGACTCGGGGCGAGCGCTGCGGAAGTAGAAGAACTCGAGCTCGGGGCCGACGTTGAACGTGTCGAAGCCCATCGCCTCCGCGCGCTGGAGGGCGCGGCGCAGGACGTGGCGCGGGTCACCCTCGTACGGCTCGCGACTGGGGGTGACGATGTCGCAGAACATGCGGCCGACGCCCTTGTCCTCGGGCCGCCACGGCAGGATCGCGAACGTCGACGGGTCCGGCATCGCGATCATGTCGGACTCCTCGATCGCGTTGAAACCCGTTATCGACGAGCCGTCGAACCCCATCCCGCCCTCGAAGGCGTCCTCGAGCTCGTCCTTGTTGATCGAGAAGCTCTTGAGCTGCCCGAGGATGTCCGTGAACCAGAAGCGAATGAAGCGGATGTCGCGCTCGTCGACGATCGCCTTGACGTCGTCCGCGGTCCGGGGCTGGTCGGCCACTGCGTCTCCCTGTCGGTCGGGTTACGAGACGCGCTGAGACTAACGCCGGGAGAGCCAGTCGTGTGCCCAGCTCTTGAGCGCTGACACCGTCGGCTCGAGCGCCCGCCCCTTGTCGGTCAGGTCGTACTCGACCTTGACCGGACCGCAATCGCTGACCCGCCGCTCGACGATCCCCTCCGCCTCAAGTTCCTTCATCCGCTCGGACAGGAGACGGTCGGAGATGTCGGGCACGAGCTCGCGCACCTCGGAGAAGCGAAGCGGGCCGTCCATCAGGACGAGCAGGATCGCGCCGGTCCAGCGCTTGCCCACGAGCTCAACTGCCTGGTGGTAGAGGCCGCAGCAAGCGGCCCTGTTGGCGAGTCGGCTCTCCTCCGCCGTGGAGACCTGCATGAGAAGAGGATAGCCCCGGCCTGCGCAGCCTGCCGGATCGGCTAGGCGGCCTGCTGAAGCCTGGCGTCCTCGGCCGACCCGTCGAGCGGCACGTCGCCCGTCCGGGTGACCAGGTTTCCGAAGCTGTTCACGGCGATGTGCGCGACGGCCTCGAGCAACTGCTCGTTGGTCCAGCCGGCCTCGAGCGCGTCCTCGTGGTTGACCCGCGGCGGCGTGCCGTCGGCCTCGAGGATGCCCCGCACGTAGGCGAGCATCGCCGCATCGCCCTCGTCCTTCGACTCGAACTGGCGCGCCAGCGCAATCTCGTCGAGGCCGAGGCCCGCGTCACGTGCCGTCCGCTGCAGCGCGGCGAGCGCGTACGCCGACCCCTGGTGCTCCGCCACCGCCAGCGCGATCCGCTGCTGGGTCTTGAGCGGAAGCGCGCCGTGACGCAGCTCGGAGCGGAAGCGCGCGTATGCGCGAAGCGCCGCCGGCGAGCCGGAGAGCACCGCAATGAAGTTGGAGAGCTGACCGCCGCCCGCGAGGGCGCCCTTCAGCACGGGCAGGCTGCGCTCGGGCGCAGTCAACTCGTCGTGGATCGGGAACCGGCTCTCCTTCGTCTTCATGGCGCTTCACTTTCTGATGGCTTCTTACGGACAGTAAGTATACGTCCCGGTGCAAGGGGTCTCACTGTGACCTCGGTCACAGAGTGGATACGGAATTCCCCTTAAGAGCGGCTAACGATTGGCGCGAACGGAGCTTGTCTCGAGCATCCGCAAAGCGCGCGCCGTCTTTTCCGTCAGGTCGTAGGAGACGCCCTTGACGAACGGCCCGCGATCCACCACCGGTGCAATCACGATCCGGCCGCCGTGGGCGATGGCGACCCGCTTGCCGCACGGCAGCGTCTTGTGGGCCACACCCCACGTGCTGCGGGTGAGCCTGCCGCCGCAGGCCATGTTGTTGCCATAGAGGCCGGGTCCGTACCACGTCGCCCTCCGGTGCTTCCGCGGCGTCATCTTGGAGCGGGTGACCGGGCCCACGATCCCGTCCGAGCCGATGTGCTTGCTGCGCTGGAAGCGCTTCACCTGGCGCTTTGTGATCTTGCCGAAGTAGCCCGTGGACGGCACCTCGAAGCCCCGCCGGGTGAGCAGGATCTGGAGCGTCTTCACGTCGTTCCCGGCATTGCCCTTCTTGAGCGTCCGGTCCCCGAGCGTCGCCTTCTGCCAGTTGTACGCGTCGGCCTGCGCCGTGACCACGGCCATGAAGAGCATGAAGACGCCGAGGAGAACGGCCCAGAACGCCACCCGGTCCGGGCGGCTCTTGATCTGCGTTGATGTTCGACTCGGGCGCCGGTACGGCTCCGGACGGCCCGTGATCTGCACGGTCCTGCGGCTCACTGAATCCCTTCTCTTTCGTGCGCCTACGGGGTTAGCTGTCGGGCTCGCGCTGAAAGAGCTGCGCTACGCGGCACGTGGCGGCGATTCGCCCCTGGCCAGTGGCCAATGGATCCCCCGCGTCCAGCCCCTCGGGGCCGGACCTCGGCTATGGACGGGCGGCATCGTAGCAACGCGCCACGACGCCCACTTCAGGAAATCAACGGAGGATGCAGGCTATTTCTTGCCCGCGACCGCGCTGACGTACTTCGCGACGAGCTCGGCGTCCTCGCCTTCGAGCAGGGCTGCGGGCATCCGCTTCTGGCCCGTGCCGCCGACCCGGATGGCCGTCAGGACACGCTCCTCGGTCATCTCGCCGACCTCGTCGAGGTTCGGACCGGTCACGCCGTGGGCGTTCGCCGCCGCAAGCGTGTGGCAGCTCGCGCAGGTGATGCGGAAGAGCTCCTTGCCCTCCTCGAGGTCATCCGACGCCGTCTCGTGCTTCAGCGGGGCTGTGGCCCCCTCGCTGGGCTCGCGGTTCGCGATCACGAGCGCCGGCACCGCCAGGCCCAGCGCGACGTAGAGCAGGGCCATCGAGAACTTGAAGAAGCCGCCGCCCTTGGTCAGGTAGGCCTCGCGCGCCCGGCCGGGACCGCCCGAAAACGCGACGAAGATGATGCCGGCGCCCAGCAGGACGAACGGCGCTAGGAAGAGGACTACCTCCATCGGGCGGGCATCGTATCCGGCGTGGGCGGCGGTTCGCCGTCAGGCAGCGGCGGCGGCCTCGCGCCTGGCGCGCTTCCAGCTGCCGTACGCCGCGAACACGTCGCCCAGGTCGGGCAGGGAGGGGTCGGCCGAGGCGCGCTGCTGGTAGTCCACCATCAGGAGCCGCTCAGGCCGCGCGCCGAGCTCCTCGGCAACAGTGCGGATCGCGTCGCAGACCTCGTCCTCGGAGACGTCCTCCTGATCGCCTCGCTTGGCCCGATGCGCGAAGACACCGGCGGCGGTGCCGCGCGCGCCGGGGCTCGCGTCAGCGGTCGGTCGGGCGCGCCCCTCGCCGATCAGAAGCCGGCAGTGCGGGCAGCGCGTCGGCTCCGGCGGCCAGTCCGCATTCGCCTCGCTCTCGATGAGCAGGAAGCAATGCGGGCAGTACGCCTCGAGCGCGCTCTTGGTCGCTGTTCGTCCCATACCCCTGAATGCCCCTCCAGAGGGGTGGTAGCCCGTCTGCCAGGTGGGTAAACGCGCCGCTACGCGGCCAGTGCCTGCAGCTCGCGCTCCTCGGCGAGCTTTCGCAGCGCCCGGCGCTCGAGCTTCCGGACGCCCTCGGGCGACAGCCCGGTGCGGTTCGCGACCTCGCGCAGCGGCAACGGGTCCCCGCCGCCGATGCCGAAACGAAGCTCGATGATCTCGCGCGCACTCGGGTCGAGCCCGTCGAGCGCGCGGCGGATCGACTGCTCCTCGAGCGCGAGCGCGACCTCCTCGAGCGGGCCGGGGCCATCGGCCGGGATCAGCGAACCGAGCTCGGTCTCGCCCTCCTCGCCGACCGGCGTCTCCAGGCTGACGGGCACGCGCTCGGCCGAGCGAAGCTCCTCGATCTTCTCCGGCTCGAGATCCACGTACTTGGAGAGCTCCTCGAGCGTCGGGTCGCGCCCGAGCTCGGCGGCCAGCCGCCGCTCGGCGGTGCGGACGCGCGTGAGCTCCTGGGCGATGTGCACCGGCAGCCGCACCGTGCGGGAATGGTGCTGGAGGCCGCGCTGCATCGCCTGGCGGATCCACCAGGTCGCGTACGTCGAGAACTTGAACCCGCGCCGGTAGTCGAACTTCTCGACAGCGCGGATGAGCCCGAGGATGCCCTCCTGGATCAGGTCGAGGAACGGTAGCCCGAGGCCCCGGTAGCGCTTCGCGTTCGAGACGACGAGCCGCAGGTTGGACTCGATCATCCGGTCCTTGGCCCGCTGGTCGCCGCGCTCGATGCGCTTCGCCAGCTCGATCTCCTCGACCGCCGTCAGGAGCGGCCGCTGCGAGATGTCGCGCAGGAAGAGCTGGAGCGAATCACTCGTGGCCTCGGCGATCGCGGCGGCGTGCTGGGCGGCGGAGGGCTCGTCGGTGCGGCGCGCTGCGTCGAGCACCTCAATGCCCCGTCGCTCGGCCTCGGCGTAGAAAGCGTCGAGCGCTCCCTCCTCGAGTTCGAGCTCCTCGACGGCAGCGGCGACCTCGCCGAATTCGAGGGTGCCGTCGTCCTCTCCCTTCTGGAGTAGCGCAAGGAGTGTCGGATGTCCTTGAAAGACGGCCATGGACGCTGAGTCCCCAGGATAGGCACAGCGCTAACTCGCGCAAGCCCTGGAACGCGTCTGGCGCGGCTGCGCGGACCTGCCGCATCCGGAAATTGCTGGCTCTACGCTTCGCCCGGATGGGGAGAGCTCTTGCAACAGCCGCGTGCCTCCTGGTGCTGGCGGCGCCCGCGGCGGCCGAGGTGAGGCGCGCCGAGAGCGTGATGCCACCCGGGCAGAGCGGGTTCATATCCGTGCCCTGCCTGGCGGCCACGACGCAGGAGGGCCACTCGGGCGTCGCGCCGTGCGATCCCCACCTCACCGACCAGATCGGTCTGTTCACGAGCTTCGACTACAAGGACGCGATGCTGGGCGGGTCGGGCGCCGAGCAGACGCCGAGGGCCGGCGTGCGGATCGTCCGCGACGCGTACGGCGTGCCGAGCATCTACGGCGACACCGAGGCCGACATGTGGTGGGGCGCGGGCTACGCGGTGGCCCAGGACCGCCTCTTCCAGATCGAGGCCTTCAGGCGCGCGACGACCGGCACGCTGGCGGAGATCCTCGGTCGGGGCGCGCTCGAGGACGACATCGTCGCCCGGCGCGACTACTACACCGAGGCCGAGCGCATGCAGATGATCGAGGCCCTCCCCGGCGACCTGCGGAGCCGGTGGCAGGCCTACGCCGACGGCGTGAACGCGTGGATCGACGAGGTGACGACCGACCCCAGCAAGCTGCCCGCCGAGTTCGCGGCGCTCGGGGCGGCCCCGGAGCCGCTCCAGGTCCACGAGATGGCGGCAATCGGCGTCTTCCTGGCCCGGACCACGCCGAGCGACGACGGCGAGGAGTTGGCGAACCTCGAGGGGTTCCAGGCCGTCGGCGCGAAGGCGTTCGACAGGGTGTTCCCGCTGCGCACGCCGGGCCAGTGGGGGACGGTCCCGCGCTCCGAGGGGCTCTTCCCGTCGCGCCCGGGCCGGACGCGCAAGCAGGAGCGGCGCGCGTTCAAGCGGTCGGCGAAGTACGCGCGCGGCCTTCCTTTGCCGAGCGAGGAGGCCGAGGCGGCCGGCTCCGGCCTGGCGGACCGCTTCGTGCCCGACCTCGGCGGCTCGAAGATGTGGGCGATCCGGAAGGGCAAGCGAGCCTGGCTCCTGACCGGCCCGCAGCTCGGGTTCAACATCCCGGAGCGCCTCGTCGAGCTGGAGCTCCACTCCCCCACGCTTGACGTCCGCGGCGTCACCGCCGCCGGCGTGCCGGTCATGGGCATCGGCCACAACGAGGACGTCGCCTGGGGCGTCACGAGCGGGCTGGGCGACGAGGACGACCTGTACGCCGAGCAGCTCGTCGGCGACGAGGGCTATCGCTTCCGCGGTGAGACGCGGACGATGCAGTGCCGCGACGAGGAGTTCAGCTACCGGCCGCCCCCGACCGACTTCCTCGCGCTCCTGGACCTCGAGCTGCCCGACACGAGCAGCGGCACACACGTAGAGCGGATCTGCCGGACCCTCCACGGGCCGGTCCAGGAGGTCATCGCGGGCGAGGGGATCGCGTACGCCCGCCGCTACGCGATCTGGGGCCGCGAGGTCGGGACGATCGTCGGCCTCGACAGGATCAACCGCGCCGGCTCGATCCAGGAGGTGGACGTCGCCGCCGACCAACTCACCTGGAACGAGAACCTGATGGCGGCCGACGACCTGGGCAACATCGGCTTCTGGAACCCGGGGCTCCTCCCGCTGCGCTCGAAGCGCTGGGACGAGCGGCTGCCCTTCCCCGGGACGGGCGGCGCCGAATGGGCCGGCCTCCTGAAGCCGCGCCAGCGGCCGCAGGTGATCAACCCCGAGCAGGGCTGGCTGGCCAACTGGAACAACCCGCCCTCATTCGGGTCGACGAACGGCGACGGACCCGCGAAGGAGCGCACGATCGGCGGCTTCCATCGCGGCAAGTACCTGGCGCGCGTCGTGAAGCGGTTCGTCCGCAAGCCCAGCTTCGAAGCCCTGACGGAGATCGACCGCATCAGCGGCACGCACGCCCAGCAGCGCGTGCTGGCCGGGCGCAAGCTGCGCCGCGCGGCGAAGGGCGCGAAGGGCGACGCGAAGGTCGTGTTCGACGCGATCCGAGCCTGGAACGGCGACTACGCGACGACCGACTCCGCGGGCAAGGTGCCGCCGGGCGTCGCGGCGTGGGACGCGTTCTGCGCCGCTGCGCGCGAGGTCGCCACGGCGCGCTACCCCGAGGGGGTCGGGCGCCTGGGCCATGGCGCCGGCGGATCGCATCTCCAGGAGTGCTCGACCCTCGAGGCCTTCGGCCTGCGCACGCTCGGCCGGGGCGGCTACCGCCGGGCCGCCGCCGACGCAATGGTGATGCTCGACGAGGAGTTCGGGTCGAAGGACCCGGAGGCCTGGAAGACCGACCGGCCCACGTACTCGACCGGGTCCGAGGGCGCCGGCGGGATCCCGGAGCCCTTCCCGTTCTTCGACCGCGGCACCTGGACCGAGCTCACCGAGCTGGGTCCCTAGCCAGCGCTTCCAGCAGCTCGGTGGCGACGCGCTCGCCCGACTGGACCGCACCGTCGATGTAGCCGGACCAGCGGGTCGCCGTCTCCGTGCCCGCCCAGTGGATGCGGCCGACCGGCTCGCGCAGGGCAGTCCCGTAGTCGAGCAGGACGCCGGGCGGCGTGTAGCCCGTGTAGCACCCGCCCGCCCAGGGGTCCGCTGCCCAGCTCTTCTCCACGTAGAACTCCGGCTCGAGCGCGGCGTCCCCGAAGTAGCGCGCGAACGAGTCGAGCACGGCCTGCTTGCGCTTCGCCGCCGGGCGCTCACCCCAGACCCGGCCCTCGGTCCCCTCGATGAACCCCAGCATCACGCCGGGTGTCCCGCTCGGCGGCGAGTTGTCGAAGGTGATCTTCACCGGCCCCTCGAGGCTCGTGGCCTGGCCGGTGAGGCCGTCCTCGCGCCAGAAGGCCTTCGGGTAGCGCGCCTGGCACTTGATCACGTTGCCCATGGGCACCCGCTGCTCGAGCTGTGCCCGCAGGGCCGGAAGTGCGGGGCGGTGCTCGATCCGCGCCGCGATGGCGGGCGGGACGGCGATGACCACATGATCCGCCACGACCGTTACGCGGTCGGACTCGACGCGCACCTTGTTCCCCTTCAGGACGATCCGGCGCACGGGCGACCGCAGGACCACTCGCCTGCCGAGGCGCCGCGCGAGGCGGCGCGAGACCGCTGACGCACCGCCGACGAAGCGGCTGTCCTGCGCCCCGCCCTCGGTGTTGACGAGGTTGTCGATCGTGTCGCCGTTGTGCGTGTACCAGAGGACGTGCAGGAGCGAGACGTCGCGCGCCTGCGCCGACCAGACGGCCTCGATCGCGAGGTCGAGCAGGGCCCTGCCGTTCGGGGTCACGGCGTTCTCCTGCTTCCAGGTCTCGAACGTCTGGCCGTCCCACTCGGCAGCCCGCGGCGCCGTCCACGGGGTCTCGAGCGGCACCTGGCTCGCCATCTCGTTGATCTGGAGCAGCGCTTTCGCGGCGTCCGGGACACCGGTCGGGTCCGGCGGGATCGGGCCCAGCGGCCCGCTCGAGTCGTAGCGGCGGAGCTGGCCGTCGGCCCAATAGACGTTCTGGCCCTCGTTGTAGGTCTTGAAGGTGTCGACGCCCACGTCGGCGGCGAGCTTCGTGATCCGCTCCTGCGCCCACCCGAACTGCGACGGCTCGGTCTTCAGCCACTGGCCACCTACGTCGTAGTCCACGCCGCCGAGCCGCCGTGTCCATGTGCGCCCGCCGACGCGGTTGCGCGCCTCGAGGACCACTACGTCCTTCACGCCTGCGCGCACGAGCTCCCGCGCGGCGGTGAGCCCGGCAAAGCCGGCACCGACGACCGCGACCGTCGCGTTCTTGCGCCGCGGGCGCCGCTTCCTCGCCGCGGCCGAGTGGGGAGTTGCCGCGGCCACGCCGGCAGCCGCGGCACCGCCGATCAACGACCTGCGTGTCACCCGCGCGGTCACGTGCCTACGCTAGCCACATGCGGGCGCTCGTGGACCACCTCGATCTCGTGGTCTCGAAATCACCTACATCCCGGACGACTGAGCGCGAATCTCGGCCAGCGCCAGGTCGCGGTCGGCCTCGGTCGGGTGGAGCAGCCGGTATTGGCTGAGGCGGTCGCCCGAGGCCGTGTAGACGCCGGTGACCCCGGCCGCCACCTCGATGCCGCTGCCCCGCGCGCGCGAGCGGGCGTCGGCGAGCACGGCGTAGCGCTCCCCCTCCTCGATGACCTCGCGAATGGTGAGGTCGACGCTCTCCCAGATCTCCCGGCTCTCGGCGTAGAACTCGCGGAGCCCCTCGTAGCCCGTGTACACCTTCGGATTGAAGATCCGGACGCTCAGGTCGAGCACGACGTCCGGCGTGAAGATCTCGGCGAGCTCCGCGTCCGAGACCTCGCCGTCACCGCTGATGAGGGCCGAGGCACGACGTACGAGCTGGACGCTCACGGCCGCAGGATGCTCGCCGCCGCATCGGCGGTCTCCGCCCCCGCCCATCCCTCGAGCAGCGGATCGGGCTGCGCCAGCGCCGCCTCGAGGATCGGTCCGCGCAGCTGCGCCTTCACCTTCGCGTAGGCCTCGGCGGGAAGCGCCGCCAGCCCGCGCGCCACCTCCGTCGCCCGGTGGAGCACGTCGTCCGGCTCGGCGACCTCGTCGAACGCACCCGCCTCGAGGGCGATCTGGGCGCTGACGAGATCGGCGCCGAGCACGAGCCGCCGAGCGGCGGGAGCGTGCAGCTCGGCGCGCACCACCGCCATCGCGACCGCCGGATACGGGAGTCCGGCCTTCAGCTCGGTGACCCCGTACTTGCCCTCGACGGAGCCCACCCGGTAGTCGGCACACAGCGCGAGGATCAACCCGCCCGCGATCGCGTGCCCGTTGACCGCCGCCACGACCGGGCGCGGGAAGGCGTACCAGCCCGCGAAGATCCGATTGATCCCCTCCACCATCGCGCGCTGGCCGGCGGCGTCGAGCGTCGGGGCGAGTTTCAGGTCGGCGCCCGCCGAGAAGAACCCCTCGCGCCCTGTCAGCACGACGGCCGTGGGCGGGTCCGCGGCCAGCTCCTCCGCGAGCCGCCCGCCCTCCTCGAGCAGAGCGAGGTCCATCGCGTTCGCCGGCGGCCGGTCGATCCGGACGATCGCGACGTCCTCGTCGCTCAGTACGTGGAGGTACGAGTAGGAGCCGGTCAGCGGTTCGCCGCCGCGAGAAGGTCCACCAGGTCCGCGCCCTCGGCCTCCTGCCCGATCCCGTGGAGCCAGCGGTCGACCGCCCGGGCGCATTGGCGGCCCTCGTTGATCCCCCACACGATCAGCGACTGGCCGCGTCGCGCGTCACCGGCGGCGAATACTCCGGGCACCGAGCTCATGTAGTCGGGCTCGGGGGCGTCCACGTTGCCCCGCCCGTCGAACTGCACGCCGAGCTGCTCCACGACCCCTTCGTGTTGAGGGTGCAGGAAGCCCATCGCCAGCAGCGCCAGGTCGCAGTCGATCGAGAACTCGGAGCCGTCGATCTTCTCGAACGACGGGGGCGCGTCCACGTGGTGGCCGTGCAGGCGCTTGACGCGCCCGTCCTCGCCCTCGAAATGCGTCGTCATCACGCTGAACTCGCGATCGCCGCCCTCCTCGTGCGCGCCTGATGTGCGCATGATCAGCGGCCACTGCGGCCACGGGGTCAGGTCCTCCGGGCGCGTGTCGGGCGGCTGCGGCAGGAGCTCGAGCTGTGTCACCGACTTCGGCCCCTCGCGGTGCGAGTTCCCCAGGCAGTCTGCGCCGGTGTCGCCGCCGCCGATGATGACGACGTGCTTGTCGGCGGCCGTGATCGGGGTGCCCTCGCGGTACTCGCCGCCGACCCAGCGGTTGCGCAGCTCGAGGTACTCCATCGCGAAGTGGACGCCGTCGAACTCGCGTCCCGGCACCGGCAGGTCGCGCGGGATCGTCGAGCCGATCGCGAGCACGACCGCGTCGAACTGCTCGCGCAGCTGGTCGCCGGTCACGTCCGCGCCGACGTCGACGCCGCAGCGGACGTCGACGCCCTCCTCGATCATCTGGTCGACGCGCCGCTGGACGATCCACTTCTCGAGCTTGAAGTCAGGAACGCCGAACCGGAGCAGCCCGCCGGCGTGCGTGTTGCGCTCGAACAGCGTGACCGTGTGGCCGAAGCGGTTGAGCTCCTGCGCCGCCGCCATCCCGGCGGGCCCGGAGCCGACCACGGCGACGGTCTTGTCGCTGCGCGTGGCCGGCGGCTGCGGCTTGACCCAGCCCTCCTCCCACGCGCGGTCGATGATCGACTGCTCGATCTGCTTGATGGTGACCGGGTCGTCGTTGATGTCGAGCACGCATGCTGCCTCGCATGGGGCGGGACAGATGCGGCCGGTGAACTCGGGGAAGTTGTTCGTGGCGTGGAGGGCGCGGATCGCCTCCGGCCAGCGCTCGCGGTAGACGAGGTCGTTCCAGTCGGGAATCAGGTTCCCCAGCGGGCAGCCGTTGTGGCAGAACGGGATGCCGCAGTCCATGCAGCGCGCGCCCTGCTCGCGCAGGACGGGCTCGTCGGCCGGGAACACGTACTCCTCGAAGTCGCGCACGCGCTCGGGAATCGGGCGCTTGCGCCCGTTCACGCGGTGGATCTTCATGAAGCCGCCCAGCTCGCCCATACGCCTCGCCCCCTAGCCCTGGGCCGGGATCGCCTGCTCCTCGATGCCGCCGGCGACGGCCGCCGCCAGCGCGCCATCCTGCGCCAGCGCGGCGCGCTCGGCCGCCTCCCGGAGGACGCGCTTGTAGTCGCGCGGGAAGACCTTGATCCACGAGCCGCGGAGCGCGTCCCACTCGGCCAGCGCCCGCTCGGCCACCGGCGAGGCGGTGCGCGCCGCGTGCTCCATCACGAGTGCGCGGATCTCCTCGAAGTCGGCGTCGCTCGGATCCTCGAGGTCGACGAGCTCCGGGTTGCAGCGCGCCGGGAAGGTCCCCTCCTCGTCGAGGACGTAGGCGAGCCCGCCCGACATCCCCGCCGCAAAGTTGCGGCCCGTCGCGCCGAGCACGACAACGCGGCCGCCGGTCATGTACTCGCAGCCGTGATCGCCGACGCCCTCGACGACGGCGTGGACGCCCGAGTTGCGGACGCAGAAGCGCTCGCCGGCGAGCCCGCGGAAGAACGCCTTTCCGCTGGTGGCGCCGTAGAGGACGGTGTTGCCGATGATCACGCTCTCCTCGGCGACGAACGCCGCTCCCTCGGGCGGGCGCACGGCCATGACGCCGCCGGACATGCCCTTCCCGGTGTAGTCGTTCGCGTCGCCCGAGAGCGTCAGCGTGACGCCCGCCGCCAGCCACGCGCCGAAGCTCTGGCCGGCCGACCCGCGGAGCGTCACCTCGATCGTGTCCTCGGGCAGCCCCGCCTCGCCGTACCGGCGCGCGATCTCGCCGGACAGGATGCCGCCGATCGCCCGGTGCTTGTTCTGGCACTCGATGTCGACGTGGACCCGCTCGCCGCGCTCGAGCGCCGGCTGCGCCTGCCGGATGATCTCGTGGTCCAGGTGGTCGTCGAGGACCGGGTCCTGGGGGCGCACGCGGCGCCGCGGCCACTCGGGCGGGCAGTCGGGTTGCGCGAGCAGGTGCGTCAGGTCCACCCCGCGCGCCTTCCAGTGCGCGATCGCGGCCTGCGCCTCGAGCATGTCGGTGCGGCCGATCATCTCCTCGAACGTTCGGAAGCCCATGTGCGCCATGTGCTGGCGCACCTCCTCCGCCACGAAGAAGAAGAAGTTGACGACGTTCTCGGGCTCGCCCTTGAACTTCTTGATCAGATCGGGGTCCTGCGTCGCGATCCCCACCGGGCACGTGTTCAGGTGGCAGGCGCGCATCATGATGCAGCCCAGCGTGATCAGGGGAGCGGTGGCGAAGCCCATCTCCTCGGCGCCCAGCAGCGCGGCGATCACGACGTCGCGCCCGGTCTTCATCTGGCCGTCGGTCTGCACGATGATGCGGTCGCGCAGCTTGTTCAGCACGAGCGTCTGCTGGGTCTCGGCGAGGCCGATCTCCCACGGCACGCCCGCAGACTGGATCGAGCTGACCGGCGAGGCACCGGTGCCGCCGTCGTGGCCCGCGATCACGACGTGGTCCGAGTTCGCCTTGGCCACGCCCGCCGCGACCGTGCCCACGCCGACCTCGGACACGAGCTTCACCGAGACGCTGCCGGTCGGGTTGGCCGTCCGCAGGTCGTAGATCAGCTGCTTCAGGTCCTCGATCGAGTAGATGTCGTGGTGGGGAGGGGGCGAGATCAGGCCGACGCCCGGAGTCGCGAAGCGCAGCTGGGCGATGTACGGGTCGACCTTGTGGCCCGGCGGCTGCCCGCCCTCGCCCGGCTTCGCGCCCTGCGAGATCTTGATCTGGATCTGGTCGGCCGACGAGAGGTAGTGGACGGTGACTCCGAAGCGGCCGGAGGCGACCTGCTTGATCCGCGAGCGGCGCTCGTCGCCGTTGGGGTCGGGCGTGTAGCGGCGGATGTCCTCGCCGCCCTCGCCCGAATTCGACATCCCGCCGATCCGGTTCATCGCCACGGCGAGCGTTTCGTGCGCCTCGGGACCGAGCGCGCCAAGGCTCATGCCGCCGGTGGTGAAGCGCTTCAGGATCTCGGCCAGCGACTCGACCTCGTCGATCGGGATTGGATCGCCGGCCGGGCGCAGCTCGAGCAGGCCGCGCAGGTAAGCGAGTGCGCCGTTCTCGACGTCGACCCGCTGCCGGAAGTCCTCGTAGCGCTCGGGGTCGCTGGTCGGCGGGCCGGATCCGTTCCCGTTCTTCCCGACCGCGAGCTGCAGGGCGGCGATCGTCTGCGGATCCCAGGCGTGGCGCTCGCCGTCGCGGCGCCAGGCATAGACGCCGCCCTGGGGCAGCAGCGACGCGTGCGCGGCGGGTAGCAGGGAGTCCTCGACGTGCTCGGGGAGGCTGCGGTGATGGCGCTCGGGATAGGCGCGGGCGTGACGCTCGAGCGCCTCGTGGGCGAGCTCGCCGAGGCCGACGCCGCCGACCGCAGACGGGGTGCCCTCGAAGTAGCGCTCG
>DASPHG010000051.1:0-65531 GCA_035629775.1 Thermoleophilaceae bacterium | reverse complement strand
GAGGAAGTGGAAGCGCGGGGCGCTCGGAGCCGCCGCGCCAGGGGAGCCGGTCGGTGGCCGAGGCCGCCACGAGCTACTCGATCGTGCAGATCGGGTCGCCGCTCGCCACCGAAGCGCCCTCGCTGACCGACAGCTCGGTGACCTTGCCCGCCTTGTGGGCGGTGATCTCGTTCTCCATCTTCATCGCCTCGATCACGCAGATCAGATCACCCTCGGCGACCTCCGCATCCTTCGCCACCGCGACCTTCAGCACGGTTCCCTGGAGCGGTGAGGCGAGCCCGTTGCCGCCGCCACCGCCGCCGCCCGAACGCGATCGCTCGCGCTTCGGCGGCCGCTTGGCACCGGCCGCCTGGGCGACCGCGCCGTTGACCGGCGCCGCGCCGATCACCTTGACCGAGTGCAGGCGGCCGTCGACCTCGACCTGGTAGGTGCGCTCGGTCAGCTCCTCGGCCTCGTCCTCGCCGGACGGCTCGGCCGGCTTCGGCGGCGCGAGCGACTTCAGCCAGTCCTTGTCGCCGACGAGGTCGCGGCAGGTCTCGGCCTTCTGCCACTGCTCGGTGGCGAGGATCGCCTTGTGGAAGCCGATCAGGGTGGTCAGCGGCTCGATCCGGTACTCGTCGAGCGCCCGCAGCATCCGCGCCGTCGCCTTCTCGCGATCGACGTCCCAGGTGATCAGCTTGGCGACCATCGGGTCGTAGAGCGGGGTCACCTCGGAGCCGGCCTCGAGGCCGGAATCGACGCGCACGCCAGGGCCCGAGGGCTCGATGTAGCTCTCGATGGGCCCGGGCGCGGGGGCGAAGTTCTTGTGGGCGGCCTCGGCGTTGATCCGGCACTCGATCGCGTGCCCGGACAGACGCACGTCCTCTTGCGAGATCGAGAGTTTCTCGCCCGCGGCAACTCGGACCTGCTCGCGCACGATGTCGATGCCGGTGACCATCTCGGTCACGCAGTGCTCGACCTGCACGCGGGTGTTCATCTCGAGGAAGAAGTACTCGCCGTCCTGGAGGAGGCCCTCGATCGTGCCCGCCGAGCGGTATCCGACCGCCTTCGCGGCCTCGGTGCCGATCGTGCCGATGCGCTCGCGCAGCTCGGGGTCGACGGCCGGCGCGGGGCTCTCCTCGATCAGCTTCTGGTGGCGCCGCTGGACCGAGCAGTCGCGCTCGAAGAGGTGGACGACGTTGCCCTTCGAGTCCGCCAGCACCTGAACCTCGACGTGGCGCGGGTCGGGCAGGTAGCGCTCGATGTAGACGGTCGCGTCCGAGAAGAACTTCTCGCCCTCGCGCGCCGCGCCCTCGAACGCCTTCTCGAGCTGGTCCTCCGACTCGGCGACGCGGAACCCCTTGCCGCCTCCGCCGCCTGCCGCCTTCACGGCGATCGGGTAGCCGATCTCCTTGTCGATGATCTTCTTCGCGGCGGCGACGTTCTTGACCGGGTCCGTCGTGCCCGGCACGATCGGGACGCCCGCTTTCTTCATCAGCTCGCGCGCCTTCGTCTTCGAGCCCATCGCGTCGATCGCATCGGCGGGTGGGCCGATGAAGACGATCCCCGCCTCGTCGCAGGCGCGCGCGAAGGCGGCGTTCTCGGCGAGGAAGCCGTAGCCGGGGTGGACCGCCTCGGCGCCCGACTCCTTCGCAACCTCGAGGATCTTCTCGACCACGAGGTAGCTCTCGGTGGCCGGCCCCGGGCCGAGCAGGTAGGCCTCGTCGGCACGCCGCGCGTGCGGCGCGTCGCGGTCCGGCTCGGAGTAGACGGCGACCGACGCGATCCCCATCTCCTCGAGCGTCCGCATCACCCGGATCGCTATCTCGCCGCGGTTCGCGACGAGCACCTTGGAGAACATGCGGCGCGGGAGGATAGCTCCGCGGGCATCCATGCCCGCGTCTCGTAATCGATGGCGACGTCCGGCCGCCGTGACCGGCGGCTTCGCCGCCTCTTCGCGCTGGCTCCTATCCCGCACTCGGGCCCGAGAAGATGCCGACGAAGCTGATGTCGACCATGTCGCTCGGGTTGTACTCGACCGGGCCGGCTCCGACGGTGTAGCCGGGGCCGACGCGCCAGCCGGCGTCCTCGAGCCCCTGGTTGCTCACCGTCATGTAGAGCCCGGACTTGAAGTCCGCCTTCAGCGGCCCGGCGCCGATCTCGGCCTGTGAGCCCGCGAACACGGAGATCTTCCCGGCCCGGTAGTCGTAGCTGACCTCGGCGAAGCCGCGGATCCAGCCCTCGCCGTTCGCCGTGAGCTGCACCTGCTCGCAGTTGAACTTGAGCTGGACGATCTCCAGGTCGAGCACGGCGTTGGTCGACTTGAGCGCGTCGGGGCAGGGCCCGCTCGAGCCGGGCGCCGGCGAGTCCGGCGTCCCGGGGGCGGGCGGATCGGGCGTCTCGACGCAGTGCTCCTCGTCGATCCGCAGGTTGTTCGTCCAGAACATCGCGGGCTGCTGGACCAGGAAGAACGTGCCGTCCTCGTGGTCCTGGATCCCGATCAGGATGAGCTGGTGGAGATCCGGGTCCTTCGCGTGCGACGCGATCGCGGAGATCCGCTTCGACAGCGCGCGCTGGTGGGCGTCCGCGAGGTCGTAAGCCTCCTGGATTTCGTCCAGCCACTCCTGGTGGCGCAGCTTCGTTGCGGGCCGGCAGCGGTCGCCGAACTCGCGGTCGAAACAGCTGTCCCAGTCCTCGTTCGAGGCCTCGCAGATGGCGGTTGCCTGGTTGCGGTACTTGGTCACCTCGGTCGTGGCCTCGGTGCAGCCCTGATCGCCGCACCAGAAGTCCTCGTGGATCTTGTGGACCACGTTGACCTGGTCGAAGTACGCCTTCTGCATTGCCTTGATCTTCGGCGACTGGCTGGCCCGGTACGACGCCACGAGCAGCCGGTTGCCCTGCCTGCGCGTGAGCGGGTTGAGGTCCTTGTTCTCCCACTTCGTCCGGAGCTGCTGCTCCTTCTGCTGGCGCGCCGTGATGTCGGCGAAGTGGTCGGGCCCCTGCTGCTGGACGTAGAACGGGTGCAGGGCCGGCCCCTGCTTCGGCGTCGCGGGCAGGAACAGCTCGCGCAGCCCGCTCGACTTGCCCAGGCTGTCGTCCTCCTCCGGCCGCGGCGGGGGCCAGGTGCGGTCCTTGCCGGCCTTGCGGAAGAGGATCGCCGGCTGGAGCTTGTCCTGGCAGAGGGCCGCCATCGACGCGGTCTGCGAGGCCTCTTTGAGCGCCGGCTCGAGCGCGCGCGCCGCGATCAGCGCCTTCTCGGCGTCGGCGTACTTGCCCAGGGCGGTCAGCGCGTGACCGCGGTTCGCGAGGGCGAGCGCATCGCGGTTCAGCCCCCACGAGCTCGGGGTCCTGTCGTCGAGCCGCTCGGCCGCATCGAGCATCGCGAGCGCCTCGCGGGGGAGCCCCACGGCGGTCGCCACGCTTGCCGCGCCGATCAGGTGCGAGGCCTCCTTCGGCTCCAGCTCGTGCGCGCGGACGAGTGCCGCCAGCGCCGCGCCGGGGGTCTGCTGGAGCAGGGCGGCCGCCGCGGCGCCCTCGAGCTTGGCCGCGCTCTTCGCGTCGGCCGACTTCTCGAACGCCTTCATCGCGTCGGCGCCCGCGGTCTTCGTGAGGAAGGCGTCGACGGTGGCCAGGGCCTTGTCGAGCTTCGGCACCTTGCCTCCGCCTTCGACGGGCGGGCAGAGGTACGGCTTCATCAGCGACAGCTCCTGCTTGACCTCCTCCTCGTCCTCGACGAGGAAGTCGGTGAACGAGTCGGTGCGCAGCGTGCCGGGCAGCGCGGCCACCTTGAGCCTCGCCGCCGCCAGGCAGTTGTCGGCCTCCTTCTTCTCCTTGACGACGCCGCGGTCGTCCGAGCACGCGAGCAGCTCCCACTCGCCGGCCGGGGTGCCGATGGGCACCGTCAGCTTGGTCGGCTTCTTCTTCTTGGTCTTCGACGCCTTGCCGGGGTCGAGCGCGGGAACCTCGCGCGCGCCGGTCAGCAGCACGTCGGTCAGCGCCGAGCGCGGGTTCGTCCGGCTGGCGCGGCGCTCGGCGATGCTGGCCTTGGCGTCACGGGTGAGGTAGAAGCGCGTCGTCGATGCGCCCGCACGCTTCGCGCCCTTGTTGGCCGTGGTCTCGACCTTCAGCTTCAGGGTCGTCCCCTCGGTCGCCGCCGCGGGCAGCGCGCCCACGTCGGTGACCTTCAGGTTGGGCTTGCCCTTGGCGGCCGCCTCCGTCGCCGTGATCGGCACGAGGGCGGCGATCACCGCCAGGCCGGCGATACGAACCTTCACTGTGCACCTCCGGAGAAGATCCCAACGAAGCTGATGTCGACCATGTCGCTGGGGTTGTATTCAGCCGGGCCTGCCCCGACCGTGTAGCCGGGTCCGACGCGCCAGCCGGCGTCCTCGAACCCCTGGTTGGTGACCGTCACGTAGAGGCCCGACTTGAAGTCGCCCTTCACGATCGCCCCGATCTCGGCCTGCGAGCCGGCGAAGACCGTCAGCTTGCCGGCGCGGTAGTCGTAGGAGATCTCGCTGAAGGCGCGGATCCAGCCCTCGCCGTTCGCCGTGAACTGGATCTGCTCGCAGCTGAACTTGAGCGCGGCGTTCGGGCCGAGCGGGAGCACCACGTTGAACGGCTTGACCTTCGAGGTGCACGGATCGCCCTCCGCCGCCTCACCGTCCTCGGGGGCGATCGCCGGGTCCTCGGGAATCTCGACGCAATGGTCGCCCCGGACCGCGATGTCGTGCGTCCAGAATCCGCCCTCCTGCATGGTCCACGCGTAGTGGTCCCCCTCCATCATTTCGATCTGGAGGAGCGCGAGGGCGTGGCGGTGAGGGTCGCCGATGTTCGCGGCGGCCGCCGACATCCGCTTCGAGACCGCGCGGTGGTAGGCGTTCATCATCGTCCACTGCTTCTCCATCCGGGTGAGCCAGCCCTGGTGGTAGGACTTGAGCGCGGGACGGCAGCGGGCGTTCAGCTCGATCTCGAAGCAGTTCGTCCGCGGGTCGCCCTCGCAGACGTCGCTCGCCTCCTCGGAGAACTGCGTGTAGTAGTGGTTCTCGGGCTCGCAGTCGGCGTCGCGGCAGAAGAATCGCTTGCGGTAGCGCTCGAGCTCGTCCGCCTGCTTCCCGATTGCCGCCCAGGCGGCCTCGAGCTTGGGCGTGTCGGAAGCGGCGTAGAACGCCGACATGAGCCGGTTGCCCTGGCGCTCGGTGAGCCGGCTCACCTTCTTCGCGCGCAGGGCCGCCTCGAGCTGGTTCTGACGCTCGATCTGCCCGTCCAGGTCGCTCGCCAGCCGCTGCTGCTGGAGGTCGTAGTACTGCTGGAAGCTCTCCGCCTGGCTCGGGAAGCCCGGCAGGTGGAGCTTGCGGAGCGGCTGCTCGACGCCCACGCTCTCGTCGATCGGCCGCGGCGGGTGCGGAGTCCGCCGGCGCGCCTTCTTGCGCTTCAGGACGGCCTTGGGCATGTTGTTCTGGCACAGCGCGGCGATCGAGCCGGTCGCGGTCGGCTCGGTCAGCGACGGCTCCATCGCGGCCGCGGCCTCGGAGGCCGTCTCCGCCTCGCCGAAGCGCCCGAGCGCCGCGAGCGCGTGCGCGCGGTTGGTCAGCTGGATCGCCTGCCGGTTGATGCCCCAGGAGCTGGGCACCTTGTCGTCCAGTCGCAGCGAGGCATCCAGCAGTGCGAGGGCCTCGCGCGGCATTCCGACCGCGGTCGCGAGCGTGGCCGTGTTCACCAGGTGCGATGCCTCCTTCGGCTCGAGCCGGTGGGCGCGGGTCAGCGCGGCCAGCGCGGCGCCGGGTGACTCGCTCAGGACGGCCGTGGCAGCGGCCGTCTCGGCCTTGTTGGCGTCGTCGTACGCGGGCGACTGTGCGAACTGCTGCACGCCCTGCGGCGCCTTCGCCTTCAGGAAGGCGTCGATGTTCGCGAGCGCGCGCTTGAGGGTCAGCGCGCCGCCCGTGGCGGGAGTCGGCGAGCACGCGAGGGGCTTGTAGATGGCGAGGTTCTCGGCCTCCTCGGCGTCCGGCTCGTCGAGCAGCCAGTCGTTGAAGGTCACCGTCTGAAGCGGGCCCGGGAGGGGCGTGACCGCCACCTTCTTCGAGACCACGCAGTTGTCGGCCTCCTTCGACTCCTTCACGTCACCGCGGTCGTCCGCGCAGGCGAGGAGGAAGTATTCGCGGGCGAGCGTGCCGAGCGGGACGCGCACCTTGACCGGCTTCTTCTTCTTGGTCGCCGACTTCTCGCCCGGGTCGAGCGCCGGCACGCCGCGGCCTCCCTCGAGCAGGATGTCCGAGACGGCCGTGCGCGGGTTCGTCTTGCTCTGCTCGCGCTCGCGCAGGCTGCGGCCGGCGTCCGTGCTGAGGTAGTAGCGCACCGTGCTGGCGCCTGCGCGCTTCTTCTTCGCGACGTTCTTGACCGTGTCCCGGACCTTGAACTCGCTGTACTCGGCCACGGTCTTGGGCGGCGCCGACACGTCGGTCGCCTTCAGGTTGGGCTTCGCGGCGTCCGCGGGTGCGGCGAGTGCGAGCGTGCTCAGAGCGGCCAGCGCCGCAAGCTGCTTCATCGGGAGTTCTGCTCCTTGTCCTTGGAATCGGGGGATATCGCGGGGGAGAGCGCCTCGAGCGCGCCCATCAGGCCGAGCCAGCCGTGGAACTCCCGGCGGTCGGTGGCGCTCGTCGCCAGGCCGGCGAACGTGTCGCCGTCCGGGCGGATCTCGAGCGTGATCTGGGTCGTCACGGCTTCACCTCGAGCGTCCCGCTCACGGGGAACGCCAGGCCGACCCGGGGCTTGAACATCAGGTCGACGAAGACCTTGAGCGACGAGTCGCGCTCGGCGTACTTCTTCTTCGCCTTCTTGGTGAAGCTGAACTTGATCTTGCCCTTGCCGGGCGAGAGGTCGGCCGAGCCCGCGCCGACCTTCTTCTTGCCGACCTTGATGTCGCCGGCCAGCGTGCCCGCGACGTTCGTCTTGACCCAGAGCTTCAGGCCCTTCTTGAGCGCCTTGGCGAGCTTGGTCCCCTTCACGACGTCGGCCGAGATCTCGTAGCGCGGCTGCACCTGGGCGGGGCCCCAGTCGGGCTCGCTGCCGCCCGGGAGGACGACCTTGCCGCTCTGCGCGCCGGGGCAGTCGTTGGGGACGACGTTCGGCAGCCCGAGGATCTCGATCCCGTCCTTGTGCGCGAAGGCGATCCTCTTGCCGTCGGGCGACCAGCTCGGGTCGTTCAGCGTCTCCTCGGCGCCGGTGTTGCACGCCAGCTCGGGCTCGGCCGTCAGGCCGTTCACCTTGTAGATCATCAGGTGGTAGTCGGGCCCGTAGTCGCGCAGGACGGCCAGGCGGTCGCGCTGGCGCGAGAGCTCGCCATCCGAGATGTCGCGGTCGGCGTAGTCGTTGAACCACGTCTTCGCGTCGTAGTCGCCCGAGTTCGGGGCGTCGAACATGACGTTCTTGCCGAAGCCGCCGAAGCCGATGATCGCGTTGTTCGAGATCCACTCGGGCGACGTCAGGCTGAACTCGTAGCCGTAGTCCTGCTTGCCGTTCGCGGACATGTACCCGGTCACCTGGCGGGTGCCGCAGGAGGCGCCGGGCAGGCAGGAGTAGCCGTAGATCGTGTACGCGACCTTGGAGCCGTCCGGCGTGACCGCGATGTCCTGCGGCGGCAGGCCGCCGAAGCTGGCGGAGTTCTCGGGGATCTTCGGGGGGAACTCGGCCAGCTCGTTGCCCTGCTGGTCGAGCTGGACGATGTCGGTGCCGTGGCCGGCGGAGATCAGCCCGTTGTCGGCCATCGACGGCGACCGGTACGGCCAATCCTCCTCGCCGTCGGTCGTGACGGCGCGGGCACCCGTCCCGTCCGGGTTCGCGATCCAGACGTTGTGGCCCTTGATGTAGACGATCGAGTCCGCGGCGGCGGTGCCGGCGGCGGCGAGCGCGAAGGTCGCGGTGAGCAGGGCTGTGACGGTGCGCGGACGCCTCATCGGTCCGTCCCTTCTGTGATCGGGTGATTTGCGCTGAAGACGCCGTCGGCGTCCCACTTGGCCTTCGCCTCCTGGAGGCGCGCGTACGCGGCCTCCGTGAACGCCGCACGGGTGTCCGTGGGGCGCTCGGTGAAGTTCAGGTAGCGGCCCCGGTCGTGCGCGGCCAGTGCCGCAACGAGCCGGTCGCCGGTGTTGTGCAGCGCGGCCGCAACGTCCGGGTCCATCGGGATTCCCACGGCGAACATCGCGAACGAGCCGTTCAGCTGCGCGAGCGCGCCGGCGCCCGGGGCCGGGCGGCCGAGGGCCCCGCCCAGCTGGCGAAGCTCCACCGACAGGAAGGGCGAGCCCGACCCGGGGCCGGCGATCTCGACGAGCGCCTCGATCGCGGCGTCGTCGAGGTCGCCGAGGAGGGCGCTCGAGCTGAGCGCCGGCACGGGCTCGCGCGGGTCCTGGTGGAGCTCGCCGAGCGCCGCCGCGGGGACCGTTCCGAAGGTGTCGCCAACGGGGCCGAGCTCCCGCAGGGGGCGCAGGAGCTCGGCCCCGTCCTCGGCGGAGCCGAGGAAGGCCGCCTCGATCACGACGATCTGCGCGCCGCGCAGCGGCTCGGGGATCTCGGGCAGCGGGGGCAGCTGCAGGATCCGGCCGACCGAGGTGATCTCGTCCGGGAAGGTGGGGAGGAGCGCGTTCCAGGTCTTCAGGACCTCGGCCGAGCGCTCCCAGGGGAAGATCAGCCAGCCGGCGTAGAGCTCCTCGACCGGGTAGAGCTTGAACTCGATCGCCGTGACGACGCCGAAGTTGCCGCCGCCGCCGCGGAGCGCCCAGAAGAGGTCGGGGTTCTCGTGGGCGTCGGCCCGCACCAGCTCGCCGTCCGCGTTCACCAGCTCGACCGCGATCACGCTGTTCGCCTGGAGGCCGTGCTTGCGCGCCAGCCAGCCCACGCCGCCGCCGAGCGAGTAGCCGACCACGCCGACGTCGGGTGAGGAGCCGTGCAGGGCAACGAGCCCGGTGCCGTCGAGTGCGGCCGCGACGTCCATCCACCGCGACCCGGCCAGCGCGCGGGCAGAGCGCGCCTCGACGTCCACCTCGACGCCCTTCATCGCGGTCGTCTTGACGAGAAGCGTGTCCTCGAGCGTCGCGTAGGCACCCGCGTTGTGGCCGGTCGTCTGGGGGGCCACGCGGAGGCCGTTGGCGGTGGCGTAGCGGACGGCCTCCACGACGTCCTTGACGCTCTCGGCCAGGACGACGCCGGCCGGGCGCTGGTCGACGGCGAGGTTGAAGGCGGAGCGGGCCTCGTCGTAGCGCGAGTCGTCCGGGGTGATGAGCGAGCGAGGTGCGGTGGTGGTTTGCATATCCCGCAGCATCAGGCCACGGAAGGCCCCGCACATCGAGGAAACCCCTAAACCGCCACCCCAATGTTTTCCCCTAGGGGTCGTCTAGGGGTGCGGGCTTCAGGCGGCGATCGCCTGCGCCAGCTCGCGCCGGCCGCGGATCCCCAGCTTGCGGTACGCGTTCGAGAGGTGGACCTCGACGGTCTTCGGCGTCACGTACAGCTCCTGGGCGATTGCGCGGTTCGTGCCGCCGGTGAGCGCGAGATCGACGACGCGGCGCTCGCTGGGGGTGAGGGAGTCGATTCCGGTGGCGGCGTCCGTGCGCGGCCGGATGCCCACGACCTGGAGCTCTGCCCGGATCTCCTCGACCAGCAGCGTGGCGTCGCACTGGCTGGCCAGGTCGAGCGCGCGCCGCAGGGGCTCGCGCGCGTCGGTCGGGCGACCAAAGCGGCGCAGCGCCGTGCCGAGGGCGGCGACCGCGCGTGCGTGCTCGAGCCGCGCGGGGCTCCCCTCGAGGACCCCGATCGCCTCCTCGATGTCGGCGATCCCCTTCTCGCCGCGCGTGCGGCCCAGCGTTCGCAGCACGCGCCCGACCGTTCCGGGCGAGCCCCAGGCGCGTGCGAGCTCGAGCTCCTCGAGCGCGACGGCCTCGGCTTCCTCGTCCCGGCCGAGCTTGTGCAGGGCAAACGACTTGAAGGTCCGCCACGGCGAGTCGGCCGGGTTCGGATAGTCGGGCCAGTCGTGTCCGCACGCGTCCGCCTTCGCGATCGCCTCTTCGAAGCGGCCCTCGGCCAGCAGCAGGGCGACCTCGGAGTGGCGCCAGCACCGCGCCCCGTCCGACCTGCTGTCGCCGGGCGCGCCGGGGCGCTCCAGCGCGGCTCGCGCCCCTGCGACGTCCCCGCGCGAGATCAGGGTCGCCGCGAGGAAGGCGCCGGAGTACCAGTCCGCGGTCTTGCCGAACCCCCACGCCTGAAGCTCGTCGGCCGCCATGCGCAGCGTCGCCTCGGCGTCCGAGAGCTCGCCGCGCCAGTACTGCGTGAAGCCGTGCCAGAGGTGGAGGCCCGCGAGCTCGTACACGGAGCCGCGGCGGTGCGCCTCGGCGAGCGAGAGGTCCCACGCGGCGACCGCCTCGTCACGGTCGGCCACCACGAGCGGGCGAATGGCGGCGATCGAGAGAAGCGCGTTGTCGGCCCGCATGAGGTCGCCGCCGGCCAGTGCGGCCAGTGCGATCTCGGCGACCTCGTCCGCGCTCGCGCCGCTCCAGCTCCAGTGGGCCGCCGCGACCGCCGCCAGCATCTTCTGCCCGACCGAGGCGTCCGGGGGGACCGGCTTCCGGTACTGGTCGAGCTGCTCGAAGCCCGTTCGATCCCAGTCGTCCATGAAGTAGCGGGTCGAGAGCTCGAACGCCACCAGCCCGTCGCGGAGATCGTCCGCGCCGGGCGGGACCTTCGCCGCCGCACGCCGCGCCAGCTCCGCCGCCGCCTCGGGCTGGTTCGTGAACATCAGGCTGCGGCCGAGCGCGCCGGCGGTGATCGCCTTGGCGATCGGGTCGCTCAGGCCCTCGTGGGCCATCCGCAGATGCTCGATGGCGGCGGGGCCGTCGGTCATGATCTCGGCGATGCCGAGCTCGAGCAGGAGCTGGGGCGTGCGCGCCGCCGGAGCGGGCTCCCGCAGCGCGCGCCGCAGGTAGATGGGCGCGCTGTCCGAGGCGCCGCGCCTGAAGGCGGCGCGGCCTGCCTCCACCAGCTGGTCCGCGACCCACTCCTCGCCGCGCGGCGCGGTCATGAGGAGGTGAGCGGCCACCTGCTCGGGGGGTGCGCCCGTGTCCCTGAGCATGGTCGCAGCACGTGCGTGCTGCAGCTCGCGGTCTCCGGGTGACAGCTCGCGGTAAACCGCGTCGCGAACGAGCGGATGCACGAATCCGAGCGGCGAGCCATGGCGCAGGATCTCGGCGGTGGCGAGCTCGCCGGTGGCTCGCGCCACCACGGTCTCGTCGAGCTCGGCGAGGGCGGCGACCGCGTGCAGGGCAGCGTCCTCACCCAGGACCGCCACCGACTGCGCCACGGCGCGCGCCTCATCCGACAGGCGAGCGAGACGCAGGACGACGGTGCGCGAGACGGCGCGTGGCCCGATCTCGCGTACGACCTGGGCCTGAGCCCTCTCGGGTTGGACGCCCTCGGCCGCGAGCGCGGTCAGGAGCTGGCGCAGGAGAAGCGGGTTGCCCCCCGTTGCCTGGAAGCAGGCATCGCAGAAGTCGGGCGCGGGCGTCGATCCGAGCACCGTGACGACGAGCGCCTCGATGCCGGCCATGCTGAGCGGGCCGGGGTGGACCTGCACCGTCGCGGGGTCGTGCACGAGCTCGGCGAGCAGGCCCGGGTCCGTACCGGGCTCCGCCGAGCGAAGCCCGGCGGCGAAGAGGATCGGCATGCCCTCGGCGCGCCGGAGCGCGTACGCGAGGAAGCGCAGCGAGGGCCGGTCCACCCAGTGGAGGTCGTCGACCGAGATGAGAAGCGACCTGCTCTCGGCGAGGTTGAGCGCGAGCCAGTAGAGGCCGTGAAGCGTCGCAAAGGTCGAGTCGCCGCCGTCGGCCGTGGGGTCGCCCGGCGCGGCGAAGACCGGCCGGGCGGCTTCCGCCGCGCCGGCGAATGCCGCGTCGTCGAGCACCGGCTCGAAGAGCTGGCGCACAACACCGAACGGGAACTCCCGCTCCAGCTCGCTACCGCGCGCGGTCAGGACCAGCATGTCGGCCGCGGCCGCGCGTCGGCGCAGCTCGGCGACGAGCTGGGTCTTGCCGATCCCGGCGGGGCCTTCTATCAGTGCGAGTCGAGCTTCGCCCGCCTTGGCGTCCATGACCAAAGCTTCAAGCTCGGCGAGCTCACGCTCGCGTTCGAGCAAGTCCACGCGCCCATGGTAGGACGGGTGGCCCCAATTCGCCTGTGCTAGTGCGTCAGCAGGCGGCCGGGTCCATCGCGTGGCAGAGGTTCACGCGGCCGAACCCGAAGTAGCTGTCCCGGCCAGCGGCACCGAGGTCGTCGGCGGTGGCGTTCAGTCCGTCGCGGATGTGGAACGCCTGTGCGCCGGGGTACTTCTGGCGCATCAGCGCCGCCACCCCGGCGACGTACGGGGCGGCCGCCGAGGTCCCCGAGCCGGTCCCGTAGCCGCCGCCGCGCGTCGTCGTGAGGATGTCGACCCCCGGTGCGCTCAGCTCCACGCTGGCGTTGTAGTTCGAACCAGCGTGCCCGTCGTCCACGTCGGTCGCGGAGACCGAGATGACCTCCTCGTAGGAGGCCGGATAGATCTTCGTGTAGTCGCCGGAGTTCCCGGCGGCCGCCACGAGGACCGACCCGTAGCCGTTCTTCCACGCGTTCTTCACAGCCGTGTGGAGCGTGTCCGAGGAGGCGCCGCCGAAGCTCATCGAGATGACCTTCGCCCCCTTCTGGCGCAACCAGTTGAGGCAGTTCACGACGTTCGACGTCGAGCCCCGCCCGAGGCCGTCCTCGAGCGCGCGGCAGATCGCGAGCGGGGAGTTGAACGCCACGCCCGCGACGCCGGCGCCGTTGTTCGCGCGGGCGCCGAGGATCCCGGCCACCATCGTGCCGTGGCCGTCGACGTCGGCGCAGCCGTCGCGGATGCCCGTGCCGACCATGAACATCGTGGTGGACTGGGCGCAGTTGGAGACCCGGCCCGAGAACTCGGGATGGCTGCGGTCGATGCCGGTGTCGATGATGCCGACCTTCACGCCGCCGTAATGGGGGAAGGCGCTGAGTCCCGCCAGGGACCAGCCCTGGGGCGCGAGGATGCGATCGAGCGCCCACTGGTCGGCGAACTCGGAGTCGTTGGGGGTGGCCGTGGCGCTGAGGATCTTGTCCACCTCGGCGTAATCGACGGCGCTCGACCGCTCGAGCCGCGCCGCGATCTCCTTCTCGTTGCCGTCCACGCGCACGACCTTCGCGCCGACGCCCCGAATGCGCCCCATGGTCTCCATCGCGCCTGCGCGTGTGAGCACCACGGCCTGCTTGAGCTGCGGCGTGCCGGGCTTGAACTTCACGATCACGCGGTCCGGCACGTAATCGGCGGCGAACGCGGACGGAACGAAAGCAACGGTCGCAAAAAGGGCGACCGTTGCCGCGAAGCGGCAACTACCGAACACTCAGACCCCCTGCCTAGTGAGTGACTACACGTCTCCCGAGCCGGGCAGTCTGCCAGAAATCGGCGCGGGGGGTCAAGCCACAGGAATCAGCAGGCGCCTCCCGCGGCGCGGCACAGGTTCACCCGTCCGAAGCCGAACTGCGGATCGCGGCCCGCGGGGCCGAGGTCGTTCACGGCCGCGGTGAGCCTGCTCCGGATCGTGGCCGCGGTCGCACCGGGGTTGAGCTGCCAGAGCACCGCCGTGACGCCCGAAACGTGCGGTGTCGCCATCGACGTGCCCGAGATCTCGGCGTAACCGCCGCCGCGCACCGTCGAGAGCACGTTCGACCCCGGCGCCGAGATCTCGACGTCCGCGTTCGCGTTCGAGTAGCTCGCGCGCGCGTCGGCCTCGTCGGTCGCCGCGACCGAGACGACCTCGGCGTACCCAGCCGGGTAGTTGACGGCCGAGTTGCCGTCGTTGCCGGCCGCCGCGATCACGACCGCGCCGGTGGCGCCGCCGTTCTTCCATGCGTTCCTCACGGCTGTCTGGAGCGTGCTGGACGCGCCTCCGCCGAGGCTCATCGAGATCACCTTCACGCCCTTTGTCGCGAGCCAGTTGATGCAGTTCGCGACGTCGCTGGTGGCCCCTGTGCCGAGCGGCCCGCCGAGCGCACGGCAGATCGACAGCCGCGCGTTGAACGCGACCCCCGCCACGCCGATCCCGTTGTTCGTGTTCGCGGCGATCGTGCCCGCCACGTGGGTGCCGTGGTCGTTGTCGTCGGCGCATGAGCCTTCGCGGATCTGCCCGGCGAAGATCAGCGTCCCGCGTGACTGCGCGCAGTCCACGGTCTTTCCGACGAGATCCGGATGGTTTGCCTGGATCCCGGTGTCGACGATGCCGACCTTGACGCCGCCGGCCGTCGGGAAGGTGCCGAGGCCCGCCAGGTCCCATCCCTCGGGCGCGTCGATCCTGTCGAGGCCGTACATCTCGCCGAAGCGCGGGTCGTTCGGGACCGCGGTCGTGTGGAGGATCTTGTTGACCTCGGCGTATCGGACGGCTGCGAGCCGGTCGAGCGCTTGGGCCGCGACCCTCGCGTCACCCGCGACGCGCAGCACGTGCGCCCCGACGCCGGCGACGCGGCCGATCCGCACCGCGCCCGCCCGGTTGAGCACCGACTGCTGGAGCGTCTGCGAGGTGCCGGACTTGAACTTCACGAGCACCTGGCCGGGCACGTACTGGGCCGCCGGTGCCGTCGCCGCGAAGACGAGGAGTGCGAGCGCGGCGGCAAGCGCCACCGCGAAAGATCGTGTCAAGGGAGCCTCCCGTTAGGACCGCAAGGACACCCGCCCGTTCCCGGGTGTCCCTGCGCCTAAACCTGCGGCTTTTACGCGGGAGTGGCTTCCTGCTCCGTGTAGGCCGCGATGAGAACGTCCGCGACCTCGGGCCGCGAGAACTCCTCCGGCGGCCGCTCACCACGGCCGAGCATCTCGCGAACGGCCGTCCCAGAGAGGAAGACCTTGTCCTCGTTGCCCGCCGGCGAGGTCTTCGCCGTCGCCATCCCCTTCGTGAGCTTGCAGTAGAAGGAGTGCTCGAAGTTGAGCGGCTCGATGCCCAGCTCGCCGGGCTCGAACTCCTGGAAGATGTGCTGCGCGTCGTAGGTGCCGTAGTAGTCGCCCACGCCGGCGTGGTCGCGGCCCACGATGAAGTGCGTGCAGCCGTAGTTACGCCGCACGATTGCGTGGAAGATCGCCTCGCGCGGGCCCGCGTAACGCATGGCGGCGGGGTTCACGCCGAGCACCACGCGCTCCGGCACGTAGTAGTTCTCGATCAGCACCTCGTAGCACTTCATCCGCGTGTCGGCGGGGATGTCGTCGCCCTTCGTCTCACCCACGATCGGATGGATCAGCAGGCCGTCGACGATCTCGAGCGCACACTTGGTGATGAACTCATGCGCGCGGTGGATCGGGTTGCGCGTCTGGAACGCGACGACGGTCTCCCAGCCGCGCTCGGCGAAGATCCGCTTCGTGTCCTCCGGCGCGAGCACGTAGGGCTTGACCGCGTCGATGTGCTCGGGGAGCCTGTCGACCGAGATCGGGCCCGCGATCGTGCGCGCGCCCTCGCGATAGGTCATCGCCACGCCCGGATGCGCCTCGTCGGTGGTCTTGAAGACGTTCTCCGCCTCACGCTGCAGGTCGCGCTCGTACACCTCCTCGACGGTGATCGAGCCGAGCTTCGAGCCTTCGTGGCCGACCAGCTCGATCGTGTCGCCGACCTCGCCGGTCTCGGACGCGAGCGTGACCGGGATCGGCCACGGCTGCCCGTCCGGCAGGCGCATGTCGTCGACGACCGTCTTCCACGCCTCCGAGCCCTGGAAGCCCTCGAGCGGCGCGAAGCCGCCGTTGGCGAGAAGCTCGAAGTCGGCTGTCTGCTTGTGGGAGAGCTGCAGGGACTCGCTCACGCGCGCGCCCCGACCTTCTCCTCGACGAGCGCGATGACCTTCTGGGCCGACTCCTCGGGCGTCTCGTTCTCGGTGTCGAGGACGAGCGCGGCGTTCTCCGGCGCCTCGTAGGGGTCGGACACGCCGGTGAACTCCTTGATCTCGCCCTTGAAGGCCTTCTCGTAGAGCCCCTTCACGTCGCGCTTGGCGCACTCCTCGACGGAGGCCTTGACGTACACCTCGAGGAAGCGGTCACCCATCGTCTCGTGGGCCTCGTCGCGGATCTCCGCGTAGGGCGAGATCGCGGCGGTGATCACGCCGACGCCGTTGCGCGACAGCAGGTCGGCGACGAACGCGATGCGGCGGATGTTGGTGTCGCGGTCCTCCTTCGAGAACCCGAGTCCCTTGGAGAGATTCGTGCGCACGACGTCGCCGTCGAGGACCTCGATCTTCAGGCCCTTCTCGCGCAGCGCCGGCGCGACGATTTCGGAGATCGTGGTCTTGCCTGCTCCCGACAGGCCGGTGAACCAGATCGTGAACCCAGGATGCTCGCTCATGTGTGTATTCCGCACTCCTCTTTGTCTGTCCCTGCCCACCGGCCCTCTCGGCCTTCGCCCGGCTTGGTGCAGTGTGTGCAGCCGATCGATTCGAAGCCTTGATCGTGCAGCGGGTTGTAGGGAACGTCGTTCTCGAAGATGTAGCGCCAGACGTCCTTATCGGACCAGTCGGCGAGGGGCGCGACCTTGAACAGGCCGTGCTTTGCGTCCCACCCCAGCTTAGGGATCTCGGTCCGAACAGGGGAGTGCTCGCGCCGGACGCCGGTGATCCAGGCGTCCGCCTGCGCGAGCGCCTCGCGCATCGGGACGACCTTGCGGATCTCGCAGCAGCGGTCGGGATCGCTGTTCCAGAGCTCGTCGCCGTGGAGCTCCGCCTGGCGGGCGGGGCTGATCCCCTGGTAGACGTCGATCTCGATCTCGTAGCGCTCCTCGAGCCGCTTCCAGGTCGCGTAGGTCTCCGGGAACAGGAAGCCGGTGTCGAGCGTGAAGAACCGTGCGGTCGGGTCGATCCTGAGCAGCATGTCCATCACGACCGAGGCCTCCTTCTGGAAGGAGCTCGCGACGTAGAGGCGCGGCGAGAACTCCTCGACCGCGTGCGCCAGCATCTCCTCGGCGCTCAGCGCCTCGAGTTCGGGGACCGTGGTGGGGGCTGCGGCTAGACCGCGCATTCGCCCTCACCCCGGATGACCTCGTACGGCTCGCGCCGGCTCCAGTCGATGAAGTGGTCGATGTTCTCGAGGTTGAACTCGACCGGGATCGACAGGTCCTTCGCCTCCGCCTCGAACGCGGCCAGCCCCACGCGCTCGGCGAACTCGTTGAAGGTCTCGCCGTCTGAGCGCTCGGCCTCGTAGAAGCGGATCCAGCGCTCGATCGCGTCGGGCACGCGCTTGGCGGGCAGCCGGATCTTCAGCCGCTGGCCGAAGGCCACCCCGGGGCGGCCGTAGCGGCCGCCGATGTGGGCCACGTACGCCGGGATCGTCTTGTCGCCGAGCTTGATCGACGCGCCGTAGAACCCGATGTTGCCGATGTGGTGCTGGCCGCAGCCGTTCGGGCAGCCCGACATCTTGATGTGGATCTGCTTCGTCAGGGGGTCGGTGATCTCCATCTCCGCGACGCGCTTCTGGATCGCGCGGTTGAGGCCCATGGAGGAGGTGATTCCGAGCTTGCAGGAATCGGTTCCGGGGCAGGAGACGGTGTCGAGCACGGTGTCGGCGCCGTGGTCGCCCAGGCCGAGGTCGGTGAGCTCGCGCCATACGGAGTAGAGCGCCTCGTTCCGGACCCAGCGCAGGACGAAGTTCTGGCTGACGGTGGTGCGCGCGAACCCGGCGCAGTAGTCGCGCATGATCTTCGCGAGGCCGCGGAACTGCTCGGGGCTCAGGTCGCCGCGGATCACCCTGACCTGGACGGCGCTGAAGCCCGCCTGCTTCTGCGGGGTCGCGTTGTGTTCGACCCAGCGGTCGAACTCGCTGCGGTCGCCGTTCGGCGTGGCGTACTCGACATCCGCCGGCGCAGCGGTCGCGATCGCCTCCTCGTCCACGTCCATGCGCAGCCGGGTGACGTCGAAGTCGCGCTCGGCCACCCAGTCGAGCTTGCGCTCCTCGTCCGCCTGCCGGCGCAGCTCCTCGATGCCGAACTTGTCCACGAACACCTTGATCCGCGCGCGGGCGCGGTTCGGGCGCAGCCAGTCCTGGCGGTCGAAGATCCGCAGCACGGCCTCGGCGGCCTCGAGGTACTCGCCGTTGTCCGCCTCGACGAAGTCGTAGAGCACCGGCGCGACGCGCGGCATGATCGACGTGCCGCCGCCCACGAGCATCTCGAAGCCGCGCTTGCCGTCCTTCACCTTCGCGCGGAAGGCGATGTCGTGGATCTCGGAGATGGCGCGGTCGTCGGGCGTGCCGTCGAACGAGGTCTTGATCTTCCGCGGCATGAGCTGCGTCGTGGGGTGGCGCACGAAGTAGCGCGTGTAGGCGGCCGCGTAGGGGGTGGAGTCGAAGACCTCGCCCTCGCAGATGCCGGCGTACGGGTCGGCGGTGACGTTGCGGACGGTGTTGCCGCACCCCTCGCGGCTCGAGAGCCCGGCGTCGGAGATCATCCGGATGAATGCGGCGGCGTCGCGCAGCGGCACGTGGTGGAACTGGAAGTTCTGCCGCGTCGTGATGTGGCCCTTCTTGAGCGGCACGTACTTCTCCACGCCGTCGGCGAACATCTCCATCTGCTCCGGGGTGATCCCGCCGAAGGGGAGCTTCACGCGGACCATCTGGACGTCGGCCTGGCGCTGGCCGTAGACGCCCTGCTTGAGCCGGAAGCCGATGAACTCCGTCTCGTCGATCTCGCCGCCGAGGTAGCGCTCCGCCTCGTGATCGAAGTCGTCGAACTCGCGCTCGAGGATCGGGATCACCTGCCCCGGGACGTTCTCGTAGACCTCGGGGTTCTCGAGCGAGCCGGAGCCCTGCTTGGGCTGGGGTTCGGTTGACGTCGGTTCCAAGGTCGAAAAACAGTAACAGATGAAATCCGGTCGGGATTATGGGATTTAGAAATGCGGCCGGAGTCGCTACCGAGTTCGGGTGCGCCAAGTACCCCATCTGGACGAATGATCTATGGCACCTGCGGGGGCGTCCGCCGAGATTGTGGAAAAGCCGCCGCGCTCGGCTCGTCTGCTGAAAGGACTCTCTTGCTCGCCAAGTATCGCCGCCCCTCACTGGTCGTAGCCCTGCTCGCCGCGACCCTGCTGTCACTACCCGGGGCGACGCAGGCCGCGAGCTACGGACCCGCGGACCAGATCTCGGGGGCCGGTGACAACGCCGGGGCGCCGGCGCTCGCGGTCGACGCGGACGGCCGCGCGGTTGCGGCCTGGGTCACCGGTGGAGGGACGGGTGCTGTCAAGTACGCCGAGCGCGGGGCGTCTGGCGATTTCGGGCTCGCCCAGACGATCAGCGGGGCGGCCTCCGGCGCCACGGCGCCGTCTGTCGCAATCGAGGACGGCGTGGCCGTGATCGCCTGGGTGGACAGCGAGGGCGCGAAGGCCGTCGTGCACGGCGCCGGCCAGTCCTTCGGGTCGGCCGTGACGCTGTCGACCGCGCTTGCGACCGTCGCGGCCACGACGCCAGCCGCCGTGGTCGACGTGCAGGGGACGATCACGGTCATGTGGGTGGAGGACGACACGCTCAAGTCGCGCAGCTCGACCGCCGGCGCGGCGTTCGACGCAACCGAGGATGTCTCGGACCCCGCGCTCGGATCGCTCGCGGAGCCCGTAGCGGCGCCGATCCAGCTCGGCGGCGTGGTCGCCGCCTGGGTGCGTGACGGCGAGCTGGAGACGCGGACCCGCCAGCCCGGTGACGACGACTTCGCCGATCCGGCCGAGCCGATCACGAGCACGAACGCCTTCCACCCGAGCGTCGACGCGAACGGCCGTGGCAGCGCCGTCATCGCGTGGTTCAACGACGACACGACCGGCAACTTCCCGCTGATGGGCGTCAGCCGCGCGGGAGCCGGCGGTGATTTCACGAGCCCGCAACAGCTGTCGGCTTCTGCGGACGGTCCTCCCGGCGTCTCGATCTTCGAGAGCAGCGGTGAGGACGAGTGGGGCGCGGTCCATGTCGTCTGGGGTCGGCCGGACGGACCGGGCGCGTTCGTCCCCGAGATGCGCACCGGCGAGGCCGGGGCCGATCTGGGCGCCGCCACCCCGCTCACGACGGGCACCTCCACGGGTGCCGCGAAGCCCCAGATCGCCCTTCGCAACACGGACCTCGGTGTCGCGGCCTGGCAGCACTCGGGCAAGATCCGCGCCTGGAGCGACACCGGCCCGGGAACGCTGGGCAACCCGGTTGACATCTCGGATACCGGTGCGTCGCAACCGCGCGTCGGCGTCGACGGGGCCGGCATCGCCACGGTCATCTGGCTGAACTTCGACGGCAGCGAGGTGATCGTTGAGGCCGCCACGAACGGTTCGACCGACGGACCGCCCGGATCGACCCCCGCCGCGCTGACCATGACCGCGCCGGCCGCCGGCGCGATCACCAACGCGACGCCCACGATCAGCGGCTGCGCCGGCAACGCTCCGGGCGACGGGGGCCTCATCACGATCACGATCAAGCGCAAGCCGGGCGGGGCCACGACGACGGTGTTCGCGGCCCGCACGGATGCACCGACTGCGCAGTGCTCCACCGGATCCAAGTGGAGCGTCACCGTTCCCGAGGGGGACAAGCTCGCCTCGGGGCTCTACACCGCGACAGCCAGCCAGGACTACGGCACGGCCGGTGACAAGACCGTCGTCGGGCCGCGCGACTTCGAGGTGCGCGAGGCCCCCACCAACACCTCGCCGCCCAAGCTCAGCGGGATGGCGAAGGTGGGCCAAAGTCTCAAGGCGAGCCCGGGCACATGGACATGGCGCTACTCGGCGTATGGCGAGGTCGCCTACAACCACCGCTACAACTGGCAGCGCTGCGCGGAGAACGGCGGCGGCTGCGTGGACTTGGATCCCGCGAAGTACGGCGTGGAGGACACCCAGTACTGGTCGGATCTCCCATTGCGCCGCGAGGACGCCGGCCGCACGTTCCGGGTCCGGGTCACGACATACGGTGTGCTCCTCGACGGCTCGGGCTACCGCAGCGGCGACGCGACCGCGGTCTCCGTCTCTTCCGGGACGGTGGCGAGCAACCCCCAGCCGCCCATTCCGAACGGGAACAAGGTCGCGAAGATCGTCGGCATGGACGGCAAGGCCCCGCTCGCCGAGACGGAGCAGGTGATCGCCCTGACCAACGGCGACTGGCACTCGCCGGACACTTCGATCACGCATTGGCGATACCGCTGGCTCCGGTGCGGGGTGGCAGGGAACGCCGGCCGCAGCGACTGCGTTGTCGCACAGGACAAGACTGCTCCGGCTGGCGTGTTCGCTGGCCTCTCGAGCGTCTACAAGATCACCGAGGCGGATGAGCGCCGCTACCTCGTCGGCCAGGTCTACGCGAACAACGCAGACGGCCCCTCACCGAACTGGCATGAGGTGTTCATTGGTCCCGTCAAGCCGAAGCCCATCCGGCTCGTGATGCCGGAGGTGCGCAGCACGTGGGTGCCCGATGCGATCGCGGAGGTCGAGCGGAAGCTGAAGCTCGGCCGCATCCAGGTCGACGTCGAGGAGAAGGGCGTCTACATGCCGGCGAAGGCGCTGCGTGACAACAAGCCCGGCAATTTCGAGATCGGCGACGTCATCTACCAGACGCCGAAGGCGAAGCAGGACTTCGACGGGCATCCCGACAGGCCGGTCAAGGTGAAGCTCGAGTACTGGCTCGGCGACAGGGACGACTCGGAGCGCTGCGACAAGGTGCTCGAGCGCGTATCGAAGCTCGGCGCTGGGCTCGACGCGACCCTCGACCTGCTCAAGCGGATGGGATGCCGAATCGACGACCTCCGCATCAACCGCAGCTGCAAGCGCAAGCTCGACGAGCCGCAGGTGAAGAAGATCCTGATGGGCCGCGACGGGCGGGTCGACGTGACCGCGAACGTGTCATGCCGGGCGGAGCGCCACGACCTGTTCGGCTGGCTCACGATGGGCGCGCGCGGCATCGGGCAGTACGACGGCGCGATGCATCTGGTCGAGGAGGACTGGAGGCTGACCCTGAACGAGGACAACGTGTTCGGCGTGAAGGTCCTGGGCCGCACGGGGCAGCGGTTTACAGACGCCAAGGTGCGCCTCGAGGGCGCCGGAATTCAGCAGACCGAGACGACGAACGCCGCCGGCACCGCGATCTTCAAGATCCACCCCAAGCAGACCGGCATGATCGACATCCTGCTCGAGGCGAGCGACGGCGACGGGAAGAGCATCTTCGGCCTGAGCCAGGCTCGCGTGGAGGCGCGGGACCACTGTGAGGTCGTCGAGACGATCACCGGCGAGAAGTGGCGTTCGGTCGTGCTGAAGGACGGCGACCACACCATGCAGCCCGAGCAGGCCAACCTCGGCCCGCACCATCCGTGCCGCAAGCGCCGGACGAGCGAGGCGGTGGCCCGGGCCGCGAACCTCGATGGCCTCGTCAACGCGATCCTCGGGCTGTTCGGCGCGAACCCGAGCAAGGTGCCGGGCAAGAACGCTGGCGAGAAGCTCGCCAACCTGGCCAAGCAGGGCGTCTTCGCCGTCCAGAGCGCGTTCGCCTCGCCGCCCAGCGCGAATCCGGGCGTCGTGCAGATGACGAAGGTAAGCGCGAACTCCCCGGTCCCGGGGGCCTACGTGATCTCAACTGGAGGGGGCAACGTCCTCGCCGCGGCGGGCTCGAACGTGATCTCCACCGGCGGCGGGAACGTCATCTCCACCGGCTGCGGGAACGTCATCTCCACCGGCGGCGGCAACCTGATCAGCGACAAGGGTCTCGGCCTGCGGTCAGGGAAGGGCGAGCTGCTCGCCCTGCCGAACAACGGTGGCTACGTGATCTCCACCGGCGGCGGCAACGTCATCTCTACCGGGGGTGGGAACGTCATCTCGACTGGCGGCGGCAACGTGATCGCGACGGGCGGCGGGAACGTCATCTCCACCGGCGGCGGGAACGTCATCTCGACCGGCGGCGGGAACTAGAGAAGGGGACGGGCACTTCAGCGCGGCGGAAGCCCGCTGGGGTTCCCGATCTCCCCCTCGATCGGCCGGCCCGCGGCGCTCCACGCCTGGATGCCGCCGGCGAGGTGCGCGGCGTCGAAGCCCGACGCGGCGAACGCATCGGCGGCGATCGCCGACCGGTTGCCGCTGAGGCAGTAGAAGACGACCGGGCGGTCGCGGTCGAGCTCGCTCGCGCGCGCCTGCAGCTCGTCGAACGGGATGTGCCCGCCGTCGTCCGGGATCCGACCCGCGTCGCGCTCCTCGGGCGTGCGGATGTCCACGAACTGCACATCGCCGAGGGCGTCGAGCTCAGGTGGTGTGACCTCCCGGGCCATGACCTGGATCGTAGACTGCACCGCCCGTGCAGATGATCTTCAACGTGGGTGCGCGACGGAGCGGCACCTACTGGCTCCAGCGAATCACGTGCGCGCATCCGGCGGTGGCCGAGGTCCCGTCGGAGACCTATGTCTTCTCGCACGGCATCGCTCCGCTGATGGAGCGGTTTCACCACGGCGAGCGGGACTTCGTCGACGTCGGGCTGATCTACGCCGACCGCGAGAAGCTGATCGCGGCGATCCGCAACCTGTGCGACACGGTCTTCGGCGAGTTCGCCACCGAGGGGCAGACCCACGCCGCCGAGCGCACCCCGTGGCACGTGTCCCACCTGCCGCTGATCGCCGAGGTCTATCCCGAGGCGCGGTTCGTCCACATCATCCGCGACGGCCGCGACGTGGCGCGTTCGATCGTCGCTCAGCCCTGGGGCCCGACCACCGTGGAGGGGGCTGCCGAGGAATGGCGGAGCTCGGTGGTGGCGGGGCGCGAAGCGGCTGGCCTGCTCGGTGACCGCCTGATCGAGGTGCGCTACGAGGAGGTGCTGGCCGAGCCGCGACCGGCGATCGAGCGGATCTACGCCCATCACGGGCTCGACGGCGGGATCGAGGAGGCGCTAGCCGCAGCCGGCCGGAAGGCGAACATCGGCAAGCAGGACAAGCGCGTGGGAACCGGGAAGTGGCAGGAGGACTGGAAGCGCCGCGACATCCGCGATTTCGATCGCGCGGCGGGTGACCTGCTCCGCGAGCTGGGCTACGACCAGGGCGCGGGCGTGTCCGCCGGGTAGCCGACGCCCTCGTAGAGCGCCGCGCGCAGCCAGGGGTTCATCGCGTCCGTCTCGGTGGAGGGCGCGGGCGCCGTGTCGTGTAGGAACTGCTCGATCGCCGCCGCGATCGCCGCTGCCTCCTCGACGGTCGCGGCGCCGGAGCGCATCTCGATGCGCGGCCGCGGGGGGTGGTGACTGCCGTTGCGGCTCACGGGCCGCAGGCTATCGTCGCGCGCCCGTGCCCGAGGTGCCCGTCTTCGACCATGACGCCGTGCTCGCGGCGATCGACCCGCTCGAGGCGATCGAGCGCGTCCGCGACGGGTTCGTGCGGTACGAGGCGGGCGAGTGGGCGATGCCGCCGAAGGTCTATCTCGACGCCGCGCCGGCGGGCGACTTCCGTGCCATGCCCGCCAAGGGCGGCGGCCTCGCGATCCTCAAATGGGTCACGTCGTTTCCGGGCAACCCGGCGCGCGGGCTGCCGGTGGTGATGGGGATCATCTGCGTGTCGAACGCGGAGACCGGCGAGCCGCGTGCGCTCGTGGATGTGCGCGCGGTGACCGCGCTGCGCACGGGCGCGGTCGCGGCGGTCGCGGCCCAGGAGCTGGCGCGCGAGGACGCGCGTAGTGTCGGCATCGTCGGGTGCGGCCTGCACGGCGCCTGGGCGGCACGCTGCCTCCAGGCGGCGGAGTTCGGACCCGGCGTCTGCTTCGACGTCGATCCCGAGGCCGCCGGCGCGCTCGCGGGCGAGCTGGGTTGGGAGGCGGGGGCGCGCGACGACGCACTCGCCTGCGACGTGGTCACCTGCGTGACGCCCGGGCACGAGCCCGTCGTGCATGCCGCGGAGCTGCGCCCCGGCGTCCACCTGAACATGCTCGGCGCCGATGGGCCGGGGAAGGCGGAGGCGGAGATCGGAGCGGTGGAGCGCTGCCGGCTGTTCTGCGACGAGTGGGCGCAGGCGAGCCACGGGGGCGAGCTGACGGGCGCGGTCGAGGCGGGCCGGATCGCGCGCGAGGACGTGACCGACCTGGGCGCGGTCCTGACCGGCGCCGCCGAGGGCCGGCGCTCGCCCGAGGAGATGACCCTGTTCGACTCGACCGGCCTTGCGATCCAGGACCTGGCGCTCTGCCACGCCGTCCTCGAGGCAGGGGCGAAGGTGCCGATGGTGCGGCTGTAGATGGCGCGTCGGCTCGACGACGCCACCCTGCTCGGGCTCGTCGGCGAGCTCATGGGCATCCTGGATCTCGAGGAGCTCCGCCTCGCGATGCTGGAGGCGGTGACACACGCGGTGCCCGCCGATTGGGTCTCGATGAACGAGCTGGGGCCGCGGGTGCACTGGGCGCTCGTCCGGCCGGACCTGGAGCCGGGGTGGTTGAACCTGTTCGCCGAGCTGGGTCACGAGAACGTGCTCTACCAGTATTGGCTGAGGACTCGTGACGGCCGCGCCTACCGGTTCTCCGACGTGGCCACCCGCGAGGAGCTCGAGGCCACCCGCCTCTACCAGGACCTCTACCGGCCGCTCGGCATCCGGCACCAGATGTCGGTCACCCTCCCGAACGACCCGGACCGCGTGCTCGCGCTCGTCCTCAGCCGCAAGCGACGCGACTTCTCGGACGCCGAGCGCAACTTCCTGAACCGGGCGCGGCCGTACCTGATCCAGGCCTACCGCAATGCGGTGGCGCACTCCGCGCTTCGGCGGTCGGAAGCCGACTCCCTGGTCGAGGCGCTAACGGCGCAGGGGCTCACCGCGCGCGAGGCCGAGGTCGTGCGGCTCGTCGCCATGGGCGGCTCGAACCGCGACATCGCCGCGCGCCTGGGGGTCAGCGACCGCACCGTGCAGAAGCACCTCGAGCGCGGCTTCCGCAAGCTCGGGGTCACGACCCGCTCGGCCGCCGCCGCGCGGGCGTGGGACCTCAGTTGCCGCACTTGAACTGCAGTACGCGCGCTAGAGCGGGATGTTCCCGTGCTTGCGCTTCGGCCCCGGCACGCGCTTCGTCTGGAGCGTCTCGAGCGCCTGGATCAGCCGCGGCCGCGTCTCGTGCGGGACGATCACGTCGTCGATGTAGCCGCGCTCGGCGGCCGAGTACGGGTTCGCGAAGCGCGCCTTGTAGTCGTCCATCAGCATCTGGCGGCGCTTGTCCGGGGTCGGCGACTTTGCGATGTCGCGCCGGTAGATGATGTTGACCGCGCCCTCGGGGCCCATCACGGCGACCTCCGCCGTCGGCCAGGCGAAGTTGAAGTCGGCGAGCATGTGCTTCGAGTTCATGACGTCGTAGGCGCCGCCGTAGGCCTTGCGCGTGATGATCGTCAGCTTCGGGACCGTCGCCTCCGTGAACGCGTAGAGGAGCTTCGCGCCGCGGCGGATGATCCCGCGCCACTCCTGCGTGGTGCCCGGGAGGAAGCCCGGCACGTCGCAGAACGTGAGCAGCGGGATGTTGAACGCGTCGCAGAAGCGGACGAAGCGCGCCGCCTTCTCGGATGAGTCGATGTCGAGCACGCCGGCGAGCTGGTTCGGCTGGTTGCCGACCACGCCGATCGCGTGCCCGTTCAGGCGGCTGAAGCCGACGATGATGTTCTTGGCGTAGTGCTCGTGGACCTCGAAGAACTCGCCGTCGTCCACGATCAGCGAGACGACGTCGCGCATGTCGTACGGCTTGTTCGGGTTGTCGGGGACGATCGTGTCGAGCGCCTCCTCCATGCGCCCCGGGTCGTCGCCGGTCTCGAGCCGCGGTGGCAGCTCGAGGTTGTTCTGCGGTAGGAACGAGAAGAGGTACCGGGCGTCCTCGAGGCACGCCTCCTCGTCCTCGGACGCGAAGTGGGCGACCCCCGACTTGGTGTTGTGCGTCATCGCGCCGCCGAGCTCCTCGAACTCGACCTCCTCGCCGGTCACGGTCTTGATGACCTCGGGCCCCGTGATGAACATGTGCGAGGTCTCCTTCACCATGAAGATGAAGTCGGTCATCGCGGGGGAGTAGACGGCGCCGCCGGCGCACGGGCCCATGATCAGGCTGATCTGCGGGATGACGCCCGAGCACTGGACGTTGCGCACGAACACGTCGCCGTACGCGCCGAGCGAGACGACTCCCTCCTGGATCCGCGCGCCGCCCGAGTCGTTGATCCCGATGACCGGGCAGCCGATCTTGGCCGCCAGGTCCATGATCTTGCACATCTTCTCGGCCATCACCTCGCCGAGCGAGCCGCCGAAGACGGTGAAGTCCTGGCTGAACACGCACACCGGCCGGCCGTCGATCGTGCCGTGGCCCGTGACGACCGCGTCGCCCCAGGGCCGGTTCTTGAGCATGTCGAACTCGAACGTGCGGTGGCGGACGAATGTGTCGAGCTCCTGGAACGAGCCCGGGTCGAGCAGCTTCTCGATCCGCTCGCGCGCGGTGAACTTGCCCTTGGCGTGCTGCTTCTCCTCGGCCTCGGGGTTCGTGTGCGCGGCCTGGACCCGCAGCTCCTCGAGCTGCTTCAGCTTCTCCTCGTAGGTCTCAGGGGTCTTCTGCCGCGCCATGCGGCGGCGGATTGTACGGAGAGGCCGCTAGGCGCGCGAGAACGGGCGGTGGTGCGCCTGGCCGAGCTGGTCGAGCGCGTGCTCGAGCGTCGCGACGGCGGGGTCGGGCTCGGGCTCGGGCTCCGGCTCGGGAACCGGTGGCACCGATTCTTCGGGCACAGGTCGAGAAATCCGTGCCACCGTGGGCTCGGGTTCGTCCTCCGGCTGGACGGCAACCGCTTCGCGGGCGTTCTCGATGACCGTGTCCACGTGGTCGTCCCACCCGAAGAGTCGGGCGAAGATGCCACGCCTGTGGCGGGCGTCGAGCGTCGCGGGGGGGAGCGGCGCGGGTGCGGGCGGCTCCGGCTCGATTGCCACGGGCTCGGGCTCGGGCTCGGGCTCCGGCTCCGCCTCGGGCTCGCAACGAACGGGGTCAGTCCCCGTTTGTTGCACCTCCACGGTGAAGGTCACCTGGGTGCCCCATCCGGCGCTCTCCAGCTCGACGGTGCCGTTTGCGCGATCGCCCTCCCAGACGACCTTGGACTCCGGCTCGAGCCGCGTTATGCGGATCTCGCCGAACTCGCCAAGGTGGCGGGCCAGAGCCGCCGCGTCGCTCAGCTCGGTCCAAAGCTCGGGCGGGGACTTGACGAGCCGCCGCTGTGCCTGCACCTGGGGCATCGGCGGGACGATTCGACCGTCGCCCGGGCCCGTCCTGCGGATGCAGGCGATCTTTCAGCCCGGCTTCGTCTCCATCAGGTAGACGACGAACAGCAGGACTATCCCGATCGTCGGCATGAGCGCGTTCGGCAGCCGCATCCGCTCGTGGTAGCCCTCCGACAGGTCCACCGTGTCGTCCTCGCCGGCCGCCTCGAGCAGCCCGTCGGCCTCGTTCGCCGCCTGCGCGCGCAGCGGTTCGACAAGCAGTACGAGGACGCCGAACACGAGCAGGTAGAGGGCGAACCCGACCGTCATCCAGAGGTCGTCGTCGAACGAGAACGGCCCGTCGATCGCCTGGTAGACGCCGGTGAACCCGACAACCGCGCCCACGGGCACGACGAGCGCCCGCTCGACCCTGTTGACCGCGCGCAGCACGACCGGCAGCGACAGGGGGTCGCGCCGCTCGGTCAGGCTGATGAACAGGGGGAACGCGAACAGGGGCCCGAACGCGATGATCGCCGCCATCACGTGGACGGCGACGGAGACGTCGTAGAACGAGGTCGCCGCCAGCACGAGTCGGCGATCCTACGTCAGCGCAGCTTCAGCCGCCCGCGGCGGTAGTAGCGCCGAGCCGACTCGTAGAAGACCCCGCCGTCGGCGTCCGGCGAGGTGGCGTCGGACGAGCCCGCCCCGAACAGGAACCCGATCACGCCCGCCCGCGCGTATCGACGGAGCCACCGCCGCTCCGGGTCGCGGAGGAGCCGCTCGACCTTGTTGTCGCGGTAGCGGCGGTGCGTGTTGTCGAGCCCGCGGCTCCCGAGCGGGATCTGCCAGATCACCACTCGCCGCCGCGACACCTGCACGAATCGCTCGAAGAACCGGACGTGTCGGCGGTAGTCCGCCCGGGTCCACCACGACAACCCGCCGTCGCCGTTCACGACCTCGTTGTAGCCCGCGTCGCGATCGTCCATCTCGCCGAAGACCAGGTCGAAGCGCGCCCCCAGCGAGCGGTAGAAGCGCGCCGCGCGCGTCCCGAGCCGCCGGACCTCGCGCCGCGACGAGTTCTGGAGCACGATGTCGGTGTTCGTCCCCCAGATGCTCACGTGGTAGGCGAGGAGCACGCGCGGGGCCAGGCGGTCGCGCATCCGGACCATCCGGCGCGCCAGCCGCCGCACCTTCCGCGGCGCGCGGTCCCCGTGGACCTGCTGCACGTAGCCCCAGAAGTCGGGCTCGATCTGGATCACCGCCCGCCGGTCGCCGATCCGCCGCAGGGCGAGCGCGAGATTGTCCATCCACGCGCGCCGAAAGCCACGGTCGCGAAGCGCCGCGCGGACGGCCCCGCGCTCGGTTCGGCCACCCCGCCCCGGGCGCGAGTGCTGGAGCACGTACCAGGAGAACACCGGCGTCACCCCGGCGCGGCGCGACTCGCGCATGTACCGGCTGACGAAGGTCCCGTTCGGGTTCCAGTTCTGCCAGCCGCTCTGGCCGCTCACGTCGCCCGCCAGGTACTGGTAGCGGAAGCCGAACGGAGCCTCGCGGAGCATCGAGTTCGCGCCGCCGGGCTGGTTCGCGAGGCCGAGCTCGAGCCGCTTCGGCCAGCCGTCCGGGCGCGCCGGGAGCCGCGCGCCGGCGACCGGAGGCAGCACGACCAGGGCGAGCGCGGCCGCCAGCGCGGCGCGCCCGCTCACGCCTCCTTGTACTCCCCGAACTCCTCGCGCATGACGCCGGAGACCTCGCCGATCGTCCCGCGCGCCTTCAGCGCGGCGCGGATCGGCCCGAGCAGGTTCCCGCTGCCCTGGGCCACCTGGCGCAGGTCCTCCAGACGGGCGTCCACGTCGTCCTGGTCGCGGTCGGCCTTGAACTTCTTCAGCCGCTCGACCTGCTGGCGCTCGGACTCCGGGTCCACGCGCAAAATCTCGACGTCGTCGGGCTCGTCCGAGACGAACTCGTTCACCCCGACGACCACGTCCTGCTTCTGCTTGTAGCGCTCCTCGTAGCTCCAGGCCGACTCCTCGACCTCGGCGCGGATGAACGGGATGCACTCGACCGAGCCGCCCATCTCGTCGATCCGGTCGATCAGCTCCTGCGCGCGGGCCTCGATCTCGTCGGTCAGGTTCTCGACGAGATAGGAGCCGGCGAAGGGATCCACCGAGTCGGCGGCGCCGGACTCGTGGGCGAGGATCTGCTGGGTCCGCAGCGCGATCCGCGCCGCCTTCTCCGTGGGCAGCGCGAGCGCCTCGTCGAAGCCGTTCGTGTGGAGCGACTGGGTGCCGCCGCACACGGCGGCGAAGCCCTGAAGTGCGACCCGGACGATGTTGTTCTCCGGCTGCTGGGCCGCGAGCGTCACGCCGCCCGTCTGCGTGTGGAAGCGGATCGTCTGCGACTTCGGGTTCTCCGACCCGAACCGCTCGCGCATGATGCGCGCCCACATGCGCCGGGCGGCGCGGAACTTCGCGACCTCTTGGAAGACGTTGTTGTGGCCGTTGAAGAAGAAGGCGAGCCGCGGGCCGAACTCGTCCACCGAGAGCCCGGCGTCGATCGCCGCCTGCACGTAGGCGATCGCGTTCGCGAGCGTGAACCCGACCTCCTGGACCGCCGAGCAGCCCTTCTCGCGCATGTGGTAGCCCGAGATCGAGATCGTGTTCCACTTCGGGACCCGCTCGCGGCAGTAGGCGAAAAGGTCCGTGGTCAGGCGCATCGCCGGGACGGGCGGGTAGATGAAGTTCCCGCGCGCGATGTACTCCTTGAGGATGTCGTTCTGGGTCGTGCCGCGCAGCACGTGCGACTCGACGCCCTGCTCCTCGCCGACCAGCTCGTAGAGCAGGAGGAGCACGGCGGCCGGAGCGTTGATCGTCATCGAGGTCGAGACCTCGTCGAGCGGGATGCCGTCGAAGACCCGCCGCATGTCGTCGATCGAGTCGATCGCGACGCCCGTGCGGCCGACCTCGCCCTCGCATAGCGGGTCGTCCGAGTCGCGGCCGAGCTGGGTGGGCAGGTCGAAGGCCATCGAGAGGCCGGTCGAGCCGTGCTTGATCAGGTAGTGGAACCGCTCGTTGGTCTCCTGGGCGGTCGCATAGCCCGCGTACTGGCGCATGGTCCACTTGCGGCTGCGGTACATGTCCGGATGGATCCCGCGCGTGAACGGGTACTGACCCGGCTCGCCGAGGCGCTCGTCGAGCCCCGGCGCGACGTCCGCCTCGGTGTAGAGGCGATCGATCTCGATGCCCGAGTCGGTGAAGTGGCGCGGATCGTCGGGGCCGACGACGGGCGCGATCGTGGGCTTCTGCTCCGGCTGGGTCGCCATCTCCGTCCTGAGGTTACCTTCGGGCTTCGTGAGTACGCTCGGCTGCGTGCGACCGCTCGGAACCGTCCTGGCCTGCGCCGTCCTGGCCCTCGCCGCGTGCGGGGATGACGAAGAGGACGGGGCGACGACCGCGCCGTCCTCCAAGCAGAAGGAACGGGTCACGACGTCGCCTGAGAACCTTCCGTCGACGTCCAAGGTGAGGCAGCGGCGCTTCGTGCCGGCCCGCCTCGGCGCGCGGCCGACGGCCCAGCTGACGATCAGGGGCGATCGCGAGCGGCACCGGATCGCGATCAGGCGGGCGTTCCCCGCCACGCCACTGCCGCCCCGTTCGGAAATCCGGGTCGTCGCGCCGGACCCGGGCATCTACCGGATGGTCTGCACGATCCATCCGGAGATGCGCGCGCGGATCCTGGTCGGCTGATGCAGGTCACGGTGCGCCTGTTCGCGCAGCTCCGCGAGCGGGCCGGCGCGAGCGAGCTGTCGATCGAGCTGCCCGACGGCGCGCGCGTGCGCGACGCGATCGGCGAGCTCGGGGGCATCACCGGTGACCTGCCCGTCGTGATGGCGGTGAACCGCGAGTACGCGGACGGCGACGCGCCCCTGGCCGAGGGCGATGAGCTGGCGCTGATCCCGCCCGTCAGCGGCGGCGACGGCGGGCCGTGGGTGCGCGTGACCGACGAGGCGCTCAGCGCAGAGTCGCTCGTGGCCCGGGTGCGCGATCCGCGCGCGGGCGCCGTGGTCGTGTTCGAGGGGGTGACGCGCGCGGTCGAGCGGCTCGAGTACGAGGCCTATGCGGAGATGGCGGAGCCGCGGATGGCGGCCATCCTGACCGAGGTCGCCGATGGGCACGGGCTGTGTGCCGCCGCGGCCGAGCACCGCATCGGGACCGTGCCGCTCAGCGAGCCGAGCGTGGTCGTGGCCGTGTCGGCGCCGCACCGCGGCGAGGCCTTCGCGGGCGCGCGCGAAGCGATCGACCGGATCAAGGCCGAAGCGCCCATCTGGAAGAAGGAGATCGAGGGCGGCGAGGAGCGCTGGGCGGAGGGCACGCCGCCCCCCGCCGCCTAACGCTCGAGGAACACGCCCTTCGTCGCGTCCACGTCCACGTGGGCCGACTTGAGCGCAAGTGGAGTGACCCGCTTCGCGCGCGGCGAGCGGAAGCGCATGACCGTGTACGCGTCCTCGAACCGGCGCTCGACCAGCTTGAAGCCGGCCAGCGGCGGTGGGTGCTCCGCGGGTCGCGGGGGCGTCTCGGCCGCGCCTTGGGAGCGCCCGCGCGGCGGAAGCGCGACGAGGTCGATCTCGCGCACGGCGGCGCCGGCGGGCGCCATCTGCTCGAGGTCCGGCGCGTATATCGCGAACGGCATCCCGGCCGATCCCGGCGAGACCACCACCGCTCGGGGCGTGGCGCCGCCTTCGAGCACCTCGGTCGCGCCGCGCCAGTCGTCGCGCTGAAGCGTGGGCTTCGCGGCCACGAAGACGATGGTCAGAGCGCCGATCAGCACCAGCCCGCCCGCGGCGGCGAGCCCGGCCGTGCCGGCGCGCATCGCGCCGAGGCCCGCGGCGACGACGAGCGCCAGCGGCGGCCACGCGATCAGCAGGTTGCGTGTGTCCAGGTAGTCCACGCCCGCGAGCGCCAGCACCGCCGCGGACAGCACGGGCAGGCCGCCGACGATCGCGCCGATCCTGGCCGCGCGCTGGTCGCGCTCGTCGCCACGCGACCACACGAACCACAGCGCAAGGAGGACGAGCGCTCCGGCGGCGACGCCGATCACCGCTTCGCCGGGTGCGTCGAACCCGACGAGGAACTGCTTCGGCGCGCGCACGAGCCGGTAGCCGAGGCCCGTGTTGTCGATGAAGTCGGCGAGATCGAGCGAGCGCTGGTGGAGGAGCAGCGGCAGGAGTGCGGCCTGGACGGCGACGACGGCGGCGACCGCGACGGCGACGGGGCGGCGGTTCGCGGCCGCGTACAGGAGCCAGACGGCCTCGACCGCCACGAGGAACGCGGCGAAGTAGTGCGTCGCGAGCGCGAGCGCCGAGAACAGGGCCCAGAGGACAAGCGTGCGCCGCCGCGGCTCCCCCGTCAGGAGCCGGATGAAGAACAGGAAGGACAGGCCGGCCAGGAGGACGAGGAGCGAGTACGCGCGGGCCTCCTGCGAGTACCAGACGAGGATCGGCGAAAGCGCGGCGATCGCGGCCGCGATGAGCCCGGCACGTACGCCGGCGGCCCTGGCCGCGGCCGCGTACATGACGGGGACGAACGCGATTCCGCAGAGGGCGGACAGCGAGCGCAGCCCGACCTCGCCAGTGCCGAAGACCTTCGCCCACAGCCACGCGACGACGTAGTAGAGCGGCGGCGTCGACTCGCTCTCGGGAATCCGGTCGAGCATGTCGCCGAGGCTCATCTCGACCAGGCCGACCGTCACCGCCTCGTCGAGCCAGAAGCTCTGTCCGTCGAGCGTGAGGAGGCGCACGAGCGCCGCGACGGCGACGATGCCTCCCAGGACGTGGAGCTCGCGGCCGCGCACCGCGCGGAGCTTACGGCTGTGTCACGGGGCGAACTCCTCGGCGCCGCCGCCGGGTTGCGCGGGCCCGGCCTCGGGGGTGGCCGGAGTGGACCGGGGCGACGGGGAGGAGTCGGCGCCCGCCGCGGAGGACGGCGTTGTGGCGGCGGCGAAGGCGGGCTCGAACTCCTGCTGCGCTGGCGGTGTCTTTCGACGTGCTGCGCGCTCCCGACGCTCCCGCCGCTCAGTTCGGGTCGGGCGCGGGCGGATCCGCGGTGCCGGCGACGAAGACGGGCTGACGACGGCGGTCGGAGCAGGCGCGACCGCCGCCACTCGCGACGCGTTCTCACTCGCATCCGCGCGCCGCTCGACCCTCGCGGCCCGTTCCACCGGCTCTCGCTGGCGCTCCACCTGCTTCACCGTCACCGCGGCGCCGCCGCCGATCACCGCGGTGGACGCCGCCACCGCCGCCACCTTCTGCGCGGTCGCCATCTCCGCGAGCGCGTGCCCCTTCTGCGTCCAGCCCGCGATGCCCTCGAGGAGCCGTGCCGGCACGTCGAGCAGCGACGAGTCCGACGCCACGAACGCGGCGGCGGGCACCAGCGCCGCCGCGGTCGCCGGCGCGCCTCGGAACTCGCGCAGCGTTGCGCGGCACGCCAGGCAGGTGCGGAAGTGGGGGCGCAGCGCCGCGAGGTCCTCGGCGGTGGCCTCGCCATCGGCGAGCTTCGACAGGAGCGGCGCGAGCCGCTCGCACTCGGAGCCCGCCTCGATCCCCGCGACGCGCGCGAGGAACGCCTTGCGCCCCTCGGTCAGGCAGCGGTTGACCTTCGTGTAGGTCCACCCGGTCAGCTCCTGGATCTGCCTGTAGCTGTGACCTTCGGCGCGCAGCACGAGCGCACGGACCTCCTGCGGCTTGAGGTCCTTGAGCGCCTGCGCCCCGACGCGCAGCCGGTCGAGCCGCTCCGCCTGCGTGTGCGTCAGCCCACCGTCCGATGCGCGCTCCGGCACGCGCCCGTCGTCGGTGACCGGCGCGGCGCGCTGGCGCTGGCGCCGCAGCGCCCAGGCCTCGTGCTTGACGACCGTGCGGAGCCAGGGGACGAGCTCGGCCTCGGCGGTCGTGGGGGCCTTCGTCAGCAGGATCTCGACGCCGCGCTGGTAGGCGTCCTCGGCGTCCTCGGGCGTGGCGGCGAAGCGGCGCGCGGTCGCCATGATCGCCGCGCCGTGGCGTTTGAGCAGCTCGAGCGCGGCAGGCTCGATCTCGGCCCGTGTGGGCCGCCGTGCCCCAAGGCGACTCCGTTCTGCCCCCTGCCGCATCCTGCCTCCCCGCGCTCAGCCTACCGACACACGCGTGAAGAAGGTGACAGTCGTTATTCGCCCCCCTCAGGAGGGTTGGTTCACCATCTCGCAGTCGATTGTGGTGTCGTCGGCGTCGGCTCTGGCGCGGTCTTGGCCGGGGCCGCAGCGGATCGTTTCGGCCTGGCCGTTGGCCGCGCGCACGCGGTCGTCGCCGCGGCCGGCTGAGTAGGTGTTTGTGGCGGGGCCGCCGGTGAGGCGGTCGTCGTCGGCGCCGCCGTAGAGGCGGTCGGCGCCGCTCCCGCCCTTTAGGCGGTCCGCGCCTGCGCGGCCGCGGAGGGCGTCGGTGTCGTCTCCGCCTGAGAGGAGGTCGTCGCCCGTGTCGCCCCAGATGCGGTCGTCGCCTGCGCGGCCGTAGGCGTTGTCGTCGCCTGCGCCGGCCCAGAAGCGGTCGTCGCCGTCGTTTCCGAACAGGGTGTCGTCGCCGCCGAGGCCTTCGAGGCAGTCGTCGCCGGCGAGCCCGACGAGCCGGTCGGCTGTGTCGGTGCCGCGGATCCAGTCGCCGGCGGCGCTGCCGAACACCGGGTCGCCGCCCGCTGGGGCGTCGAGCTCGTTCGCGCACGCCCCTGGCTTGGGCCCGGGCGGCGGCTCCTCCTCATCCTCGGCCACCTCGACCGCCGCCGAAGTCTTCACGGCTTCCGCGTTGCCCGCGAGGTCGACGGAGAAGTACTTGATCCGCTCGCCGTCACCGAGGACAGGCTTCGCCGCAGGGTCGTAGACGGCCGAGGAGGTCGTCGGGTCGGCGGGCGAGGTGCCCTTGGTGTAGTGGGTCGCCGTGACACCGGAACCGTCGTCGTCGGCAGTCAGGGTCACCGCGACCGGGCCGTCGACCTCACCCGAGGGGACGTCGTCGGTGGTCGACGGCGAGGTCGGGTCGACCTTCGCCGCCTGCGAGGTCTTCACCGCTTCCGCGTTCCCGACCTGATCGACGGAGAAGTACTTGATCCGCTCGCCGTCGGCGAGCACCGGCTTCGCGCCCGGGTCGTAGACGGCGGAGGACGTCGTCGGATCCGCGGGCGACGCACCCATCGTGTAGTAGGTGTCAGCAACTCCCGAGTCGGCGTCGCTCGCTAACAGCGTCACCTCGATCGGCGCGGTCTGCCAGTCCGGGGACACGTCGTCGGTCGTCTCCGGCGCAACGTTGTCGACGTTCACCGCCTGTGAGGTCTTGACCGCCTCGGCGTTGCCGGCGAGGTCGGTCGAGAAGTACTTGATCACCTCGCCGTCGGCGAGGACCGGCTTCGCAGCCGGGTCGTAGACCGCCGAGCCCGTGGTCGGGTTGGCCGGCGACGCACCGGTCGTGTAGTAGGTGTCGGTGACCCCGGAGCCGGTGTCGGTCGCGGACAGCGTCACCGCCCCCGGGGCGTTCACCACACCGGAGGGGACGTCGTCGGTCGTTGACGGGGCGACCTGGTCGACCTGCGCCGCCGCCGACGTCTTGACCGTCTCCGCGTTGCCGACCTGGTCGACCGAGAAGTACTTGATCACCTCGCCGTCGGCGAGGACCGGCTTCGCGCTCGGGTCGTAGACGGCGGAGGCCGTGGTCGGATCGGCGGGCGCGGCGCCGGTCGTGTAGTAGGTGTCGGCGACGCCGGAGTCGTCGTCGCTCGCCGACAGCGTCACCTCGACCGGCGCCTGCCGCCAGTCAGCCGGCACGTCGTCTGTCGTCTCAGGCGCGACCGCGTCCACGCCGACCGCCTGCGAGGTCTTCACCGCCTCCGCGTTCCCCGCGAGGTCGACCGAGAAGTACTTGATCAGCTCGCCATCACCCAACGTCGGCTTCGCCCCAGGGTCATAGACAGCCGACGAGGTGGTCGGGTCCGCCGGCGCGACCCCGGTCGTGTAATAGGTGGCCGTGACCCCGGAACCGGTGTCGGTCGCCGACAGCGTCACCGCCACCGGGCCGTCCACCTCACCGGACGGGACATCGTCCGAGGTCTCCGGCGCGATCGAGTCGACCTTCGCCTTCGGCGAGGTCCGCACCGGCTCGGTGTTCCCGGCGTTGTCGATCGAGAAGTACTCGATCATCTCCCCGTCACCGAGGACCGGCTTGTCCGCCGGGTCATAGACCTCGAACGGCTCGAGCGGATCGGTCGGCGCGGTCCCGACCGAGTAATACGTCGTCGCGACCCCCGACCGATCGTCGCCCGCGGTCAGCGTCACCTCGACCGGCGCCGTCTGCCAATCGGAGGGCACGTCATCGGTCGTCTCCGGTGCGACGTTGTCGACCTGCGCTGCGGGCGAGGTCTTGACCGCCTCCGCGTTCCCCGCGATGTCGGTCGAGAAGTACTTGATCACCTCGCCATTCCCCAGCGTCGGCTTATCAGCGGGGTCGTAGACCGCCGAGCTCGTCGTCGGGTCGGCCGGCGACACCCCCGTCGTGTAATAGGTCTCATCGACCCCCGAACCGCCCAACTCGTCGCTCGCCACCAAAGTCACCTCGACCGGCTCCTGCCGCCACCCCGACGGCACATCATCCGTGGTGGACGGCGCGGTGCTGTCGGTGCTGCCGGTCACGACCGAGAACTGGGCGATCCCCTGCGCCGCCCGCCCGCCGACCGCCGTGAAGCTCCCGCCGGCGTAGACGTCTGTGCCCGACGCCGCCAGCGCGTTCACGCTGCCGTTGGGGTTCGGGTTCCAGTTGGGGTCGGCTGCGCCGGTGCCGGTCGCCGACAGCTTCGCGACCCGATTGCGCACCTGCCCGCCGATGAGGGAGAAGGACCCGCTGGCGTAGACGTCCGAGCCGGATATCGCCAGCGCGAACACCGAGGCACCAAGAGGGCCGCCGCTGGGGCTCGGGTTCCAGTCGGGGTCGGCGGCGCCGGTGCCGGTCGCCGACAGCTTCGCGAGCGAGGGGCGCGTCTGCCCGCCGATCGCCGTGAACCGCCCGCCGGCGTAGACGTCCGAGCCGGATATCGCCAGCGCGGACACCGAGGTACCAAAAAAGCCGCCGCTGGCGTTCGGGTTCCAGTTGGGGTCGGCTGCGCCGGTGCCGGTCGCCGACAGTTTCGCGACGAAGTTGCGCGTCTGCCCGCCGATCGAGGTGAAGGTCCCGCCGGCGTAGGCGCCGTCGTCCGATACCGCCAGCGCGAGCACGATGCTGTTGGCGGCTGGGTTCCAGTCGGGGTCGGCTGCGCCGGCGCCGGTCGCCGACAGCTTCGCGACAAAGTTGCGCGCCTGCCCGCCGATCGAGGTGAAGCCGCCGCCGGCATAAACGCCGTCGTCCGACACCGCCAACGCGGCCACCGCGCTGTTGGCGTTTGGGTTCCAGCTCGGGTCGGCTGCGCCGGTCCCGCTCGCCGACAGCCTCGCGATTCGGTTGCGTGCCTGCCCGCCGATCGCGGTGAAGGCCCCGCCGGCGTAGACGCCGTCGTCCGACACCGCCAACGCGTTCACGCTGTTGTTGGCGTCTGGGTTCCAGGCTTCGTCGAGGCTGCCGTCCGCGTTCAGCCGCGCGATGTTCCTGCGCCTGAGGTTGTCGGCGCCCGCGCTCGTGAAGTTCCCGCCGGCGTAGACGCCGTCGTCCGACACCGCCAACGCGTTCACGCTGTTGTTGGCGTTCGGGTTCCAGTCGGGGTCGGCTGCGCCGGTGCCGGTCGCCGACAGCTTCGCGACGAAGTTGCGCGCCTGCCCGCCGATCGAGGTGAAGCTTCCGCCGGCGTAGACGTCCCCGTCCGACACCGCCAACGCGTTCACGCCGCCGTTGGGGTTCGGGTCCCAGTCGGGGTCGGCTGCGCCCGTGCCGGTCGCCGACAGCTTCGCAATCCTGATGCGCGTCTGCCCGCCGATCGAGCTGAAGGCCCCGCCGGCGTAGACGTCGGTGCCCGACACCGCCAATGCGAGCACGACGTTGTCGGCGTTCGGGTCCCAGTTGGGGTCGGCTGCGCCGGTGCCGGTCGCCGACAGCTTCGCGACGAAGTTGCGCGCCTGCCCGCCGATCGAGGTAAAGAACCCGCCGGCGTAGACGTCGGTGCCCGACACCGCCAACGCGTTCACGCCGCCGTCGGCGTTCGGGTCCCAGTCGGGGTCGGCTGCGCCCGTGCCGGTCGCCGACAGCCTCGCGATCCCGATGCGCGACTGCCCGCCGATCGAGTTGAAGAACCCGCCGACGTAGACCCCGTCGTCCGACACCGCCAGCGTGAGCACGGTGCTGTTGGCGTTCGGGTTCCAGTTGGGGTCGGCTGCGCCGGTGCCGGTCGCCGACAGCTTCGCAACGAAGTTGCGCGACTGCCCGCCGATCGAGCTGAACTCCCCGCCGGCGTAGACGTCCCCGCCCGACACCGCCAGCGCGTTCACGGTGCTGTTGGCGTTCGGGTTCCAGGCTTCGTCGAGGCTGCCGTCAGCGTTCACGTGCGCGATCCGGTTGCGCGCCACCCCGTCGACGTGCGTGAAGTCCCCGCCGATGTACCAGCCGCCCGACCCGTCCGCCGCCACCGCCGCAACGGGCCCGCCCGCGACCTCCGGGAACGCCGCCGTGTCAGGCTGACCGGCGCCCGCCTGCGCCAGCTCCATCCCATGCCCGATCCGCGGCCCGACCATCGTGAAGTCACCGCCGAGATAGGTGTGACCGCCGCCTGTCGCGATCGCGCGAATCGTCCCGTTTGTCACGTAGGTGTCCGCCAGCGGCGTGTCGGAAGCAGCCGCTGCCGGGGACGCAGCCGCACAGGCGACCGCCGTTAGGGCGACCAGCACGGCGCCCGCGAGGGTGCGAGCGAGGCTGAGGGGGGCGGCGGGCGTCAAGTTGTCTCCTCGTGTGGGGGGATCACTCACGGGAGACGGAGCCAGCTACGCGGCGCCTCGTCGCTTACCCCGACTATCAGCCCATCGCCCGTTTGGCGCCTTCGTACATCCGTCCAGGTCCCTCCGCGGTGCCCGGCCCGCGAACTCTGTGACCAGCGCGCCGGTTCCGGCGCGCGCGTCACAAGGATTGGCGGGAGACGCGGCGCCGGCGGGGTTCGTCAGGGCGCGTTGACGGTTTCGCAGTCGATTGTGGTGTCGTCGGCGTCGGCTGTGGCGTGGTCCTCGCCGGGGCCGCAGCGGATCGTTTCGGCCTGTCCGTTGGCAGCGCGCACGCGGTCGTCGCCGCGGCCCGCGCTGTAGGTGTTGGTAGCGGGTCCGCCTCTGAGGCGGTCGTCGTCGGCGCCGCCGTAGAGGCGGTCGGGGCCGCTGCCGCCCTTGAGCCGGTCCTTGCCTGCGCGGCCGCGGAGGGCGTCTGTGTCGTCTCCGCCTGAGAGCAGGTCGTCGCCTGTGTCGCCCCAGAGCCGGTCCTCGCCTGCGCGGCCGTAGGCGTTGTCGTCGCCTGCGCCGGCCCAGAAGCGGTCGTCGCCGTCGTTTCCGAACAGGGTGTCGTCGCCGCCGCGGCCTTCGAGGCAGTCGTCTCCGGCGAGCCCGACGAGCCGGTCGGCTGTGTCGGTGCCGCGGATCCAGTCGCCGGCGCTCGACCCGAAGACGGGGTCGCCGCCCGCTGGGGCGTCGAGGTCGTTCGCGCACGCGCCGGGCTTGGGCCCGGGCGGCGGCTCCTCCTCGTCGTCGGCCACGTCGACCGCGGCCGAGGTCTTCACTGCTTCCGCGTTCCCCGCGAGGTCGACGGAGAAGTACTTGACCCGCTCGCCGTCACCCAGCGTGGGCTTCGCCGCGGGGTCGTAGACCGCGGAGGAGGAGGTCGGATCGGCCGGCGACGCACCGCTTGTGTAGTAGGTGTGGGCGACGCCGGAGCCGGTGTCGGTCGCCGACAGCACCACCGTCACCGGGCCGTCGACCTCGCCGGACGGGACGTCATCCGAAGTCGAGGGGGCGACCTGGTCGACCTGCGCCGCCGGCGAGGTCCTCACCGCCTCCGCGTTCCCGACCTCATCGACCGAGAAATACTTGATCACCTCGCCGTCACCCAGCACAGGCTTCGCAGCCGGGTCGTAGACCGCTGAGGCGGTCGTCGGATCGGCCGGCGACACGCCGGTCGTGTAGTAGGTGTCGGCGATTCCGGAGTCGCCGTCGGTCGCCGCCAGCGTCACCTCGACCGGCGCCGTCTGCCAATCCAAGGACACGTCGTCGGTCGTCGAAGGCGCGACCGAATCCACATCAACGGCGGTTGAGGTCTTGACCGCCTCGGCGTTGCCGGCGAGGTCGACCGAGAAGTACTTGATCACCTCGCCGTCGGCGAGCACCGGCTTCGCGCCCGGGTCATAGACCGCCGACGAAGTCGTCGGGTCGGCCGGCGACACACCGGTCGTGTAATAGGTGTCGGTGACCCCGGATCCGGCGTCCTCCGCGGACAGCGTCACCACGACCGGGGCGCCGACCACACCGGAGGGCACGTCGTCGGTGGTCGACGGCGCGGTCGGGTCGACCTTTGCCGCCCTCGAGGTCCTCACGGCCTCGGCGTTGCCGACCTGGTCGACCGAGAAGTACTTGATCACCTCACCGTCGGCGAGCGTGGGCTTCGCGCCCGGGTCATAGACCGCCGAGCCCGTCGTCGGGTCCGCGGGGGACACACCCGTCGTGTAATAGGTCTTGTCGACACCGGAGTCGTCGTCGGTCGCGGTCAGGGCGACCTCGACCGGCGCCTGGCGCCAATCCGCCGGGACGTCGTCGGCCGTCGACGGAGCGGCTGTGTCGACACCCACCGCCTGCGAGCTCTTGACCGCCTCCGCGTTCCCCGCCAGATCGACCGAGAAGTACTTGATCACCTCACCATCCGCGAGCACCGGCTTCGCCCCCGGGTCATAGACCGCCGAGCCCGTCGTCGGGTCCGCGGGGGACACACCCGTCGTGTAGTAGGTGGCCGTGACGCCGGAGCCGGCGTCGGTCGCCGACAGCGTCACCGCGACCGGGCCATCGACCTCGCCGGACGGGACATCGTCCGACGTCTCGGGCGCGACCTGGTCGACCTTCGCCTTCGGCGAGGTCCGCACCGGCTCGGTGTTCCCCGCGTTGTCGATCGAGAAGTACTCGATCATCTCCCCGTCCGCCAAGACCGGCTTCGCCGCCGGGTCATAGACCTCGAACGGCTCGAGCGGATCGGTCGGCGCCGTCCCGACCGAGTAATACGTCGTCGCGACCCCCGACCGATCGTCGGTCGCGGTCAACGTCACCTCGACCGGGCTTTGCCGCCAACCCGCCGGCACGTCATCAGAAGTCTCCGGTGCGACGTTGTCCACCTTCGCTGCCGCCGAGGTCTTCACCGCCTCCGCGTTCCCCGCCAGATCGGTCGAGAAGTACCTGATCACCTCGCCATTCCCCAGCGTCGGCTTCGCAGCGGGGTCGTATTCCTCGGACGAGGTGGTCGGGTCAGCGGGGCTCGTGCCCGTCGTGTAATAGGTCTTGTCGACCCCCGAACCGCCCAACTCGTCAGTCGCCGTCAACGTCACCTCGACCGGCTCCTGCCCCCACCCAGCCGGCACATCATCCGTGGTGGACGGCGCGGTGCTGTCGACCTTCGCTGCCGCCGAGGTCTTCACCGCCTCCGCGTTCCCCGCGATGTCGGTCGAGAAGTACTTGATCACCTCGCCGTGACCCAGCGTCGGCTTGTCAGCGGGGTCGTATTCGTCGGAGCTGGTGGTCGGGTCGGCGGGGTTGGTTCCCGTCGTGTAATAGGTCTTGTCGACCCCCGAACCGCCCGGCTCGTCGCTCGCGGTCAGGGTCACCGTCACCGTCGCCCCCTGGAACGAGGCGGGGACGTCGTCTGTCGTCGAAGGCGCCTGGGTGTCGACCTGGGCGGCGGCGGAGGTCTTCGCCGTCTCGGCGTTGTCGACGGCGTCGACTGCGAAGTAGCGGATCTTCTGCCCGTGGCTGAGGGTCGGCTTGTTCGCCGGGTCGTACTGCGCGCTCGCCGTCGTCGGGACCGCCGGGGAGCTGCCGACCGTGTAGTAGATCGCGTCGCGCCCGTTGACCTGCTTCACACCGGCGAAATCCCCGGCCGAGGTCGGGTTGTCGGTCGCCGACAAGGTCACCGTCACCGGGCCGTTCCGGAACCCGGCCGGGACGTCATCGGAGCTGGTCGGCGCAGCCGTGTCGACCTTCGCGGCATCCGACGAATGAGGCGTCTCCGCGTTGTCCGCCGCGTCGATCGCGAAGTAGCGGATCCGCTGCCCATGGGTGAGGGTCGGCTTGTTCGCCGGGTCGTACTGCGCGCTCGCCGTCGTCGGGACCGCCGGGGAGCTCCCGACCGTGTAGTAGATCGCGTCGCGCCCGTTCACCTGCTTGACGCCCGAACCGGTGTCGGTCGCCGTCAGCGTGATGGTGACGGCCGAGCCCTGGAAACTCGCCGGCACGTTGTCGGTTGTCGTCGGCGCGACGGTGTCAACGACCGGCCCGACCGAGCCGCCGAGGTCGACCGGCCCGACCGTCCCGGGCGTCTCGTCGTCGCCGATCGTGGTCGTGTTCGCGTAGCCGAGCTGGCCGTTGCCGCCGTTGCCCCAGCAGCGGACGGTCCCGTTGTCGAGTACTGCGCACGTGTGTTGGTTGCCGGCGGTGATCGCGGTGGCGGTGCGCCCTGGGCCGAGGTCGACCGGGCCGACCGACCCCGGGGTCTCGTTGTCGCCGATCGTGTCCGTGTTCGCGTAGCCGAGCTGGCCGTTGCCGCCGTTGCCCCAGCAGCGGACCGCCCCGTTGTTGAGCTCCGCGCACGTGTGGGAGCCGCCGGCGGTGATCGCGGTTGCGGTGCGGCCTGCGCCGAGGTCGACCGGCCCGACCGAGCCGGGCGTCTCGGTGTCGCCGATATTGGTTGTGTTCGCGTAGCCGAGCCGGCCGCTGGCGCCGACGCCCCAGCAGCGGACCGCCCCGTCGTCGAGCTCCGCGCACGTGTGGCTGCCGCCGGCGGTGATCGCGGTCGCGGTACGGCCCGCGCCGAGGTCGACCGGCCCGACCGAGCCGGGCGTCTCGGTGTCGCCGATACTGGTTGTGTTCGCGTAGCCGAGCCGGCCGCCGCCGCCGAAGCCCCAGCAGCGGACCGATCCGTCGTCGAGCACGGCGCACGTGTGGCCGCCGCCGGCGGTGATCGCGGTCGCGGTGCTGCCTGCGCCGAGGTCGACCGGCCCGACCGACCCCGGGGTCTCGTTGTCGCCGATCGTGGTCGTGTTCGCGTAGCCGAGCCGGCCGAGGCTGCCGCTGCCCCAGCAGCGGACCGACCCGTCGTCGAGCAGCGCGCACGTGTGCTGGTCGCCGGCGGTGATCGCGGTTGCGGTGCGCCCTGGGCCGAGGTCGACCGGCCCGGCCGACCCCGGGGTCTCGTTGTCGCCGATCGTGTCCGTGTTCGCGTAGCCGAGCTGGCCGTTGCCGCCGTTGCCCCAGCAGCGGACCGCCCCGTCATCGAGCAACGCGCACGTGTGGGCGTTACCGGCGGCGATGTACCCCTCGAGCGGATCTCTGGGTCCGACCGATCCGCCGAGGCTCACCGGCCCGACCGACCCCGGCGTCTCGGTGTCGCCGATGTCGTTGGTGTTCGCGTAGCCGAGTTGGCCGAAGAAGCCGCGGCCCCAGCAGCGGACCGTTCCGTTGTCGAGCACCGCGCACGTGTGAAAGCCGCCGGCGGTGATTGCCGTGGCGGTGCGGCCTGCGCCGAGGTCGACCGGTCCAACCGACCCCGGGGTCTCGTTGTCGCCGATCCTGGCCGTGTTCGCGTACCCGACAGAGCCGAAGAAACCTTCGCCCCAGCAGCGAACCGTCCCGTTGTCGAGCACCGCGCACGTGTGCTGGTTGCCGGCGGCGATTGCGGTCGCGGTGCGGCCGGCGCCGAGGTCGACCGGCCCGACCGACGCGGGCGTCTCGTTGTCGCCGATCCTGGCCGTGTTCGCGTAGCCGAGCCGCCCGTCGGGGCTGTCGCCCCAGCAGCGGACCGTCCCGTTGTCGAGCAGCGCGCACGTGTGGACGAACCCTGTGGTGATTGCGGTCGCGGTGCGCCCTGCGCCGAGGTCGACTGGCCCGACCGAGCTGGGCGTCTCGTCGTCGCCGATTGAATTCGTGTTCGCGTAGCCGAGCTGGCCGGCGAAGCTGGCGCCCCAGCAGCGGACCGTCCTGTTGTCGAGCACGGCGCACGTGTGCGCGAAGCCGGCGGTGATCGCGGTCGCGGTGCGGCCGGCGCCGAGGTCGACCGGCCCGACCGACCCGGGCGTCTCGTCGTCGCCGACCGTGTCCGTGTTCGCGTAGCCGAGCCGGCCGTCGGCGCCCCGGCCCCAGCAGCGGACCGTCCCGTTGTCGAGCAGCGCGCACGTGTGCTGATCGCCGGCGGTGATCGCGGTCGCGGTGCGGCCTGCGCCGAGGTTGACCGGCCCGACCGACCCGGGGGTCTCGTTGTCCCCGATACTGGTCGTATTCGCGTAGCCGAGCCGGCCATTGGCGCCGTCGCCCCAGCAGCGGACGGTCGCGTTGTCGAGCAGCGCGCACGTGTGCTGGTTACCCGCGGTGATCGCGGTCGCGGTGCGGCCGGCGCCCAGGTTGACCGGCCCGACCGACCCCGGGGTCTCGTCGTCGCCGATCCTGCTCGTGTTCGCGTAGCCGAGCTGGCCGAAATCGCCCTGGCCCCAGCAGCGGACCGTCCCGTTGTCGAGCACCGCGCACGTGTGGTTGCCACCCGCGTCGATCTGCCCGCTCGCGACCGTCGCCGGATCGCTCGCCTGATCAGCCTCCGCCGGAGCGGCGCCAACTGCGAGGCCGAGGCACACGAGCGCCAGGGCGATGGCGAAAGCGCGGAGGCCAATCGGGCGGCTGGGTGCGGCGGCGGTCAAGTTGTCTCCTCGTTGTGGGGGCAGTCACGGGAGACGGAGCCATCTACGCGGCGCCTCGTCGCTTACCCCGACTATGTGCCCACCGCCCGTTTGGCGCCTTCGTACATCCGTCCAGGGGCCCGGAGCGGTTGTTAGCGTCATCGCACATGCGGAAGGGCGCCGGTTGAGCGAACCGTACGATCCGGAAAACCTGCTCGACCGGCTGTCCGACCGCCAGACCCTCGAGCTCCACTACGCGCACGTGAAGGAGCGCGAGCGCACGCTCCTCGCCCGCCGTCTGCCCCTCCGCGGCACCGACGTGCTCTCGGTCGGCGCCGGCTGGACCGTCGGCCGCCACTTGTTCCCCAAGGGGCGCTTTCGCCTGACCGCCGTGGACGTCGACCCGACGATGGTCCACCTGGCCATCGAACGCGGCGAGGCGGACGAGGCGCTCGTCGCGAGCGCCGGCGAGCTGCCGTTCGAGCCCGAGTCGTTCGACGTCGTCCTTTACCGGCTCGCGCTGCACCACGTGGCCTACCAGCGCCCGCTGGGACCCGTGTTCGAGGAGGCGGCGCGGCTCCTGCGCCCCGGCGGGACGATGGTCGCGCTCGAGCCCGGGATCCTGCACCCGGTCGGCGCGGGGCTCGCGCTGGCGAACCGGCTTGGGCTTTCGCGCCGGATCCACGGCACGGTGGATGACCTGCCGCTTTCGGCGCGGTCGCTGCGCAGGAACGCGCGCGCGGCGGGCCTCGTGCCCGAGATCCACGCAGTCACCTACGCATGGCGGCGGCTCCCGCGACCGGTCCAGCGCGCCATCTATCCTCTGGACCGGCTCGGTTCGCTCCCGATCTTGCGCGATCTGGGCCACCACCTTCTCCTGCTGGCAGGGCGGCCCCCGATACATTCGTAGCGGTCGCCTGTTTGCTGGGGTGATCGGATCGGCGTGGCCAACGGACTTGTAAGAGAGCTAGAAGAACTTCGCCCGGTGGAGACCGCCACCGGGCTCTCACCGCGCGACATGCGCGCGCGGCGACCGCTTCTCTTCGCCAGCATCCTCGAGCTCGACACGCTCCGGCGCGTCGCGCGCGTGCTCGCGCTCGGCGTGCTCGACGCCGCCGGCGTCTTCCTGGCGATCTTCACGGCGCTCGAGGTCAAGCTCGTGGTCCAGACGCAGTCGAACGTCGAGCTGGCCTGGAACCGCACGGACGACCTCGCGCCGCTCGCGATCCTCGTGACGATCCTGCTGTTCGCGCGCTCGGGGCTCTACGGCGCGCGCACCGTGCGGCCCGGGTTCACCCGGATCGTCGCCTCGCTCTTCCAGGTCGCGGTGATCCTGCTCGTGTACGCGCTGGTCGAGGGGATCGACTTCAACAGCTACTACGTCTTCTACGGGTCGCTCTTCTTCGCGCTCCTCTACGTGTCCGCCCTGCGGTGGGCGTTCGAGCGGACGAGCGGCGCCCTGCTCCACGCCGCGGGCTACCACCGCCGCGCGGTGCTCGTGGGGCGCGGGCAGCACATCGACGCGGTCGCGCACGCGCTGAAGGACACCGAGATCAAGCCGGTCGGCTTCGTCGCGCTCGAGCCGCGCAAGGAGAACGGACTGAAGGACATGGGGCCGCTCGAGCGCCTCGAGCGGCAGTTCGACGCGGTCGACGAGGTCGTCATCGCGGACCCGGACTTCCCCCAGGACCGGGCCGTCGAGCTGATCGACACCTGCCACCGGCACGGGATCAAGGTGCGCGTCGCGCCCTCGACGATGGAGATCCTGATGGACCGTGTCGAGTTCGTGCCGGGCCAGTCGCTCCCGCTGTTCGAGCTGAAGCCGCCGGTCTTCGAGGGCATCGACTTCTTCGTCAAGCGCTCCTTCGACATCGTCGGCTCGACGCTCCTGATCGCCGTGCTGTCCCCGGTGCTCGCGGCCACCGCCCTCGCGGTCCGGCTGACCTCGCGCGGGCCCACGATCTACCGCTCCACCCGCCCCGGCATCGCCGGCGAGGCATTCGAGTGCCTCAAGTTCCGCACGATGTACGACGACGCCGAGTTCCGCCAGCGCGAGCTGGAGGACCTGAACGAGAAGGGTGGCGCGATCTTCAAGATCCGCGACGATCCGCGCGTCACGCCGGTCGGGCGCTTCCTCCGCCGCTGGTCGCTCGACGAGCTGCCCCAGCTCTTCAACGTGCTGCGCGGCGAGATGTCGCTCGTCGGCCCGCGGCCGCTGCCCGACCGCGACTACGAGCGGCTCGAGGACTGGCACCGCAAGCGCTACCTGGTGCTGCCGGGGATGACCGGGCTGTGGCAGGTGTCGGGCCGGTCCGAGCTCGAGTTCGACGAGTTGGTGCGGCTCGACTTCCTCTACCTGGAGCGGTGGTCGGTCTTCCTCGACCTCTCGATCATGCTGAAGACCATTCCGGCCGTGCTGAGGCGCCGCGGCGCCTGGTAAGAACCGCGGCGGTGTTCCGCCACCGCTTCCTCTTCGAGCAGCTGGTGCGCAGGGAGCTGCGCCAGAAGTACAAGGGCACCGCGCTCGGCATCGCCTGGTACCTGGTCAACCCGCTCGTGCTCATGGGGGCGTACGCGCTGGTCTTCAAGGTGCTGCTCGACGTCGCCGACATCCCCGACTACCCGATCTTCCTCCTGGCCGGGCTGATCGTGTGGGTCTTCTTCTCGCAGGCGCTCCTCGCCGCCGCGCCCAGCCTCGTGCTGAACGCCCCGCTCGTGCGCAAGGTCCGCTTCCCGCGCGAGGCCATCCCCGCGTCGGTCGCGACGGTCCAACTCGTCACGTTCATCGCGATGCTCGTCCTGCTCCTGCCGGTCGCGCTCCTGGTGCGCGACTCCTTCGACCCGGCGCTGCTCCTGCTGCCCTTCGTCGTCCTGTTTCTCTTCTGCCTGGTGCTCGGCCTGTCGATGCTCGTGGCGGTCCTGCACGCGCACTTCCGCGACATGGAGCCCGTCCTCGCAGCGGGGCTCCTCCCGTGGTTCTTCGTCACGCCGCTCTTCCTGCCGGTCGAGGACTTCCCGGGCATCGACGACCACGAGCTGATCGGCGACCTGCTGCAGTGGGCGAACCCGATCGCTCCGTTCGTCGAGTCGGTGCGGACGATCGTCTGGGCGGGGACGGCGCCGGACACGGCCTACCTCGTCTACGTGGCGTGCGCGGGGACCGCCGCGCTCGCGCTCGGGACGCTCGTCTTCCGGCGGATGGAGCGCGACCTGGCGGTGATCCTGTGAGGCCGGGCGAGATCGTCCTCGAGGAGGCGACGCGCTCGTTCAAGGTCACGCACGAGCGCTCGCAGACGCTGAAGGAGCTGGCCGTCTCGTTCGGCCGCCGCAGCCGCCGCCCGACCGAGGTGCACGCGCTCCGCGGCGTGGATCTGCGCGTAGAGCCGGGCGAGGCCGTCGGGATGGTGGGCCGCAACGGCGCCGGCAAGACGTCGCTGCTCCGCTGCCTCGCCGGGATCGTGCCGCTCGACTCGGGCCGGGCGGACACCGGCGGGCGCACTGTCTCGCTGCTCGAGCTGGGCGCGGGCTTCGGCCAGGACTTCACCGGCCGCGAGAACATCTGGCTGAACGGCGCCCTCTACGGGTTCGATCGCGAGGAGATCGAGGAGCGGATCGATCGCATAGTCGAGTTCTCCGAGCTGGGCGAGTTCATCGACGTGCCGGTCAAGGCCTACAGCACGGGGATGTTCCTCCGGCTCGGCTTCGCGATCGTCGCCCACCTGGACGCCGACGTGCTGCTGATCGACGAGATCCTCGCGGTCGGCGACGAGTCGTTTCAGCGCAAGTGCCTGGCGCGCATCTCCGAGCAGATGGAGCGCGGCGCCACGCTCGTGCTCGTCTCGCACGACCCCGCCGCGATCGAGCGCGTCTGCGACCGGGTGGTGGTGCTCGACGCCGGGCAGAAGGCCTTCGACGGCGGCGTCGCCGAGGGGCTCCTGCACTACCACCGCATGCTGGGCACCGAGAGCGGCGGGTCGCAATCGCTGCGCCCCTCGGCCGGCGGCGCGCTGACGATCGCCGAGCTCGAGGTGAAGGATGACGAGGGCCGCGTGCGGCACATGTTCCGACCCGGCGAGGTGCTCCGCGCGGACCTGGTGGTCGCCGGTCCGGCGGAGCGCGCCGTGCTCGCGCTGGAGGTCCGCGGCGAGCGAGGCGAGCTCCTCTTCCGCACGGATGCGACGATCGGGGCCGTGGAGGACACGCTCGAGGCCAGTTTCGAGATCCCGCGGCTCGCGCTCCTGGGTGGCGACTACGACCTGTCCGCCGGCGTGGGCGACCAGGACCCGCCGTTCGGAGGCCAGCTCGACCGCGTCGCGCGCTTCTCGGTTGCGCACGTCGCCACCGGCGAGGGGGTCGCCGACCTGCGCGGCACGTGGACCGTGGCCGGTCGGACGGAGGCGGTGAGCTGATGGATCCGGACGAGGCGCTCGAGGAGGCCCGCCGCCGCCGCGGCGAGCACGAGGGCGACCCCGCGCTGGCGCCCTCCGACCTCGACCGAATCGGATCCGAGCGCATCGGCTTCGAGCAGCTCTGCGAATGGGCGGCGATCGACGTGGACCCGGCCACGCTGCACTCGACGCGCAGGTTCGGCGCGCCGGTCACGCGCCTGAAGCGAATGCTGCTTCGCCTGCTGCGCCAGTACACCGCCGAGCTCGAGGCGCAGCAGACGCGCTTCAACCTGGCGCTCCTCCACGACGTCGAGCACCGGCTCCGTGTGCTCGAGCGCGAGCGCGCGCGCGACCGCGACAGTTGAGCCGGATCCACCAGGCCACCGGTGCGGTCGGTCCCTTCGACGCCGTCACCGGGCAGCTCACCGCCTACCGCGACCTGTTCGCGCGCTGGGGGGTCGCGGGCGACCTGTACGCGGCGTTGATCGCCCCGGGCGCGCCCGCCGGCGTGCGGCCGCTCGAGCGCCTGCGGCCCGCGCCCGACGACCTCGTGGTCGTCCACTACGCGGGGTGGGTGGCCGGCATGCAGCAGCTGCGCGAGATCCCCGCGCGCACCCTGCTCGTCTACCACAACGTCACCTCGGCGCGGTGGTTCTGGCGGTTCGAGCCGCGCATGGGGCTGAGCTGCACCCTGGGCCGCGAGCGGCTCCCCGCCTTCGTCCGCGCGATGGACGCCGCCGCGGGTGTCTCCGAGTTCAACGCGGCCGAGCTGCGCGCCGCCGGGGCGCGCGATCCCGCGGTCGTCCACATCCTGATCGAGCCGGAGCGGCTGCCGCCGGCACCCGCGGCGCCGCGGCCCGTGGAGGACAACCCGCTCGTCATCTCGATCGGGCGGGTGACCCCGCACAAGCGGCCGGACCTCGCGATCCGTGCGTTCGCGCTGTACCAGCGCCGTCACCGCCCGGACGCGCGGCTCCTGTTCGGCGGCCAGCCCCTCAACGATGCTTACCGCGGCCGGCTCGAGCGCCTCATCGACGACGTGGGTGCGCGCAACGTCCAGCTGGGAGCGGGGCTCCCGGACGCCGCCCTTCGTGCCGCCTACGCCGAGGCGAGCGCGTTCGTGCTCCTGTCCGAGCACGAGGGCTTCTGCGTGCCGCTGCTCGAGGCGATGGCCAGCGGGGTGCCGGCGGTCGCGCGGCCGGCGGCGGCGATGCCCGAGGTGGGCGGCGATGCCGTCCTCTGGGCGGAGGACGGCGACCCGGCGCTCGCCGCCGAGCTCCTCCACCTGGCGACCTCGGACGACGAGCTCCGCCGCACGCTGTTCGAGCGCGGGGTCGCGCGCGCGGCCGACTTCTCGTACGACCGGGTCGCGGAGCGGATCCGGGCGGCTACCGAGGCCGTGCGATGACGTGGACGTCCGGCGGGGCCTCGCGCAACGGCTGCGGGCCCTCCAGGCTCGTCACCTCGTAGCCGAGCTCCTCGAGCGCGTCGGCCACCTCGGCGTTCGTGTCGTGGAGCTCGCAGACGATGATCGGACGGTGCTGACGGAGCGACTCGCGCATCCCGTTCAGCACGTCGGCCTCCGAGCCCTCGACGTCGATCTTCACGAAGGTCGGCGGCGCAATCTCGCCGGCGGCGACCAGCTCGTCGAGCGCCACCACCTCCACCTCGACGGTTCGCGCGGTCTGCGGATGGCTTCCGCGGGCCGCGAGATGCGACCAGCTCGCGTCGGCGACGACGAGCAGCGGTTCGCGGCCGGTCGTGGCGCCCGCCGCCCGCTCGACGACGGTCACGTTTTCGAAGTCGTTCAGCTCGGCGTTCGCCCTGACCGCATCAGCGTTCTCTGCCACCGGCTCGACGGCGTACACATGCCCCGCCGGCCCCACGAGCCGGGCGGCGAGCAACGCGAAGAACCCGATGTTCGCGCCCACGTCGTAGACGACGCCGCCGCCCGCGAGGTGGCGCCGCATCGCCTCCTGCACCTCGTGCTCCACCCAACCCGACGCGATGCCCGCGGCGTGCGCGTGGGTGACCGGGAGGTGCTCGAGCGAAAGCCGCAGTCCCGCGGCTGCGCCCGCCGGGACCCGCACCGCGCCCCGGCGCAACCACGCGCGCGCGGGCGCAGCGAAGGCGCCGGCCAGCGGGTTCCGCCGCCGCTCGGAGCTGGCCGCGAAGCGGACCGCACGGGTTCGCCAGAGGTCCCCGCGGCTCATTGGGGGAAGAGCATCCGGCGGGAGCAGTTCTCCGGGCCCGGCACGCTCGGCTTCATCCGGTAGAGCTTGTACTCGTCGTTCGAGCGGATCGGCCCGCCCGCGGCGTCGAAGGGCCGGCCGCGGTAGTACCGCGCGGCCAACGGGTCGACCAGGATGTAGTCCGCCTTTCGCGAGCGGACGACCTGCGGGTAGTCGGTGCCCGTCAGCGGCCGGAGCGTGCACAGGCGCCGCTGGGCGAGCATGTACGAGCCCCAGAGCTGACGCGGCGCCCAGATGTCGAGCCGGATCGAGGCGTCGGCCGGCAGCGCGGCGGCCCACTCGCGCAGCTCGAGCTGGTCCTCGCTGAGCTGGTGCCCGCGGGCCCGGATCTCCTGGCGGGCGCTCAGCTCGGCCGAGACGACGAGCGCGACGAGCACCGCGATTCCGACGCGTCCGAGCCGCGACAGCGCGACCACCGCGCACGCGATCAGGAGCGGCGCCGCGAACGCGAGCGTCTTGAACTCGAAGTACTGCCCGTGCAGGCGCTGGCGGAAGTAGACCGCCGCCGCGAGGAACAGGACCAGCACCGTTCCGAGCCCCCAGGCGAGCGGTCGCGGCAGCTTCGTCAGCAGCCAGGCGGCGAGGCCGATCATGATCGCGACGGGAACGAACCAGAGCGTCTCGGTCGGGAGGGCGAAGAACCTGTAGGCGGGGATGAACTTGAAGATGTCGCCCGCCCACTTCTCGAGCGACGCGTTCGGGTCGACCACCAACACGAACGCGTCCCACATCTTCCCCGCGGCCGCTGCAACCGGTATCGCCAGGAGCACCGCCAGCGGGACGATCCAGATGAGCGCGCGCCCGCCGTTCCAGAGCTCTCGCAGCGGCGGCAGCGCGCTGGGCACACCGCGCCGGCGGCGGTCGCGCAGGTCGTAGACGAGCATCGCGACGATCGCCAGCAGCGGGATCGGCAGCGCGAGGGGGTAGGCGAGCCCCTCGACGAGCATGAACAGCGCGAGCAGGACCATCGCCCCGCGATGGCGGTCGCGCACGGACCACCAGGCCACGACGAGCGAGAAGGGGAAAGCGACGAAGCCCCACGTCTGGTTGAAGTAGGGGTGGACGACGGTGTGGAGCACCATGGCGTCGAGGCCGACCACGCCCGCGGCGACGAGCGCCGCCGTGCGCGAAGCCTGGAGCAGCTCGCGCGCGAGGAGGAAGAAGCCGAGGATGGCGATCCCGAAGATCACCGCGGCGAGCGGCGCGAGCGTCTCGTACGGCTCGAGCCCCGACAGCATGGCGACCGCCCCGAGGACGTAGTAGATGGCGTGCTTCGAGCCCCAGCGCACCGGCATCTGGTCGAGCGGGGCGTCCGCGTCGACGGCGGTCGGATAGCTGTGCTGGAGGAACTCGGCCGCGCCCACCGCGTGGTAGGCGTCCGACCCCTCGCCGGTGACCGTGGGGAACCCCGCCGCGAAGTACGGGATCAGCGCGACCGCGGCCAGGAGCGCCGCGATGTAGAGGGGCCACCGCACGAAGCCGATGGGCGGCCGCCCGCCGCCGCTCCGGCGGTGGGCGTAGGCGCCGAGCGCCACCCCGCCCGCCAGCGTCAGCGCGAGCGACAGCTTGAACGGGACGTAGGCGAACCCGAGCAGCGTCATCGCAACCCCGCTCGCGCAGGCGCCGACCGCCAGAAGCCACAGCAGCTCGAAGCGGCGCGCGTGGGCAGGCAGGAGGAGGCGGGTCAGGCCGAACCCGCAGACGACGAACAGGAGGAGGGCGGCGATCGCGGCGCGCAGCACCGCCTGGAGCGAGTCGAGAATGTCCTCGACCGCGATCGTGTGCACGCCGCCCCAGCCGGCGAGGAGCAGTGCCAGCACAGCCGGCGCCGCGATGGCCAGCGCCGTGCGTGGGCTCACGGTCAGCGGCGGCGGGCCCGTTCCCCGAGCACGCGGCTCAGGAAGACCGGGTTACCCAGGAGGTAGCGCCGCCACATGCGCCGCGGCTCGACCGCGAGCCGGAAGATCCACTCGAGCCCGTTGTCCGACATCCAGTGCGGCGCGCGCGGGATGCGGCCCGATACGTACTCGAAGAGTGCCCCCACCGTCCAGACGACTGTCGCCTCGACCTGGTCGAAGTGGCGCTCGACCCACACCTCCTGCTGCGGCGTGCCCATGCCGACGAGCAGGATGTCGGGGCGGTGCTCGTTGATGTGCTCGATCACGCGCTCGTCGTGCGGGCCGCCGAGGTCGAAGTACCCGTGGTGGGTGCCCGTGATCTCGAGCGACGGGTACCAGCGGCGCAGCTCCGCGGCGGCCTCGGCGGACGCGCCCGGGTCGGAGCCCAGCAGGTAGAGCGACCGCCCGGCTGCCTCGCACAGCGCGGCGACGCCCCAGATCCAGTCCGCGCCGGTCATGCGGTGCGGCACCGGGCGGCCGATCGCCTTCGCCGCCAGCCGCACGCCGTATCCGTCGCAGTAGACGACGTGCGACGACATGAGCGCGCGCCGCACCTCGGGGATGTCGAATGACTGGTTGATCACGTGCGCATTCACGTAGGCGACGCGCTTGCGCTCGGTGCCCTCGGTGAAGCCGATGATGCGCCGCAGGAGGTCCGCCGGCGGCTCGGTCTCGATCGGGAGGTCGAACAGGCGGCTGGGCTCGAGGTGCTCGTCCGCGAGCACGAGCGCGGGCGGCGCCGGGCCCTGGCCGTTGCGGGCGGGGACCGCGCTCACGGGGCGGGCTCCAGTCCGAACGGGACGGTGCGCGGGTCGGCGGTGCGCATGCGCGCGATCAGCCGTCCCTTGCGCCGCGCCGCGGGCGCCAGCTCGAATGCCTCGCGGTAGCCGGGCAGGAGATGGCGTTCGCGCAGGATCGCGTAGCCCAGCGCCAGGACTTCGTATCCGGCGACGCGTGGGAGGTCGCCCGTGAACGAGGCGGGGGAGTCGTTCTTCAGCATCATCAGATAGCGATTCCGGAACTGCACGCGCCGGTCGGCCTCCGGAACCGAAGCGCGGCTGCTGGGCCCGTAGCTGCGGACATGGTAGGCCACCGCCCGCGGCTCATAGGCGCATTTCCAGCCCATCAGATGTCCGCGCCAGGCGAGGTCCACGTCCGAGGCCCACTTCTCGAAGGCAGGGTCGAGCACCTCGCCCTCCACCGCGCAGTCGGCGAGCATCTCGCGCCGGTAGAGCGCCGCGGCGCCGTCGGCGCCGAATGCGAGCCCGGGCGTGTCGTAGGCCAGCCGCGGCCGGCCGTGGCCGACGAGGTTGTTGCTGCGCGTCCGGGTCATCCTGATCCCGGCCGCGTCGAGCAGGTCGAGGCGGTCGCCGGCCTCCGGCCCGAGGGTGCGCACGAGCTTGGGCGCGACGGCGCCCACGCCAGGCTCGGCGAGCCGCGCGCGGGCGTGGCTCAGGAAGTCCGGCTCGAGGAAGCAGTCGGCGTTCAGCAGCAAGACCGAGTCGCCCTCGGCGGCGGCGATGCCGGCGTTGTTGGCCGCCGCCCACGACACGCGCCGCGGCAGCCGCAGGTGCCCGGCGCCCAGGGAGGAGGCGATGTCGGGCGTCTCGTCGTCCGATGCGTTGTCGATCACGACGACCTCGGCGTCCTCCTGCGCCAGCGCGGCCGGCAGCGAGTGCCGCAGCTCGGCCGCGCGGTCGGTCGAGATCAGGAGGATCGTCGTGGTCACAGGAGCTCCCGGTAGACGGCGGCCGTGCGCGCCGCGGTGTGGTCCCACGAGAGGTTCGCGACGTGTGCGCGGCCGCGTTCGCCGAGCCCCGCCTCGCCTAGCGCCCGGGTGATCGTTGCCGCGATGTCGGCCACGTCGAGCGGGTCGAAATAGAGCGCGGCGTCGCCGCCCGTCTCGGGCAGCGCGGTCGCGCGCGCGGCGGCCACCGGGGTGCCGCGTGCCATCGCCTCGACGATCACGAGGCCGAATCCCTCGTAGAGGCTCGGGTGGACGAGCAGGTCCGCGCCGCGCATGAGCGCGTCGAGCTGTTCGTCGGACACGTAGCCGGGCAGCTCGACGCCGGGGGCGCGCAGGCGGGCCGCCTCGCCGGCGTCGCGGCCGGCGATCACGAGGCGCTGCTCGAGGCCATCCTCGCGCAGGCGCCCGAAGGCCTCGACGAGCCTGCCGAAGTTCTTCTTCCGCCGCAGGTCTCCCACCGCGAGGATGTATGGGCCCGCGGGCGGCTCGCCGGTGCCGATCGCGAGTGACGGCGCCGCGCCGATCACGCGGAGCTTCTCCTCGCTCACGCCGTAGCGGCGGGCCACGTCGTCGCGAGTGAACTCGGATATGCAAATGACGCGCTCCGCCGAACGCGCGGCACGCGGCGCGAAGGTGCGGTACTTCCACCCCGTCGTGCGCGCGAAGTCCTCCGGGTATTCCTCCCAGGCGAGGTCGTGGATCGAGACGACGCCGGGGCACGGACGTCGCAGCGGCAGGAAGCAGTTCGGGGCGTGCACGAGCGCCGCCTGCTCGCGCCGCAGGATCCGCGGCAGCGCGACCTGCTCCCAGACGAGCTCGGGCCCGGGCCACGCACCGGCTACGGCGTGGACGTCCACGTCGGTGCGCCGCTCGAGCGCGGCGAGCAGGTCACGCGCGTAGCGCCCCCAGCCGCGGAGCTCGGGGCCGACGGCATCGCGGGCGTCGAAGGCGACGCCTGCGGTCAATCCGCGCCGACGCCGGTCAGGCGGTCGGCCAGGGCGGGCGTCGCGGCCGCGATCAGGCGCGAGCGCATGTCGAGGCCGAGGCCGGTGTCGAGCGGGTCGTCGGCCGCGCCGGGGAATGCGACCGCGCCGCCCGCCTCGCGGACTATCAGCTGGCCCGCCGCGGCGTCCACCGAGCGGCAGTCGGCGAGCGTGACCAGTCCGTCGAAGCGCCCCGCCGCCACGAAGCAGAGCGAGAGCGCGACCGAGCCGATGGCGCGCAGCCGCGCCGCGCCGGTCGCCTCCAGCGCCTCGGCGGTGCTGAGGACGTGCTGGGGGCGGATCATCTCGAGTGCCAGCAGCTCGAGCTCTGCGTCCGCCGGAAGCTCCGGCAGCCGCTCGCCGTCCAGGTACGCGCCCTCGCCGCGCTGCGCCCACCATTCCTCGCCGAAGCCGAGATCCTTCACGTAGCCGAACGCCACACCGCCCATCGTGTTGTCCTCGGCAACGGCGATCGATACCGCGTGCAGCGGCATCCGCCGCTTCGCGTTGCGCGAGCCGTCGATCGGGTCGATCACCACGTGGATCGGGCCGCCGCCGGCGATCGGCACCTGGCCGCGCTCCTCGGACACGGCGGTCAGCCCGACTCCGACCGCCTCGAGCTCGGAGAAGATCGCGTCCTCGGCCGCCGTGTCGATCACGAGCGTGCGGTCGCCGCCCTCGCCGCGCCCCCCGGTCGCGACCGAGCGGTCGGCGATCTTCGGGTAGCGCTCGAGCGCCGCCTCGACGCCCGCCGCGGCGCGGCGGCAGATGGCGAGCCAGTCCTGATCGGCGGGAGTCATGCGGCCGCGAGGCTAACCCGAAACACTTGGCGAATGCAGATTGGGCTGATCGTGCCGGTGCGGCCGCCGGCGCCGTTCCTCGACGACGCGCTGCGTTCGGCGCGCTCCCAGGAACTGCCCCCCGACGCCGAGGCGGTCGTGAAGGACGAGCACGGGGCGGGGCCGGCCGCCACCCGTCAGGCGGCGCTCGGGCGGCTCGGCGAGTGCGATTGGATCGCGCTCCTCGACGCCGACGACGCCTGGGAGCCCGGCAAGCTCGCCGTCCAGCGCGAAGCGCTCGCGCGCCACCCCGAGGCCGTGCTCTGCTTCGGGCGCGCCACCGTGATCGGTGACGACGGCCACGCGAGCCGTGAGGAGCTCCCCGAGCTCGCGCCCGGCCTCCACCACGCCGCCGACCTGGCGCCCGTCCTGTACGCGGAGAACCCCATTCCGACGTCCAGTGTCCTCGTCAGGCGCGACGCGCTCGAGCGCGCGGGCGGCTTCGCCGGGCCGGCTCCGCTGGCCTCCGACTGGGACCTGTGGCTCCGCCTTCTCGCGCAGGGCGGCGCGTTCGTATGCGAGCCCGCCGCGCGGATCCGCTACCGCCGCCACGCGCGCGGCGTGACGGCCGACGTTGCGGCGCTCGCGGAGTCGATGTCGAAGGTGCATGCCGCTCATGGTGCGCTCGTAGATGAGGACAGCCGGAGGCGGGCGGAGTCACGCGACCTCGTCCTGCTGGCGCGTGGGCGGATCAGGCAGCGCCGGTACACGGAGGCCGCCGACGCGCTCCGCCGGGCCGACGCGCTGGTGCGGCTGCGCGGGCGGGAGCGGGCGCTGCTCCAGCTGGTGCGAGTGCCGCTGGCGCGCGCCGCCCTCGGCCGCCGCACGCCGTACCGTTAGCGCCCGCGGCGGAGGCGCACTTCGACCAGCACGCGGATCGCCTTGAACCCGTCGCGCCACGTCACGTTCTTGCCCTCCGCGTAGGTGCGGCCGTAGTAGGCGATCGGGGTCTCGTAGACGCGCAGCTTGCGCCGGCACACCTCGCCGGTGACCTCGGGCTCGATCCCGAAGTCGTCCTGGGTGAGGTGCAGCGAGCGGAGGACATCCGCGCGGAACGCCTTGTAGCCGGTCTCCATGTCGCTGAGCGTCGTGTTGTAGAGGACGCCCGTGAGGAGCGAGAGGAAGCGGTTGCCCACGAGGTGCCAGAAGAGATATGCGCGCTGGGGCGCTCCCCCGCGCAGACGCGATCCGTAGACGACGTCGGCGACGCCGTTCTCGATCGGCTCGATCAGGCGCACCGCGTCGGCGGGGTCGTACTCCATGTCGGCGTCCTGGATGACCGCGATCTCCTTCGTCATCTGCGGGATCGCAGCGCGGACGGCCGCCCCCTTGCCGCGGTGGGGCCGGCGCAGCAGCTCGACGTCGTCGCGGCCCCGGGCGTACTCCTCGACGACGGTCGCCGTGTCGTCCGCGGAGCCGTCGTCCACGACGATCATCTGGGCGTCCAGGCCGAGCGCGGAAATCCGTTCCAGGACCTCCCTGATCGTGCTGGCCTCGTTGTAGGCCGGTATGAGAAAGGAAACGCCGATCCGGGCAGGCTAGATTGCGGGCGATGGAGCCGGCCCAGGAGGACCGCGGACTCGCGGTGAGGCTCGGCGCCACGGCCTGCCTTCTCTTCCTGCTGCTGGGCCAGGCCGAGATCACGATCCTGGATGGCAGCTCGATGCTCGCCGTGGCGCAGTCGGTGGTGCACGATGGCTCCCTCGCCGTCCCCGCGGAGGTCGGCGTCGAGGGCGAGGACGGCCGCCACTACTCGAAGTACGGCCTGTTCCTGCCGCTCCTGTCGGTCCTCCCGGTCGCGCTCGTACAGCCGATCGGGCTCGTTACGGGCCGGCTCGGGGATCTCGAGGCCGCCGCGGCGGCCACGCTCATGCCGCTCGTCGCCGGCGCGCTCGTCGCCGCGCTGTTTCTCCTCGCCAGGCGGCTGGGCGCACCGCGACCGGCCGCCGCGCTCGTGGCCGGCGGCGCCGTGTTCGGCACCTACCTCCTGCCGTACGGGCGCGACTTCTTCAGCGAGCCGATCGTCGCATTGGGCCTCGTCGTCATGCTCGAGCGCGCCCTGGCCGGCCGCGAGCTGCACGCGGGCGCGGCGCTCGCGCTCGCAATCTGCGCACGCCCGCAGGCTGCCGCGTTCGCGCCGCTTCTGTGGGCGTTCCTGCTTCTCCGGGGGGGCGGGTCCGCCGGCGTCCTGCGCACGCTGCCGCCGCTCGCCGTGGCCGCCGCGGCCACGGTGGCGTACAACCTCGCGCGCTTCGATGACCCGCTCGAGTTCGGCTACAAGGACCCGGCGGACCCCGGCTTCACGACGCCCTTCTTCGAGGGCGCGAGCGGCCTGCTCTTCTCGCCGGAGAAGTCGCTCTTCCTGTTCGCGCCCGCCGTGGTGCTGGTTCCGTTCGCGCTGACGTGGCTCTGGCGGCGCGAGCGCGTGACGGCCGGGGTGGTGGGAGCCGTCTTCGCCGTCACGTTCGCGCTCGCCGCCACCTGGCATTCCTGGATGGGGGGATGGAGCTGGGGGCCGCGGCTTCTTGTGCCCGCGATCCCGCTGCTGCTCGTCACGCTCGCGCCGTGGATCGACCGCAACGCGCGCCGGACGCGCGCGGCGCTCGCCCTGTTCGCAGCCGGCTTCGCGATCTCCTTCGCCGCGGTCCTCGCTCCCGTCGGCGCGCAGCTGCTCGACCGAGACCCCGACGCGGACGGCCCGAAGATCGTCCGCCAGGTCACCGAGCTTCCGGAGCTGGCGCGCAGCTCGGTCGACGCGGTCGACGAACCCGACTCCTATGACGACGACTACCGCCGCCACCTCGCGGTCTGGCAGGCGACGGTCGTGCGCGAGCTCGGCTGGGGCGGCGTCCCGCTCGCCGCCGTCGGCACCGCGGTGCTCGCCGTCGCGCTCGTGCGCGTCGGCCGCCCGCTCCTGCGCGGGCTCAGCTGAGCGCGCGCTCGTACACCGCGATCGTGTCGCGCGCCACGTCGGCCCAGGTCCGGCCGGCCCCGCTCGCCGGCCGCCCGGCGAGCTCGGCGGCCGCGGCGAGCAGGGCCTGCGGCTCGCCCGGCGCGACCAGGCGGACGGCGGGGTTGTCCGCGAGCGTCTCGCGGAGGACCGGCAAGTCGTAGGCGGCGACGGGCGTCCCGCACGCGAGCGCCTCGTGCGGCGTCAGCCCGAAGCCCTCCTCCTCGGAGGGCAGCACGAGCGCGTCCGCGGCGGAGTAGAGGGCCGCGAGCTCGGCGTCACTCACGCGCCCCGCCAGCACGACGCGGCCGGGCGTGCCCAGCCGCGCTCCGTGCTCGTCGTGGCGGCCGGCCAGGACGAGCGGCGGCCCGTCCCCGGCCGCGACTGCGCGTGCCAGTGGAGCGAGCCCCTTGCGCGCGTCGGGCGGGTCGAGGCCGCCGACCCAGAGGAGGAAGCGCTGGGGAAGCTTCAGCCGGCCGAGCGCGCCGCGCGGATCCGCGACCGGCCGCAGAAAATCTGCCGGCGCGTAGGGAACGACGTCCAGCCGCTCGAGGCCGAGCAGCCGGCGCGCGTCGTCCGCGACCGCCGCGGCCGGCACGATCACCCGCGTCGCGCGCCTGATCGCGGCGTACCGCAGCCGGTGCTTCAGCCCGGTGCGCAGGTAGCGCTCCGGGTGCTTGAGCGGCACGAGGTCGTGCAGCGTCACCACGTACCGGACGCGCGGGCGCAGCGTCGTGCGCTCCACCGAGGGGCTGTGGAGGACGTCGGCGCCTGCCGCGCGCGCGTCGCGGCCCAGCAGGGGCTGTTCCCACAGCTCGGCCACGCGCGCCGGCGCCGGCGGCCGGCGGAGCCCGCGCAGCTCGGTCACGTCCGCGCCCACCTCGCGCAGCCCCGCCGCCAGCTCCTTGGCGTAGCGCCCGAGGCCGCGCTCGGCCGTGGCCGGGTCGTCCAGCACGCGCAGGTCGAGTGCGACCCTCACGCGGCGGCCACCTCGCGCAGGAGCGCGGCCATCTCGCGGGCGACCCCTGGCGTCGCAAACCGCGCGGCGTCCGCGCGCGCGGCGTCGGCCATCTCGTCCGCCCGGGCGAGCACCCGCTCGAGCGCCGCGGCCAGCGCTTCGGGGTCGCCCGGCGGCACCACCTCGCCGCTGCGCCCGGCCGTGACGTACTCGGGCATTCCCCCGGAGTCGGTCACGACGGCGGGCGTGCCGGCCGCGAGCGCCTCGGCGGCCACCGTTCCGAAGGGCTCGCGCAGCGAGGGCACGCACAGCACGTCGAACCACGGCATCAGCCGCGCGGCGCCCTCCACCGGCCCGATCGTCACGACGCGGTCGCCGAGCGCATCCGCGGCGGCGCGGACGCGGCTCTCGTAGTCGCGGTCGGGATCGACGTCGGGCCCGCGCACGATGACGACGCGCACGTCCGGCACTCGCTCGGCGAGCGCTGCCGCCGCGACCAGCAGGTCGAGCACGCCCTTGCGCGGCTCGATCCGCCCCACGAACCCGACCACCGGACGGCCGTCGGCCCACTCCGGCCGGGCGGCGGCATCGGGCGTGTCGATCGGCACCCGGACGGTCCGAAGCCGCTCGGCCGGGGCGCCATGCGCGGCCGCCGCGCGCGCCACGGCGTCCGAGTCGCACGCCGCCAGGCGCACCGTGCGCCAGAAGCGCGCGCTCCGCCAGATGAGCGGGCGGTGCTCGACGAGGTCGTGCAGATGGAGCAGGCAGGGCGAGTCGCCGAGCGCGGGCACGAGCCGCTGCGGGACGACGCCGTTCAGCCACACCACGTCCGGGCGCTCGCGCCCGACGAGCCGGCGCGCGCGCGGCCAGGCGAGCACGGCGCGCGGCCACCCGCCCCGGCGGAGCGGGCCGATCGGCAGCACGTCCACCGGGATGTCCGCATTCCGCGCGGCGCGCGCGAGACCACCCTCGGCGGGCACGGCCAGCCGGAGGTCGACGTCCTGGTCGGCGAGCGCAGGGGCGAGCCGCAGGAGGACGAGCTCAGCGCCGCCGCCGGCGGCCGCCTGCGCCACGGCGAGTACGCGAAGGGACATGGCGGCATCATGCTTACATGGGCAGCCGCTACGAAGACGAGCTGTGGGAGCTCGTTCCCGAACGCACGCGCGGGCCAAGGGTCCTGCGCGACTGGGTGGCCGCGCTCGCGCCGGCCCGGCACGCGCTCGACATCGGGTGCGGGGACGGCGTGCTCTCGGCAGCGATCCCGACCGAGCAGCTGACGCTCGCGGACGTCTCGGCCGTCGCGCTCGAGCGCGCGCGGCGGCGGCTGCCTGAGGCGGCGGCCGTCGAGGTCGAGCCGGACGCGCCGCTGCCCTTCGCCGACAGCGCATTCGACCTGGTCGTCTGCACCGAGGCGCTCGAGCACGTGCACGACCTCCAGCTCTTCCTCTCCGAGGCCAGACGCGTGCTCGCGCCCGGCGGGCGCCTGGCGGTGACGACGCCCGCCCACCGGGCGTGGATGCGCACGCCCGACCCGCTCTCGCCGCACCTGCGCTTCCTCACACGGCGGACTCTGGGGACCCTGCTCGACCGGATGGGGTTCGACGTCGTCGAGCTCCGGCGCCGGGGGAGCGGGCTGTTCGCGGTCGCATCCCGTTAGATAAGGACCGGATGCGCGTCCTGATCGACACGAGCTTCGCCGCGCGCGGCCCCTCGGGCACGGCGGTCTACATCGAGCACCTCGTCGCGGCGCTGCGGGCACGCGGGAACCTGGAGGTCGTCGAGACGCGCCGCCGCCGCCGGCCGGCGCCCGGCCGAAGCCGCGCGCGCCACCGCGTCCTGTGGAGCGGCGTGAACGCCGTCCTCGACGTGATGTGGCTTCAGGTCGGCCTCCGCGCGCGCGCCCGACGCGCGCGCGCGGACGTGATCCATCACCCGCTGCCGGCGTGGATGTGGCGCGCCCCGTGCGCACAGGTGATCACCGTGCACGACCTCGCCTTCGAGCACCTACCGGAGGGCTTCGGGCGCGTATGGCGCCTGCTCGCGCGTCGCCGCCACCGCGCGGCCGCGCGCCGGGCCGGTGCGGTGATCTGCGTATCGCGCGCCGCCGGGGCGGACGCGGTCGGCATCCTCGGGGCTGACCCGGAGAAGGTGGTCGTCGCGCCGCACGGTCCAGGTCAGGCGCTGCCGGGCGATGCCGCCTCCGGCGGGGAGCCGGCGCACTTCCTCTACGTCGGCGACGACGAGCCGCGCAAGCGGGTGCCCGCCCTGCTCGAGGCACACCGCCGCTACGCGGCCGGTCGCGCGGACGCGCTGCCCTTGGTGCTGGCCGGCAGCGCGGCCGGGCGCGCGAACGGCGAACCGCGGATCGTCGGCGAGCCGCGCCCCGACGCAAAGCGGCTGCGCGAGCTCCTGAGCGGCGCCGCCGCGCTCGTCCACTCCTCGGCGGACGAGGGCTTCGGCCTGACCCTGGCCGAGGCGATGGCGGCCGGTGTCGCGGTGCTGGCCGTGCGCAACCCCGGCACGCACGAGCTGTGCGGCCCGGCGGCGCTCCTGGTCGCGCCGGACGAGCTCGCCGCGGGCATGGCGCGGCTGCACGACGAGCGCGAGCTGCGCGCCGAGCTGGCGCGCCGGGGGCGCGAGCGCGCCCGCCGCTTCTCCTGGGACGAGAGCGCCCGCCTGCACGAGGAGGCCTATACGCTGGCCGCGATGCAAGGACGCACGCGATGAACGTGGCCGTTCTCGGCACGCGCGGGATCCCCGCCAGCTACAGCGGCTTCGAGACGGCGGTCGAGCAGATCTCGAGTCGGCTCGTCGCCCGCGGCCACCGGGTCTCCGTCTACTGTCGCCCCCACGTCGTCGATCCGTCGATCAGCCGCTGGAAGGGCGCCGAGCTGATCCACCTGCCGACGATCAGGAACAAGTACCTGGACACCTTCGTCCACACCTTCCTGTCCGCCCTGCACACGGCGTACGTCCTGAAGCCCGACGTCGCCCTGTTCTTCATCGCGGGCAACAGCCCGCTGTGCGTGATCACGCGCGCCAGCGGGATCCCCACCCTGATCAACATCGACGGGCTCGACTCGAACCGGCGCAAGTGGAACCGGTTCGCGAAGACCTACCTGCGCTGGGCGGAGCGCGTCTCGCCGCGGATGGCCACGCGCGCGATCACCGACTCGCACGCCGTCGCGCGGATCTTCGAGTCGAGCTTCGGCAAGCGGATCGGGGTCGTGCCCTACGGGGCGGAGGCGCCGGAGGAGACCGGCACGGGAACGCTCGAGCGGCTGGGACTCGAGCCGCGCAAGTACGTGCTGTTCGTGGGGCGGCTCGAGCCCGAGAACAATCCGCACCTGCTCGTCGAGGCGTGGTCGCGCATCCCGACCGAGAAGACGCGCGGCATGAGCCTCGTGGTCGTCGGAGGGGCGCCGTACGCGTCCGAGTACATCCTGCGCGTGC
>DASPHG010000050.1:0-17162 GCA_035629775.1 Thermoleophilaceae bacterium | reverse complement strand
GCGCTCCTTCACCGCGTCGACCGTGAACGAGGCGCGGTCGCGCACGTCCGCGGCGTCGTCGGCGGGCACGACGCCGGCGTCGGCCAGGGCATCGGTCACCGCGAGCTCCACCGCCAGCCACGTGTCGAGCTTGCGCTGCTCCGACCACACCGCGCCCATCTCGGGGCGGGTGTACCTCTCGATCACGAATTGATTATGCGCTCGGCGAGGATCGCCGCGTTGCGCGCGCCGTTCACGGCGACGCACGCCACCGGAACGCCCGGGGGCATCTGCGCGATCGCGAGCATCGCGTCGAGGCCGCCGGCCACTGAGTTCGCGCTGGTGAGCGGCACGCCGACCACGGGAAGCTGCGTGTGCGCGGCCACGACGCCCGGCAGCGCGGCCGCCAACCCGGCGCCCGCGATGATCACCTTCAGGCCGCGGGACTGGGCGTTCTTCGAGTAGTCGGCCACGACGTCGGGGTCGCGGTGCGCACTCGCCACCTTCATCTCGTGGCCGATCCCTCGCTGCTCGAGCTCCTTGGCGGCCTTCTCCATGACCTCCCAGTCGCTCTTCGAGCCCATGATGATCCCGACGACCGGGCCCTCCTCGACGTCGAGGTCGTCGAACTCCGACTCGACCTCGGTCTCCGGAGTCAAAGCTTCACGCTCGGCAGTCACACACCCACCCTTTCCACGGCGCGTGCAGCGATGTCGCGCCTCATTTGCTTGCCGTCGAACTCGATTCGCTCCGCGGCATCGTAGGCCCGGGCCCGCGCCGCGGCGGGCGAGGACCCGATCCCGGTCACGTTGAGCACGCGCCCGCCCGCCGTGACGAGCTTGCCGTCCACCTCCGCGGTGCCCGCATGGAAGACCTCGGTGTCCGGGCTGTCGATGTCGCGGAGGCCGGTGATCTCATCGCCCTTGGACGACGACTCCGGGTAGCCGCGTGAGGCGAGCACCACGGTCACGGCCCAGTCGGGCGACCACTCCGGCTCGACGCCCGCGAGCCCGCCCGTGCGCGTCGAGCGCCCGAGCAGGTCGAGGAGGTCCGAACGCATGCGCGGCAGGACGGCCTGGGTCTCGGGATCGCCGAAGCGGCAGTTGAACTCGAGCACCTTCGGCCCCGACGCGGTCATCATCAGCCCGGCGTAGAGGACGCCGTGGTACGGGGTGCCGCGGCTGCGCATCTCGTCCACGATCGGCTGGTGCACCGCGAGCGCGAGCGCCTTCGCGTGCTCCGCGTCGAACCCGGGCACGGGCGAGTAGCTGCCCATCCCGCCGGTGTTCGGACCCTCGTCGCCATCGCCGATCCGCTTGTAATCCTGCGCCGGAGCGAGCGGGACGGCCCGCTCCCCGTCGCACAGGGCGAGCAGCGACAGCTCCTCGCCCTCGAGGAACTCCTCGAGCACGACCTCCGTGGCGCCGAAGCGGCGGTCGTCGAAGAACGTCCTGAGCGCGGCGCGCGCCTCCTTCTCGTCCTCGCAGATGATCACGCCCTTGCCGGCCGCGAGCACGTCCGCCTTCAGGACCACGGGATACGAGGATCCCGCCAGATGGCGCTCCGCATCCGCGCGGTTCCCGAACAGGGCGTGGTCCGCGGTCGGGACGCCCACCTCGTTCATCAGCTCCTTGGCGAAGGCCTTCGAGCCCTCGAGCCGGGCCGCCGGCGCCGTCGGACCGAAGCCGCTGATGCCCTGCTCGCCGAGCGCGTCCACCACGCCCGCGACCAGGGGCGCCTCCGGGCCGACCACGACCAGGTCGCAGCCTTCGTCGCTCGCGGCGCGCACGATCCCGTCGACGTCCTCGGCCGCGACCTCGATGCAGCGGATCCGGTCCTGGGCGATCCCGGCGTTGCCCGGGGCGGCGATCACCTCCGGGCTCTGCGGGCTGCGGAGGAGCACGCGGACGATCGCGTGCTCGCGGCCGCCCCCGCCGACGACGAGTACCTTGCGCGCGCCGCTCAAAGCTGGGCGATGAAGTCCTCGACCGGGATGGCCACGAGCGACTCGTAGCGGGCGGTTCCGCGGCTGCCGAGCTCCAGCGAGACGCGGGCCATGGTCGTTTCGTCCGGCGCCTCGATGACGTTCACGAAGTCGAACCGGCCGAGCACGGCCCACTGGGCGAGGACCTTCGCCCCGAGCTGCTCGACCTCCTCGTTCACCTCACGGATCCGGGACGGGTTGTTCTTGACCGTCTGCACGCCCTCGGGCGTCAGGGTGCTGAGCATTACGTATGTCGGCAAGGCAGACCTCCATTCCGATTCCGCGGCCGGGCCGCGAGGTTTACCACTAGCGCGCGCTGCGCCACGCTACCCTCGGTTCGGGTGACTCGCGTCCGCTCTCTCACAATCACGGTCGGCCTGGCCCTGGCCATCCCCGCGACCGCCGGCGCCGCATCGCTCGACGCGGGGAAGGCCTGCTACTACAACGGGTCGAAGGCGCGGCTCGTGGGCACCGGCTTCGCGCCGGAGAGCCCGATCACGTTCAGGGTCAACGACAAGCGGATCAAGCGGACCTTCACGAGCGACGCCGCCGGCGACGTCCGGGTGACGTACACGACGCCCGACATCAAGACCGAGCGCAAGGTCGTCATCCGCGCTGAGGACCCCGAGGGGACGTCCGCCAAGACAACGCTCTGGGCCGCGCGGAAGCGGCGAGTCACGGCGAAGCCGAACAGCTCGACGCGGGTGGAGGAGTGGCGTGCCGTGTTCGGCCTGTACGGCTTCGGCAACAACCGCCGCGCGTACGTCCATTACGTCAATCCGGACGGGAAGCACGTCAAGACCAAGCGGCTCGGGCGGCTCCGTGGCCCGTGCGGATCACGCGTGACCAAGAAGCGGCGCGTGATGCCGTTCCGCGACCCGCAATTCGGCATCTGGAAGCTGCAGTTCGACACCCGCCGCAGCTTCAGCCGGAAGGCGAAGCCGCGGCGTGTGGTCGCGGTGACCGTCTCAGCCCGCCGCCAATAGGGGACGGAGCCCCTTTCTTTCACGGGCGTTTCGACCGCACCGCGGAGTACTTTCGCGGCCATGAATGAACAGCTTGCCGGTCTACGCCCTGAGCAGCGCGACGTCCTCCGACTCGTAGGAGCGGTCCTCTTCGCGGCGGGTGCGATGGCGCTCTTCGTCCGCAAGTCGTCCGCCGACGAGTGGGCGGCCTTCCCGATCCTCCTCGTGCTCGGCATCCCGTGCGTGCTCCTCTACGGCCTCGGAACGGGGCACATCCGGCTGGGGCGCGACGACGTGACCGGTGCGGAGACCGGCGTCCCCGGCTGGCGCTCCGCCGCCACCGTGCTCGGGTTGATCCTGCTGCCGCTCACGCTGCTCCAGCTGGTGGACACCCTCGGCGGCGATCCGAACAAGTCCGGCCATGTCGCGTGGGTGTTCCTGGTCACGGCGGGGGCCGGGTTCGCCGCGGCGCTCCTGCACGGAGTCCGCTGGGGCGCGCTGTTCGGCGGAGTGTCCCTGATCTTCAGCTGGGTGGCCTTCTGGGACGCGGTCGCCGACCCATCCGGAACGGCCATGCGCTGGCTGTTCCTGATCGTCGCCGCCCTGCTCGTAGTGGGTGCCGTGCGGCTTGGGAGGGACTCGCGCCGCGAGGCGGACGAGCTCGTCACGGCGGGGGGCATCGCTGCGCTCCTGGCCGGCGTGATCGGCCTGTTCAGCCTGGCCGGGCAGCTCGTGGCCGGCGCCTTCGCGTCGGCGCTCGGCAGCGAATCGGATTTGAGCGGCGTGCAGCAGCGCCAGGAATGGGACGCGTTCCTGTTGCTGCTCGCCCTGGCGCTCATCTGGTACGGGCTCCGCGCGGCGTGGCGCGGCCCCGTCTACGTGGGCGCGCTCGCGCTGTTCACCTTCATTCTCAGCGTGGGAATCGAGATCACGTCCTTCTTCTCAGGTGACGGCCCGAGCGGCGACCTGGTCGGTTGGCCGCTCCTCTTGCTGCTCGTGGGCGGCGGGGCACTGGCGGTCGGCCTGGTCGGCGGCGGCGGCACGGCAACCCCCGCGCCCGCCGACACCGGATGGCAGGCGGGCCAAGGCGGCGAGCCGGGCGGGACCGCGCCGCCGGCGGAGCCGCCACCCACGGAGCCGCTGCCACCGACGCAGCCGCCCCCGCCGGGACCGCCGCAGCCCTAGCGGCTAGGCGACGGCGGCTACCCGCGCCGTCTTCGAGAACACGAGGTCGCCCTCGGCGGCGTCGACCGTGATGGTGTCGCCCTCGCGGAACTCGCCCTCGAGGAGCTTCAGCGCCAGCGTGTCGATCAGGCGCTTCTGGATCACGCGCTTGAGCGGGCGCGCCCCGTACGCCGGGTCGTAGCCGAGGTTCCCGATCAGCGTCTTCGCCTCGTCGGTCAGCTGGATCTCCACGCCCTTCTCCCGCAGCCGCTCCGCCAGCCGGAGCGTCTGCATGGCGACGATCTCGCCGATCTGATCTCGCGTCAGCGCCTCGAACTGCACGATCTCGTCGAGCCTGTTGATGAACTCCGGCTTGAAGGTCGCCTCGACTCCGTCCATCCCGCCGGGCACGTTCGAAGTCATGATCAGGACGGTGTTCTTGAAGTCCACCGTGCGGCCCTGGCCGTCGGTCAGGCGGCCGTCGTCCATCAGCTGGAGCAGGACGTTGAACACCTCGGGCGCGGCCTTCTCGATTTCGTCGAGCAGGACCACCGAGTACGGCCGGCGACGCACCGCCTCCGTGAGCTGGCCGCCTTCCTCGTAGCCCACGTAGCCGGGCGGGGCGCCGACGAGGCGGGCGACGGAGTGCTTCTCCATGTACTCCGACATGTCGATCCGCACCATCGCCTGCTCGGAGTCGAACATGAACTCGGCCAGCGCCCGCGCGAGCTCGGTCTTGCCGATGCCGGTCGGGCCCATGAAGAGGAACGTGCCGATCGGGCGGTTCGGATCCTGGAGGCCTGCGCGCGAGCGGCGCAGCGCGTTCGAGACCGCCTCGACCGCCTCGTCCTGGCCGACGACGCGCTCGTGCAGGCGCTCCTCCATGTGGACGAGCTTCTCGACCTCGCCCTCGATCAGCTTCGAGACCGGGATACCGGTCCACTTGCCGACGACCTCGGCGACATCCTCCTCGTCCACCTCCTCCTTGAAGAAGCGGCGGTCGCCCGTCGCGCGCGTCTCGGCCTCGGCGAGCGCGGCCTCGAGCTCCGGGATGTCACCGTAGCGCAGCTTCGCCGCCGTCTCGAGATCCGCCTCGCGCTCCGCGCGCTGCACCTCTCGATGAGAAGCGTCGAGTCGCTTCTTCAGGTCGCCGATCGCGTCGAGCGCGCCCTTCTCGTTCTGCCACTCGGCGGTCATGCCGGCGGCCTGCTCGCGCAGCTCGGCCAGCTCCTGCCGGATGGCCGCGAGGCGCGCCTTCGACGCCTCGTCCTTCTCCTTCTCGAGCGCCTTCTCCTCGATCTCGAGCTGCATGATCCGGCGCTGGACCTCGTCGATCTCGGTGGGGACCGAGTCGATCTCCATCCGCACGCGCGACGCAGCCTCGTCGATCAGGTCGATCGCCTTGTCAGGGAGAAAGCGGTCGGCGATGTAGCGGTGGGAGAGCATGGCCGCCGCGACCAGGGCGGTGTCCTGGATGCGGACATGGTGGTGGCTCTCGTAGCGCTCCTTGAGGCCGCGGAGGATCGCGATCGTGTCCTCGACGGACGGCTCGTCCACCAGCACAGGCTGGAAGCGCCGCTCGAGCGCCGCGTCCTTCTCGATGTGCTTGCGGTACTCGTCGAGCGTCGTCGCGCCGACCGCGCGCAGCTCGCCGCGCGCGAGCATCGGCTTCAGCAGGTTGGCGGCGTCGACCGCGCCCTCGGCCGCGCCGGCGCCGACGATGGTGTGAAGCTCGTCGAGGAACAGGATGATCTGCCCCTCGGCCTCGGAGACCTCCTTGAGGACGGCCTTCAGCCGGTCCTCGAACTCGCCGCGGTACTTGGCGCCCGCGATCAGGGCGCCGATGTCGAGCGCGATCACGCGCCGGTCACGGAGCGACTCGGGCACGTCGCCCGACACGATCCGCTGGGCAAGCCCCTCCGCGATCGCCGTCTTGCCGGTGCCGGGCTCGCCGATCAGGACCGGGTTGTTCTTCGTGCGGCGCGAGAGGACCTGGATCACGCGCCGGATCTCGTCGTCGCGCCCGATGACCGGGTCGAGCTTGCCCTGCTCGGCGGCCTGCGTCAGGTCACGCCCGAACTTCTCTAGCGCCTGGTACTTGTCCTCGGGGTTCTGGTCGGTCACCCGGTGCGGGCCGCGCACTCCCTGGACGGCGTCCGCCAGCGCGTCGCGCGACGCGCCGAGGTCCACCTTCGGGTCGCCGGCGAGCGCGAGCAGCAGGTGCTCGGTCGACACGTATTCGTCGCCGAAGCCGCGCGCCTCGTCGTCGGCGCGGTTCAGCGTGTCGATGGTGCGCTGGTCGAGCCCGGGCGCCTGGGTGACGTCGCCGGTGACCGTGGGAAGGGCGTCGAGTGCCTCGTTCGCCCGCCGGCGGACGGCCTCGGCGTCCGCGTTCGCCCGCCGCAGGACCGGCACGACGATCCCCCCTTCCTGCTCGAGAAGGCTGACCAGGAGGTGGAGCGGATCCACCTGCGAGTTGCGCTTCGCGGCCGCGAGCTTCTGCGCCGCGGCGAGCGCCTCCTGCGACTTGATCGTGAAGCGGTCGGCGTGCATGGGCTTACGCTCCCGGGCGCCGCACCGTGATCCGGACGGCGTCGGTCTGGCGCGGCATCAGCGCGCGCTCGGCCGGCTGGTAGGGCACGAGCTCGCGCCGGAAGCTGCGCCGGACGCGTTCGACCTCCGCCTCGAGCTCCTTGCGCATGTGCGCGGCGCGGCGCTCGAGCCGGTCCATCCGCCGTCGCATCGTGTCGAGCTCGGCCTCGAGCTCGAACACCCGCTCCACGCCGGCGAGGTTCATGCCGAGGTCCGAGGTGAGCTGCTGGATGCGGCGGAGCAGCTCCACGTCCTCCTGCGAGTACAGCCGCGTGCCCTTGGGCGAGCGCGTCGGCTCGATCAGCCCGCGCTGCTCGTAGATCCGAAGCGTCTGGGGGTGCATGCCGGCGAGGTCCGCGGCCACCGAGATCATGTAGACGGGCCTCGTGTTGTCGGGAGTCGCCATCAGCCCCTCCCGGTGAACAGCCGCTCACGCGGGTTGCCGTTCATCACCTGCTCCAGCTCGTCCACGACCTCGCTCTGCTCCTTCGACAGCGTGCGCGGCACCTCGACGGCCAGGCGGTAGTGGATGTCGCCGCGGCCCTTGCCTCCCAGTCGCGGCGGGCCCTCGCCGCGGAGGCGCTGGACGGTCCCGTGCTGGGTGCCGGCCGGGACGCGGATGCGCTTCGAGGCCGCCAGCGTCGGCACCTCGACGGTGGCGCCCTTGATCGCCTCGACGATCGTGATCGGGACGTCCACCTCGAGGTGGTCGCCCTTCCGCTTGAAAATCGGGCTCTCGGCGACGCGCGTGACCACGTAGAGGTCGCCCGCGGGACCGCCGCGGCGCCCGCCCTCGCCCTTGCCCGCCAGCCGCACGCGGCTGCCATCCCGGACGCCCGCCGGGATGTTCACCTTGTACCGGCGGACCTGGCGCGTCTGGCCGCTGCCGCTGCACGTCTGGCACGGGTCCTTGATCTCGGTGCCGGTCCCGCCGCAGACGCGGCATGGCTGCGAGATCGAGAAGAGACCCTGCGACTCGGCCTCGACGCCGCGGCCGTTGCAGGCCGAGCAGACCGACGGCGTGGTGCCGGGCTTCGCACCTGTGCCGCGGCACGTCGGGCACGGGGCCGCCAGCGGCACGGTGACCGGCACCTGCGCGCCCTGGACGGCCTGCTCGAAGGAGACGTGGACCTCGGTCTCGAGGTCGCGCCCGCGCTCGGGCCGGTTGCGCGCACCGGCGCCGCCGGCCGGGCCGCCGCCGCCGAAGAGGTCGGACAGGATGTCGCCGAAGCCGCCGAAGCCGCCCGCGCCGGGCCGGAACGAGCCTGGGTCGAAGCCGCCGAAGATGCCGGTCTGGTCGTACTCCTTGCGCTTCTCGGGGTCGGAGAGGATCGAGTACGCCTCCTGGATCTCCTTGAAGCGCTCCTCGGCCTGCTTGTCACCCGCGTTCGTATCCGGGTGGTACTGGCGGGCGAGCTTGCGGTAGGCCTTCTTGATCTCGTCCGCGGAGGCCTTCTTGTCGACGCCGAGCGCCTTGTATGGGTCGCGCGCGGCGGGCATCAGGCCGCCACCACCACGCGCGCCGGACGCAGCACCGTCCCGTTCAGCCGGTAGCCCTTCTCGACCACGTCCAGCACGACGCCGGACTCGGCGCCCTCCTGCTCGCGCGTCGAGAGCGCCTCGTGGCACTCCGGATCGAACGCGTCCCCGACCGGGTCGAACGCCTCGATCCCCTCGCGCTCGAGCGCGGCCACGAGCTGTCCGTGGACCATCCGCACCCCCTCGGCGAGGTGCTGCTCGGCCTCACCCGCCGAACCCAGCGCGCGCTCGAGGTTGTCGAGCACCGGCAGGAGCTCGCGCACCAGGTTCGCCTTCGCCCGCTCGCCCGCCTGTGCCGACTCGCGCGCGGCGCGCTTGCGGAAGTTGTCGAGCTCCGCCCGGGTGCGCTGGGCGAGGTCGAGGTACTCGTCACGCTCGCGCTCGGCCTTGGCGAGCGGGTCCTCGGGAGCCTCCGGCTCGCCGCCGGGCTCCGGCTCGACGTCGGGCTTCGGCTCGGCGTCCGGCCGCTCGACGGCCTCCGTCTCGGGGCGTTCCATTACTTGTCTCCGTCGACGACCTCGGCATCCACGACCTCCTCGTCGTCGGCCGTGGTCTCGTCGGCGCCGTCGGCGCCGCCGTTCGCCGATGTCTCGGCCTGCTCTTGCGCGGCCGCGGCGTACATCTGCTCGGAGACACGGTGGAACGCCTGCTGGAGCGCGTCGGTCTTCGCCCGGATCTCCTCCGCGTTCTCGGACTCGAGCACTTCGCGGAGAGCCTTGATCGCTTCCTGGATCTCGGCCTTCGACGACTCGTCGACTGCGTCGCCCAGCTCGCCGAGCTGCTTCTCGGCCTGGTAGGCGGCGTTCTCGCCGTTGTTGCGCGCCTCCGCCAGCTCGCGCAGGCGGCGGTCCTCGTCGGCGTGCGACTCGGCGTCCTTGACCATCCGCTCGATCTCGTCGTCGGAGAGGCCGGAGCCGGCCTTGATCTCGATCTTCTGCTCCTTGCCCGTGCCCAGGTCCTTGGCGGACACATGAACGATCCCGTTCGCGTCGATGTCGAACGTGACCTCGATCTGCGGCATGCCGCGCGGGGCCGGCGGGATGCCGGTGAGCTGGAACTTGCCGAGCGACTTGTTGTAGGCGGCCATCTCGCGCTCGCCCTGGAGGACGTGCACCTCGACCGACGGCTGGTTGTCCTCCGCCGTCGAGAAGATCTCCGACTTGCGCGTCGGAATAGTGGTGTTGCGCTCGATCAGCGTCGTGCGGATTCCGCCCTTCGTCTCGATGCCGAGGGTGAGCGGGGTGACGTCGAGCAGGAGCACGTCCTTCACGTCACCCGCGAGCACGCCGGCCTGGATCGCGGCGCCGACGGCGACGACCTCGTCCGGGTTGACGCCCTTGTGCGGATCCTTGCCCGTCAGCTCCTTGACCTTCTCCTGCACGGCGGGCATGCGGGTCATGCCGCCCACGAGGACGACGTGCTGGATCCCGTCCTTGCCCGCGCCCGCGTCCGACATCGCCTGCTTGACCGGCGCGACGACGCGGTCGAGCAGGTCGGCCGTCAGCTCGTTCAGCTTCGAGCGAGTGAGGCGCATGTCGAGGTGCTTCGGACCCGACTGGTCGGCGGTGACGAACGGCAGGTTGATCTGCGTCTCCTGCGTGGTGGAGAGCTCGACCTTCGCCTTCTCCGCCGCCTCGTAGAGACGCTGGAGCGCCATCTTGTCCTGCGAGAGGTCGATGCCCTGCGAGGCCTTGAACTCCTTGACCATCCAGTCGACGATCGCCTTGTCGAAGTTGTCGCCGCCCAGGTGGTTGTCACCGGCGGTCGCCTTCACCTCGAAGACGCCGTCGCCGATCTCGAGCACCGACACGTCGAACGTGCCGCCGCCGAGGTCGAAGACGAGGATCGTCTGGTCCGCCGCCTCCTTGTCGAGCCCGTACGCCAGCGCCGCCGCGGTCGGCTCGTTGATGATGCGCTTGACGTCGAGGCCCGCGACCTTGCCGGCGTCCTTGGTCGCCTGGCGCTGGTCGTCGTTGAAGTACGCGGGGACGGTGATGACCACGCTGTCCACCGACTCGCCCAGGAAGGCCTCGGCGTCCGACTTCAGCTTCTGGAGGATCATCGCGCTGATCTCCGGGGGCGAGTACTCCTTGCCGCCCGCGGATACGCGCGCGTCGCCGTTCTGGCCGCGCACGACCGTGAACGGGACCATCGTCTCCTCCTCCTTGACCTCCGCCTCCTTGCGCCCCATGAAGCGCTTGACGGAAAAGACGGTGTTCTCGGGGTTGGTCACCGCCTGGCGCTTCGCGACCGCGCCCACGAGCCGCTCGCCGCCCTGCGTGAAGGCGACGACCGATGGGGTCGTGCGCGCGCCCTCCGAGTTCTCGATGACCTTCGGCTCGCCGCCCTCGAGCACTGCCATACAGGAGTTCGTGGTACCGAGATCGATGCCGATCGTCTTTGCCATTGCCTCAGTTCCTTTCGTAAGAAATCTGAGTGTGGTTTTAGCAGATCATCAACCCTCCGGCAACGGGCGGGGCGGGCGGAAGCGCGGGTACAGCTCGACGGCGACGATCGCCCCCATGATCAGCGCGGCTCCCGCCCACTCCACCGGCCCCAGAAGCTCGCCGGCGAGGAGCCAGCCGAACAGACCGGCGAACGCCGGCTCGGAGGCCAGGATCAGCGCCGTGCGCGCGGGCGACGCGTAGCGCTGCGCGAACGTCTGGACGAAGAACCCGAGCGCGCTCGCCACCAGCGACGTGACGATGAGCGCCGACCACACCGTCCATCCCTCCGGGCGCTCGAGGTCGCCGGCGGCCCCGGCGACCACCATGCAGAAGACGCCGGCGACCGCGAGCTGGACGACGAGCAGCGCGCCGACGTCGTGGTGCTCGACCGCGCGCGCCGTCGCGAGGATGTGGGCCGAGAAGGCGAGCGCGCAGAGCAGGACGAGGGCATCACCGGCGCCCAGCTCGCCGGCCCCGCTCAGCAGGAAGAGCCCGACCGTCGACACGGCGGCCGCGGCCCAGCCGATCCCCGGCACGCGCTCGCGCAGGACGAGGGCGCCGAGCAGCGGGGTGAACACGACGAAGAGCCCCGTGATGAACCCCGCGTTCGAGACGGTGGTCTCCTCGAGCCCGAGCGTCTGGAGGACGTACCCGGCGGTCAGGAACGCGCCCATGACGAGGCCCGCCCGCCAGCCCGCGCCCGACAGCCGCACGAGCTGCCGCCGGAAGACGATCGCGACGAGCAGCGCCGCCGGGATGAAGCGGTAGCCGAGGAAGGTCATCGTCGGCAGCAGCGCGATCGCGTCCTGGACCATCACAAACGTGAGGCCCCAGACAGCGGCGATGCCGACCAGCGCAGCCTCAGCCGCTCGTTGCAAGTCGCTCCCGCCCGAACGGGCAGATCGAGAGCAGGGGGCACTCCGGGCAGTTCGGATTGCGTGCCGTGCAGGTGCGGCGCCCGTGCCGGATCAGGGACACGTGCAGCTCATATGCCTCGTCGGCGAACCGCAGCATCTCGTCGTGCGCCTCCTCTAACGACGCACCCGGCCGAAAGAGACCGAGCCGGGTGCCCACACGGAACACGTGCGTGTCGACCGGCACGTCAGGGAGCCCGTACGAGAACAGCAGCACGCACGCCGCGGTCTTTCGACCGACGCCGGGCAGCGAGCAGAGGTGGGCGCGCCCTTTCTCCACCGGCGCCGTCTCGAGCCACGCCAGGTCGTCACCGTCCAGCGCGCGCAGGATGTTCTGGATCACCTTCGACTTGGTCGGTGCGAGCCCGCCCGGCCGAATCGCCTCCTCCACCTCGTCCTGCGGAGCGTCGCGGACGTCCTCCCACGAGCGGAAGCGCTCGCGCAGGCGGCCGTACGCGACATCGCGGTTCCGGTCGTTCGTGTTCTGGGACAGGACCGTCAGCACCAGCTCGTCCACCGGGGCGCGGTGCGGGACGAGCTCAGGCTTGCCGTAGGCCTCGCGCAGCCGCCCCATGATCGCGCGGACGCGCCGCCGGTCCGGTCTCCTCCATTCGCTCTGGTTACGTTCCACCCGTGGACATCATCGAGCACCGCGCCGAGGTGGCAGGCATCGAGACCTTCTGGCGCCAGGCCGGCGACGCGCCGATCCTCTACGTCCACGGCAACCCGAACAACTCCGACATCTGGCTGCCCTTCCTCGCGCGCACGGGCGGCGTCGCGATGGACCTGCCGGGGTTCGGCCGCTCGGCGAAGCCGGCTCAGTTCGGCTACTCGATCGCGGGCTACGGAGCCTGGCTCGAGGCGTTCCGCGCACGGCTCGGGTGGGACCACTACCGGATGCTCGTGCACGACTGGGGGAGCGTGGGCCTCGCGACCGCACAGGCCGCGCCGGAGCGCCTCGACCGCCTCGTGATCGTGAACGCCGTGCCGTTCCTGCCCGGCTACCGCTGGCATCGGTTCGCACGGATCTGGCGCACGCCGGTGCTCGGCGAGCTGTTCCAGGGAACGGCGTCCAGGTGGGGCATGAGGCGCTTCATCCCCGGGATGCCAGAGGACTTCTACGACTCCGTCTGGGACCACTTCGACCACGGCACCCAGCGGGCGGTCCTCAAGCTCTACCGGTCGGCCCCCGCCGAGTCGCTGCCGGCCGCGGGCGAGCGGCTGGGCGAGATCGCCTGCCCGGCGCTAGTGCTCTGGGGAGGCGGTGATCCGTACCTGCCCGCGCGGTTCGCGCATGCGTACGGCGAAGCGCTCGGCGGCGACGTGCAGGTGGAGGTCGTTGACGGTGCGAGCCACTGGCCGTGGATCGACAGGCCCGAGCTGCTGGATCGCTTGTGCGAGTTCCTGACGCGCTGATCCCCGTCCTGGTGACCGCGGCGATCTCCGCCGTGTACCTGGTGGTCGACCCACCCAGCACGGACCTCGCGGCCCACCTCTTCCGCACCCGGCTCTTCGACGCGGAGGGCTTCACGCTGTGGAACGGCCAGTGGTACGGCGGCCACCACACCGTCTCCTACTCGGTCACATTCCCACCGATTGGCTGGCTGCTCGGCCCCAAGCTCACCGGGGTCTTCGCCGCGCTCGCGGCCACGGCGCTGTTCTCGGCGCTCGCGCGCGCACACGCAGGGCGCAAGGGCCAACCCGCTGCAATCTGGTTTGCCGTGGTCGCCGGCGCGTACCTGTTCACCGGCCGCATCCCCTTCCTGCTCGGGCTCGCGCTGGGACTGGCGTCGCTCCTCGCCCTCCATCGCGGCCGCACCGGGATCGGCGTCGCGGCCGCGGTGGCGTGCGCCGTGACGAGCCCGGTCGCGGCGATGTTCCTCGCACTGGCGGCGGTGGCACACGAGCTGGCGCGCATGTTCGAGCCGGGGCCCGAGCGCGCGCGGCGGCCTGGCGCCGCGACAGCCGTCGCGGCCGCCGCGTTCCTGCCCACGGTCCTGCTCGCCCTGGCGTTCCCCGAGGGGGGCTGGCAGCCGTTCAAGTGGTGGTACCTCCTCCCGTCGCTCGCCGTGGCCGTCGTCTGCTTCGCCGTTCTGCCGGCGAGAGAGCGCACGCTCCGGATCGGCGCGGCCCTCTACGGGGTGTCCGTGCTCGCCGCCTACGTCATCCACACCCCGATGGGCAGCAACTCCACGCGGCTCGGCGAGCTCTTCGTCGGGCCGGTGGTGCTCCTGGCCCTCGCGGCCCGCGAGTGGCCGCGGTCCGAACACCGCCGCTTTGTCATCGCGGCGCTCGTCCCACTCGCAGTGTGGGCGATGTGGGCGCCGGTCCGCGACTACGCGCGGGCGAGCGGGGACCCGGCGGCCCGCGGCGAGTACTTCAACCCGCTGCTCGACTTCCTCGGCGACCAGCCCGACGGCCCGTGGCGGGTGAACGTCCTGTTCACGCTGAACCACCGCGAGGCGGCCGAGGTCGCGCCCCACTACCCCCTGGCGCGCGGCTGGCAGCGCCAGCTCGACGTCGAGCGCAACCCGCTCTTCTACGAAGACAGCCTCGACCCCGCGCGCTACCGCCGCTGGCTGCGCAACCACGGGGTGCGGTACGTGGCCGTCCCGGACGCTGAGCTCGACCACTCCTCGAAGCGCGAGCGCGAGCTGATCGAGAGCGGGCTCCCCTACCTGGAGCCCCGGTTCACATCGGCGGATTGGCGCGTCTACGAGGTGATGCTCGGGAGCCGCCTCGCCGTGCCGGCCGGCCGCGCGCGGGCGACCGTCACGGAGCTCGGCCCGTCGAGCTTCACGGTGGACTTCCAGCGCCCCGGCGAGGCCCTCGTACACGTCGGATGGTCGGCCTACTGGCTTCCGGAGGGCGGGTGCGCCGAGCGCGCGGGGAACTGGACACGTGTCTCCCGCGCCAGCCCCGGCCGCGTCCGCCTGGAGATCGACTTCAGTCTCGGAAGAGCACTCGCGCGGGACCGGCGCTGCGGGTAAGCTCGACTCGCGTGCGTGTGTGGTACTGGAGCAGCCGCTGGCTACCGCAGGGCTGGATGGATGCCCTGCGGCAACTCCTCCTGTTCGCAGGGGCCTATTACCTCTACCGGATAGTCCGCGGCTTCGTCGATGGCCGGGCGAGCGACGCGTTCGAGAACGCGCGCGACATCATCAGCGCCGAGCGCTCGCTCAACCTCTTCTTCGAGCAGGACTTCCAGGAGTGGGCGCTGCGCGACGCGCGCTGGCTCGTGGACGGCGCGAACTGGATGTACGTCAACTCTCACTTCGTGGTCACGGTCGTCTTCCTCATCTGGCTCTACCTGGCGCGTAACGAGGCCTACTACTTCGTCCGCAACATGTTCCTGGTCGCGATGGGGATCGCCCTCCTGGGCTACTTCCTCTACCCGACCGCGCCGCCGCGCTTCATGCCCGAGTGGGGCTTCCAGGACACCGTCAGCGAGTGGGTCGGCCTCCAGGCGGCGAACAACGCGAACGCCCTCTACAACCCGTTCGCCGCGGTGCCGAGCATGCATGTCGCGTTCGCGCTGATGGTCGCGGTCCCGGCGATCCTCGTGATCCGCAACCGCGTAGTCAGGGCGTTCTTCGCGGTCTATCCGCTGCTCGTGACGGTGACCGTCGTCGTGACCGGCAACCACTGGTGGGTTGACGCCTTCCTCGGGGCGCTCGTCGCCGCCGTATCCGCGCTCGCCGCCAGCGGCGCGCTCGCGCGAGCCAGGCCGGACGCCTGGGCGTTCCGGACCGGCTTCGGCGAGGCGCCTGCTTGAGCGCGGCCGATCCGCGCACCCGCACCGGCGAACGCGTGGTCGAGATGCGCGCGACGGCGCGCAACCGCCTGATCGAGTCGCGCCTCACGCCCAACGCGATCTCGATGACGGGGCTGGTCCTGAACGTGGTGGCCGCCGTCCTCGTCCTCGAGGAGGAGTTCTTCCTCGGCGGGCTGGCGTTCGTCGTCGGGTCGGTCATGGACACGCTCGACGGCCGGTACTCGCGGATGTCCGGGAAGGGCACGCCGTTCGGCGCCTTCCTCGACTCCACGCTCGACCGGATCGAGGAGGGCGTGGTCCTGACAGCGGTCGCGGTCTACTTCGCCCGGGAGGGCAACGAGACCGCGGTCGCCGCCGTGGTCCTAACCGTCCTCTTGTCGCTGATGGTCAGCTACACGCGAGCGCGCGCCGAGGCGCTCGGCGTCGAGTGCAAGGTCGGCCTCGCGACCCGCGCCGTGCGGGTCGTGATCCTGTCCGCCGGACTCCTGTTTGCGAAGGGTGCGGGCCTTGGCGATTTCGAGCTTCTGGCCCCGGCCATCTACGCTATGGCAGTGCTCACCGGTTTCACGGTGCTGCAGCGGGTATTCCACGTCCGAGGCGCTCTGCGCTCGGCGCCCGCGTAACCAACCCCCCCGGAAACGAGTACATTCGAGCGTCCGCCCAGCCGCCTGGGCGGCTTCTTTCTGAGCAGGAGGACAAGACCTAGTGGCAAGCAACGGACAGACCAACGGCGCTTCGCGCTACCAGACGGAGAAGGTCAGGGTCGCGATCGTCGGAGTGGGCAACTGCGCGAACTCCTTCGTGCAGGGCGTCGAGTACTACAAGGACGCCGACCGGACCGCCCAGGTCCCCGGGCTGATGCACGTGGACCTCGGCGGGTACCACGTCAGCGACATCGAGTTCTCGGCCGCGTTCGACATCGATGCGGACAAGGTCGGCAAGGACCTCTCGGAAGCGATCTGGTCCGGCCAGAACAACACGATCAAGTTCGCCGACGTGCCGCACCTCGACGTCCCGGTCCACCGCGGGATGACGCATGACGGGCTCGGCAAGTACCTGAAGGAGAAGATCCAGAAGGCGCCTGGCGAGACCGCCGACATCGTCCAGATCCTCAAGGACACGAAGACCGACGTCGTCGTCAGCTACCTGCCGGTCGGCTCGGAGCAGGCGACCAAGTGGTACGTCGAGCAGGTGCTCGAGGCGGGCTGCGGGTTCGTCAACTGCATCCCCGTGTTCATCGCCCGCGAGAAGTATTGGGGCGACCGCTTCCGCAAGGCGGGCCTGCCGATCGTCGGGGACGACATCAAGTCGCAGGTCGGCGCGACGATCGTGCACCGCACCCTTGCCCGCCTGTTCGGCGAGCGCGGAGTGAAGATGATGCGCACGTCGCAGCTGAACGTCGGCGGCAACATGGACTTCTACAACATGCTCGAGCGCGAGCGGCTCGAGTCCAAGAAGATCTCGAAGACGAACGCCGTCACATCGATCATGGACCACGAGCTGCCGGCGGATGACGTCTACATCGGCCCGTCGGACTACGTGCCGTGGCTGACCGACCGCAAGTGGGCCCACATCCGCGTCGAGGGCCAGGCCTTCGGCGACGTGCCTCTCAACGTCGAGATGAAGCTGGAGGTGTGGGACTCCCCCAACTCCGCCGGCATCGTCATCGACGGCGTGCGCTGCTGCAAGCTCGCGCTGAACCACGGCATCTCCGGCCAGCTCGACGGGCCGTCGTCGTACCTCATGACGCTGCGCGAGGAGTTCGGCCGTCTGGAGGGGCTCAAGCTCGCCTACGTCGGCGAC
>DASPHG010000049.1:0-49960 GCA_035629775.1 Thermoleophilaceae bacterium | reverse complement strand
TCTACTCCTCCACGAAGTGGGCGGTGTGCGGCATGGGAGAGGCGCTGCGCCAGGAGGTCTCCGACACCCCGATCAAGGTCACGCTGATCGAGCCGGGCATGGTCGACACGCCGTTCTTCGACGACCCGGTGGACGGCGGCCTGAAGCCCGGCGACATCGCCCGCGCGGTCATCTACGCGCTCGACGAGCCCGCCCACGTGGACGTCAACGAGATCCTGATCAGGCCGATAAACCAGCCGACCTGAGCGCGTCTCGGTCCGGCCCCACGCGTACTCTCGCTACGCGTGATCGCGCACGTGGACATGGACGCCTTCTACGTGTCGGTCGAGCTCCAGCGGCGGCCGGATCTCGCCGGCAGGCCCGTCGTGGTGGCCGGTAGCGGCCCGCGTGCCGTCGTCACCACCGCGAGCTATGAGGCCCGGAAGTTCGGCGTCTTCTCGGCCACGCCGGCATCACGCGCGCGCCGGCTCTGCGCAGACGCCGTGTTCCTGCCGCCCGACTTCAAGCTCTACCGCGAGCGATCGCGGGATGTCATGGCGGTGCTGCGTGAGAACGTCGAGATCGTCGAGGTGGTCGGCCTGGACGAGGCATACCTCGACCTCCGCGGCTTCGAGCGGCCGAAGGCCGCCGCCAGGCGCGTCAAGGCCGCGGTGGAGGAGCGAACGGGGCTCGGCTGCTCGATCGGCATGGGGCCCTCGAAGCTCGTGGCCAAGGTGGCCTCGGATGCCGAGAAGCCCAACGGGTTCGTCGTCCTGAGTCGTGAGGCGGCCCGGGATCGGTTCGCGTCCGCCGCGCCCGGCCTGATCCCCGGGATCGGTCCGAAGACAGCCGCCCGCCTCGCGGAGCACGGGATCGACACGCTGGCCAAGCTCGGCGCGGCCCTCGAGGCGGAGCTGACCGGCCTGTTCGGCCCTCGCCTGGGAGTCCACCTGGGCCGGCTGGCGCGCTTCGAGCACGACAGCCCGGTCACCCCGGTGCGGGTCGCGAAGTCGGAGTCGCGCGAGACCACCTTCGACCAGGACCTCAGCGGGCTCGAAACCCTCACTCCCGTGCTCGAGCGCCTGAGCGCGGAGCTGTGCACGACGCTCGAGCGGGAGGATCGCCGCGGCCCGACGATCGGCATCAAGGTGCGCCTCGACGACTTCTCCACGCACACCCGCGCGCGCACGCTCGACGCGCCGACGAACGACCGCGCCGTGGTCACCGGCGTGGCCAGCGACCTCCTGCGCGAGTTCGACCCGCCGCGGCCCGTCCGCCTGCTCGGGGTGCGCGTCGCCGGCCTGGACCGCGCCGCCGCGGAAGCGGCAACGGGTCCGGGCGACGACCAGATGGCGCTGGCGGTCTAGCGGGTCGACCAGACCGTCCCCACGTCGCCGAAGCCCAGCTTGCGCTTCGTCGCGTAGGTCAGGTCCCAGATGCGCGAGCCGTGGAACGGGCCGCGATCGATCACCGGCACGGTGACGGTGTTGCCGCGGTAGCGGAAGGTCACCTTCGTTCCGCACGGCAGCCAACGGTTGGCCACGCCCATCGTCCGGGGCGTCAGCGTCTGGCCGCAGGCGGTGGTGTTGCCGTAGAGGCCGGGGCCGTACCACGACGCCCCGCCTGGCCGGTACACGTTGACGCGCGCACGCCGGGCGCGACCGGTGTTGTGGCGGTCGCCCCTGAACAGGACGCGCGCCTTGTAGCGGCCGGCGCCGCGCTTCATGCGCCACTTCGCGGCGAAGCGGCCCTCGCCGCCCGTACGCGCGCGGTCCACGGTGCGCCATGACCCGCGCTTCCGGATCTGGACGCGGACCGTGCGCCCGGCGACGCTCGGCCGGATCTTCCCGCGGACGACCGCGCGACGTCCGCTCTTCACGTGGAAGCGCTTCTTGCTCGCGATCCGCGGCACGACGGCTATGCGCCGCTCGCGGCTGGGCGGCGCCTCCTGGGCGACGACGCGGAGCCTCCCGCTACGGGTCGGCTTCGCGCGGAGCAGATAACGGCCACGGCCGCCGGTCCGCGTGCGCTCGACGGTGCGGAACCGCTCGCCGCGGCGGGCGTACTGGAGCGCCACCCGGCGTCCCCCGTCCTTCGGCCTGACGCGCCCGCGGACGTGGACGCGCTCGCCGAACACGACGCGCGAGTCGGAGCGCTCCACGTTCATGGAGACGCCGGCGTCCTGACCGCTTGCGGTCTGGGCCACTGTGAACACGACTGTCATCAGCACGGCTGCGGCTCCGCCGTACAGGCGCACGCCGCGACCGCGCACGCTTGAGTGCGTAGTCATCGGGACTTCCTTTCCCGGCCGGGTGCCTGCGGGGTTAGCTGTCGGGCTCGCGCTCTACCCATCCTGGGAATCGCGCTACGGCCGGATCACCAGCCGATTCGCCCCGTGCCTTGCGGCAGTGGTTCCCCCGTCCGCGCGCCTTGACGGCGCACGGCTCGGCGAGGCCGATCGAACAACTGTTCGGAGGGTACCGGGCCGGGCGGCGCCAAACGTGACCGGCGTCACATAGCCCCCACGCTCCGGTTATCTTGACGCCATGGCGGACCGCCTGACCGGCCTCGACACGTCATTTCTCCACCTGGAGGACGACGCGGCGCACATGCACGTCGCCTCGGTGATGCTCTTCGACGGCGATCCGCCCGACCACGACGAGCTGGTCGGGGCGATCGAGGGCAGGCTGCACCTGGTGCCGCGGTACCGGCAGAAGCTGGCGTTCGTACCGTTCGGGCAGGGCCGACCGCGCTGGGTGGACGACCCGCACCTGAACCTGCACTACCACGTGAGAAAGACCGCCCTGCCGCCGCCCGGCAGCGAGGAGCAGCTCCGGGCGCTCGCCGGCCGCGTGCTCGCCCAGCAGCTCGATCGCGACAAGCCGCTCTGGGAGATCTGGGTGGTCGAGGGTGTCGAGGGGGGGCGCTTCGCGCTGATCTGCAAGACCCATCACGCGCTCGTCGACGGGATCTCCGGCGTCGACATCGTCACGGTGCTGTTCGACCTCGCGCCGGAGGGCACGCAGGTCCAGACGCCGGGGCGTCAGTGGCTACCGGCACCGATGCCATCGCGCACGCAGCTCCTCAGCGAGGCTCTGCTCGAGCGCGCGACCGTCCCCACCGAGGTGGCTCGCTCCGTGCGCGCCGTCTTCCGAGCGCCGCGCCAGCTCGCCGCGGGCGCGCGGGACTCGCTCGTCGGCGTCGGCGCCATGGCGTGGGCGGGCATGCAACCGGCGCCGCCCAGCCCTTACAACTGTCGGATCGGGCCGCATCGTCGGTTCACCTGGGTCCGCACCGACCTCGCCGACGTCAAGGCGATCAAGAACTCGCTCGGCGGCACGGTCAACGACGTGGTGCTGGCCGCCGTGTCAGGTGCGCTCGGACGCCACCTGCACCGCCGCGGCGAGACGCTCTCCGGCCGGGAGCTGAAGGCGATGGTCCCGGTCAGCGTCCGCGCCGAGGAGGACCGCGGGGCGCTCGGCAACCAGGTGGCGGCGATGATGGCGCCGCTGCCGCTGTGGTGCTCCGAGCCGGAGCGCCGGCTTCAGATCGTGAGCGACTCGATGGCGCACCTGAAGGAGGGCGGCCAGGCGGTGGGCGCCCAGGTCCTGACTCAGCTCAGCGGCTTCGCGCCGCCCACGATCATGGCTCAGGCCTCGCGCCTGATGGCGCGCCAGCGGATGTTCAACCTGGTCGTCACCAACGTGCCGGGGCCGCAGTTCCCGCTGTACCTGATGGGCCACGAGCTGCGCGACCTCTTCCCGATGGTCCCGCTCGCCCGCAACCAGGCGCTCGGCGTGGCGATCATGAGCTACCACGGGCGAATGAACTTCGGCCTCGTCGGCGACTACGACGCGATGCACGACCTGGACGACCTGGCCAAGGATTTCCGCGAGTCGCTCGCCGAACTGGCGGATGCCGCCGGGGTGACTCTGGGCGGCGATAGTCCGCCGCGCGGGTCCTCCCGCACGCGCGCGACCGCGTCGGGCTAGCCTTCCGCCGGTGCGCGAGAAGGTCAGGGACGCCGCCCGCGAGCTGGGACTCGACATCGTCGTGACGACACTGGGCCAGTCCACGAAGACGGTCCGTGATGCCGCGGTCGCCGTGGGCTGCGACGAAGCGATGATCGCCAAGTCGATCGTGGTCGTCTGCGACGGCGAGCCGGTCGTGTGCGTGACCTCGGGTGCGCACCGGGTCGACATCGAGCGCGTGGCCGACGCCCGCGACTGCGCCGAGGCCCGGATGGCCGGCCCGGACGAGGTCCGCGCGGCCACTGGCTATCCCGTGGGCGGGGTGCCCCCCTTCGGACACGGGCTTCCGGTCCTGCTCGACGAGGCCCTGCTCGGGCACGAACAGGTCTGGGCGGCCGGCGGCGACTCGAACAGCCTGTTCGAGGTGGACCCGCACGAGCTCGTCCGCTGCACCTCCGCCCAGGTCGTGGCGCTCGGCGCGGGCGCGTGAGGTTCCCCCGCCCCCACCTTCGCCTCCCGCGCCTCGTCGACGTCCTGAGCTTCTTCATCTCGTTCGTGATCGCCCTCGTGGGCGCGATCGGCGTGATCCTCTTCTTCGAGGCGCGCGACGAGCCGGAGCTGGAGGGCGCGCGCGACGAGCCCGGCGAGGTCTACAGCGGTGAACCTGTCCTATCCCCCGGTCTCGAGGATGCGGTCGCGAAGGGCAACGTGGTCGTCCTCTACCGCGATCCGCGCCCCCCGCAAGGGTCGGAGGAGCTCACACAGGGGGCGGGACCGCGCCTCCGCGAGCTCGGCCTTGCAGTCATCCTGGAGCGCGAGCCGACGCTAGAGACCGCGCTCGGAGCGGTCGCGGACGGCCGCATCGAGTTCGCCGAGACGCCGACGGGAATCCGCAATTTCGTGGACTTCCACCTCGGCCCTTAGCCAGGGGTACAACGCCCCGGCGAGCGATTTTGTACCGCCGGACAATGAAGGGCAGGGGCACCCGGGCGACGATGGTCGCGGACCAGTCCGCCCGAAAGGAGCCCCTTGAAACTAGTCATAGGAATCGTCCGGCCTGAGAAGGCCAACGACGTACTCGAAGCTCTCTACAAATGCGAGGTCAGCGGCCTCTCTATGAGCCGGGTCCAGGGACACGGCGGAGAGCTCGACCAGGTCCAGACGTATCGCGGGACGACCGTGAAGATGGAGCTGTCGGACAAGGTCCGCTTCGACATCGCCGTTTCGGATGATTTCGTCGATACGACGATCACGGCGCTGTGTGACGGCGCGCGCACGGGTGAGGTCGGCGACGGCAAGATCTTCGTCCTCCCCCTCGAGCGGGCGGTCCGCATCCGCACCGGCGAGACCGACATGGCTGCCGTGACCCCGGTGGGTGCGTGATGCCCGAAACGATCAACACCGGAGATACCGCCTGGACGCTGATGTCGGCTGCCCTCGTCATGTTCATGACGATCGGGCTCGGAGTCTTCTACGCCGGCCTCGTGCGGGCGAAGAACAGCTTGAACACGTTCATGATGTGCGTGGCCGCGCTGGCGGTCGTGACGGTCTCGTGGTCCCTGATCGGCTACTCGCTTGCCTTCGGCGACGGCAGCGGGTTCATCGGGAACTTCGACTACGTGGCGCTGAAGGACGTCGGGTTCGAGCCGTACGGCGAGCAGACCGTCCCGCACATGGTGTTCTTCGTGTTCCAGGCGACCTTCTGCATCCTGACCGCAGCGCTCGTGTCGGGTGCAGTGGTGGAGCGGATGCGGTTCCTGCCCTACCTGGGCTTCATCGCGCTCTGGTCGATCCTCATCTACCCGGTCATGGCCCACTGGGTCTTCGGCGGCGGGTTCCTTCAGGAGAACGGGACGCTCGACTTCGCGGGCGGCGTGCCGGTCGAGATGGGCTCGGGCTTCACCGCGCTGGCGGCGGCGATCGTCGTCGGCAGGCGGATGGACTACGGCCGCCGGGCGCCGCTCCTGCCGCACAGCACCCCGCTGGTTCTGCTGGGCGCGGGGATCCTCTGGTTCGGCTGGTTCGGGTTCAACGGCGGTAGCGGTATCGGGACCAACCAGAACGGCGTGCTGGCGTTCGTCAACACGCTGTTGACGCCCGCGGTCTGCCTGCTCACCTGGTTCATGCTCGACCTGATCCGAGGCCGAAAGGTCACCGCGGTGGGCGCCGCCACGGCGATCATCGTCGGCTGCGTGGGCATCACGCCTGCGGGTGGATTCGTGAGCCCGGGTTGGGCGATGGCGCTCGGCGTCATCGTCGCGATTCCGAGCTACCTGCTCATCGTCTGGCGGCCGCGGACCCGGGTCGACGAGACGCTCGACGTGCTTGCGGCACACGGCCTGGCCGGCTTCGTCGGAATCCTGTTCATCGGGTTCGTCGCCCAGGCGGACTGGAACGGGATCTCGGACGGGCTCCTGTACGGCGAGTCGGCGCTCCTGGGCGACCAGGCGCTGGCAGCGCTCGTCGCGCCGCTGTACGCGTTCGGCGCCACGTTCGTGTTGCTGAAGCTGATGTCGTTCGGCTTCCGGCTCCGGGTGACGGAGCGCGAGGAGGCCATCGGCCTCGACGTGACCCAGCACGGCGAGGAGGCGTACATCAGCGGTGAGGGCGCGATCCTGATCGAGCCGCATGAGAGCGACCAGCGCGGCCAGCGGGTGCTGGCCGGCGAGGCGGCCGTCTAGCGAAGGGGTATCCAAGGGGCCTGGCCCCTTGGATAGGGGTGGACGGGCTACGCCAGCCCGTCCACCTCGCATTCGCGCAGGTAGCCCTCGAAGAGGCGCCGGTGGCCCTCCTCGTCGCGGAGGATCGCGATGACCATGTCCTGGGTCACGTAGTCAACGCCGTCCGTGATCTCGATGATCCGGTTGTAGTGCTCGATCGCACCGGTCTCGGCCTCGATCACGCCCTTGATCACGTGGACGATGTCGGTCTGCTGGTCGGGCGGCTGGAGGTAGGACTGCTCGGCGCTGAACTCGAGTGACCCCGGCACGACGCCGTAGAGCTCCTTGATGCGTTGGGCGAATTGCTGGGCGTGGCCGAGCTCCTCCTGGATGTCCTCCTGGAGCGACTCCACGATCTCCTGCGCGCGGAGGCCGTCGGGGTTCACCGAGTTCGTGATGTAGCTCATCACGGTCTCGATCTCCATCCAATAGGCCTTCTTGAGGAGGTCGATGATCTCTTCGCGTTTTTCGCTGTTCTCGTCGGCCAGGATCCCCTGGGAAGCGGTTCTTGTGGTCATGTGGGTCTCCTACCCGTGCGCCGCGGCGCTCACGCGTAGGGCCCGCGCCGGGTCAGCGCCTCCGCGCCACAGCGCGCGCCCAGCGCCAGGGCCTCCTCCACCGGGCGCCCATCGGCCAGCCCGAAGGTCACGCCCGCCGCGAAGGAGTCTCCGCAGCCGTAGGCGTCCGCGACCGCGCCGGGGAGTGGTGCCGCGGCGTAGCGCCCGTCGCCCCCGTCGGCCGCCGCCCACCGCCCGCCCTCGGCGCCCTCGGTCCATACGCACAGGCCGGCCGGTGGGACGAGGTCATCGGGGGTGAACGCCTCCGCCGGGTCGCGGCTCGAGCCGATGGCCGCGTCCAGGCGGACCGCGGGACCGGGCGGCAGCGAGCGCGCAGTGGCGGTCAGCAGGCGGCCGGCGCGCGCCCGTTCGAGCACGCCCGGTGCGCCGGCCACGAAGAACACGGCGTCGGCCGAGTCGAGCGCGTCCCACGACAGCGGGTCGTCGAGCGCCGGCACCAGCTTCGGCCCGATCACCGTGATCGTCCGCTCCCCGCGCTCGTCCACGTACACCCATCCGCGGCGGGTCGGGCCCGGCCGCTTGGCCGGGTGCACCGTGACTCCGAGGGCGGAGAGTCGCGCGATCGAGGCGCGCGCGAGGTCGTCGTCTCCGAGCGCGGTGAAGAAGTCGCACGCGCCCGCCAGCCGGGCGAGCTGCACCGCGGCGACCGCACCGCCTCCCGCGGGCTCCGCGAAGAAGCCCGACGCCTCGACGATCTCGCCCTGGAGCGGCACGCGCTCGACGCGCGCGAACTCCATCCACTCCACATGGCCGATGACGGCGACCCGCACGACCGTAACCTTGATGCATGGCAGACGACCTGCGCATCGCGCTCGGCCAGATGAACGCCGTGGTGGGCGACATCGACGGCAACGCCCGGCGCGTCGCCGACCTCGTCGCACAGGCGGGGGCAGCGGGCGTCGATCTGGTCGTCTTTCCCGAGCTGACGCTCACGGGCTACCCCCCCGAGGACCTCCTGCTGAAGCGCCGGTTTCTCGGCGCGGCCCGCGCCGCGCTCAATGCGATGGCGTTCGGCGGGGTTACGGCGGTCGTCGGCTTCCCCGAGGAGGCGGACGGGGTCGTGTACAACGCGGCGGCGGTCGTCGGCCCGGACGGCGTGCAGGCCGTCTACCGCAAGCAGCTCCTGCCGAACTACGGCGTTTTCGACGAGCGTCGCTGGTTCGAGCCGGGGCGTGAGACGCTCGTGGTTGACGTGGCCGGCACGCCGGTCGGCGTCACGGTCTGCGAGGACATCTGGGCGCCGGAGCCCGCCGCCCAGGCCGCCTCCGCGGGCGCCCGGGTGGTGGTGAACCTGTCGGCCTCGCCGTACCACTGCAGGAAGGGGATGGAGCGCGAGCGCATGGTGGCCGACCTCGCGCGCACGAACGGCGTGACGATGGCGTTCTGCAACCTCGTGGGCGGCCAGGACGAGCTGGTCTTCGACGGCCACAGCCTGCTCGTGGGCCCGGGCGGCGAGGTGCTGGCCCGCGGTGTCCAGTTCGACGAGGCGCTCGTCCTGCCCGGCGACGTGGCCGAGCCGCTCGCCCCCGAGGCGGAGGTGTATGGAGCGCTCGTGACGGGGGTCCGCGACTACGTGCAGAAGAACGGCTTCGACAAGGTCGTGATCGCCTCCTCGGGCGGGATCGACTCCGCGCTGACCGTCCTTGTCGCGGCCGACGCGCTCGGCGCTGACCGCGTGGTCACCGTGACGATGCCGTCGCGGTACTCGTCCGAGGGCACGCGCTCAGATGCCCGCCGGATCTCCGAGAACCTGGGCCTCGAGTTCCACGAGCTCCCGATCGAGGACCCGATGGGCGCCTACGAGGCTCTGCTCGGCGACACGTTCGCGGGCCGCGAACCGGACCTGACCGAGGAGAACCTGCAGGCACGCGTCCGCGGGAACATCGTCATGGCGCTGTCGAACAAGTTCGGCTGGCTCGTCCTGACCACCGGCAACAAGTCGGAGATGTCGGTCGGCTACGCCACCCTCTACGGCGACATGGCGGGCGGGTTCGCCGTGCTGAAGGACGTGTTCAAGGGATGGGTCTATCGCCTCGTGCGCTGGCGCAACGAGCGCGAGGGGCGCGAGCTCGTCCCGGCAAGCGTGCTCGAGCGACCGCCGTCCGCTGAGCTGCGCGACGACCAGCGCGACGACCAGTCGCTCCCCCCCTACGACGTCCTGGACGCGATTCTCGAGGGCTACGTCGAGGGTGACCTCGACGCCGCCGACCTGATCGCGCAGGGCCTCCCGGAGGACGACGTGCGGCGCGTGATCCGGATGGTCGACCTGGCCGAGTACAAGCGCCGTCAGGCGCCGCCCGGCGTGAAGATCTCGACGAAGGCGTTCGGGCGCGACCGGCGGCTGCCGATCACGAACCGCTGGCGGGGATAGGCCGCACCGCGACCGTCACGCGCGTCAGCGCGCACAGGCGGCCCTCGTCGTCGGTGAAGTCCACCTCCCACAGCCACGTGGTGCGCCCGCGGTGGCGCCGGCGGGCCTCGGCGTGGATCAAGCCGCCGGTGATCGGCCGGAGGAAGCTGGTCTGGTTCGACATGCCGACGGCGATGAAGCCGTCCGGGTAGACCGCGTGGAAGGTCGCCTCCGAGACCATCCCCTCGGCCATCGTCGCGTACACGCCGCCGTGGACGATCCCCATCGGCTGGAGGACGGGCTGGTCGTCGACCGACATCGTGGCGACCACGCGCTCCTCGGTCATCTCCTGGGTCTCGCGGCGAAGGTGGCTCTCGAGGGTCCGCTCGTAGGCCACGGGGGGCTCTTCCGTCACCGGCGGGAAGATAACCTGCGCCCGGCATGGCGACCTTCGACCAGCTGCCGGCGGAGCAGCGCGCGATCCTCGAGCTGGTGCTCCAGCGGCGCCAGTCCTACGACGACCTCTCGTCCATGCTCGGCATGCCGACGGCCCGCGTGCGCCAGCTGGCGCGCGAGGCGCTCACCGACCTGGCGTCCCGGAGCGCTGCGCGGGTGGACCCCGACTGGCGGGGCCAGGTGGCCGACTACATGCTCGGCCAGCAGACGGGACCGGAGGGCACCGCCACCCGCGGCCACATGCGGCGCTCGGAGGCCGCCCGGCTGTGGGCGCTGTCGCTGCTCGACTCGCTCGAGCACCTCTACGACGAGGCCGACATGCCGATCGTCCCCGAGGGCGACGCCGCTCCGACGCGCGAGCCGTTGCGTGAGCGGCGCCCGCTGCGCGAACGCGCCCCTCGCCGCGACGAGCGGGAGGAGCCGGATGAGCCGGAGGAGCCGGATGAGCGTCCCCGCGCGCGACCCCTCTCGGCGGACGCCGAGGCCGTCGTTCGCCGGCGCCGGATCGCCGGCGGAGCGGCGGCCGCCACCGTGGTCCTCTTCGCGCTGCTCGTGTGGCCGATCGGGCTGCTCGGAGGGGACGGCTACGACGACAACGACTCGGCCAGCGTGGTCGACTCCATCGCCGGGGGCGACGGCGACGGCGACGGCGACGACACGGGGGCGACCGCGGACCAGCCGGAGGTCGTCGGGCAGCTCCTGCTGCGACCGCAGAGCGGCGAGAAGGGAGTTGGGATCGCTCTGATCACCGAGAGCGATGCCGGCGAGCGCTCGCTCCTCATCCAGGCGCGCGGCCTCAAGCCGACCCCGTCGGACCAGACCCAGGCATACGAGGTCTGGCTCTTCAACGGCCAGGACGAGGCACAGTCGATGGGCGCGCAGCTGACCGATCGCCAGGGCAACTACCAGGGCGCGGGGACACTGCCCGGGGACTACGAGAGCTACGAGTTCCTCGACATCTCGCGCGAGTCGGTCGACCAGAACGCAGCACACAGCGGCGACTCGGTCCTCCGCGGCCGCCTGTCCGAGATTCAGGCTGCGACCGAGGGCGGCGGGCAGCTCACGCCCGAGGTTCCCCCCGCCGGCGAATAGCCGGCGCGCCCAATCGACGTTCAAATGCAGCCGTTTCTGGGAAAATCCTGCGTGGGATGGCGCCGCGCGTGTACGTATGCGATCAGAACCCGCGCATGCGGCAGCTCATCCGCGAGCGGCTGCACGGGCACGCGGAGATCGTCGGCGAGGGCGGAACGGCCGCCGATGCCGTGACGGGCGCGACACAGCAGACGCTCGACGTCCTGGTGCTGGACTACCGCACGGCGATCGGCAGCATCGAGGCGACGGTCGCGGCCGTCAAGGAGGCGGCGCCGGACACGGCGGTCGTCATCCACACGGGCGTCCCACGGAACCTGATCGAGGAGCAGGTGACACAGGCGGGCGCCATCTACTCCTCGAAGAGCGAGCCTGAGCACCTGCCCATGCTGGTTCGCGCCCTGATGTCGAAACGCGAGGGCGTTCGCGAGACGGGCCCGGCGTCTACGGAAGCAGCGTCCCCGGGTTCATGATCCCGGCGGGGTCCAGCCGGCCCTTCACCGCCCGCAGCGCCTCGAGTCCCGCCTCCCCCACCTCCTGGCCCATCCACGGCGCGTGGTCGTGCCCGACCGCGTGGTGGTGGGTGATGGTGCCGCCGTGCGCGACGATCGCGTCACACGCGGCCGTCTTCGCCGCCCGCCACTGCTCGAGCTCGGCGCCGCGCTCCTGGCGGGCGAAGAACGAGAAGTAGAGCGACGCCCCGGAGGGGTAGAGGTGCGAGATGTGGCACATGACGAGCGGGTCCGTCCCGCGCGCCGAGAGGGCCCCGCGCAGCGCGTCCCCCACGCCGGCGTAGAGCTCTTGGAGTCGCGCCCAGGTCGTCGCCGTCTCGAGCGTCTCGACCATTACTCCCATCCCGAGCAGCTCGTCGCGCAGATACGGGCCCGCGTAGTAGTTCTGGCCTGCGCGTGAGCCCGCCTCCTCGCCGAGCGGGCGCGCACCGGCCTCCTCCAGGTGGCGGCGCGTGCGCGCCGCGCGGCCCTCGACGCGGTCGGGCTCGCCCTCCCACCCGACCACCATGAGGCATGGCCCGGGCGCCTCGTGACCGGATGCGGCTGCGTTCAGGGCGGTCTCGGTCTCGTCGGACAGGCGGCAGACATCCGCGGCGTCACGCGCCTGCTCCATCGCCCGCAGCGCCTCGCACCCGGCCTGCCAGGAATCGATCACCCATCCCTCGTTCAGCTTGACGGCCGGCTTCGGCCGCACCGACAGGGTCGCGGACGTGATTACCCCCAGCGCGCCTTCCGAGCCGACGATCAGACCGCGCACGTCCGGCCCCGCCGCACTGGCCGGCAGCGGCGGCAGGTCGATCGTCCCGGCCGGCGAGGCGAGTCGCAGCCCGAGGACGAGCTCGTCGATGCGCCCGTACCCGGTGGAGGCCCGGCCCGCCGAGCGGGTGGCGACGAAGCCCCCGAGCGTCGCGTACTCCCACGACTGCGGGAAGTGTCCGAGCGTCAGCCCCTCGGCGCCGAGCAGCTCCTCGACCCGCGGCCCGCTGCACCCCGGCTCGAGCGTCGCCGTCAGGGACACCGGGTCCGCTGCGATCAGGCCGTCCATCCGGGCGAGGTCGAGCGTGATCGCCGCCGCGAAACCGTCGCGGCGAGGCTCGACCCCGCCCACGACGCTGGACCCCCCGCCGAACGGCGTCACCGTTACGCGCTCGGCGGAGCAGAGCTCGAGAACGGCCGCCACCTCCTCGTGCGAGGCCGGGTAGACGACCGCGTCGGGCGCGCTCGCGGCGTCGCCCGAGCGGATCCGGACGAGGTCGGGGTAGCTCTTGCCGAGCGTGTGTGCCACCCGCGCGAGCCGGTCGTCGCGAAGCGCGTCCGCGCCGACGATCTCCACGAGCCGCTCGCGGACGCCGTCCGAGAGCGCGGGCGCGGGCAGGCGGACGTCCTCGAACGCGACCGGCGGCGTCCCGTCGTCCTCGATCGCGAACGCCTGGCGCAGCATGTCGCGGGCCCGGTCCGGCAGGGAGGTCGCGTCGCGATCGACGCCCCAGCCCCACCACCGCATGCGCGGGTCGGGCGCGGTCATTCGACGAGGGTGCTCAAGTTGTCCAGGGCCTCGGTCAGGCGCTTCCGCGTCGCTCGGCGCACCATCAGGGAGCCGAGTCGAGCGAGGCCGCGGAGGCGCTCGTGGGAACGGACGACCACGACCGTCGCTCCGGCGTCCTCGTTCCACTCGAACTCGAAGACGATCCGCGACAGCGACAGCATCCGCTCGAAGGGCGTTTCCTCGAGCTCCTGCTGCCACTCGAGCAGCTCCATCGGCCGGGTGCGCTCGAGCGTGTAGTCCGCGCGTATGGGCTTGCCGCGGTCGGACATGAGGACGGTCGTCCATCCGGCGTCGGAGACCTCCTCCACTCGCTGAACGCGCGGCCACCAGCGCGGGAGCGAGTAGGGGTCGGAAACCACCTTCCAGACTCGCTCGAGCGGTGCCTCGAATGCGAGGTGCTCGGTGACGCTTGGCACCTCACACCATGCGGCGGAGGTCGCGCACCAGCAGCAGGTGCTTCAGGTGCGACGTGACCGCGGCCAGGTTGTCCAGCGCCTCCACGGCCTCGCGGCGCCTGTCGGGGTTTCGCGACTTGAGCGCCGACGCGAGAATCTGCTCGAGCAGCGCCGCCTCCCGGTCCGCGGACGTGCGGAAGACGCGGAGGTTGCGGCCGCCGACGCCGAACTTCGCCAGCTCCGCCGCCGCCCTCACGATCTCGCGCTCGGTCTCGTCGTAGAGCGGCTCGCCGGTGCCCTCGCGCTTCCCGTTCACGATGCCGAAGTCCTCGAGCTCCTTGACCAGGTCCGCCGACGCGCCGGTGTCCGTGAGCATCTCCTCGAGCGAGTAGAGCGACTCCGGCCCCTTGCGGAGCACGGCAACCCGGCGAAGGGCGCGGGGGTCGGCCGCCGGGGCATGCCGGTCCACCTCGGCGTCAGCCCGCCCCGCGGCGAGCTCCTGGCGGATCACCCGTAGCGGCAGGAACTCGTCGCGCTGCAGGCGCAGGATCGTTCGCAGGCGCTGGACGTCCTCGGGCCCGTAGAGCCGATATCCGCCGCGGGTGCGTCGCGGCGCGAGCAGCTTCTGCCCCTCGAGGTACCGGATCTTCGAGATCGAGATGTCCGGGAACTCGCGCTCGAGCGACTTGCAGACGGAGCCGATCGTGAGTGACTTCGTCGCCGGCGGGCGGGCGATGGGCGCCTCGGAGGTCATCGTTCGAGGTAGGTCAGCTTGTACTTGCCGATCTGGAGCTCGTCGCCCGGCTGGAGCTTGTGCGACTCGATCCGGTGGCGGTTGACGTACGAGCCGTTCAGCGATCCCAGGTCGTCCAGGTAGAGGCCGTCACGCCGGCGGACCAGGAGGGCGTGGTTGCGAGAGACCGTGACGTCGTCGAGGAACACCTCGGCCTCGGGGCTGCGCCCGATGGCGATCCGCTCGCCGCGCAGCTCGAACGTCTCCCCCGCGCGCCCGCCTCCGGCGCGGATCACGAGGACGCCGCCGTCCGCTGGGCGCTCCTGGTCGACCGGCCGCAGCTCGCCGGTTTCGTCATCCAGCTGGTACTGCGCCGTGGTGGCGTCGCTCGAGCCGGCGCCGGTCGTCGCGAGGAAGGCGCCGCACTTCTGGCAGTAGTTGGCGCCCTCGCCGTTTACGAACCCGCACTCGGGGCAGTGCATTTTTTGCCCTGCGCTCTCGTGCTACTCCGGGGCGTCCGTTCCGCTCTTGCCGGAAAGGATGTCCGTGAGCTGCTGGACGTCGGCGCCGGTGATGACCGGCTCGCCCTCCTCGTGCTTCTTGCGCAGGCGGTTCACGAGCTCCGCGCGCAGGATGTCGATCTTGCCGTGCAGGATGCGGCGCTGGTATGAGACTTCCTGCTCCTCCTCGGTGAGCTGTTGGATCAGATCCTTCAGCTCCTGGTCGCTGAGAGCGCCAAGGTCCGGAAACGTGTCCATTCAGGTCCTCTAGTCGGGTGCGTGCCGGTCGCGCGAGTCTACACTCACCCTTGAGGCTTCACGCAGCGCGTGCACCCCGTCGCGCAGGTAGAGCGCCGTGGCCCATAGCGTCATCGCGAGGCCGATGTACAGGAGGGCCTCCGCGACCCAGGTGACCGACACCATCGCGAGGAACATCGAGAACATCGTCGGCCAGACGGCCCACCGTCCGATCATCTTCACCTCGAGGTCGAGGCCGCGCCGGAGCCCGACCTGGGTGAGGACGAGCATGAAGAGCTCTCGGGCCGCCAGCACCGCCAGGGCCCAACGGGGCAGGAGCTCGTGGTGCCAGCAGACCACGACCCCGCTGACGACGAGCAGCCGGTCGGTCAGCGGGTCGAGGAGCGCTCCCAGCCGGCTGTACTGACCGGTGACCCGCGCAACCATTCCGTCCAGGTAGTCGGTGCCGCCGATGACCGCGTACAGGATCGACGCCGACGCGATCCGCCCATCGTCGGACCCGAGCGCGAGCACGAGGAAGACGGGGATCAGCGCGAGCCTCGTGAAGCCGATCAGGTTCGGGATCGTCCACGGGTTGAGCGGCTCGCCGGCCCGCGTCTGCGGCGGGGGCGGCCCGGAACGGTCCAGGCCCAGCAACCGCCTCCGGGTCAGGCCAGCCCGCGCCACATGTCCGCGACCGCCGCGGCCGCGCCCTCCAGCGGAACCGACCGCTTCTCCTGCCCGCGGCGCACCTGAGCCTCGATCTCGCCCTGTTCGATGCCCCGCTTCCCGACCGTCAGCCGGAGTGGGACACCCAGGAGCTCGGCGTCCGCGAACTTCTCCCCCGCGCTCGCCTCGCGGTCGTCGTAGAGCACGTCCAGCCCGAGGGCGTGCAGCTCGTCATACAGGCCGTCGGCGACGGCGCGCGCCTCCTCGCCGGGCTTGCCGAGGGTGACCAGCTCGACGTCCCAGGGAGCGAGCGACCGCGGCCAGGAGATGCCCTGCTCGTCGGCGAACTGCTCGACGGCCGCGGCGGCGATCCGCGCGGGGCCGATGCCATAGGAGCCCATCCAGATGAGCTGCTCCTTGCCCGACTCGTCCAGATAGGTCGCCCCGAGCGGCTTCGAGTAGCGCGTGCCGAGCTTGAAGATGTTCCCGATCTCGATCGCCGGTTCGATGCGGATCTCGCCCCCGGCCGGGTCGGTGTCGCCGGCCTCGACGGACCGGATGTCGGCCCACTCGGGGTCGAAGTCGCGGCCGGGCTGAACGCCGCGCACGTGCTTGTCCGCCTCGTTCGCGCCCGCGACCAGCCCTTCGAGCCCGCGGATCGCCTCGTCCGCGATCACCGGGACCGGGGCGCCGACCGGGCCGATGAAGCCGGCCACGGTGCCGAAATCGGACTTCACCTCCTCCTCTCCGGCCGGGCGGAAGCCTTGCCCGAGCGCGTTGCGGAGCTTGGTGTCGTTCAGGCGATGGTCGCCCCGGATGACGACGAGCAGCGGCCCGCGCTCCTCCGCGATCACCGGGAAGGCCTTGATCAGCGCGCCGGGAGCCACCCCGAGGGCTCGCGAGACCGCGTCGATCGTGGTCGCGCCCGGGGTGTCGACCGTTTCCACGGGCCCGCCGGTCAACCCCTCCACGGGCCGGGGCGCCGCGCTGGCCACTTCGACATTCGCCGCGTAGCCCGACGACGACAGCGCCACCTCGTTCTCCCCCGCCGGGCAGGGCGCCATGTACTCGTGGGCGCCCAGCCCGCCCATCATCCCCACGTCCGATTCGACCCGGTACCACTCGAGCCCGCAGCGGTCGAATATCCGGTCGTAGGCCTGGATATGGAGGTCGTAGCCCCGCCCGAGCCCCTCCGCGTCGCGGTCGAAGGTGTAGGAGTCCTTCATGATGAACTCGCGCGTGCGCAGGACCCCGGCGCGCGGCCGCGGCTCGTCGCGCTCCTTCACCTGGAAGTGGTAGAGGATCAGCGGCAGGTCGCGGTACGAGCGCACGACCTTCGAGACGTGCAGCGTCACGTTCTCCTCGTGCGTCATCGCGAGGACCAGGTCCGCGCCCTTGCGGTCCTTGAGGGCGAACTGCTCGTCCAGGCCGTACCGGCCGGTCCGCTGCCAGAGCTCGGCCGGCTGGAGCACCGGCATCAGCATTTCCTGGCCGCCGATGGCGTCCAGCTCGTCCCGCACGATCTGCTCGGCCCGGCGGTGCACGCGCCAGCCCGCCGGCAGCCAGGACCAGATCCCTGCGCCGACCTGGCGCACGAGCCCGGCGCGCACCATCAGCTTGTGGGAAGCGGCCTCCGCGTCCGCGGGCGGGAGCTTCTCCGTGGGTAGGAAATAGCCGCTGAGACGGGTCACGCCGCTAGCCTAAAGGCCGCGACGTCGGCGCCTTCCGCCGGAAGGATCCGCAACCGGCCGCGCCGCCCCTTGTTCCAGATGCCGATGTCCCGCTCGCTAGCGAAGACGCTCACGCTCGCCTGCCTGGCCACGGGGGCGCTCCTCGCGCTCGCCCCCGGCGCCCCGGCGGCGCCCTACATGGTCTCGATCATGCAGGACGACAACCAGCTCGTCTACGCGACGGGCGAGGAGCGCGGGCGCGCGCTGAACCGCATGGCCGCCCTGGGGGTCGAGGCCGTGCGTGCGACCGTCCACTGGAGCGCGATGGCGCCCAAGCCGAACGCCCGCCGGAAGCCGCGCGGCTTCGACGGAGCCGACCCGCGCGACTACCCGGACTTCCTCTGGGACCGCTTCGACAACCTCACCGAGCAGGCGGCGCGGCTTGGGATCGCCGTCTACCTCAACCCAACCGGCGGTGGGCCGCGGTGGGCCCACCGGAAGACGCGCGACCGCGCCTACCAGCGCTCCTACCGTCCCAACGTCAAGGAGTTCGCGAAGTTCATGGTGGCCGTCGGCCGCCGCTACAGCGGTACGTACCGCGACGAGAACAACGGTCGCGAGGTGCTCCCGAGCGTCAGGTGGTGGTCCCTCTGGAACGAGCCGAACCAGCCCGGGTGGCTGACGCCGCAAGGCGAGCGCAAGCGCGGCGCCGGGATGGTCCCGATGGCCCCCCACCTGTACCGCGACCTGGTCGTGGCCGGAGCCCGGTCGCTGCTACGGACGGGGCACGCCGACGACCTCGTCCTGTTCGGGGAGCTCGCCCCGGTCGGGAACGAGAAGCCCGACGGGCTGCGCCCGTCGCTGCGCCCCGGCCTCTTCCTACGCGAGATGTATTGCCTTGACCGCCGTTTCCGCCCGTTCGAGGGAGAGGAGGCCCTCGCGCGGGGCTGCGAGGACGTGGAGCGGTTGGCCATCCTCGAACGCTTCCCGCGGCTCGGATTCGCCCACCACCCGTACACGAAGCTGAAGCCGCCGGGCCGCCGCGAGCGAGGGCGCGACGCGCTCACGATGGCGAACCTCGATGCGCTCCCGCGGCTGCTCGACCGCATCGCGGCGCGAACGGACCTGCTGCCACCCGAGATCCCCATCTACTTCACCGAGTACGGCTATGAGACGAAGCCGCCGGACCCCTTCAGCGGCGTGTCCCTCAACCAGCAGGCCGCGTACATCAACGCGGCCGACTACATGGCCTGGAAGCACCCGCGGGTGTTCGCGAACGCGCAGTTCCAGCTCTTCGACGTCCCGCCACGAACCGAGTTCCCGCGTGACTCGACCCAGTACTGGTTCACCTACCAGTCGGGCCTCTTCTCCTCTCTGCCCAACCCACAGCCCAAGCCGGCCATGAACGCGTACAGGTTCCCCCTCGTCGTCCGCCGCACCGGCTCCACGGCACGCATCTGGGGGCAGGTCCGCTTCGCGGTCAACGGCACCACCTACCCGCTGTTGCTTCAGCAGCGGAATCCGGGGACCTCGAGTTGGGTGCGGTCGGGCGCGGCGCTCGAGGTCACGCACAGCCAGGGCTACTTCCAGGCCTTGCGCCGGATCCAGCCCGGCACGGCTTTCCGCGCGATCTGGTCGGAGCCCGACTTCTCCCGCTTCGTGATCTCGCGCGTGGTCGTCGCCCGCTAGGGGCGCGCCGCTACGCGCGCGTGAAGCGGCGGCCCGCGGTCGGCGAGACGCTCTCGTCGAGCTTCACCTGCTTGCGCTCGACCTTCGGGCCGCCGTTCCCGGCCATTGGCAGCGGCTGGCCGCCGGCCTCGGCGGTGGCCGCGGCCGCTTCCAGCGCCGCGAGCCGCTCGGGCGTCAGGTCGTCGGCGTTCTCGTCCTCGATCTTCTGAAGCCACGCCGCACCCTCGGCCGACTCGCGCTCGTCGAACTCGGTCTGGCCCTCCCTGAGCGACTTGTCGATCTCGGCGAAGAGGGCGTCCACGAGCTCCGCCTGCGGGACCTTCCTGAGCGGCTTGCCGTGGGCGAAGATGAGCCCCTCGTTCTTGGCGCCCGTGATCCCGAAGTCGGCCGCCGACGCCTCGCCGATGCCGTTCACCGCGCAGCCCAGGACGGCCACCTCGATCGGCTCCGCGTACGCCTCGAGCCGCTGCTCGATCTCGGCGACCACGGTGTCCATGTCGAACTGGAGCCGTCCGCAGGTGGGGCAGGCGATCAGCACCGGGCCGCGCTCGCGCAGCTTGAGCGCCTTCAGGATCTCCCACGCCACCTTGACCTCCTCCTCGGCGTGGAAGGTCGAGAGCGAGATGCGGATCGTGTCCCCGACCCCGTCGGCGAGCAGGGTTCCCAGCCCGACGGCGGACTTGAGCGAGCCGGACCATTTGGTCCCGGCCTCGGTGATCCCGAGGTGGAGCGGGTAGTCGATCCGCTCGCTGAGCAGTCGGTTCGACGCGATCGTGTAGGGGACGTTTGTCGACTTGATCGACACCTTGAAGTTCTGGAAGTCGAGCCGTTCCATCAGCTCCACGAACTCGACCGCGGCCGTGACGAGGGCCTCGACCGGGTTCTGCTTCTCGAGTGCGTGCAGGTGCTTCGGGAGCGAGCCGGAGTTGACGCCGATTCGCAGGGGGACCCCCGCCTCGGTGGCCCGCTTCGCCACCTCGGCCACTTTGTCGGGCCCGCCGATGTTGCCCGGGTTGAGGCGCACGCAGTGGGCACCCGCGTCGATCGCCTTGAGCGCGAGCGTGTGGTTGAAGTGGATGTCGGCGATCACGGGGATCGGCGACTCCACGACGAGGCGCCTGAGCGCGTCGACGTCCTTCTCGCGCGGCACCGCGACGCGCACCAGGTCGGCGCCCGCGTCCGCGATCGCCCGGACCTGCGTGAGCGTGGCGTCGTAGTCCGCCGTCTCGGTCTTCGTCATCGACTGGACGGCCACCGGTGCGCCACCGCCGATCTTGACTCCGCCCACGTCGATCTGCCTGCGCGAGGCCATGTGCCAAGGGTAGCTAGCGGGGCCCTACGATCCGCCCGTGAACCCGGACCTTGCTCCCACTCCCTTCATCGACAGCGACAGCCCCGTGGTGCGCGAGTTCGTGGACCGCGTCGCGGGGAATGCACGCGACGACCACGAGCTGGTAGCGCGCCTGTTCGCCGCCGTCCGTGACGGGATCCGCTACGACCCCTACAACGTCTCGGCGGACCCCGGGGACTACCGCGCGAGCACCGTCCTGCAATCGCCCACCGGGTACTGCGTGCAGAAGTCGGTGGCGCTCACCGCATGCGCGCGGGCGGCCGGCATCCCGTCCCGGCTGGGCTTCGCCGACGTGAAGAACCACCTCCAGTCCGAGCGGCTTCTCGAGGCGATGGGCACCGACCTGTTCGTGTGGCACGGGTACAGCACGTTCTACGTGGGCGCGCGGTGGACGAAGGCGAGCTCCGCATTCAACGCCGAGCTGTGCGAGCGCTTCGGCGTCGAGCCGCTCGACTTCGACGGGCGCCGCGATGCCCTCCTCCACCCCTTTTCGGGCGACGGGTCGATGTACATGCAGTACGTGCACGACCGGGGTACGTACGCCGACCTGCCGCTGCGCGAGATCCTCGAGGGGATTCGCGAGACCTATGGCGGGTGAGCGCACCCCGGCCGAGGAGCGGCTGTACGCGTTCGCGGACGCGGTGACCCGGCGCGATCCGGACACTGCCATCGCGCAGTGCCATCCCGAGGTCGAGTTCTACTCGGCGCTCGCCTCGGTCGAGGGACAGGCCTTCGAGGGACACGACGGGATCCGCCGCTACTTCGAGGACGTCGTGAGCGCGTGGGACGAGTGGCGGGTCGAGCTCCACCACGTCGAGGAGGTCCCCGACGGCCGGCTCGCGGTGACGATGACGATGCACGTCCGCGGCCTCCACTCCGGCGCCGAGGTGGCGCAGGAGATCGGCCACGTCTGGGAGCTCAGGGACGGGCTCCTGTGGCGGTGCACCGCGTTTCCGACGGGTGAGATGGCGCTGGCGGAGGCCGGCGTGAAGTGATCCGGCTGGCGCAGTCGGACTACCGCCTGTAGGGTCGCATGAGGGGCTGAATCGAAGGAGGGCCTGCTCGTGCTCGCGAACGTTCGGTCGCGCCTGAGCTGCGCCATCATCATTTCGGTCGCCATGGGCGCTGCCGCGCCTATCGCCTCCGGCGCGGACACGCGCGTGACTCGCGACGACACCGCCGGCAGTTACGGCGGGCTGCTGGGACCGGCCGAGGCAGAGGAGGTCGAGTGCAGCACCCGGCGCCGCCAGCAGCAGGAGCCGTCGGTCGCCGTGAACCCCCGGAACCCGGACGTGATCGCCGTGGGCGCCATGGACACGTGCATCGCGGTGCGCAGCCCGCTCCCGATCCCCATGGCACAGCACTGGCTCTCCTACTACCGCTCGAATGACGGCGGAGCGACCTGGCAGGCCGCGCTCCTTCCCGGCTACCCCGGGGATCCGTCGCCGGGCGACCCGGCGGCCGGATGCACCCAGCAGGCCGACCCAACACTCGCGTTCGACCGTCGTGGCCGCCTGTTCTACGGCGCGCTCTGCCCGATCTTCGACGGCTTCAACCCGCTCGACTTCCGGATCGCGGTCGCGACGTACGCGAAGGGTGGGACGCGCCATCTGAGGACCGTCCGGGTGGATCGCCCGGCGAAGGGTCAGGCCGAAAGCGCCTATGCCTCCGACAAGCCGAATCTCGCCGTCGACCAGACCAAGGGGAAGTACGGAGGGCGCGTCTACGTCGCCTGGACCGAGTGTCGGCGGCTCGCCCCGCCGCCGTGCAACCGCTACCAGGACGACGCGGTGGTGCGCGTGTCGCACTCCGCGAACGGCGGGAAGCGGTTCTCGGCCCCGGTCACGGTTCGGCCCAGGAGCCTCGCGTTCCCGTTCTTCACCGACGTGGCCGTGGGACCGGGCGGGGGCGTCTACCTCACGTTCCGGACCGACAGGCCGGGCTCCGCGAAGGCCGGCATCTGGCTGGCGCGCAGCCGTGACGGCGGTGAGACGTTCACCCCGGCGCGGCGCGTGCGGAACACGCGCGTCTTCGACTCCTCGCTCTTCGCCGGCACGGGGAGCAGCTCGAGCAACTGCGGTGATGGCACCCACGCATGCCCCGGCGGCTTCAACTTCCCGTTCATGCGCAGCTTCTCCGCGGTGGCGGCGGACCGCAAGGGCGTTCACGTCGCCTGGGGCGGCAGGACCGCCGGCGGTCAGGGGCGGATCTTCGTCCGCAACTCTCCGGACGGCATCCGGTGGCCCGCGAAGCCTGTGCCCGTCGATCCGGTGCCGGGCGGCCACCAGTGGTGGCCGGACGTCGCGAGCGTCGGGGGCGTGCTGAGCGTCGTCTATCTCGACTCGCGAGCCGACCCTGCGTACGCACCGGACCGCCCGCCCGGGAACACGGCCGAGGGCAACTCGTCCGGCGCGGTTGTCGGCACCTGGGTCGCCCAGTCACGCGACGGTGGCAGGACGTGGACCGCGAGCAAGCTGACGAGCGTCCCCAGCGCGCCCAACTTCGAGACGTACCTCGACGCGCGCCTCCCGTGGCGCGGCGACTACCTCTCCGTGTCCGCCGTCCGGGGTGGGACGTATGCGACCTGGCCGGACTCACGCGATGTCGTGGCGGGAACCGACACCCGTCCCGACAGCGAGGCGAACGGCTTCGACGTGTTCGCCCCGTGCTCGTGGGCGCCCGACACCGTGAGCCCCTCCGGCGCCTACACCGCTCCTGCCCCCGACGATGGGTGCCTCGACCAGGGCGGGCTCGACACGAACATCTACGGGGCGCCCCTGCCTGACTAGCGCTCGGCGCGCTGCCAGCAGAACACTTCGATCCGCATGCCGTCCGGATCGAAGACGAAGAACGCGTAGTACCCCTCCTCGTCGCGATCCTCCTCCGGCGGGAAATGGATGCGCGCGCCGCGAGCCACGCACCGATCGTGGGCGGCGTCCACCGCCGCCCGGCTCTCGACCTCGAAGGCGAGGTGCTCGATGCCGACGTCGTAGTAGGTGTGGGCGCCGCCGTCGGCAGGGCGCAGTCCGAGTCCGCGGCGGTCGTCCGCGTCGACCAGATACACGACCTCCTCGGTGCCTCGGTAGGTCGGATAGCGGACCTCCTCGGCCAGCCCGAGCGGTCCCAGGAGGTCTTGATAGAACGCGAGCGACGCTTCGAGATCGGCTACGGCGAGGTCGACGTGATGGATGCCTCTCCCTGCCACCTGGCGCCGCCTAGCCCGAGTAGAGCGCCTCGATCTCGTCCTTGTACTTCGCAGCGATCGGCTTGCGCTTCAGCTTCATCGTCGGGGTCAGCTCCTCCCCGCCCGGCTCCCACTCGACCGGCAGCAGGGTCCACTTCTTGATCTGCTCGACCCGCGCCATCTGCTCGTTCGCCGCCTCGACCTCCTTGCCCACGGCCTCGAGCACCTTCTCGTCCGCAGCGAGGGATTCGACCGAGGCGTCCTCGATCCCGTTCGCCTGCGCGAACGGCGGGGCCGAGTCGGGGTCGAGGGTGAGCAACGCGACGTTGTAGGGCTTCGAGTCGCCGACCGCGATCGCCTGGCCGATCAGCGGCCCGGCCGCCTTGAGCTTCGACTCGATGTTCGCCGGCGACATGTTCTTGCCGGCCGCGTTGATGATCAGCTCCTTCTTGCGGTCGACGATCTTGAGGAAGCCGTCGTCGTCGAACTCGCCGACGTCGCCGGTGTGGAGCCAGCCGTCGTCATCGATCGTCTCGCGCGTCTTCTCCTCGTTGTTGCGGTAGCCCGGCATGATGAACGGCCCCTTGATCAGGATCTCGCCGTCCTCGGCGAGCTTGATCTCCGCACCGGGCGACGGCGGGCCGACCGTCCCGATCTTGATGTTGTCGGGCCGGTTGCAGGTGCCGTAGCCGGTGGTCTCGGACATCCCCCAGAGCTCCGCGAGGGGCAGCCCGATCGCGTGGTAGAAGCGGATGACCTCGGGCGGCGTGGGCGCGGCGCCGACGTTCAGCGACTCGACGCGGTCGAGTCCGAGCTGTGCCCGGATCTTCGAGTAGACGAGCTCGTCGAACTTCTGCCACTGCTGCTCGAGCTCGGCGGGGACCTCCTGGCCGGACTGGATCAGGTCCACGCGCTTTAGGCCGACCTCCATTGCCTTCTGCATGCCGGCCTTCTTCTCCGCGTCCTGCTCGCCCTCGATCATCGCCTCGAGGCCGGCCTTCAGCTTCTCCCAGATGCGCGGGACGGCGAAGAACCATGTGGGACGCACCTCGGGCAGGTAGCCGACCACCTGGCGGGGGTCGGGGCAGCACGTCGCGGTGAAGCCGAGCAGGATCGGGATGTAGTGAGAGCAGGCGCGCTCGGCGATGTGCGCCATCGGCAGCCACGAGACGACGCTGCCCTCCTCCGGGAAGTCGATGATGCCGTGGTAGCCCTTCACCGCGGTCAGCAGGTTGCGGTGCGTGAGCTGGACGCCCTTCGGGTCGCCGGTCGTGCCCGACGTGTAGATCAGGGTGAGGATGTCGTCGGGATCGACGGCCTTCCAGGCCGCGTCGAAGTCGAAGCCGTCCTGCGCGCTTCCGATCAGGTCGTCGAGCGTCATGCCGCCCTCCGGCGCGTCGCCGTCGATCACGACGACGTGCTCGAGCGCATCGGCCTTCTCCTTCGCCTTCAGCACGGTGTCGAGGAACGCCTGCTCGGTGACGAGGACCTTGGTGGCGGCGTCGTTGACCAGATAGGTGATCTGGTCGGGCGTGTAGGTGTTGTAGATCGAGAACGGTGTCGCGCCCAGGTGCATGGCCGCCGAGTCCACGGGGTGGAACTCCGGCCTGTTCGTGAGCATGATCGCCACCGTGTCGCCGCGCCCGATGCCGACGCCGGCGAGCCCGGCCGCGATGTCACGGGCGCGCTGGGCGTACTCCCCCCACGTCATGACGAACTCGTCGCCCTTCGTCCGGATCGCGGGCTGGTCGGGACGGTCCTCGGCGGTCAGCTGGAACGCCTCGGCGACGGTCTGCGCGTCGAGCGCGCGCGGCTTGTAGCCGGTGTCGGACGCGGTGGTTACTTCCACGGGTCTCCTCCGAACGAATAGCTCGGCGGGCATCCCGCCCGCCTTCTGATCCCGAACCGAGACCTCCGGTCTCGGATTCCGCGGCCTACCGTACTTCAAAGCCCTCCCCTGAGAGGCGATCGATGTCATTCGTGAGCCCGATCAGGAACAGGCCGATTACCAGCATGAACCCGATGACGCCGGAGCGCTCCATGACGGCGAACGGGACCGGCTTGCGCCGGATCCCCTCCACGATGGCCCAGAAGATGTGGCCGCCGTCGAGCGGCAGGAACGGGAACAGGTTGACGATCGCGAGCGAAAGGGAGATCAACGCGAGGATGCCGAGCACGTCGGCGAGGTCGTCCAGGATCGTCTGCCGGGTCACCTCGTAGGAGCCGACGACGCCGCTGATCTCCTTGCGCTTCTCGGCATCGAGCAGGCGCGCCGGCAGCTTCGCCGTCTCCTTCGAGAGGAGCCAGAGACGCGAGCCGGTCTCGGTGAACGCCGTGCCGACCGGGAACGGGTCGCGCGGGCCGTCCTGGACGTAGGCGAACCCGAGCCGGGTCCGCTCGGCCTCGGGGTCGTAGACCGGGCGCAGCTCGAGGCTGCGCTCCGCGCCGTCCCGCTCGATCACGATCTCGGCCGGGGCGGTCGCGCGGCAGCCCTCCACCTGCTCCCCGGGACACTTGTGCTCCGCGATCGCGTCCACGAAGTCGCCGGGCCCGCTGGTGACGCCGTCCACCGAGACGAGCCTGTCGCCGGGCTCGAGCACGTCCGCGGCCGGATAGCCCTTCTCGATCACGTCCACGGTCCCCGAGGCCCGCTCCGGGTCGCGCGGGCCGATGATCGCGAAGTACGCGAACAGCAGCACAAACGCCAGCAGCAGGTTCATGGCGGGCCCGGCGGCGATCACGACCATCCGCTTCCACACCGGCTGCGCGTGGTAGGCGCGATCGCGCACCTCCTCGGGGAGGTCCTCGGACGGGTTCATGCCGCTGATCCGCACGTAGCCGCCGAGCGGGATCGAGCCGAGCGCGTACTCGGTCTCGCCCCGCTGGCGCCGCCACACGAGCGGCGGGAAGAAGAGGGCGAACCGCTCCACGCGCATGCCCACGGCCTTCGCGGCCATGAAGTGGCCGAACTCGTGGAGGATGATGAGGACCGAGAAGCCCAGGAACGCGAGGAACCAGCTCACGCAGCGACCCTCCTCGCCGCGTCGCGCGCCTCTTCGTCGGCCCGGTACAGGTCGGAGAAGTGGCGCACGCTGGTCGGCGGGACGGCATCGAGCGTTCGGTCGATGACCTCGGGGATCGCCGTGAAGGCAACCTGGCCCGAGAGGAACGCGTGCACCGCGATCTCGTTCGCCGCGTTCAGGACGCACGGCGCGGTCCCCCCCACCGCGGCCGCCTCGCGTGCGAGCCGCAGGCACGGGAACGCGTCGAGGTCGGGCGCCTCGAAGGTGAGCTGGCCCAGCTCGACCAGGTCGAGCGGCGGCACGGGCACGTCCGCGCGCTCCGGGTGGTGCAGCGCGTACGAGATCGGCACGCGCATGTCGGGGTATCCGAGGTGCGCGAGTGACGCGCCGTCGTTCAGGTGGACGAGTGCGTGCACGATCGACTGCGGGTGCACCACGACGTCGATCCGCTCGTAGGGGACGCCGAACAGGTGGTGCGCCTCGATCAGCTCGAGCCCCTTGTTCATGAGCGTGGCCGAGTCGATCGTGATCTTCCCGCCCATGTCCCACGTGGGGTGCGCGAGCGCGTCCTCCCGCGATACGTCGCGCAGGTCCTCCGCGTTGCGGCCGCGGAATGGGCCGCCCGAGGCCGTCAGGACGAGCCGCTCGACCGTGCCGGGCCGCTCGTTGGCGATGAGCTGGTGGAGCGCGGCGTGCTCGGAGTCGACCGGGATCACCTGGGCCCCGGTCGCCTCCGCGAGCGCCATCACGAGCTCGCCGCCGACCACGAGGCTCTCCTTGTTCGCCAGCGCGAGGTCGATGCCCTCCCCGAGGCTCGCGATCGTCGGCCCGAGGCCGGCGGACCCGACGAGGGCGTTCAGGACCAGGTCGCACGGCGTGTCGGTGATCAGCTCGACGAGCCCCTCGGCGCCCGCCAGGACCGTGCCGCCGGGCCACGCGGCGGTGGCGCTGGCCGCCGCCGACTCGTCGGCGAGGGCGATCCGCTCCACGCCGTATCGCTCCGCCTGCTCGACGGCCTGCTCCCACGAGCTCTGCGCGGCGAGCGCCACGACCTCCAGGTCGTCGCTGCGCTCGACCACGTCGAGCGCCTGTACGCCGACCGAGCCGGTCGAGCCGAGGATCTGGACCCTTCGCACGGGGCGCCAGTTTGGCAGCCGCCGGAGTGGCAGCCCGGCCGCGGCGGCTAGAGGACCGCCACGGTCACGTAGTACGCCGTCACGATGCTGAACAGGACGGCGTCCAGGCGGTCGAGCGCGCCGCCGTGGGCGCCGAACAGCTTGCCCGTGTCCTTCACGTCGAGGTCGCGCTTGATCAGCGACTCGAACAGGTCCCCGATCGGCGCGGCCAGGGCCACGGCGCCGCCGATCACGAGCGCGTCGGGCCCGGCGATCCAGTCGTGGTAGCCCACGGCGAACAGCCAAAAGGCGAGCGTCCCGCCGATGACCCCGCACGCGAGCCCCTCGAGCGTCTTGTTCGGCGAGATCGACGGCGCGAGCGGGATCCGGCCGAACGAGCGGCCGCCGAGGTAGGCGGCGGTGTCGCCGATGAACGTCCCGAGCAGGACGGCCAGCACGAGGCTGCCCCCGTGGTCCAGATCGCGCAGGAGGACCGCGTGCGCCATCGCCATGCCGATCCAGAGCGTGCCGAACAGGACGACGGCCATCGCCCAGGAGGCGTGCTCCCGCCGCGGACGGGCGAGCGTCAGCGCGAACGTCACGGGCACCGATGCGACGAGCACGATGACCATGTGGAAGTGGTCGCCGTAGAGCGCGGCGAGCGCCAGGGCGACGACGGAGACGAAGCCGGCGAGGTTCGCGGGATGCACGCGCCCCATCAGCCGGTACAGCTCGGCCAGGCAGAAGATGCCGAGCAGGCTCACGCCGAGCGCCCACACGAGCCCGCCGTAGCCGACGATGACGGCCGCGAAGATGATCGCGGGGATCGCGGCCAGGATGCGCGCGCCGAGGTCCGAGCCCTGATGCCGGCGGCTCGTGGCCATCAGCGCGCCCCGTAGCGGCGCTCGCGCGCCGCGACGTCCTCGATCGCCGCCACCAGGTGCTCCTCGTCGAAGTCCGGCCAGAGCACGTCGGCGAAGTGGAGCTCCGAGTACGCGGTCTGCCAGAGCAGGAAGTTCGAGACGCGCAGCTCGCCGCTCGTCCGGATCAGCACGTCTGGGTCGTCCATGTCAGGCGCGTACAGGAGCTTCGCGAACTCCTCCTCCCCGCCCCCCTCATAGCGCGCCGCGGCGTCCACGATCTCGGCCCGGCCGCCGTAGTTGAACGCGACGAACAGCTTCATCCGGTCGTTCGCGCGCGTCGCCTCCTCCGCCCAGGCCATCTTCTCGCGCAGCTCGTCGGAGACCTCCTCGCGCCGGCCGATGAACATCATCCGGACGCCCTCCTCGTCGAGCTCGGGCGTCTCCGACTCGATCAGCTCGGCGAACATCGCCATCAGCCCATCGACCTCGTCCTCCGGGCGGGTCCAGTTCTCGGTCGAGAACGCGTACACCGTCAGCTCGGCGACGCCGTGCTTGACCGCATGGCGGACCGTTCGCTTCAGCGCCTTGGCGCCTTCACGGTGCCCGGCGAGCACCGGCAGCCCGTGGCCGCGGGCCCAGCGGGCGTTGCCGTCCATGATGATGGCGACGCGAATCGCCTAGACCTCGAGGATCTCCTCTTCCTTGCCGGCCAGGAAGGAGTCGATCTCGCCGATCTTGGCGTCGGTCAGCTTCTGGAGCTCCTGCTCGGCCCGCCGCTCCTCGTCCTCGCCGACCTCGCCCTCGCCCTTCAGCTCCTTGAGGTCGTGCATCACGTCGCGCCGGATGTTCCGGATCGAGACGCGTCCCTCCTCTGCGATGCCGCGCACCACCTTCACCAGGTCCTTGCGCCGCTCCTCGGTCAGCTCGGGCAGCGTCAGCCGGATCACGTTCCCGTCGTTCGACGGCGTCAGGCCGATGTCGGACTCGAGGATCGACTTCTCGATCGACTTGATCGAGGACTTGTCGTAGGGGGTGATGGTCAGCAGGCGCGCCTCAGTCGCGGAGACCTGCGCGAGCTGGTTGAGCGGCGTCTGGGCGCCGTAGTAGTCGACCTGGATCCGGTCGAGGATGTGCGGGGAGGCGCGACCGGTGCGGACGGTCGCGAACTCGCGGCGGATCGCGTCGACCGCTTTGTTCATCCGGTCCGTTGCGTCCTCCAGAAGGTCATCGATCATGTCGACACCACCGTCCCCACGCGCTCCCCTGACACTATCCGCTCGATGTTGCGCTCGTCGTCCATGTTGAAGACGTGGATGGGCAGGGTGTTGTCCATGCACAGCGAGAGCGCGGTCGAGTCCATCACCCCGAGCCGCTGCTCGATCGCCTCGCGGTGGGTCAGCTCGGCGATGAACTCGGCGTCCGGGACGGTGCGCGGGTCGGCGCTGTAGACGCCCTCCACGCCGTTCTTGGCCATCAGGATGGTCTCCGCGTGGATCTCGAGCGCGCGCAGCGCGGCGGCCGTGTCCGTGGTGAAGAACGGGTTGCCGGTGCCCGCCGCGAAGATCACGATCCGCCCCTTCTCCAGATGCCGGATGGCGCGGCGGCGGATGTAGGGCTCGGCAACCTCGGAGATCGTGATCGCCGACTGCACGCGCGTGTGCGCGCCGAGCTTCTCGAGCGCGTCCTGGAGCGCGAGCGCGTTGAGCACGGTGGCGAGCATGCCCATGTAGTCGCCCGTCGCGCGGTCCATGCCGGCCGCGGCGCCGGCCAGCCCGCGGTAGATGTTGCCACCGCCGACCACGATGCCGAACTCGACCCCCTGGTCGGAGACGCGCTTCACCGCCTCCGCGATCGCGGCGATCCGCTCGCGATCGGCCCCGTATTCGAGCGAGCCCATGAGAGCCTCGCCGGAGAGCTTGAGAAGGACCCTCTTGAAGGCGGGGGTCACGCGTCGCCGACGGCGAACCGCTGGAAGCGCCTGATCACCACGTTCTCGCCGGTCTTCGCCGCCGTCTGGGCGCGAAGCTCCTCGATCGTGGCGTCGCCGTACTTGTCCTTGTTGACATGCGGCTGGTTGAGCAGGACGACCTCCTCGAGCCACTTCCTCAGCCGTCCCTCGGCGATCTTCGGGCGCACGTTCTCGGGCTTGTCCTGCGCCTGCTCCTCGAAGATGCGCAGCTCGCGCTCGCGGTCCTCGGCGGGCACCTCGTCCTCGGAGACGTACAGCGGCGCCGCCGCGGCGACGTGCAGGGCGACCTCGCGCGCGAACCCCTTGAAGTCGTCGTTCTTCGCGACGAAGTCCGTCTCGCAGTCCACCTCCACGAGCACGCCGATCTTGCCGTTCGCGTGGATGTAGCTCGCGACGACGCCCTCGCTGGCGGCCCGCTCGCCGCGCTTGGCGGCCTGCGCCTGGCCCTTGATGCGGAGGATCTCGACGGCCTTCTCCATGTCGCCGCCGGCCTCCGCGAGGGCCTTCTTGCAGTCCATCATGCCGGCGCCCGTGCGCTCGCGAAGCGTCTTGACGTCGGCGGCCTTGATCTCCGTCACGACGTGGCCTCCTCCGGCTTCGAGGGCTGCTGCGCGGCCTCGGCATCGGCGGCGGGCTGCTCCGGCCCGCCCGGCTCCTTGGTCGGGTCGGACCCGCCCTTGTCGCCGACCGGCAGTGGGACGCTGGGGGCGCCGTCGGCCCCCGTGCGCGCAGCGTCGCCCTGGCCGGGTCCCATGTCGGCGGTCATCTCGGCCTCGCGGGCTTGCGCCATCTGCGCACTCGCCTCCTCGGCTTCCTGACGCGCCTGTTCCTCCGCCTGCTTTCGAGCCGCGGTCTCGGCGGCCTCGCGCTGGGCCTTCTCTTCCGCCTCGCGGCGGGCGGTCTCCTCCTCGGCCCGGAAGACCGAGGCGCGCTCGGCCACGACGTCGCCGATCGCGTCCGCCACGACCTTGCACGAGCGGATGGCGTCGTCGTTGCCGGGCACGACGAACGTGACGGGGTCCGGGTCGCAGTTCGTGTCCACGAGGCCGATGATCGGGATCTTCAGCCGTTCCGCCTCCTTGACGGCGATCACCTCCGTCTTCAGGTCGACCACGAACATCGCGTCGGGGGTGCGCTGCAGGTTGCGGACGCCGCCGAGGTTCATGGTCAGCTTGTCGCGCTCGGAGAGCGCGCTGATCCGCTCGCGCGTCGGCAGCAGGTCCATCGTGCCGTCCTCGACCCAAGCGTCGAGGTCGTGGAGCCGCTTGATGCGCTTCGAGATCGTCTGGAAGTTCGTCAGCAGGCCGCCCAGCCAGCGCTGGTTCACGTACGGCATGCCAGACTTCTCGGCCGCGTCCTTCACGGCGTCGCGCGCCTGCTTCTTCGTGCCCACGAACAGGATCGTGCCGCCGCGTCCTGCGACGTTCGCGCTGAACTCCTGCGCCCGCTCCAGCAGCCGCTCGGTCTGCTGCAGGTCGATGATGTGGATGCCGCCGCGCTCGCCGAAGATGAACCGGCGCATCTTCGGGTTCCAGCGGCGCGTCTGGTGGCCGAAGTGGACGCCGGCCTCCAGCAGCTCGCGTATGCCTACCTGAGCCACGTGTACTGCTCCCTTTTCTCGATGTTTCCCGGCCTACCGAGGGGCGGACCCGGCAGTGCTCACCGGGCAGGGCCGCCCCCGGCCGCGACCGGGGTAGCTGACTAGACGAACGAAGAATAGGCCTCAGACGTAAACGAGGCGGTCAAGAAGACCGCCTCGCTCACTCATATGAATAGTCTCCGTCTGGCCCTCCGGAGACTGGCTCCCGCATCGCCGCATCCTGTATTTGGTGCAGGTCAGCGGGCGGTTTGGACTCGCAGAGCGTGTCTGCCCCGCTCTCCGGGTGCTTAAACCTGAGCTTTGCCGAGTGCAGAAATTGGCGCGTCAGCCCAAGGCGGACCCCGGAATTCCGTCCTCCGTACTGGGGATCGCCGCAGACCGGGTGACCGATCGCCTGCATATGGGCGCGGATCTGGTGGGTGCGGCCGGTCTCGAGCGTTATGCGCAGGAGCGTGGTGCGCGGGTATGCCGCGACGACCTCGAAATGCGTGCGCGCGGTCCGCGGGCTGTCGCTCCGCACCGACATCAGCTTTCGCTGGTCGCGGTCGCGTCCGATCGGAGCGTCGATCGTGCCGGTGCGCGAGTCCGGCCGGCCCTCCACGAGGGCCAGGTACTGGCGCTCGAGCTCGCGGTCGCGGATGAGCCGCTGGAGAGCGCGGTGCACGGGCTCCGACTTCGCGACGACCATCAGCCCCGACGTGTCACGGTCGAGCCGGTGGACGATGCCGGGGCGCCAGCGGTCCCCGCCCGCGGCCCCGCGCGCCGCGAGCGCCTGGGCGAGCGTGCCGGTCGGGTGTCCGGGCGCCGGGTGGACGACGACGCCGGGCGGCTTGTCGACGACGAGCAGGTGCTCGTCCTCGAGGACCACCGCGTACGGCACGCCCTCGCCGGCACCCGGGTCGCCGGGGTCCGGGACCGCGGGAAGGTCGACGCGCACGATCTCTCCGGCCTGAACCGAGTGGCTCTTCGAGCGCGGCGCCCCATCCACCGTCACGGCACCCTGCTCGATCAGCCGCTGCGCGGCGGCGCGCGAGCCGACCGCCGGGACGGCTGCGAGGAAGACGTCGAGGCGGCGCCCGACCGCCTCGGGACCGACGGCCGCCTCGACCCGCCCGCTCAGCGCCGCGCCTCCGCCACGTAGAGGAGCGTGAGGACGCCGACCACGATCGCCACGTCGGCCAGGTTGAAGGCTGGCCAGGCGATCGGATCGATGAAGTCGATGACCGCGCCGTCGCGGGCGCGGTCCGCGAGGTTGCCGAGGGCGCCGCCGAGGATCAGGCCCACGGGCAGCCAGAGCAGCGGCGTGCCGCTGCGAAGCACGAAGTACGTGGCGAGGCCGCCGAGCGCGACCGTGATCACCACGACCAGCAGCGCGCCGCCGCCGGCCAGCGCGCCGAACGCGATCCCCTCGTTGCGGACGTAGGTCAGGTCGAGGCCGAGGAAGACGTTGACATCCTCGCCGCGCTCCAGCGAGGCCACGGCGATGGCCTTCGTCACCTGGTCCGCCGCGACGACCAGACCGAGCACGGCCACGGCGCGCGCGAGCGCGGTCTGGCTCAACCCCTGATGACGTCGACGACGATTCCGCCCACGATCAAGAGGACGAAGGTCGCCACGATCGGGCTGAGATCGAGCGCGGCGGGCCCCATCTTCGCCATCGGGATGAAGCGGCGGAAGAGGTTGAGGTAGGGGTTGGTGACGTCGTTCACGAAGGTGAGGAACGCGCTCAGGACCGGGTGGTAGGGAATGGACCGGAACCAGCTCGCGATGATCTTGATGAAGATCAGGATCAGGTAGACGTAGATCAGCGTCTCGACGTAGTCCGCGATGTCGGCCCGGCCGATCGCGAGCGGGATCGCGCTCATGCGCCCACCGCGGCGTCCACAGCGGCGTCGAATGCCGTGCGCAGACCGCCGTCCTCGAGCGCCGCGGTGCCGCGCTCGGTCAGCCCCCCGGGTGACGTCACTCGCCGGCGAAGCTCCTCCGGCCCGACGCCTGCGCGGGCCAGCATCTCGCCCGTCCCCGCCACCGTCTCCGCGACGAGTTGCTGGGTCTCGTCGCGGTCCAGGCCGTGACGGACGCCGGCGTCCCGGAGTGCCTCGGCCACCAGCGCGATCCAGGCGGGCGCGCAGCTCATGACCGCGGTGGCGGCCTGCATGTCGTCGTCGCTCAGCTGCACGACGCGCCCGAGCCGGCCGAACAGGGCGAGGATGTCGTCCTCCGGCCCGTCCGCCGCGCGGGTCCCAGCCGCGTAGCAGCAGACGCCCCTTCGGACTTCGACCGGCTGGTTCGGCATGAAGCGGTAGACGGGGAGCTCGGGGTAGGCGTCCTCGACGGCGGCGACCGGCACGCCGCCCAGGATCGAGACGATGGCGCGCGCGTGCGGCCGGATCTCCTCGGCCACGTCGGCTAGCTGCGCCGGCTTGTGGCAGAGCATCACGGCGTCGGCCTGTTGCGCGAGCTCGGCGTTCGATGTGGCCACCTCGCCCGCGATCGCCTCGGCCAGCGCGGCGGCGCGGTCGCGGTCGACGTCGAAGACCAGGGCGGGCTCGTCCCAGCCGCGGGCGAGCGCTCCGGCCATGTTCCCTGCCCCGATCAGTCCGATCTTCACGCGGGCCAGATTACGCACTAGGTGCGAGAACCAAGCAGATCAAGGACGCAGGCTCGAAGGCGTGCTGCGCACGCCGAGAGCCGAGGACGCCGAGATGCGCTGGTTCGCAGCTCCTAGGACTGGTTGAAGAAGCCCTTCTCGATGAGCCGCGCGCGCTCCTCGGCGGAGACCTCGACGTTGCGCGGCGTGAGAAGGAAGACCTTGTCGGCGATGCGCTGCATCCCGCCGTCGAGCGCGTACGTCAGGCCCGAGGCGAAGTCGATCAGGCGCTTGGAGAGGTCGGTGTCGGTGGTCTGCAGGTTCAGGATGACCGGGACCGCGTCCTTGAACCGGTCCGCGATCTGCTGGGCGTCGTTGAAGTTCTTCGGGACGACGAGGTGCACCTGGACGTCGGCGCCGCCGCGCCCGTTGCCGCCGTTCCCGGCCACCGGGCGCAGGACCCGCGTCTCGCGCCCGCTCGGGGCGCTGCCGTCGTCGGCGAAGATGTCCTCGATCTCGTCACGCCGGCGGCGGTTGCGCTCGAGCCGGCGGACGTTCGGGCGCTCGCGGTAGCGGCTCTCGATCTCCTGCTCGGGCTCGACGTCGAGCGCCTCGTCGCGGTACGGGTCGTCGTCCTCGGCGAGGCCGAAGTAGACGAGCGTGCGGTGCCATGTATCGCGAAGCGCCATGCTGGGGACTCGGTTTCGCGCGTTATGCGGCGATTCCTGCCTGCCACAGGGTACCCATGCTGACCATCGAGGACACCGGGAGCGGCGAAAACCTCCTGCTCCTGCACGGGTTGACGGCCACGCGCCGGTACGTGCTCCAGGGCTCGCGGCTGCTCGCGCGCGAGGGGTGCCGGCTCGTCTCCTACGACGCGCGCGCCCACGGCGAGTCCGACCCGGCCGAGGAGCCGGGCGCCTACGAATACTCGGATCTCGCGCGCGACGCGGTTGCCGTGATCGAGGAGCGCGGGCTCTCGTCGGCTGTCCTGATCGGGCACTCGATGGGCGCCGCCACGGCCGTCCGCGTGGCGCTCGAACGGCCTGAGCTAGTGAAGGCGCTCGTCCAGATAACGCCCGCCTATGCCGGGGAGCCGTACCTCGAGGACTCCGCCCTCGCCTACTGGGACCGGCTGGCCGCTGGGCTCGAGAGCGACGGCGTGGACGGGTTCATGCGCGCGTTCGAGGCGCCGGGCGATCCCCGCTGGCGCGAGGCGGTGCTGAAGTTCACCCGTCAGCGGATCGAGCGTCACCGGCATCCCGAGGCGCTCGCTCAGGCCGTGCGCGTCGTGCCGCGCTCGGAGGCGTTCGACGGCCTGGACGCACTCGCCCAGATCGACGTGCCGGTGCTGGTGATCGGCAGCCGCGACGACGCCGACCCCAACCACCCGCTGGCCGTCGCCGAGGAGTACGCGCGCCGCCTCCCCCGGGTCACGTTCGTCGTCGAGGACGAGGGCGACCCGCCGCTCGCGTGGCAGGGGGCGCAGCTGTCGCGCGCGATCCTCGACTGGCTGCGCCGTCAGGCGTAGAGCACGGAGCCCAGACGGACGATCGTCGCGCCCTCCTGCACGGCGACCTCGTAGTCCTGCGTCGTGCCCATCGACAGGCGCCTCAGCCCGTACTCGGCGGCCAGCTCGGCGAGGCGGGCGAAGTGCGGCCGGCTCGCCTCCGGGTCCTCCGCGAAGGGCGGCATCGTCATCAGGCCCGTGACGGTCACCGGGCAGCGGGCGATGAAGTCGCCGAGCTCGGCCGGCGCGATTCCTTCCTTCGCCGCGTCCTCCGCGATGTTCACCTGCACGAGCACCTCCGCCGAAGGATGCTCGCCCAGCCGCCGCAGCGCCGACTCCGACGCGACCGAGTGGATCAGGCGCACGCGCGGCGCCACGTCCTTCACCTTGCGGCTCTGGAGCGCGCCGATGAAGTCCCACTCGAAGAGGTCCCCGTGCGCGTCCTGCTTGGCGATCAGGTCCTGCGCGCGGTTCTCGCCGACGAGCGCGATCCCGGCGTCGGCGAGAACGGGCAGGTCGTCCGCTTCCACGTACTTGACGGCCGCGCAGATCTCCACCTCGTCGCCGATCTTCTGCCACACGCGCTCGAGGTTCGCGCGCACGCGCGCGGGGTCTAGGCCCGCCACACGAGCCCTCCCTGGCGCCCAGTGACGCCGTCGTCGCGCCGGTGCGAGAAGAAGAGGTCGGCGCGGCAGCTCGTGCACATGTCGACGTGCTCGATCCGCTCGACTCCCGCGGCGCGAAGCCGGTCCTCGGCAACGGCGCGGAGGTCGAGCATGCGGCCGTCGGCGAAGCGGGCGTCGAACTGCGCGAGGACCTCCTCGCCCACCTCGTAGCAGCAGCGGCCGATCGCGGGCCCGACCGCGGCGGCCCGCACGTCGCCCAGCTCCGCAGCGGCCTGCTCCACGATTCCGCCCGCCAGTCCGCGCCACCCTGCGTGGACCATCGCGACCGCCCCCTCCCCCGCCAGCGCGATCGGGAGGCAGTCGGCGACGATGACGAGTAGCGCGAGATCCTCGCGGGCGGTGACGTGGGCGTCCACGCGCTCGAGATCGCCGTCCTCTGGCGGCGCGTCCCAGCGCCTCACGCCCGTGCCGTGCACCTGCCAGCCCATCGCCACGCCCCGCCCGTCGAGGCCGGCCTTCTCGGCCAGAAGTGCGCGGTTTCGTTCGACGCGCGCGCGGTGGTCGTCGGTGAGGATCCCAAGGTTGAGCGAGTCATACGGGGGCTCGCTGACGCCGCCGCGGCGCGTCGAGAAGACCGCCTCAGCGCCGGGCAGCTCGACGCGGATCACGTCGTCGATCGCGCCACCTCCAGCGCGTAGCGGAGCTCCTCCTCGCGGCCCGAGAGCTCGCCGTCGAGCTTCTTCCTGAGCGTCAGCTCGAGCGCGCGCCCGAGCGCCGGCGACTCCGGCACGCCGGCCTCGACCAGGTCGCGCCCCGTGATCTCGAGCTGCACGCCCTGGAGGTCGGCCAGGTAGCGCAGGATGGGGCCCCCGGGGGCGCCGTGGGCGAGGGTCAGCGCGAGGGTCTCGGGGTGCTCGCAGTGGAGCAGCGCGTGGATCGTGGAGTCCGGCAGATCGCCCCGCAGCATCGCCGCCAGCTGAGGCGCCTTGCGCGCCGCGCGCAGCACGGCGTCGCGCTCGTCCGCGCGCAGGCCGAGCGACTGGACCCAGAGCGCGTCGGGCTCGGGACCGACCAGGGCGGCGAGCGCGGTCAGCGCCGGGTCCGCCCGCGTCTCACCCGCACCGAGCTGGGCCGAGGCCACGAGCTCGAGGTCGGCGTCGAGGCCCGGTCCGAGCGAGTCGACCAGGCGAAGCTCGGTCAGCCGTTCGACACCGCGCGGCGCTGCATGCTCGCGAAGCAGGTCGAGCAGCTCGTCGCGGATTCGCGGCCCGGACACGGTCCCGAGCGCCTTGCGCCGCGCCGCCTCGCGGGCCAGCTCCTCGGTGGCCGCGTCCATCCGGAAATCCAGCCGGACCTCGTAGCGCACCGCGCGGAGAAGCCTCGTCGGGTCGTCGAGAAAGCTTCGATCGTGGAGGACGCGCACGGCACGCGCGTCGAGATCGTCGCAACCGCCGTGCGGGTCGTGCAGGTGGCCCAGCTCGTCGCCCTGAAGCCTGCTGGCCATCGCGTTGATTGCGAAGTCACGCCGCGCGAGGTCCTCCTCCAGGGCGGCCGGCCGCACCTCGGGTAGCGCGCCCGGCTCCGGGTAGGACTCGGCGCGCGTGGCCGCCAGGTCGAAGACGAGCGCCCCGGCGCGGACGGTGGCCGTGCCGAAGCGGTGGTGCGGCACGACATCCCCGCCCAGGCGTGTCGCCAGCTCGCTCGCCGTCTTCGGCCCGTCGCCCTCGACCGCGAGGTCCAGGTCGACCGCACAGCCCTCGCGCAGGACGTCGCGCACTGCGCCGCCCACGAGGTAGATCGGCGAAAGGCCCTCGACCGCGGGCAGCAGGCGGTCCATGCCGGGCAGCGCCCGGATCCGCTCGCGCAGCTCTCCTTTGACCCTCCGCACCCTCCCGAAACTACAGCCGGACAGGGATGCCGGCGGCGTGCATGGCCCGCTTGGCCTCGGCCACGCTGTACGTGCCGTAGTGGAAGATCGACGCGCAGAGGACGGCGTCCGCGCCCCCGCGCTCGACCGCGTCGACGAGGTGCGACAGCTCGCCCGCGCCGCCCGAGGCGATCACCGGGATCTCGACCGCGTCCGCGACCGCCCGCGTCAGCTCCAGCTCGTACCCATCCTCGGTGCCGTCGCGGTCCATGCTGGTCAGCAGGATCTCCCCCGCCCCGCGCTCGGCGCCCTCGCGGGCCCAGTCGACCGCGTCGAGCCCGGTCGCGAGCCGGCCGCCGTTCAGGTACACCTCGTATCCGTCGCCGGCGCGCTTCGCATCGATGGCGAGGACGACGCACTGCGCGCCGAACACCTCCGCCATCTCGCCGATCAGCTCCGGCCGCCGGACCGCCGCCGAGTTGACCGACACCTTGTCCGCACCCGCGTCGAGCACTGCCTGGGCGTCGGCGGCCGAGCGCACGCCGCCGCCGATCGTGAACGGGATGAAGACGTTGTCGGCGCAGCGCCGCGCGAGCTGGACGACCGTGTCGCGCTTCTCGTGCGAGGCCGTGATGTCGAGGAGGACGAGCTCGTCGGCGCCCTCCTGCTCGTAGCGCTCGGCCAGCTCCACCGGATCGCCGGCGTCGCGGATGTCCACGAAGTTCGTGCCCTTCACGACGCGGCCCTTGTCCACGTCGAGGCACGGGATGACGCGTCTAAGGACCATCGAGCAGCTCGTGCACCTGGGCGATCGTGAAGCGCTCCTCGTAGAGGGCCTTCCCGGAGACGACGCCGGCCAGGTTCAGCAGCCGCAGCGAGGCCAGCTCGCGGAAGTCCTCGAGCGAGCCGATTCCGCCCGAGTAGAGGAAGCGCCCCCGGATGATCCCCCCGATCCGCGCCACCTCGTCCAGGTCCGGGCCCTCGAGCATCCCGTCGCGGTCCACGTTCGTGTACACGAACTGGCGCACGCCGCGGCGCTGCATCCGCTCGATCACGTCCTCGGCCTGCATCTGGGTCGCCTTCGTCCATCCCGCCACCGATACCCGCCCCCCGCGCACGTCGATCGCGACGAGCACGCGCCTCGGCCAGCTAGCCACGCACGCGTCGAGAAACTCGACGTCCGTGTACGCCGCCGTTCCGAGGATGACGCGATCGGCGCCCGCGGCGAGAGCGGCGCGCACCGACGCCACGTCGCGCAGCCCGCCCCCGTACTGGACCGGCACGGTCAGCTCGCTCGCGATCCGCTCGAGGTGGTCCAGGTTCTGGGGCTTCCCCTCGCGCGCCCCGTCGAGGTCGATGACGTGGAGGAACCGCGCGCCCTGCTCGGCCCATGCGCGCGCCGCCTCGAGCGGGTCCTCGTTGTAGACGGTCTCCTGGTCGAAGTCGCCCTGCCGCAGCCGCACCGCCTTGCCGCCGCGAATGTCGATGGCCGGCAGCAGGATCACGCCGCGAGGCGCACGAAGTTGCGCAGGAGCGCGAGCCCGTCGTGGCCGGACTTCTCCGGGTGGAACTGGACGCCGAAGACGTTGCCGCGGCCGACGACGCTCGGGAAGCGGCTGCCGTAGGACGACCAGCCGATCACCTCGTCGTCGCCCGCGGTCCTTGGCGCGAACGAGTGCACGTGGTAGAACGCGGCTGGGTCGGGGAGGCCCTCGTGCAGCGGCGAGCCGTTGGCCCAGGCGACCTCGTTCCAGCCGATGTGGGGCACCTTCAGGCCCGGCGCGTCGAGCGCCACGACCTCGCCGTCGAGCAGGCCGAGCCCGTCCGCCCCGCCCAGCTCCGCGCTCGACTCGAACAGCAGCTGCATGCCCAGGCAGATGCCGAGCACGGGCTTGCCGGCTTCCACGTGTTCGCGCATCAGGGCGTCGAAGCCGAGCGCGCGCACGGCGTCCATCGCCTTCGGGAAGGCGCCCACGCCCGGCAGCACGAGGCCCGCGGCCGCGCGGATCCGGTCGGCGTCGCGGGTGACCTCGACCTCGGCGCCCACACGCTCGAGCGCCTTCTCGGCCGAGCGGAGGTTGCCCATGCCGTAGTCGAGGACGGCGATCAAAGTAATCCCTTGGTGGACGGGATGGCGGTTGCGCCGGGCTCGATCGCCACCGCCGCGCGCAGTGCGCGGGCGAACGCCTTGAAGGCGGCCTCGACCATGTGATGGGCGTTCGAGCCCGCCTCGATGCGCACGTGGAGCGTCAGCTTCGCCGCCCCGGCGACCGCGCGGAAGAACTCCTCGGCGAGGTCGCTGTCGAATGCCTCGATCGCGCCGACCGGGATCTCGCCCTCGAAGACGCAGAGCGGGCGGCCGGAGACGTCCACCACCGCGGCGGCGCGCGCCTCGTCCATCGGGACGGTCGCGTGGCCGAAGCGCGTGATGCCGGCGCGGTCATCGAGCGCCTGGTCGAGCGCCTGCCCGAGGACGATGCCGACGTCCTCGACCGTGTGGTGGGACCCGGTCTCGAGATCGCCCTTCGCGTCCACGTCCAGGTCGAGCGCGCCGTGCCGCGCCACCGCGTCGAGCATGTGGTCGAAGAAGCCGATGCCGGTGGTGCGCTCGCCCGCTCCCGAGCCGTCCAGGCCCAGCCGGAGCCGGATGTCCGTCTCGTTCGTCTGGCGCGAGATGTCTGCGGATCGGGTCATGCGCGGCGCTCCATCGACTCGCCGTGGATCGGGAAGCCCTCGGCCCGCGCGAGGGCGGCGCCATGCGGCGCCAGGGCGCGAGCCGCCTCCTCCGAGAACGATACCCGGGCCATCCTGCGCCGGAAGGTGGCGACCGACAGCCCGCTGGCGAACCGCGCGGCGCCGCCCGTGGGCAGCACGTGGTTGGACCCCGCGACGTAGTCGCCGAACGCCGTCCCCGCATAGCGCCCGACGAACAGGCAGCCCGCGCTGCGCACGAGGTCGATGCAACGCTCGGGGTCCGTCCCCGTCAGTTGCAGGTGCTCGGGCGCGATTGCGTCCGCCAGGCGGACCGCGGCACGTACGTCGATGGCGTGCACGAGCGCCAGCGGCGCCTCGGTCGCGGTCGCCAGTTCGGAGGCGAGCTGCGCGATGGTCTCCTCGACGCGGTCCAGGATCGCGGCGTCGGCGGAGATCAGCGCCAGCAGGCTGTCCGGCCCATGCTCGGACTGGGCGAGCAGGTCGAGTGCGATCAGGTCCGGGTCGGCGTCGCCGGTGGCGACCACGACCAGCTCGCTCGGCCCCGCCAGTCCGTCGATCCCGACCACCCCGGCGACCTGGCGCTTCGCCTCGGTGACGAATGCGTTGCCGGGGCCGACGATGACGTCCACGGCCGGCACGCTCTCCGTCCCGTATGCGAGCGCCGCGATCGCCTGGGCGCCGCCCATGCGGTACACCTCGTTCACGCCGCACAGGCCGCACGCCGCGAGGATCGTGGGGTGTGCGCTCCCGCCCGGGCCGGGCGGTGCGCAGACGGCGAGCTCGTCCACCCCGGCCGCGCGCGCGGTGACCGCGCACATCACGACCGTCGAGGGATATGGCGCCCGGCCGCCGGGCACATAGGCGGCGGCGCGGCGCACGGGGAGCTCGGCGACCTCGACCTGCTGGCCGTCGTCCAGCGCGACCGCGACCGGCTCGCGGAGCTGCGCCTGCGCGACGGCGCGGACGTTCTCGATTGCCTTGCGCAGCCCGCCCAGAACCTCGGGCTCGAGCAGGGCGATCGCCTCGTCGATCTCGGCAACCGGCACCCGCAGCTCGTCCGGTGCCACCTCGGCGTGGTCGAACTGCGCGGTCAGCCGCAGGACGGCTGCGTCACCCTCGGCGCGCACGGCGTCCACGATCCGGCGCACGTCGTCCTCGACCGCGCGCGGCGGTGGCACGAGGGCACGCAGCTGCGCGGCGTCCGCGTCCGCCCCGAAGCGGGTCACTCGCAGCTTCATCGCGACTCCCCCAGACGCGCGACGATGTCGTCGATCGCCGCCGCCTTCAGCTTGTGCGCGACCGGGTTGGCGATGAGCCGCGCCGTCGACGTGAAGATCTCCTCGAGCTCCACCAGCCGGTTCTCGCGCAGCGTGGTGCCGGTGTCCGACAGGTCCACGATCGCGTCGACCATCCCGGTGAGCGGTGCCAGCTCGACCGATCCCTTGACCTCCACGATCTCGGCGTGGCGGCCGGTCCGCGCGAAGTACTCGGCCGCGGTGCGCGGGTACTTCGTGGCGACGCGGGCACGGCCGAGGCGCCGCAGGGACTCGGCGAGCGTGTCGTCGCCCTCGCGCGCGGCCACCACCATCCGGCAGGCGCCATAACCCAGGTCGAGCAGCTCGTACACGTCGCGGTCGACCTGCTCGGCGAGCACGTCCTTCCCGACGATGCCGATGTCGGCCGCACCGTGCTCGACGTAGGTGGGCACATCGCTGGGGCGCATGGTCACGATGCCCGCGTCCTCGAACAGCAGCTTGCGGTCGTTCGCGCGAACCTCCGCGGTGTCGATCCCGATCGACTCGAGCAGGTCGAGCGTCTCGCCGAAGAGGTTGCCGCGCGGAACGGCGATCGTGAGAAGGGGGACGGAGCCCGTTTCCTTCATCCGAGCCGCTCCTCCTCCGCCTGCGCCGTGTGCACGGCCTGGAGGTCGAGCGCCAGCCCGCACGCCGGCAGGTCGCGACCGAACCGCGCGAGCAGCCCGTCGTACCGGCCACCCCCGCCGAGCGCGAACCCGACCGCGGGGTCGTAGACCTCGAAGACGGCGCCCGTGTAGTAGTCGAGCTCGCGCACTAGCCCGAGGTCGAAGATCACCCGGTCGGCGATGGCGTGCCCCTCGAGCTCGGCGTGCAGCTCGCGGAGCCCCGCGACGGCGGCCGCTGCCGGGCCGGAGCCGCGCTCCAGCACCTCGGGCCCGCCGCGGACGCGCGGCAGCTCGGCGAGCGTCGCGCTGACGTCGGCATCGAGGTTCAGTCGCGCGACGCGCGACTCGAGCTCGACGAACCGCCGCTCAGACAGGAGCCGCAGCAGCGGATCGCGCTCGGCCTCGGGCACCTGGAGCTCCGCCAGCAGCGTCCGGTAGAGCGAGCCGTCGCCGACACCGATCCGGTAGCGGCGCAGACCGATCGCCTCGAGGCCCTGCGCGACGAGCGCGAGCACCTCAGCGTCCCCCGCGCTGCCGGGGGCGCCGATCAGCTCGATGCCGCCCTGGAGGAACTCGGTCGAGGTTCGGCCGCGCTCGGGCGCACGGTAGGCGTGCTGGAAGTACGAGAAGCGCAACGGGGGCTCGGCGTCCGGGTAGCGGCTCGCGACGAGCCGCGCGATCGGGATCGTCATGTCGGAGCGCAGCACGAGGACGCGCCCGTGCTCGTCGAAGAGGCGGTAGGGCGCGCTGGCGGCGCGGTCGTCGCCCCGGCTCAGGACGTCCTCGTACTCGAGCGCCGGGGTGCGGACCTCGCCGTAGCCCGCCTGCTCGAACATCTCGCGCAGGCGCGCGGACAGCGCGCGCAGCTCGCGCATCTCGTCGGGCAGCACGTCGCGCGTGCCGGGCGGGATCGGGTGGATCACGCGGGCCTCCCTCGCCGGGCGAACACGGCGCGGCCGCTAGGCCGGCACCTTCTCCATCTGAACGCGCTCGATCTGGGCTCCGAGCGCGCGCAGACGCTCGTCGATGCGCTCGTAGCCACGGTCGATCTGGCGGATGTTCCCGATCTCGGAGCGCCCCTCGGCGCAGAGCGCGGCGATGAGCATGGCCATGCCCGCGCGGATGTCGGGGCTCTCCATCTTCTCACCGTGAAGCCGGCTCGGGCCGCTGACGACCGCCCTGTGGGGGTCGCACAACAGAACCCGAGCGCCCATGGAGACGAGCTTGTCCACGAAGAACAGGCGGTTCTCGAACATCTTCTCGAAGATCAGCACCAGCCCGTCCGCCTGCGTGGCGAGCGCGAGCGCGATGCTGGTGAGGTCGGCCGGGAACGCCGGCCACGGGCCGTCGTCGATCTTCGCGATCGCGTCGCCCTCGTCGTTCTTCACGCGCAGCCGCTGGCCGGCCGGGACGATCAGGTCGCCGCCGTCGAACTCCATGCGGCAGCCGAGCCGCTCGAAGATCAGCCTGGTCATGCGGAGGTCGTCCACGCACACGTCCTTGATCCGAAGCTCCCCGCCCGTGACCGCGGCGAGCGCGACGAAGCTGCCCACCTCGATGTAGTCCGGCCCGATCGTGTACTCGGCGCCGCCCAGCTCGGACTTGCCCTCGATGATCAGCACGTTCGAGCCGATGCCCTCGATGCCCGCCCCCATCTGAAGCAGCATCCGCGCGAGGTCCTGCACGTGCGGCTCGGAGGCGGCGTTGTGGATGACGGTAATACCGGGCGTGAGGGCCGCGGCCATCAGGGCGTTCTCCGTGCCCATCACCGACGGCTCGTCCATGAAGAAGTCGCACGCGCGCAGGCCGCCCGGCGGGGCCACGATCGTGTACGAGGAGCGGGTCGACTCGACCACCGCGCCGAGGGCGCGGAAGGCATCCAGGTGCGGGTCGAGCCGGCGGCGGCCGATCACGTCGCCGCCGGGCGGCGGCATGTTGACGCGGCCGAGCCGGGCCAGCAGCGGCCCGGCGCAGAGGAACGACGCTCGGATGCGCTCGGAGAGGACGCGGTCGACCTCGGTCTTCGAGATGTTCTCCGCCTTCAGCGCGACCGTGTGCTCCTCGCGCCACTCCACCTTGACGCCGAGGTTGGCGAGCAGCTCGACCATGGTCTCCACATCACGGATGCGCGGGACATTGCGCACCACGACCTCCTGATCGGTCAGGAGCGACGCCGCGAGCGCGGGCAGAGCGCCGTTCTTGTTCCCGGCCGGGACCACGGTGCCGGACAGGGTCCGGCCCCCCTCGATGACGAACTTCTCCACGCGCCGAGGGTACCGCGCCGTTCCGCTAGCTTCCCGCGCGTGCAACCGACGCGGCAGGAAGCGTGGGAGCTGGTGGAGGAATGGGTCGCCTCCGACTCGCTGCGCAAGCACCTCCTCGGCGTGGAGGCCGCGATGGTCGGCTACGCGCGCAGGTGGGACGAGGACGAGGAGCTGTACGCGGTGACCGGCCTGCTGCACGACCTCGACTACGACCGCTATCCGGACCTCGGCACGGGCCACCCGCGGCACGCGCTGAAGCTCTTCGAGGAGAAGGGCTATCCGCAGGAGCTGATCGACGCCGTGGCGGGGCACGCGACCTTCCTGGGCGTCCCGCGCGAGACGAATCTCGCGAAGACGCTGTTCGCCGTCGACGAGCTGTCGGGGTTCGTCGCCGCGTGCGCGCTCGTCCGGCCGACCGGCATCCACGGCCTCACGCCGAAGTCGGTGAAGAAGAAGCTCAAGCAGCCGAGCTTCGCGGCCGGCGTGAACCGCGACGAGGTGCGCGAGGGCGCCGAGGACCTGGGAGTGGACTTCGACGAGCACGTGACGTTCGTGATCACCGCCATGGAGGAGCGCGCGGACGAGCTTGGCCTGTCGAAATAGCCGATGGACGCGCTGAAGATCACCGTCCTCGAGGGTGACGAGACCGGCCAGGAGCTGCTCGACCAGGCGCTTCGCGTGCTCGACCCGGCGGTCACCCAGGTCCCTGTCGAGCTCGAGCACTACGACCTCTCGCTCGCGAACCGGCGCGGGACGAACAACGAGGTCGTGAGCGCCGCGGCGCGCGCCATGCGCGAGTCCCGGTTCGGCATCAAGGCGGCCACGATCACGCCGGAGGGCGCCGACGACGTGGGCAGCCCGAACCGCCTTCTGCGCGAGGCGATCGACGGCAAGGTGATCATCCGCACCGGGCGGCGGATACCGGGAGTGACTCCGGTCGCCGGCGTGCACTACCCGATCTCCGTCGTGCGGATGGCGGTCGGCGACGCCTACGGCGCGGAGCAGTGGCGCGAGGGCGAGGAGGGGTCGCTGGAGGAGGTCGCGCTGCGGACGGAGCGGATCACGCGTGACGTGTGCCGCGCCGTGGCCGAGTTCTCCTTCCGCGCGGCCGCTCGCGCGGGCGCGCGCGTGTACGGCGGTCCCAAGTGGACCGTCTCCCCGGTCTACGAGGGCATGCTCAAGGAGGAGATGGACGCCGCGGCCGAGCGCCATCCCGACGTCACCTACCAGCCTGTGCTGATCGACGCCACGTACGCGGGGCTGCTGTCGGGCGCCGCCGACGCGCCGCTGGTCATCCCCGCGCTCAACCGGGACGGCGACTGCCTGTCGGACCTCGTGATGCCCATGTTCGGCTCGATCGCCGGCGCGGAGTCGATCCTCCTCTCGTTCGACGAGGACTTCGCGGTGGACGTGGCCATGGCCGAGGCGCCGCACGGCACCGCGCCCTCGCTGCAGGGCAAGGACCTGGCGAACCCGATGGCGATGATCCTCGCCTGCGCGGCCGTGCTCGGGCAAGCGGCGGCCAAGGGGCATCCCGGCGCGGACAAGGCCTCGCGCGCGATCTACGAGGCGACGCTCGAGACCACGGCGGGCGGCGTGAAGACCTTCGACCTGGGCGGGCAGGCGACCACGACGGAGTTCACCGACGCGGTCGTCGAGAAGATCAGGACGAAGGTCGAGATCTGGTCGTCGCTGGGGTCCTCCGTGTAGGCAGGCCCGCGGCGGCCCGCTCGGGGTCGTCGAGGTGCTTCCTGCGCCGGCGGAGGTACAGCGCGCGCTGCGCCGCCAGCACGCCGGTGCCGGCGGCGACGATCGAGACGAGGTTGATGCCCAGCTGGGCGATGCTCCCGGTCATGCTGTCCCAGTCCTGATAGGCCGCGGCGAGGCCGACGTTCGCCGCCGCGAGGAGCGTCGTGACCGAGATCAGCACGCCGATCAGGGCGCCCGACTTCGCCGTGCTCAGGCTCAGCATCCCGGCGGCGCCGGCGCAGGCCGCGATGAAGAACGCGAAGAAGTCGGGCGAGGAGATGATGTTGGAGAAGCTGTGGTTCTCCGCGGAGAACTCCTCGTCGAAGACGCCGACCGCCTTGAAGACGAGGGTCATGGCGTAGACGGCGAGGATGGCCAGCGGAAAGCCGACGGCGAGCGCCGTGAACGAGCGCATCGCCAGCGCGCCGCGGCGTTGCACCAGCGCGACGCAGAAGCCCGCGAGCGGGCCGAACTCCGGGCCGACCACCATCGCGCCGACGATCAGCACGGCCGAGTCCTGGTAGATCCCGACGGCCGCGAGCAGGCCGGCGAGCACCATGAAGGCGAGGAACACGCCGGAGAGCTCGACGTTCTCGCTCGTGCGCGCCTCGACCTCCTCCCAGACGACCGCGTCGGCGGGCGAGCCGGGGGCGTGCTCGACCGCCCGCTCGGCGTTCTCGGAGATCTGGGTGTCGATGGGCTCGACCGTGATGGCGCCCTCGTGGTGGACGCCGAGGTCCTTGAGGTCCGACAGGATCACGCTCGCGTCCTCGCGCGCGACGTCGGCGAGGATCAGGTCGCCCTTGGGGCGCCGGGCGGCGCCCTCGAGGTACACGACGTTGCAGACGGAGTGCGAGCGCTCGAGCAGCTCGAGCGCCCGCTCGGTCTTGTCCGGCTCCGAGACGATCCGGAGGTGGATCACGGGGGGGAGGCTACCCGCCGCCGCCCCGGATCCTGCGTGGTGCCGATCAGCCCTCGAAGAACTCCTCGCGGGCCTCGAGCGCCGTGTCGGGGAAATCGGAGAACACGCCGTCGATGCCGAGCGCGTAGAACAGCTTGTACTCGGCCTTCGGATCGCCGCCGTAGTCGGCCGCGAGGCGGCGCGCCTCGTTGCGGAACGTCCACGTGTGGACGTCCAGCCCGCGCTTGTGGGCGCGGCGGATGAGCGACGTCGGGATCGCGTTCTCGCGGTCGCGCTCGTCGACGACGTTGTCGCCGGTCACGTCGTCGGCATCGCCGTCGCCGTCGGTGTCGGTGCCCGTCGTCGGGACGATGTACGGCTTCCAGGGCGCGACGATGTCCGCGTAGCGGGCGATCTCGTCCAGGCCGGCGTTCGTCGCGAAGTAGCCGTACGTGCGGGCGAGGAGCCGCGGGTCGCCGGAGACGGTCCAGTCGTACGGCCGCAGGGAGGTCTCGGCGTAGGCGAGGCTGCCGTCGAGGTTGACGTCCCACGCGTCCACCAGCTGGGAGAGCTGGACGGGCGTCATCCGGTTCAGCTGCTTGAGGTTCGACTGCTCGAAGGACTGGATGATCACCGGCGCGTGCTTCCGGTTCAGGCCGTGGCGCTTGAGCGCGTCGACCAGCTTGCGCTCGAGCGGAAGGCCGTGCTGGATGTGGAACGTCGGGTGCTTGGTCTCCGGATAGACGCCGACGGCGCGGTGGCGCTTCCTGCCCTCCTTCTTGACCAGGTCGAGGACCTCGTCGAACGTCGGGATCTTGAACTTGCCGTCGAACTCGGTCGGGCGACCGTCGCTCGCCAGCGGCTGGATCGCCCGGAGCGTCCGGATCTCCTTGAGCGTGAAGTCCGTGGCGAAGTAGTCCGTGACGGGCGCGCCGTCCACCATGTAGGTGCTCTTGCGGCTGGCGGGGAACTTGGACGCGACGTCGGTCGTGCCGCCGATGTTCGGCTCGTGGCGGGCGATCAGGTGGCCGTCCTTCGTCGAGACCAGGTCGGGCTCGATGTAGTCGGCGCCGAAGCGGATCGCGAGCTTGTAGCCCTCGAGCGTGTGATCGGGCAGGTAGCCGGGGGCACCCCGGTGGCCGGTGACGAGCGGCACGTCGTCGTCGTGGTGGCCTCGCGCCTGCGCTGCGCCTGCGAGCGACGCGAGCGCCAGCAGGCAGATGGCGGTGGCAGCGAGCGCGGCTGCTGCGCGGGACGGCTTCATGGCAGACCTCCGGTCCGGAAACGGTTGCCGCGACCCTATTGGCAGGCCGGGAAGTGGTGTGAAGAGTTTGCGTCGGAAGGTCCGGGCGGGGACCGTACGTGACGGCGTTCGACGGGCGGGCTCAGCGCGCGCGCCACCGGGACCGCGCCCGTCGAGCGCGTCTGCAAGAGCGCTTGCAGGACGAGCCCGCGTTTTCCGCGGCGCAGAGCCAAATCGCGTTCGCCACGGGCGAGGGGCGCCGCCCGTTCCGTCCGACCCCCTCCCTACCTTTCACGAACACATGTTCCCCACGCTGACGACACGCCGGCCAAGCAATCGCTCGCTCCGCGAGCGGGTGCGAGAGGCCGTCGGTAC
>DASPHG010000048.1:0-42204 GCA_035629775.1 Thermoleophilaceae bacterium | reverse complement strand
GAGTTCTGGTCACGGGGCCGTGTAGGCCCAGGTGCCTTCGAGGGCAACCCCCGGTCCTGGTTCAGAAACCGCCACTGTGAATCCGTAGCGATTGTTCAGCGCCAAGCCCTCTCCAGTGGAAGCGTCGAGCCGGCCGTTGGGGTAGATGCAGACCTTCCCCGGAGGCGCGGTCGGTGTTGCGAACGTCCCGGTACAGGTTGGGTCATCGTCGGTCCCGGCTGCGCCGGGAGCGAAGTTGACCTGTGCGTCGGTAGGCGGCGTTGGCGCCGGCGTGGGGAAACTCACCGCTGACTCCATCCGGAGGGTCGCACCGCCCGTAAGTTCCAGCCCCACCGAAAAGGCTCCCCTCACCGTCGCGCGTGAAGGGATACTCGCGGCGAAGACCGAGGTGCCGGGCGCGCCCTGCAATCCCTGCGCGCCTTGCGGCCCTTGCGGCCCCTGGGCCCCGCGCGGCAGTTGCCCGGACTTGAAGTCCTTGCTCCCCAGACTTCGGTTGCGTACGTCAGCGCCCCGGATGTCGTTGTTGCGCAGATCCTTCGAGCGGACGCTGTTATTCGTGATCTGCTTGCTCCCGACCTTGAGAGCGGCGTAGGAGGTGCCACCGAGCGCCACGAACAGCGCGAGTAGTGAGACGACGTTGGCGAAACTCAGCGACTGGCGAACGTGGCGCAGCAAACCACCGCCACCCTAACCCCGGCGGCGCAATGGCGCGAATCCCGCGCCGACGGTCCTAGATCCCCGCGATCCCGGCCGCCTTCCCGCAGCGCTTGAGCAGTGCCAGAGCGCACATCGTGAAAAGAGTATTTGAACCGCTCCCTATGCGGCGGGTGGGACTCGAACCCACAAGGCCGTGAGGCCAACGGTGTTTGAGACCGTCTCGTTTACCAGTTTCGACACCGCCGCAAGCGGAGCGATTGTAAGTGCGCGCGTTCATCCGTCACTTGGCCGTGCCAGAGCACGGTCAATCGACGGACAGGGCTCGGGGAGCTGCCGCCGACCGGCTAGGCGCCCGCGGGGGACGGGCCGCGGTCGTATTCGTCGTAGCCGCCGTAGCCGTCGTCGTTGTGCGTCTCGACCTCGACGTTCCACTTCTGGGCGAAGCCGCGCATCGCGAAGACCACGAGCACCACGGACACGGGGATCAGGATGATCGTGAGCATGCCGAGGAGATCGGGCGGCAGCGCCGGATCCAGGAACCCGTCCTTGCTCCGCGCGAACCAGCCCGGCGCGGCCACGCCGGCGATGACCGCCAGCAGCACGGACATCGCCGCGCACACCGGCAACAGCCCACGGTTCCAACGCGCGACGTAGAACGCCATGACCACGTACAGCAGGATGTAGAAGAACGCCACGAGGTGGGCCCCCTGGAGGACCGACCAGCCCCCGATGGTGATGATGGCCACCAGCGCCGCGGTCACGAGCATCAGCAGGACGATGACGGCCTTGACCGCCTTCGACCCGGCCTTGTCCCGGTTGGGATGCTCGATGTGCGTCTCCTCCGCCACCGCGGGTGAGTCTAATCCAGCGCGGGACGGCTGTGTGTCAGTGGGCGCGCGGGTCGATCAGCACGCCGGGGTTCAGGATCCCGGCCGGGTCCCACTCGGCCTTGACGGCGCGCAGCGCGGCGGCGAACGGCTCGGGCCGCTGGCGGTCGTACCAGGGCCGGTGGTCGCGCCCGACCGCGTGGTGGTGCGTGATCGTGCCTCCGCCCGCGGCGATCGCGTCCGACACCGCCGTCTTGATCGCATCCCACTGATCGATCTCGCCACCGCGCTCAGCCGGTGCAAGGATCGTGAAATAGGGCGCCGGACCGTCCGGATACACGTGCGTGAAGCGGCACGTGACCTGGCCGGCCCCGCAAACGTCCGCCACCGCGGCCTCCGCGCGGGTGCGGATGTTCCCGACGAACTCCGACCAGCGGTCCCAGGTGATCGCGGTCTCGAACGTCTCAGAGATCACGCCGCCGGCCACGAACGAGTCGCGCAGGTAGGGCGCCTGCACGAACGCGTTGCGCCACGCGCCCACCGAGTCCTCGCCGTCGCCGCCCCTCGACTCGCGCACCTCGCCGCCGTGGTCGGCCGTCAGCTCGAGCGCGCGCTCGAGCCATGGCTCGACCGGATGGTCAGCCGACTCGAAACCGAGCACGAGCAGCGCCTTCCCGTCGGGCGCCGCCATCGTGAGCGCACCCTCGCCCTCGTCGAGCAGGCGGCAGTTCGACGGCCAGAGGCCCGACTGGGATAGCGCGCGGACCGCCTCGGCGCCGGCCGCGAAGGTGTCGAAGAGGACGCCCGCGCTCGCCTTGAACCGGGGTCTCTCCTGCAGGCGCACCCAGGCCTCGGTGATGACCCCGAGCGCGCCCTCGGAGCCGATCAGCATCCGGTCGGGACTCGGGCCCGCCCCCGACCCCGGCAGCCGGCGGCTCTCCCACCATCCGCCGGGCGTGAGCGCCCGCACCGACTCCACCAGGTCGTCGATATGGGTCATGAGCGTCGCGAAGTGGCCGCCGGCGCGCGTCGCGATCCAGCCGCCCAGCGTCGAGTACTCGAACGACTGCGGGAAGTGGCGAAGCGTCAGGCCGTGCTCGCGCAGCTGGTTCTCGAGCTCAGGGCCCGTCGCCCCGGCCTGGATGCGCGCCGCACGCGCGGTGCTGTCCACCTCGAGCACGCGGTCGAGCGCGCGGAGGTCGATGGTGACGGCGCGCTCGAGTCCGCGCGGCTCGATTCCTCCGACCACGCTGGTGCCGCCGCCGAACGGGATGACCGCGATGTCCTCCGAGCACGCCCAGTGCAGCGCCCGCTCGAGCTCAGGCTCGTCGCGCGGCCGGAGGACAGCGTCGGGTGGCTCGTCGTATCGGCCGCGGAAGCCGCGCACGACGTCGCGGTAGGCCTTCCCCAGCGTGCAGGACGCGCGCGAGTAGTCGTCGGTCGCGGCGATCTCGGCCAGCGCGTCGGGCACATCGACGCGCGGCGGCCGTAACTCGACCGCCTTCAGCGGCACCGGCTCATCGACCTCAGCCTCGCCGAAGCCCAGGTGGGCGCGCAGGCCGAGCGCGATGTCACGGACCTGCGCCGGTGCGGGCTGCTGGTCCTCGTAGCCCCATCCCCAGTGCTTGAGCCGCCGACCACCCATGCCACAAGCCTTGCAGAGGTACGGCCCGCGCCTTTCAGGGGTCGGTAATGTTGAGAGTCCTAGTGGAAGCTGGCACCACCGTGCAGATCACCATGCCCCAGATGGGCGACTCGGTGACCGAGGGCACGGTGCTCGAATGGCACAAACAGGTCGGTGACCGGGTCGAGGCCGACGAGACGCTCCTCGAGGTCTCCACCGACAAGGTGGATGCCGAGGTCCCGGCGCCGATTGCGGGCACGCTGGTGCGGATCCTGGTCGAGGCCGACGAGACGGTGCCCGTGGGCACCGTGCTCGGCGAGATCGACACCGAGGGAGGCCCCGCCGCCCCGGCGACCTCGCGCGAGGGTGGTACCACCGCCGACGGGGACCACCGCGGCGACGAGAGCGGCGCCGACCTGAGCGACCCGAGCGCGACCGAGATGGAGCAGGTCGCCGCGAAGAAGCAGGCCGAGAACGGCGCGGGAGACGCGCCGGCCGGTCTCGTGGACGTCGTGCTCCCGCAGATGGGCGAGTCCGTCCAGGAGGGCACGGTCCTCGAATGGCACAAGCAGGTGGGCGAGGAGATCGCCGAGGGCGAGACGCTCGTGGAGATCTCGACCGACAAGGTGGACGCCGAGATCCCGGCTCCCGTGTCGGGCGTGGTCGCGGAGATCCTGGCCGAGCCGGACGAGACGGTCTCGTCGGGAACGATCGTGGCGCGCATCAAGCCGGGCACGACGGCCGCGAAGCCGGCGGCCCCCAGCGCTCCGGCAGCTCCGCCTGCCGCGGGCGCACCGGTGGGCAATGGCGATGCCAACGCCACGCCGGTTGCCGCACGCATCGCCGACGCGCACGGGCTCGACCTCACCGGTGTTCAGGGGACCGGCCGCGGCGGCAAGGTGACGAAGGACGACGTGCTCGCGCTCGTCGAGGGGAATGGCGGGGCGCCCGCCGCGGCTCCGAAGGCGGTCGCGCCCGCCGAGCAGCCGCCGCCAGGCGCGAAGCCGATCCGCGGGCCCGCCGCGACGCTCGCGCGGTTCATGAACGAGAGCCGCACGATCCCGACCGCCACGAGCTTCCGGACCGTTCCCGTCGGCATGCTCGACGCGCGCCGCCGCGCGCTCAAGGCAGCCGGCAAGAAGCTGTCCTTCACCCACCTGATCGCCTGGGCGATCGTGCAGTCCGCGCGTGAGATGCACGTCATGACCAACGCTTTCGCGGAGCCGGACGGCAAGCCGCAGCGAATCGTCCCGGATGGCGTGAGCCTCGGGCTCGCGGTGGACGTCGAGCGCAAGGACGGCACACGCTCGCTGATCGTGCCGGTCATCCACCAGGCCGATCGACTCGACTTCTCCGCCTTCGCCGCCCGGTACGACGAGCTCGTCGCCGGGGCCCGCGACAACACGCTCCCGCCCGACGCCTACACGGGCGCGAACATCACACTGACGAACCCGGGCGGGATCGGGACCGTGGCCTCCGTCCCGCGGCTGATGCCCGGCCAGGGCACGATCATCGCGACGGGCGCGATCGCGCTGCCCCCCGGCCTCGCCCAGGCGAACCCGGCGAAGCTGAACGAGCTCGGCGTGTCGAAGGTGATGACGATGACGTCGACCTACGACCACCGGGTGATCCAGGGCGCGGAGTCCGGCGAGTTCCTGCGGCGGATCGACACGCTTCTGCAGGGCGAGCACGAGTTCTACGAGACGATCTTCGCCGCGCTCGGCCTGGATGCCCCGGCCAGCGTCGAAGCGGCTCACGGCCCGACGCCCGTCACCGCGGCCGACCCGGTCCCCGCCGAGGTCAAGCCCGATATCGGTGCGCCGCCCAGCCAGGTGCTGCTCCAGGCGGTCCAGGCGGCCACCTCGGTCGTCAAGGCGCACCGCATGCACGGCCATCTGGCGGCGCGGCTCGACCCGCTCGACACCCCCCCGCGCGGCGATCCCGCGCTCGATCCCGCAACCGTCAACCTGACACCCGAGCTGATGCGGGAGATCCCCGCGTCGATCCTGCGCCTGGCCGTGCCGGGGGAGACCTTCGCCGACGCCCTGCCCCACCTCCAGGAGACGTACTGCGGCACGATCGCCTACGAGATCGAGCACATCGCCGGGCACAACCGGCGCATCTGGCTGCGCCAGTCGATCGAGTGGGGCGCCCACCGCACGGCGCTCGAGCCGGAGCACAGGCTCGCGCTGCTCAAGCGGCTGTCCGAGGTCGAGGCGCTCGAGAGCTACCTCCACAAGGCGTTCCTCGGGAAGAAGCAGTTCTCGATCGAGGGCCTCGACGTGCTGGTTCCGATGCTGGACGAGATCATCGAGGTGGGTGCCGACGAGGGCGCGCGCGAGGTCGTGCTCGGCATGGCGCACCGCGGGCGGCTGAACGTGCTCGCACACACGGTGGGGCGCCCGTACGAGGCGATCATCGCCGAGTTCGAAGGCGAGCAGTCGATGGACGTCGACACCGCAATACCGGAGGGCGGCACCGGCGACGTGAAGTACCACTACGGCTCCGCCGGGACGTACCGGACGCGCGCCGGGAAGGGCGTGACGGTCACGCTCTCGCCGAACCCGAGCCACCTCGAATACATCAACCCCGTAGTCGAGGGCCGCGCCCGCGCGGACCAGACGAGCCGCAAGGCGCGCGACCCGGTCCACGAGCCGTCGTCGGTCGTCCCGGTGCTGCTGCACGGCGATGCGGCGTTCCCCGGCCAGGGAGTGGTCGCCGAGACGCTCAACCTCCAGGCGCTCTCCGGCTACTCGACCGGCGGCACGATCCACGTGATCATGAACAACCAGCTCGGGTTCACGACCGACCCGAACGACGCCCGCTCGACGCGCTACGCGTCGGACCTCGCGAAGGGCTACGACCTGCCCGTGATCCACGTCAACGCCGACGACGTGGAGGCATGCGTCCACGCGATCCGGCTGGCGATGGGCTTCCGGCGCGAGTTCGGCCGCGATGCCGTGATCGACCTGATCGGCTACCGCCGCTTCGGGCACAACGAGACGGACGAGCCCGGCTACACCCAGCCGCTCATGTACGAGAAGATCAAGCAGCATCCGCCGGTCCGCAAGCTGTACGCGGACAGGCTGATCGCCGAGGGCCTCATCACCCAGGAGGAGGCCGATGCGCTGGCGAGCGAGGCCTACCAGGCGCTGTCCGACGCGCACGCCGAGCTGCGCGAGTCGATGAGCCAGGGACCGGACACCGGCGAGTTCGAGATCGACACGGGACCGAGCAAGGAGCCGCGCACGGCCGTGCCCGCCGAGACGCTGGTGTCGCTGAACGAGCAGCTCCTCCGCGTCCCGTCCGGCTTCAGCATCCACCGCAAGCTCAAGCCTCAGCTCGAGCGCCGGCGCGAGACGATCGGCGAGGCGGGTGGCATCGACTGGGCGCAGGCCGAGGGGCTGGCGTATGCGTCGCTGCTGGTCCAGGGCACGCCGATCCGCCTGACCGGCCAGGACACCGAGCGCGGCACGTTCAGCCAGCGCCACCTGGCGCTCCACGACACGAAGACCGGCGAGAAGTACGTGCCCATCCAGAACCTGAAGTCGGCGACGGCGCCGCTCGAGCTGCACAACAGCCCGCTGTCCGAGATCGCATGCCTGGGCTTCGAGTACGGCTACTCGGTGCAGGCGCCGGAGGCACTGGTCCTGTGGGAGGCGCAGTTCGGCGACTTCGTCAACTCGGCACAGGTGGTCATCGACCAGTTCCTCGTGTCGGGGCTCGCGAAGTGGGGCCAGACCTCACGCCTGACGCTGCTCCTGCCGCACGGCTACGAGGGCTCGGGCCCCGAGCACTCGAGCGGCCGGGTCGAGCGGTTCCTCCAGCTCGCGGCGGAGGGGAACATCCGCGTGGCCAACGTCACCACCCCCGCGCAGTACTTCCATCTGCTGCGTCGCCAGGCGCTCGTGCAGAAGGCGCGACCGCTCGTCGTGATGACGCCGAAGAGCCTGCTCCGCCTGCCGGCCGCAACGTCGCGCGTCGAAGAGCTCGCGAACGGCGGCCTGCAGGTCGTGATCGACGACCCGGCGCTGCCCGGCGAGCGCGAGGACATCACGAAGCTCGTCCTCTGCACCGGCAAGGTCTACTACGACATCGTCGCGCACGAGGCGCGCGCCGAGGCATCGCACGTCGCCGTCGCGCGAGTCGAGCTGCTGTACCCATTCGCCGAGAACGAGCTGAGCGCTCTCATCGAGAGCTACCCGAACCTGAAGCGCGTGACGTGGGTCCAGGAGGAGCCCCGGAACATGGGCGCGCGCGCGTTCATGCGCCGCCGGCTCGCGCCGATCCTGCCGAAGGGCATGGAGTACACATACGTCGGCCGCGAGTTCCGCGCGAGCCCGGGCGAGGGCTACGCCGCCGCGCACCGCGCGGAGCAGCGGCGGATCGTCGAGGTCGCGCTCGACGTGATCCGCGGGCAGACGATCGTCCAGCCCTAGCGCCGTCCGGGCGCTCTAGCGCTTCTCGCGCTGAGCGTCGGCCAGGGCGTCGGGGATGTGATCGCCCCCGCCGCGCTTGCTGATCGCGGTCACCACGTTCGGCGCGGGCCCGGCGAGCCAGCCGCCGAACCGGATGAACAGCGGCGCCACGTCGATCTCGGCCTTGTCCTTCTCGATCCCCTTGATCACGGCCGTCGCGACCTGCTCCGGGCTCTTCATGCCGACGCCCCGCGGCAGGTCGATGCCCGCGTCGGCCCACATCCCCGCGTCCGAGATGAACCCCGGGAAGACCGTCGTCACGCCGACGCCGGTGCCGCGCAGGTCCTCGCGCACCGCGTAGGCGAACCCGCGCAGACCGAACTTCGTGCCGTTGTAGAGGGAGGCGCGCGCGGTCGCCACCTTGCCGGAGATCGACGAGATGTAAACGAGGTGGCCGCGGCCGCGCTCGACCATCCCCGGCATGAGCGCGCGCGTCATGTGCACCGGTGCGCGCAGGTTGACGTCGAGGACGCGGTCGACCTGCTCGGGCGAGTAGTCCTCGAGGGTGCCCGTGCCGGGCAGACCCGCGTTCGCAACGAGGATGTCCACGTGTCCGACGTCGGCGCAGAACCCTGCGAGCGCGCTTGCGTCGGACAGGTCGAGCGTGCGCGTCTCGGCGCGCTCGCCGAGTTCACCGGCGAGCTCGTCGAGCACGTCCGTCTTTCGGCCGGTCAGGATCAGCTGCGCGCCCCGCCCGTGCAGCGCCCGCGCGATCGCCTGCCCGATCCCGCCCGTGGCGCCCGTCAGGAGGACGCGAGCACCTTGCAGCTCGACTGGCATGAGCGCGTAGGATGGCGCATTCGTGGCCGTCAAGCTCTACGTCATCCCCGGCTCGCACCCGTCGAAGGCGGCCGAGCTGATGCTCGAGTACAAGGGGATCCCCTTCAAGCGGGTGGATCTCGTGACCGCGATGCACCGGCCCGCGCTCAAGCTGCTCGGATTCGAACGCAAGACCGTGCCCGCGATGAAGGCGGACGGGCGCAAAGCGCAGGGCACGCGTGCGATCTCGCAGGCACTCGACGAGATGAAGCCCGACCCGCCGCTCCTTCCCTCCGACGCGGTTCGCGAGGCCGAGCGATGGGGCGACGACGAGCTTCAGCCGATTCCGCGCCGCCTCGCCTGGTGGGCGCTCACCCACATGCCGGCGAAGGAGCGGACGGAGGCCGCGAAGCTGTCGCTCCAGGGCTACCGGCTGGGCCTGCCGGTGGGTGTCGCCGCGCGCACCGTCGGGCCGATCGCGAAGGTGTCGGCGAGGTACAACCACTCGACCGACGACGCGGTCCGCGCCGACCTCGCGGCCGTGCCGCAGCGGCTCGACCGCGTCGACGCCCTGCTCGGAGAGGGCGTCATCGGCGGAAGCGAGCTGAACGCCGCCGACTTCCAGATCGCGACCAGCGTGCGCCTGCTGCTGGCCTACGAGGACCTGCGCCCGCATGTGGAGGGCCGCCCGGCGGCCGACCACGCGCGGCGGGTCGTGCCCGAGTACAACGCCGCCTTCCCGAAGGTCTTCCCGCCCGAGTGGTTGAAAATCTGAGGCCGGAGGCCGAAGCTTCGCCTCAGAACGCGGGCGGGATGCCCGCGGAGCTAACCAGACGGCCGCTTGAACTGCGTCCGCATCAGGGCGTCCCAGCCGCGGTCCGGCAGGACGGCGCGGACGCCCAGCAGGATGCGCGCGCCCGCGGTGATCGGGTAGCGGGTGCGCGGCCGGCGGCCCGAGATCGCCTTCTCGATCCGCTTCGCCACCGCCTCCGGCCCGGTGGCGCCGCGCCCCTCGTAGGCGCCGACGGTCGTGGCGGCCACCTGCCGGTTGAAGTCGGCGTATGGGCCGTCGTCCGGCGTCGCCTCGGTGACCGAATGCGCGGCGGTCTCCCCGAACTCGGTCTTGATCAGCCCGGGCTCGATCAGCATCACGTCCACGCCGAACCCCCGCACCTCCCAGCGCATCGCGTCGCTGATCGCCTCCACCGAGTACTTCGTGGCGTGGTAGATGCCGCCGCCCGGGAAGACGAGCCGCCCGCCCATGGACGACACGTTCACGATCTTGCCCCAGCCCTGCTTGCGCATCCCCGGCAGCGCGAGCTGGCACATCCGCAATAGCCCGAAGACGTTCGTGTCGAACTGGCGCCGGACCTGGTCCATCGCGACCTCCTCGACGGCGCCCGACTGGCTGTAGCCCGCGTTGTTCACGAGCACCCCGACCGCGCCCTCGGCCTGCTCGACGGCCTCCACCGCCGCCCGCATCGATGCCTCGTCGGTCACGTCCAGGGCGAGGGTCCTGCATCCCTTCGCCTCGAGGTCGGCGAGGGTCTCCGGCCGGCGGGCCGTCGCGTAGACCGTCCACCCCCGCCCGGCGAGGTGCTCCGCCGTCTTCCGCCCGATGCCGGTCGAACAACCCGTGATGAGAACAGCTTTTGAAGCCATGGGAATAGTCTCCCCGACGTGAGAGCCGTCACGTTCCACGCACCGCACGACGTGCGGGTGGAGGAGAAGCCGGAGCCCGAGCTCGAGGCCGCCGACGACGCCATCGTCCGCATCGAGGCGACCGGCGTCTGCGGCTCCGACCTGCACATCTACCACGGCCGCGTCCAGATCGATCCGGGCTTCACGATCGGCCACGAGTTCGTCGGCACCGTGCTCGCGACGGGCGACCAGGTCACGAGCGTCGCCGAGGGCGACCGCGTCCTCGGATGCTTCCACACCGCCTGCGGCCGCTGCTACTTCTGCATGCGGGGCTGGTACATGAAGTGCGACGAGGCACGGGTGTTCGGGCACGGCGCGACCCTCGGCTCACTCCAGGGGACGCAGGCCGACCAGGCGCTCGTGCCAACCGCGAACCTGACGCTGCGGCGGATGCCCGAGGGGGTGTCGGACGAGGTTGCATTGTTCGCGGGCGACGTGATGGGCACGGGCTATCACTCGGTCACGGCCGCCGGCGTGCGCGCCGGCGACCTGGTGGCGGTGCTCGGTCTCGGGCCCGTCGGGCTGTGCGCGGTCCAGGCCGCGCTGGCGGCCGGCGCGGCGCACGTCGTGGCGGTCGATGCGGTCGAGGACCGGCTCGCGGTGGCGCGCTCGTTCGGCGCCGAGCCGGTCCACCTGACGGAGGGTGACCCCCGCGGGCACGTCAAGAAGCTGACCGGCGGGCGCGGGGTGGACATCGCCGTCGACGCGGTCGGGCATCCGGATGCGCTCGAGCTGGCGATCCGGCTGACGCGGAAGTGCGGCACCGTCTCGGTGGTCGGCGTCTACGCGGAGCGCGTCCAGGTGCACATGGGCCTCGCCTGGATCAAGTCGCTCAACATGGTCACCGGGCACGCGAACGTGATCGCCCACGTGGACCCGGTGCTCGACCTGATCGCCGCCGGGAAGCTCGACCCCTCGCCACTCGTGACGCACCACATGCCGCTCGAGGACGCGGCGGCGGCGTACGAGCTGTACGACAAGCGCGAAGCGCTGAAGATCGTCCTGACCCCGTAAGGGGACGGAGCCCTTTTTGTTTCAGCGCTCCGGCGCCGCGAGAGCCCCGATCGCCTCGCGCCACCACGCGCGCTCGGAGTCGGTCTTCGCCAGTCGAAGGCGCCGGCGCGCGGCCATCTGCACCTGCGACGGGGTCCCGAGCGCGACGACCGTTCCGGTGAAGGCGTAGCGCCCGTCCTCGAGCAGGACGACCGCGCCCGGGCGCCCGTCACGGCGCGTGCGGATCTGGTCGATCACGTCCACGCCGTGGACCGCTTCCGGACGCGAGGGGTCGCCTTGGTCGCCGGGGTGGCCCCACGGCCGGAGCACGAACGGGGTCTGGCGCGTCAGGTGCTTCCGCACCGGCCGCCTCCGCACTCCCACCGGCCCCGATCGCCAGCGGCTCATCAGTTCGCGCAGCTCGACGGCCGCCTCCTGGCGGACGATCAGGTGCAGCCGGTCGCCCGACTCGATCCGCGTCGAGCCGCGCGGGAGCAGCGCCTGGTTGCCTCGGATCAGCAGGTTGAGGAGCGCGTCCCGGGGCAGTCCAAGCTCGCGCACGTGGAAGCCGACGATCGCGTGCTCGTTGCCCACCGGGTACTCGATCACCTCCGCGCCCAGCCGTCGCATCGCGCCGGCGTCGGCCAGTGGCAGCGGAAGGGCGGCCTCGGTGTCGGTCACGCCGAGCCAGCGTGCGAGAGCCTCGAAGGTCGCGCCCTGGAGCAGCGTCGAGACCACGACCGCGAAGAAGACGATGTTGAAGAACTCCTGGCTGTTCGGCACCCCCTCGATCACGGGGAACGTCGCGAAGACCACCGGCAGCGCGCCGCGCAGGCCCGCCCAGCCCAGGACTGCCTGCTCCCGCAGCGAGTAGCCGAACGGCGACGTCGCGATCACGGTGGCGATCGGGCGCGCCACGACGGCGATCACCAGGCCGAGCGCCGTTCCCTCGACCGCCACGTCGATGAGCTCCGACGGGAACACGAGCAGCCCGAGCGTGAGGAACATCGCCACCTGGGCGAGCCAGCCGAGACCGGCGTGGAACGTCGTGATCGTCCGCTTGGCGGGAATCTGGTCGGCGCTGCCCAGCACGAGCCCGGCCAAATAGACCGCGAGGAATCCCGAGCCGTGCGCGACGTCCGCCAGGCCGTAGGCCACCGCGGCGATCGAGATCGACGCGACCGGATAGAGGCCGGCGGAGGCGAGCCGCGTACGCCGGAGGCCGTAGATCGCGCCCCAGCCGACACCGATGCCGACGGCGGCCCCGATCAGGAGCTCGCCGACGAGCGAGAAGAGCATGTCGCCGATGCCGTACTCGGGGTCCTGGATCCAGTCGATGAACCCGATCACGAGCAGGATCGCGACCGGGTCGTTCATCCCGGCCTCGCCTTCCAGCGTCCGCGCGAGCTTGCGGCGGAGCGTCGATTCGCGCAGGACGGCGAAGATGGCCGCACCGTCGGTGGCGGCCAGGATCGCGCCGAGGAGCAGGCCTTCGAGCGTCGAGAGATCGAACAGCCAGGCGGCCGCGAGTCCGCCGATCACCGCGGTCAGGACCGTGCCCAGCGTCGCAAGGCTGATAGCGCTCGCGAGCACCGGCCGGATCTCCTGGAAGCCGGCGGTGAGTCCGCCCTCGAACAGGATCAGCGCGAGGCCGATGATCCCGATCGTGCGCGCGAGCTCGTAGTCGTCGAACTTGATCCAGCCGGTCCCGTCGGAGCCGATCAGCATCCCGAGCCCGAGGAAGAGCAGGAGGCCGGGCACGCGCAGTCGCCCGGCCAGGAGCGACGCCACGAGGGCGCCGGCGAGCAGCGCGCCGGTCGCGAGGATCAGCTCGCCGTCAGCCATGGCCCTCGACGGTAGTCATCAGGGGACCGTATGACCTTCCCGCGCGCGGAGGCGGGCCGCCCGCCCTTCGCTAGGCTGGACTGGCTAAGCGGGCGTAGTTCAGTTGGTTAGAACGCCGGCCTGTCACGCCGGAGGTCGCGGGTTCGAGTCCCGTCGCTCGCGTTTCTGTGGCTGCAAAGCTGCGCCTGGCGGCGTCCTCGGTCGTCCGCGTGCCAGGGCACTGCGGACTCCCTGCGTCCTTGCCAGGCTTGCTTTTCGCAACGCAACGCGAGCTCCGTCGCTACTGCTAGTCCTCCGCAGCGTCGCGGCGACTGCGCCGGTCCTTCAGCGTGATCCACCCGAGCCAGCCGATGAACGCCACCGCTGGCAGCGCGAACGCGAGGTTTACGAGCGTGTGTCCCGCATGGGCGATCACTGGTTGGCCTGTGACAGTAGCCACAGCGCCAGGGTCGTGAACCCAACCATCACCCCGAGCATCCAGTACTGCGATCGAACGGCTTCGCGCGCCTCCCGGTAAAGCGCGAGCGCGCGGTCGTGCGCGAGGATCAGCGCGCAGATGTGCCCGGCCACCACGAACCCGACCTGCCAGTACCAGGTCGCGTTCGCGCCGATCAGGCTGTAATCGATCGCTCGGTCGGCCGTGCCGAAGAAGTCGTCACCCTCGCCGAGGGGGTCCGAGGCCAGGAACCAGATCGCCTGGCCCTGGAAGAGGAGCAGCGTCATGTAGTGCGCGGCGGCGTAGACGAACGCGATCGGCACGAGTGAATGCACGAACGCCTTCGCGAGCCGGTCCGAGTCGAAGCCGCCGCCGACCGTGCGCGCGCCCGCGATGCCGAGGCGATAGAAGCCGTAGACGATGCCGATCACGAACAGCAGCCCGATCGTGTAGGTGACCATCAGTGCGTTCTCCGGGGACAGGCCGACGTCCTGGAAGAAGTCGCTCATGTCCGGCGCGATGTTCACCCACGGCTTGCCCTCGGACGCCCCGTCGAACGTGACCGAGCCGATCATCACGGCCAGCAGCGGAACCGTGCCGGGCAGCGGTTCGAGCGCCGCGAGCCCGGACAGGAACCGGCGAACGCCGACGTCGCGGCCGCGGCGCTCCCAGATCGAGATGCGCGAGAAGAGGTTGAAGTAGACCGAGAACGCCTCGCCGCGCTCGATCCAGCGGTCGATCCCGTAGAGCGCCATCCCGATCCACGTGACCGCCGAGTAGGCGAGCGCGGCGAGTGCGACGTTCCGCGGCAAATCGCCGTCCGAAGCCGCCAGCTCCATGAACGTGAACGCGAACAGGCCGACCACGGCGGGCCAGTGGCCCAGGCGCTCGGGATACGGGAGCGGGGCCGGCAGGGTGCCGCCGCGCGCGAGCTTCGCCACGCCCGCCACGGCGCGGGCGATCGCGCGCCACGGGTTGAACGCCCTGAAGATGTCCCCGAACAGCACGCTGCCAACCGCGAAGCCGAGCCAGAAGATGACGTACACGAATGTGGGCGCCCAGTTGGCGGCCGAGGCCTCCGCTCCCGCGAGCCCGGCCCAGATCGTGACGCCGAATAGGAACACGCCGATCGCGCCGCACACCACGTCGACGGGGAGCTGTGGCAGCCCGAAGAGCCGCCGCCACCCGCGGTCACCCTCGAGCCGCGGCTCCGGCCAGAGGACGGCGAGCGCGACGAACGAGACGATCAGGACGAGGGCCGCGGCCCACCCGAACAGCCACTCGGGGATCGGCAGGTCCGAGCGGCCGACGATGCCGTGCGCGATCAGCCAGTCCACGATGGGGCTCAGGGCTCGACGACCAGGGTTCCGACGATGACGTGCCCGAGGTCGTGGGCCTCGATCTCGAAGACGCCCTCGATGTCCGCCTTCAGCTTGAACCGGGCCGGCTTGTCAGGCGTGACGTCGCGGTAGAGGTCGTAGCCGTGCAGGTGGATCTCGTCGGAGATGTCCGCGCGAACCTCGATCCGGGCGACATCCCCCTTCTCCACCGTGATCCGCTGCTCCCCGCCCTGCACCCCGCCGTCGCGGATGCGGATGACCGCGAACTCGGGCTCCGGCTCTGGCGCCGGCACGGTGGCCGTGGGCTCACCCTGAGGGCTCTGCTCGACCGTCGTGGTCTGCGACGTCGGCGCGGGATCGTCCTCGTCGTCGGGACGCAGGATCAGGAAGGCGACCGCCGCCAGGACGATCGCCGAGAGGATCAGCCCGATTCGCTGCCCGCGCTCCACGGCGCGCATTGTTCCAGAGCGTCTACGAGCGCTGGCAGTCCGGGCAGGTGCCGTGCAGCGTCACGTCGTGGGCCTGGACCGCAAAGGCAGTTCGGCCGCTGACACGCCCGATCGCTCGTTCGAGGCCCTCGTCCTCGAATGCCGTGGTCGCCCCGCAGTCGTCGCAGACGATGTGGTGGTGATGCGCATCGCCGGGGCCGACGAGCTCGTAGCGTGCCGAGCCGCCTGCGACCGGGACGCGCTGGAGCAAGCCGAGCGCGGCCAGCAGCCCGAGCGCCCGGTAGACGCTCGCCACGCCCACGCGACTGCCGTCGGCGCGCAGGGTTGCGACCAGCGCGTCGGCATCCACGCAACCCCCGTGGCGGCCGAGCGCGTCGATCACCGCGGTACGCGCGCCGCCGGCCCGGTGGCCGTGCTCGGCGAGGACCCCGAGGGCGTGCTCGATCCACGGGCTTGTGGCGGTGGCGGACATGGCATGATGGTAGTCGATGGGAATGATTCTCATTTGCCTGATCGGGATGCTCGCCCTCGCCAGCGGGTGCGGGGACGACGGCGGTGACGGCGTCGAGGTGGTCGCCACCACGGCGGTCGCAGCCGACCTCGCGCGGATGGTCGCGGGGCCCGGCGTGGCGGTGGAAACCCTCGTCCCCGAGTCCGCCAGCCCGCATGACTTCGCCATGAGCGCGAAGGAACGCGCGCGACTCGAGCGGGCGGACGTCGTAGTCGCGTGGGGCGCCGGGCTCGAGGCGGGCCTCGAGCTCGACGACGCCGACCCGGTCGAGCTCGCGGCGGGCGAGGACGACCCCCACGTCTGGATGGACCCGCGCCACGTGGCGGCTGTCCTCCCCCGGCTGGGCGAGGCGCTCGCGGACGCCGACCCCGCGCACGCTGCCGGCCACCGGCAGCGGGCCAGGGCCGGCGCGCGCGAGCTTCGCCGGCTCGACCACGACCTCGCCGAGATCCTCGCGGCGGTGCCGCCGGCCCGGCGCAAGCTCGTCACCTCCCACGACTCGCTCGGGCACTTCGCCCGCCGCTACGACTTCGAGTTCGTGGGCGCTCCGTTCGGCATCGCGCCCGAGTCGCAGCCGAGTGCCGAGACGGTGGCCGACCTGATCGAACGGATCGAGCGCGAGCGGGTGCCGGCCGTCTTCGCCGAGGACACGGACGACCCCGAGCTGATGGAGGAGATCGCGCGCGCGGCCGGCGTCGAGATCGTGGACGACCTGTTGATCGAAGGGTTCGGCGGTCGCGTCGAGAGCTACGAAGCGATGCTGCGCCATGACGCGCGCCGGATCGCGGAGGCGCTCGCGCCGTGATCCTCACCGCCCGGGATCTCACGGTCACCTATGGCGAGGTCGTCGCACTCGAGGCGGTGGATGTCGAGGTGCCGCGCGGACGCTCGGTGGCCGTGCTCGGCCCGAATGGGTCGGGCAAGAGCACCCTGTTCGCCGCGGCAATCGGGCTGGCGTCGCCGGCGAGCGGGGACATCGGAGTCGCCACCGAGCGCATCGCCTACCTGCCCCAGCAGATCGCCGTGGACCCGATGTTCCCGGCCACCGTCCGCGACGTCGTTGCGATGGGGCGCTGGGGGGACCTGGGTCCGCGCCGCCGCATGACGGCGCATGACCGGGACCTCGTGGCCCGGTCACTGGCCGCGCTGGGGGTGGAGCACCTCGCCCGCCGACGGCTCGGAGAGCTGTCCGGGGGGCAGCGCCAGCGGGCGCTTCTGGCGCAGGTGGCCGCGCAGGACGCAGACCTCCTGCTGCTCGACGAGCCCTTCACCGGGGTGGACCACCCGACCGAGGAGACGCTCCGACAGCTGATCGACACGTGGCGCGACGAGGGTCGCACGGTCCTGGTGGCAACGCACGACCTTGCCCGTGCCGCGCGCGACTACGACCTCGTCCTGGCGCTCAACCGGCGGGTGATCGCGTTCGGGCCGGCCGCCGAGGCGTGCACCGAGGCGGTCCTGACGGCCACGTTCGCGGGCCACATCGCACGCGTGGGCGACCTCGTGATCGAGACCGAGCACCGGCACCCGGGGGCGGGCTGATGGAGTCACTCCTGCTCGAGCCGTTCGAGCCGGAGTTCATGCGCAACGGCGCGCTGGCGGCGATGCTCGTGGGCGTGCTCTGCGGCACCGTCGGGTGCTTCGTCGTCATGCGCGGAACCGCCCTGCTGGCGGAGTCCGTGGCGCATGGGGTCCTGCCGGGCGTCGCGGTCGCGGTGCTCCTGACCGCGGGCACGAGCGGCGACCCCGACCGCGCCGCGGTGCTGGCGGGCGCGCTCGCGGGCGGGATCGCGACCGCGGCTGGAACGGCGGTCATCCTGCGCCGCACGCGGCTGCGCGAGGACACCGCCACGGCGGTCATGTTCGTGTTCATGCTCGCGCTCGGCGTCGTGCTGATCTCCCGCGTGGAGGGGTTCGCGGTGGATCTGACCGCCTTCCTGTTCGGCGACGTGCTGAGCGTGCCCGAGTGGGAGGTGGCGCTCACGGCCGGACTCACCGCCGCTGTGCTCGCGCTCCTCTGGTGGCTCTACAGGCCGTTCGTCCTGGTGTCGTTCGACCGCCGCCGCGCGGCCTCGCTCGGCATCCCGGTGGAACGAACCGAGCTAGCGCTGATGGTGCTGCTGGCACTGGCGGTGGTGATCGGGTTCACGGTCGTCGGCGCGCTGCTCGTGCTCGGACTGCTTATCGCGCCGCCGGCGGCGGCCGCCCTGCTCACGCGGAGACTGCCGACGATGATGGCGGTCTCGGCCGCGATCGCCGCGGCCAGCGGACCGCTCGGCCTGCTGGTCTCGTGGCATTTCGAGGTGGCCGCCGGCGCCTCGATCGTGCTGGTGGCCGTCGCGGCGTTCGCCGTTATCGCGCTCGTTCGGCCTGCGGTGCGATGACGGGCTCGGCGGACGGTGGCAGTTCGGCCGCGTCCACCTCTGCACCGACGGGCTCGAACCGATAGCCGACCCCGAAGTGCGTGTGGATGTACTCCCAATTGGTCGACGCCTTCTCGAGCTTCTGACGCAGCTTCCGCACGAACACGTCCACCGAGCGGTCCCCGCGCGCCATCGCGTAACCCCACACGCGCTGGTAGATCTCCTCCCGCTCGAGCACCTGGCCCTTCGCCTCGGCGAGTAGCTGGAGCAGCTCGAACTCGCGCCGGGTGAGACCCACGCTGTTGCCCTGCACAAAGGCCTGAAACTGGTCGGCCCGGATCTCGACCTCGCCCGCCACCAGCGGGCCGGTGTCGATCCGGACGCTCGCGCGCCTCCGCCTGCGGGCGACCGCCTCGACGCGGGCAATCAGCTCCTCGGGGTGGCACGGCTTCGTGAGCCAGTCGTCGGCACCGAAGCGAAGCCCGCGCACTCGCTGGGCGACGGTCGATCGGCCGGTGCACACGATCACGCCCATGCCGGGCAGAGCACTGCAAACGCGATCGAGGAACCCCCACGCGTCGGGGCCGAGCATCTCCAGGTCGACGACGAGCGCATTCAGCCGCATCGCCACGAGCTCCTCCACGCGCGGGACGGACTCCAGCACGCGGTAGTGCCAGCCGAGTCCGTCGAGACGCTTGGTAACCACCTGCACGAACCCGCTGTCCGTGTCGATCACGGCAAGCCGAATTGGTGTCGTCTCTGACATTGGCTGAGCCTGAGTCTAGGGAGTGGAACGGCGCTGTCCGCCGGGCGTTTACAGGATGGTCACGACTCGCCTGCGTGAGAGCCGCGCTCGCGAGTCCGCTCGAGCAGCTCGTGGTGGACGCTCCGCTCCCGGCCGTCGCGACGCTCCCAGGACGAGTCCTCCCGCAGGTCCCAGGCGAAGGTGTCGTCCGCCAAGCAGCGCTCGAGCGTGTCGGCCAGCTCAGCGGTCAGGCCCTCGTCCTCCACGGGCACGAGCAGCTCGACGCGGCTGTCGAGGTTGCGGGGCATCAGGTCAGCCGAGCCGATCAACCACGTGGTCTCCTCGCCGCGCTGGAACGAGTAGATGCGCGAATGCTCGAGGAAGCGGCCTACCACCGAGACCACACGGATGTTCTCGCTGACGCCCTCGACACCTGGCCGAAGGCAGCAGATCCCGCGGACGTTCAGGTCCACCTGGACGCCGGCCATCGAGGCGCGGTAGAGCGCCTCGATGCAGCGGCGGTCCACCAGGGAGTTCATCTTCATGGCGATCCGCGCGTCCGCGCCGCTTTCGTGTGCCTCGATCGTCCGGTCGATCTCGTCCAGGATCCGCGCCCGCGTGTGCCGCGGCGACACGATCACCTTGGCGTAGTCCTTCGGCCGCGCGTAGCCGGTGAGCGCGTTGAAGAGGTCGGCGACGTCCTCGGTGAGGACCGGATCGCTGGTGAACAGCCCGAAGTCCTCGTAGATGCGCGCGGTCTTTGCGTGGTAATTGCCGGTGCCCACGTTCAGGTAGTGCCGCACACCCCCCGCCTCCCGCCGCACGACGAGAAGCGCCTTCAGGTGGGTCTTCAGGCCGGGGAGGCCGTGCACGACGTGTGCCCCGGCCTCCTCGAGTGCCCGGGCCCACGTGATGTTGCGCCGCTCGTCGAAGCGCGCCTTCAGCTCGACCATGCACACCGCCTGCTTGCCTGACTCGGCGGCCTCGATCAGCGCCGGCACGAGCGCCGACTCGTCGGATGTCCGGTAGACGGTCATCTTGATCGCGAGGACGTCGGGGTCCTCGACCGCCTGCTCGACGAACCGTTCGATGCTCGCCCCGAAGGACTCGTACGGGTAGTGGACGAGGACATCGCGCTCACGCATGGCGGCGAAGAGGTCCGCCTTCTCGCGGTCGCCGGCGAACTGCGCCGGCACGACCGGCGTATGCGGCGGGTAGCGCAGGTCCGCATGGTTCTCGAGCGCCACGATCTGCGACAGGTCCGAGAGATCGAGCATGCCCTGGACGTCGTAGACCTGACGTTCCTCGAGCTTGAGCCACTCGACGAGCTGCTCGCGCACGCCGGGCTCCATCGTGTCACTGACCTCGAGCCGGACGACCTCGCCGAACCGGCGTTGGCGCAACTCCTTCTCGACCGCCCGCACCAAGTCGTCGGCCTCGTCGCTCACCGACAGATCGGCGTCGCGGGTGACCCGGAAGTAGTCGTGCGAGACGATCTCCATTCCGGGGAAGAGCTCGTGCAGGTTGCGGGCGATCACGGCCTCGAGCGGGACGAACGTCTCGTCGTCGATCGCGAGGAACCGCGGGAGCACCTCCTTTGGGACCTTCACCCGCGCGAAGGCATCGCTGCCGTCATGCGGGTCGCACAAGGTCACGGCGATGCTCAGCGAGAGGTTCGAGATGTACGGAAACTGCCGGCCCGGTCCGACGGCAAGTGGCGTCAGCACCGGGAAGATCTGACGCTGGAAGATCTCGTCGACCTTCTCGAGCTCTGGGTCATCGCACGTCTCACAGCTCACGACCCGGATCCCCTGCTCGGCGAGCGCTGGGCGTACGTGCTCCTCCCATGCGCGCGAGTGGCGCTCGTTGGTCGCGTCCAGCTTCGTCGCGAGCATGTCGATCGTCTGCGACGCCGTCAGCCCGTCCGCCTGGCGAGCCTCCACCCCGGCATCCACCTGGTCGTGCAGGCCGGCGATGCGCACCATCACGAACTCGTCCAGATTCGACGTGTAGATCCCAAGGAACTTCGCGCGCTCGAGCAGAGGGGTCGCGTCGTCCTCCGCGAGCTCGAGCACGCGCTCGTTGAAGTCGACCCACGACGTCTCGCGGTTGAAGTAGAGCTCGGCGGAGGCGAGCGGCGGCGAATCGCTCGCGGGACGCTGGTCGGTGGTGCTCACCTAGGTTCGGTTCCCCAACATCTCGAGGATGACTCCCTCCCGAAGGCCTCCTTTACAAACTCGCAACGACTGCTGCAGACACAGGGCAACCTCCGTGAGGATCACCAGGCCGGCCGGAAGCAGCCGAACGCGTTCAGGATCGAGCTCGAATCGCTGGGCCACCTCCCAGGCCGGCTCGGTGAGGAGCGTGTCGAGCGCCTCGGCCAGCTCCACGTGCCCGAGCTCGCGTCCGGCCAGGTGCTGAAGCGAGCTCGCGCTGCCACCCACGGCGACCGCGCGGTCGACCGGCCGCGACTCGAGCCCGGCGAAAGCGGCGGCCGCCTCGGCCCGCGCCGCCGCGATCTGATCCGCCCGCGGCGGATCGCTCGCCAGGTGGCGTTCGGCCAGTGTCGAGGAGCCGACGGCGACCGAGGCGGCGGCCGCGATCGTTCCGTCCCCGGCGCCGAAGGCGACTTCGGTGGACCCGCCGCCAACGTCCACCACCGCCAGGGAGCCCGCCTCTCCGAATGCATTTGCCGCGCCCCTGAACGCGAGCCGCGCCTCCTCCTCGCCGCCCAGCACCTCCAGTTCCAGCCCGGTCGCGCCCTCGACGGCGGCGGCCAGGTCGGCCGCATTGGCGGCTCGCCTGATCGCCGCCGTCGCCACCACGCGAACCGCCTCCGCCCCGGCCGCCCGCGCCTGCTCCGCCTGGCGCATCACCGCGTCGGCGGTCTCCTCGATCTTCTCCGGCGGGATCCGCCCGTCGCTCGTGAGGCTGCGCCCGATCAGGGTGAAGGCGCGCTCGTTCAGCACGTCTCTCAGCCCGTCCGGGATCCCCTCGGCGACAAGCAGGCGCGTTGTATTGCTGCCGACGTCGATGCAGCCGAGGCGCAAGCTCAGCCGCCGTCCGCGATCGCCTCGAGCTCGGACGGGCGCAGGAGCACCTTCAGCTCGCCCTTTTCGATGCCCGCGAGGCCGCCCTTCTTCATACGCACCTGCGCGCCTGTCGCAGAATGGACCGCCATCGAGAAGTCGGGGTCGTGGCCGACGAGCAGCACCTCGTCCAGGCCGGCGGCGAGCGCCTCCGGGTCGAAGGGGCCCCCGGCGAGCTTCGGCTCGTGGCGGTACTCGACGTCGAGGGCCTCACATGCGAGCCGCGCCGTCTCGGACGCGCGCACCTTCGGGCTGGTCAGGCAGACGTCCACCCTCGCGCCGAGCGCTTTCAGCGCGAGCCCCGCGCTGCGCGCCTGGCGTTCTCCCGTCTCGGTGAGCTCGCGCTCGGCGTCCGGGCTGCCCTCTGCAGCTTCGGCGTGGCGCAGAAGCCAAATCACGATTCACGACTTTTTCACAGGCGCAGGCCGAACCGCTGTAACGCTGCGGGCAATGACAAAGGAGAAAAGCAAGTGAACCACAAGCAACTGCTTGTACTTCCAGTCGCCGCCGCCCTCGCCATCGGCGCGGGCGGGTGTGGTGACGACGACAGCGCCGGCGGTGGATCAGGTGGCCTGTCCGGCGAGATCGCCATCGACGGCTCGAGCACGGTCTTCCCGTTCGCACAAGCGGCGGCCGAGCAGTTTCAGACCGAGAACCCCGACGTGCGCATCACGGTCGGGCAGTCGGGCACGGGCGGCGGCTTCGAGAAGTTCTGCGCCGGCGAGACCGACGTCTCGACCGCATCGCGCCCGATCGACGAGGCGGAGGAGGTTCCCGTCTGCGAAGAGAACGGGGTCGCCTACAAGGAGCTCCAGGTCGCGTCGGACGGAGTCTCGATCGTGACCAACCCGACTCTCGAGGTCGAGTGCCTCACGACGGACCAGCTCAAGGAGATCTGGGAGTCCGGATCGAAGATCGCGAGCCTCGCGGACGTCGATCCCGAGCTGCCCGGCGGCGAGCTCAGCCTGTACGGCCCGGGCACGGATTCCGGGACCTTCGAGTTCTTCACCGAGGAGATCAACGGTGAGGAGGGCAACACCCGAAAGGACTACCAGCCGTCCGAGGACGACAACGTGCTCGTCCAGGGCGTGAGCGGTGACGATGGCGGCCTCGGCTACTTCGGCTTCTCGTACTACGAGGCGAACGCCGACGCGCTGAACCTCGTCCAGATCGACGCCGGCTCGGGGTGCGTGGAGCCCACGCTCGAGACGATCCAGTCCGGCGAGTACGAGCCGCTCTCGAGGCCGCTCTTCATGTACCCGAGCGACAGGGCGCTCGAGCGCCCGGAGGTGAAGGCGTTCATGGAGTTCACGCTCGAGAACGCGTCCGCGATCGCCGAGGCGGCACAGATCGTGCCGGCCGCCCAGGACGCGATCGGCAAGTCCACGAGCACGCTCGGGGGCTAGTTGGAAGCAGGTCAGTCAGCGGTTCGCGCGCCGTCCGGGATCCAGGTCCTGGGCGGCGGGCGCCGTCGCTGGACCGAGGACGCCGTCAAGGCGTTCCTGCTCCTCTGCGCGCTGATCTCGATTCTCACCACGATCGGAATCCTCGTCGCCCTGCTCGAGGAGACGATCGCGTTCTTCGGCGACGTCAGCATCGTCGAGTTCTTCACGACGTCGGACTGGTCGCCGCTGTTCGCGGACCCGAAGTTCGGCGTCTGGCCCCTCGTCTGGGGCACGCTCATGGTCACCATGATCGCCCTCCTCGTGGCGATCCCGCTCGGCCTCGGCGCGGCGGTCTACCTCTCTGAGTACGCGCGCCCACGGGTGCGCAAGACGGTCAAGCCGATCCTCGAGGTCCTGGCCGGAATCCCGACGATCGTGTTCGGCTACTTCGCGCTGACGTTCTTCACGCCCGAGATCCTGCAGGGGATCTTCGGGACCGACCGAGTCCAGATCTTCAACGCCCTCTCCGCGGGAATCATCATGGGATTCATGGTCCTCCCGACCATCGCGTCGGTGGCGGAGGACGCCATGTCCGCGGTTCCGCACTCGCTGCGCGAGGGCGCCTTCGGGCTGGGCGCGTCGAAGCTCCAGGTCTCGCTACGGGTCGTATTCCCCGCCGCGCTCTCGGGCGTCGTCGCGGCGGTCGTGCTGGGGGCGTCGCGAGCGATCGGCGAGACGATGATCGTGCTCGTCGCCGCCGGCAGCATCGCGAGCAGCTCGCCCAACGCGTTCGAGCCGCACGCGACGATGACCGCCTTCATCGGGACGACGGCGAAGGGCGACGTGCCGACGGGCTCGATCGGCTACGAGACGATCTTCGCCGTCGGGGCCACCCTCTTCTTCATGACCCTCGTGATCAACGCGGTCGCGATCCGGTTCGTCCGCAGGTACCGACAGGTCTACGAATGAGCGCCCATGGGGCCGTCATCCCGCCCGCCTCGCCCCGGGAGCGGCTGAAGGACCGCAGCTTCCGCGGGCTGCTGATGTTCTGCACCGTCGCCGGCGTCGGGATCCTCGCGCTCCTCATCTACGACGTCGCCGCCGACGGCGCGGGCGAGCTCGACTGGAACTTCCTGACCAGCTTCCCCTCCACGTTCCCCGACCGGGCCGGCATCGAGTCGCCGCTGATGGGGACGATCTGGCTGATGGCCGTCTGTGCGGCGTTCATCATGCCCGTCGGTGTAGCGACGGCGATCTACCTCGAGGAGTACGCGGACCGAGGCCGGTGGTGGAACCGCTTCATCGAGGTGAACATCCAGAACCTCGCCGCCGTGCCGTCGATCGTCTACGGGATCCTCGGTCTCGCGTTCCTCGTTCGCGGACCGCTCGAGCTGGGCCGCGTCGTCCTGGCCGGGGGCCTGACGCTGGGCCTGCTCGTCCTGCCCGTGGTGATCATCGCGGCGCGCGAGGCGATCCGGGCAGTGCCGCCGTCCATCCGGGAGGGCTCGATGGCGCTCGGCGCGACCCAGTGGCAGACGATCCGCAGGCAGGTGCTGCCCGCCGCGATCCCCGGGATCGCCACCGGCGTCATCCTGGCGCTCTCGCGCGCGATCGGCGAGACCGCCCCACTGATCCTGGTCGGGGCGGCGAGCTTCGTCGCCTTCAACCCCGACAGCCTCGGCTCCGGTTACACGGCGCTCCCGCTCCAGATCTTCGAGTGGATCTCGCGCCCGCAGCCGGAGTTCAAGCTGCTCGCCGCGGCCGGCATCTTGGTGCTGCTCATGCTGCTCCTGTCCATGAACGCGGTGGCCATCTGGCTACGAAATCGATACGAGCAGAGGTGGTAGGCGAGATGACCGGCGTCGACGTCGCCCCGGCGATGGCAGGGCATGTGCCGGTGCCGATGCCGCCGACCGAGGCCGTCTTCGAGCTCGCGGACGTCCAGGTCAGCTACGGCGAGAAGGTCGCCGTCCAGGGCATCACTTTCGACGTCTACAAGGAGCGGATCACCGCGCTGATCGGGCCCTCGGGTTGCGGCAAGAGCACGCTGATCCGCTGCCTGAACCGGATGAACGACCTGATCCCCGGCGCCGCCGTCAGCGGGAAGATCCTCTACCACGGTGAGGACCTGTACGGCGCCCATGTCGACCCCGTCCAGGCGCGCAAGCGCATCGGGATGGTCTTCCAGAAGCCGAACCCGTTCCCGAAGTCGATCTACGACAACATCGCGTTCGGCCCGCGCGTCCTCGGCATGGAAGGCGACATGGACGAGATCGTCGAGCGCGCGCTGCGCCGGGGCGCGCTCTGGGACGAGGTGAAGGACCGCCTGAAGACGAACGCCTTCGGGATGTCGGGCGGCCAGCAGCAACGGCTGTGCATCGCACGCTGTCTCGCGATCGAGCCGGACGTGATCCTGATGGACGAGCCGTGCTCGGCGCTCGATCCGATCTCGACCGGCCGGATCGAGGACCTGATGCTGGAGCTGCGCGCGAACTACTCGATCGTGATCGTCACCCACAACATGCAGCAGGCGGCGCGCGTCTCGGACAAGACCGCCTTCTTCACCGTGGACGTCGAGGGCCAGGGCGAGGACCGCATCGGCCGGATGGTCGAGTACGACGACACGGAGAGGATCTTCACCACCCCGACCGACGAGCGCACGGAGGCGTATGTCACCGGCAAGGTCGGCTGATGCCTGAGCTCGGCAACCGCATCCACTTCCAGGAGGAGATGCAGCGCCTCGAGCACGAGGCGCTCGGCGGCCTCGAGCTGGTCGCGCGGACCCTCGACCGCACCCGCGAGGCGGTCCAGAACCAGGACGTGGAGCTCGCCCAGATGGTGATCGCGGACGACGACCTGATCGACGGCCTCTATCTGCAGGTTCACCAGGGAGTGCTGTCCCTGCTCGCGCTCCAGGCGCCCGTCGCGACGGACCTCCGGCTGGTCGCGGCCGTGCTCGACGTGATCAGGCACATCGAGCGCATGGGCGACCAGTGCGTGAACGTCGCGAAGATGGTGCCGCTCGCGGGCCACGAGCCCCCGCGCGAGCTCGACATTCTCAGCGCGGTCGACCGGATGGCCGTGCAGGCGAAGGCGCAGGTCCTCCAGGCTCAGCGGGCCTTCCGGCTGCGCGATGTGGCGCTCGCCGAGGACTTGGTGCGCCAGGACGACGAGATTGACCGCCTGAACCGCGAGGTCTTCCGGCTCGCGCTCGACGCCGGCGATGACGCGGACACGCGCGAGTGGGCGATGACGATGATGCTGATGGCGCGCGCCATCGAACGGGTCGGCGACAACGCGGTGGACATCGGCGAGCAGGTGGCGTTCGTCGTGACGGGCCTGTTCCGTGAGTTCACGGATGCATCGCATCCGGAGGCGGCGTCACCGCCGTCCGCCACCTAGCGCTGCTAGCCCTTCGAGGTCATCACGACGATCCCGAAGACGACCGCCGCCGCGCACGCCGCGAGCCCGAGCACGAAGAGCCCGCTGAAGATGATCGCGTCGAGCGTGTCTCCGTCGCGACGGGCATCGGCGGCGCGACCGGCGCCGAGGATCGCGAACGACACCGCGATTGTCACGGCCACGCCCGCCCCGAGCGCGGAATAGATGACCTGGAACACCAGGTCCCACTCGACGATGCTGTCGGCGAGCGGCAGCCTCATGCCTCCGCCCCGGTCAGCATCGGGCCCCGCCGCACGCGGCGGATGAACGCCCAGAGGGACAGGGTGGCTCCGACGAGGGACACGAGGATCGGGCCGACCGCGCTGTCCTCACCGAACGCGGCCGAGATCGCGTAGATCGAGCCGCCCACCAGGGCTGCCGCGGGGATCGTGAGCACCCACGCGATCATGATGTTTCCGGCCACGCCCCAGCGCACCGCCGAGAGGCGCTTCGCTGCGCCCGCCCCCATCACGGCGCCCGAGATGGTGTGCGTGGTCGAGAGCGGAAAGCCCACGTGCGAGGCGGCGAGGATTACGGACGCCCCGGAGCCCTGCGCCGAGAACCCCTGGGCGGTGTCCATCTTGATGATGCGGCTGCCCATCGTCCGGATGATTCGCCACCCGCCGACGTAGGTACCGAGGGCGATCGCCGTCGCGGCGGACACGATCACCCAGAACGGCGGGTCGGACCCGCCGGCGAGGGTGCCGTTCGCGATCAGCGCGAGCGTGATCACCCCCATCGTCTTCTGCGCGTCGTTCGTGCCGTGCGCGAGCGCGAGCATCCCGCCCGACGCGATCTGGCCGAGGCGGAAGCCGCGGTTGACGCTGCCGGGAGCCTGGCGCCCGATGATCCGGTAGGCGAAGAGAATCGCCAGAGCAGCGGTCGCGAACGCGAGCGTCGGCGCCACGAGGGCGGGCACGGCGACCTTCCCGAGCAGGCCCTCGCCGAGGACGGCGTCCGCCCCCTCGGCCACGAAGGCGGCCCCGACCACGCCCCCGATCAGTGCGTGCGAGGAGCTCGAGGGCAGGCCGTAGTACCAGGTGATCAGGTTCCACGTGATCGCCCCCACGAGGCCGGCGAACACCACGGTCGGCGTGACGAGATCTGCTTCCACGATCCCGCTGGCCACCGTCGCGGCGACCTCGAGCGAGAGGAACGCGCCGACGAAGTTGAGAATCGCGGCGAATCCCACCGCGACGCGCGGTGCCATCGCGCGCGTCGAGATCGACGTGGCCACGACGTTGGCGGTGTCGTGGAAACCGTTGGTGAAGTCGAACGCCAGCGCCGTCGCGACGACGATGACCAGGATGATGTCGCTTTCCACGAGCGGCGCGCCTGAGAGCTACGAGTTCTTGATCGCGATGCCCTCGAGGATGTTCGCGACCTTCTCGGTCGAGTCGATCGCGTGCTCGAGCTTCTCGTAGATGTCCTTCCAGCGGATGACGACCATCGGGTCGATGCCGCCGTCGAACAGGGCCGCCATCGCCTCGCGCACGATCCGGTCGCCGTCGTTCTCGAGCCGGTGGATCTCGACCGTGTGGTGCGAGATGTCCTTCAGCTCGCGAAGCCTTGGCACGGTCTGCTGGACCTGCCGCGTCGCCTGCTCGAGCACCTCCGCCATCTGGAGCGCCTGGTCCATGGGCGCCTCGATCTTGTAGAGGCCGAAGTAGTCGGCCGCCTCCTCGGTGAAGTCGACGACGTCGTCGAGTGCCGAGGCCAGCGCGAGGATGTCCTCGCGGTCGATCGGCGTCACGAAGGTCTGGTTGATCCGCTGGATGATCTCGTGCGTGATCCGGTCCCCGTCCTGCTCGCAGATGAGGATGTCGCGGACGAGGTCGGCCTTGTCCGGGTACTCGGTGATCATCTCCTTGAGGAGCCCGGCCGCGCGGACGATGTTGCCGGCCGCCTCCTCGAAGAGATCGAAGAACTCGCGGTCCCGCGGGACGAAGACCTGGGAGAGGCGCGCCACGAGGCGGCAGTCAAGCAGATTCGTCCGGCTAGCCGCGGACGGCGCGGGCCAGAAAGTCGACCTGGCCCTGCTTGCGCAGGATCAGGTGCTCGAGAAGGTGCTCGAGCGCCTCGGACGCGCCCTCCTTGCCGGTCTCCGGAATGACGTCCTGGAGGCTCTCGATCGCCTCCGTCTCGGACTCGATCAGCCACTCGAGCGCCTTGCGCGGATCCACGTCGTGGCGAAGGTCGGGCGCGCGGACCGGTGGCTCACCATCCAGCGCCGCCAGCTTCTCCACGAGACGGCGCGCGTCGTCCAGCTCCGCCTCAGCAAAGGTCCAGAGGCGATCGCCGACAGCCTGGTACTCGATGCCCACGATGCTGCCCGCGGTCAGGGTGTACTGCAGCGCCGACCGGTACTGAAGCCGCAGGGCCTTCGCGAGCTTCTCCCGGACCGCGCCGAGGTTCATCGTCTCCTCGGCCATGGCCGTGCCTCAGGTCTCTTCGGGCGTGCGGAGGAGGAAGCCCGTGGCGAGGATTGCGAGGCCGAGAAGGGCGATCAGCAGGGTCTCGGACCCGGTGGCCGCCAGGCTCGAGCCGCCGGTGGACGCGGTGTCGCTGCTGCCGGCCACGCCGGTGTCGCTCGAACCGCCCGTCGTCCCGCTGCCGTCGTCGTCGTTGCCGGTCGTGGTCCCGCCGGTGCCGTCGCCGCTGTCACCGTCGCCGCTCCCGCCGCCCGCGCTCGCCGACTGCACGACGATCGTGCCCTTCATGTTCGGGTGGGGTGTGCAGATGTAGGCGATCTTGCCGGCCGACGTGAACGTCGCCGACCCGCTCTCGCCCTTGCGCAGGACGCCCGTGTCGAATGAGCCGTCCTCGGCCGTAGCGGTGTGGACGGTGGGGCCATCGTTCGTCCACGTGACCGTGTCGCCCTCGTTGACGGTGACCGTCGGCGGGTCGAACTCGTAGTCGCGGATCGTTACCGAAGCCGTCGCGGCGGCCTCGGCGGCCGGCTCGGACGTGTCCTTGTCCTTGGGCGGGGGCTTCGCTGCCGGCTTAGGCGCCTTCTCGGCGGGCTCGGCCTTTGGCTCCGGCTTCACGGCCGGCTCCGGCTCCGGTGCGGCGGTGTCGCCCTCCGCGCCCACAATCGGGATCTCGACGGGCGGCTTCGGCGCCGGCTGCGCCTCGTCCGCCGCGTCGTCGGCCGTCGGCGGCGGCACCGTCTGCTCGTCGGCGGCGAGCCAGGACGGCGCGATCAGGAACACCAGCAGCGCGTAGGCGAGCGCCGCGTACCGAAACGGCTTCATGTCCGAATCGTAGTCAGGCGGCCGAGGGCATGTGGAAGGTGAACATGCGGTCCGCCTCGATCCGCGCATACTGCACTCCAGAGTCCAGGAACTTCTCCCATTCGAGCCCGTAGCGGGGCACGTAGACGTCGAGGAGCGCCTGGCGGTACTCGGCGTTCTCCTCCGCGCCGACGTCGACCAGGACTGCGCGGCCGTGGACCGTCACGGCGAACTCCTCGGCCGGGAGGTGCGTCGCGCTCACGTGCGGCCGGGCGCGGATGTGCCGGACGCGGACGGATCGCGGCGAGGAGCCGAAGTGGAACGCGCCGCGGAAGAAGAGGCCGTCCACCGGGCCGACGATCGGCCGGCCGTCGGCGGTGACGGTGGCGAGCGAGAGCAGGCACATCCCCGTCAGCCGGTCGGCGGCCTGCTGGGCGGTCAGGCGGCGCTCGGGAGTGATGATGCGCTTGAGGTGCTCGCCCGCCTGCGCGTAGCTGCGATCGAGCAGCTCCTGCATGGCCTCGAGGTCGGCGGGGGTCTCGTGCACGGGAGTGGGCGGTGCTGGGCTCGAACCAGCGACCTCCTGCTTGTAAGGCAGGCGCTCTAGCCAGCTGAGCTAACCGCCCGGCAAGCTCCGAGTCTAGGACGGACCCTACGATGGGCGCATGGACTCGTCCCTCTTCGTCCGCGCCGCGCTGATCCAGGGCCTCCTCGTGGCAGCGCTCTTCGGGATCCTGATCGCGCTGCCGCTCGGCGACGACTTCTTCGATGACTGGGGGATGGTGTCCGGCCCGATCGCCTGGATCCTGTGCGCCCTGGTCGCCTCGACGCTCCTACCGCTGCCGCGCTCGCTCGTGTTGTTCGCGGCGCTGGCCGGGGGCGTGGCCGGCGCGCTCGTGGGGATCGTGGCGAGCCACACGGCCGGCCTGGTTGTCGCGATCGCGGTGTTCGCGGCGTCGTGCGCGGGATACACCGAGGAGGACGCGCCGGCGGCGGCCGAGTAGCCCCGGCGGGAATCGAACCCGCGTTCCCAGGTTGAAAACCTGATGTCCTAACCACTGGACGACGGGGCCGGGCCGGACGAGTGTAGGCAGTTAGTCGTCCGCCGGATAAGTCATTTTGTACGAACACATGTTCGTGCCCAGGAACAAGGGGGCTTACCGCACCGCTCGGCGTCTACGCGGGCGCGATGGACTGTCGTTCAAGCGGATTGCATCCGAGCTCGGCATCTCTCCGGCGACCGCGCATGCGTGGACCAGGGACATCGTCCTCACGCCGGAGCAGCGCGCCCGCTGTCGGGGCGGGCCCACGGGCCCTGCCGATCGCGAGGCCGTCGCGCGACGGGCTGAAAGCTGGCGCCTCAAGTGCAGAGCGCGCCGCGAGCAGTACCAGGCGGAGGGACGAGCGTGTGCGATCGACGGCGACCTGCTTCATCTCGCCGGCTGCATGCTCTACTGGGCCGAGGGCGCGAAGTCACGCAACACGTTGAAGCTCGCCAATTCGGACGCCGGGTTGGTCGCGTTGTTCTGTCGTTTTCTCCGCGAGAAGCTCGGCGTCGAGAATGACCAAGTTCGGCTGAGCCTCAATGTCTATCTCGCACCGGATCGGGCAATCGAGGATGTCGAGCGCTACTGGCTCGACGCGCTGGAGCTGCCGAGCACGTGTCTGCGCAAGCACACGATTAACGCCCGGCCTACATCGAGTAGCGGCCTGAAAAAGGACAAGCTGCCCTATGGAGTGGCGACGGTGCGTGTTCATAGCACGCAACTCGTCCAGCACGTTTACGGCGCTATCCAGGCGTATGCCGGCTTTGAGTCTCCGGCCTGGCTCGACTGACGAACCTTTAGCTAGCCTCGCGGCCATGCTGAGCCGATTCCTCCCGCTGTTCGTGCTGCTTTTGATGGCCGCGCCGTCGGGTGCGCTCGCGCAGAGCGGGGGCGACCTCCGCGAGCCGCTGGCGCCGCAGACGCCGGTGCCGGTGCCGCCGGAGCCCGCACCGGAGCCCCAGCCGGTCGACACGGACACCGGCGAGGACGATGGGCTCGGCGGCACTGCGTTCTGGCTGATTATCGGCACGACCGGTGCGATCTTCTTCGTGGTCGCCTTCCTGATCGTGCGCGACATGCGAAAGACCGTCGGCCGGCCGAAGAAGAAGCGCCGCCTCCGCGGCACCGGCCGCCCGGCGCAGGCGGCGGCTGATGCGCTGGCCGGGCGCGGCGACGGGCGCCATGAGCCCGGCAGCCACAAGGCTCGCGCGAAGGCCCAGCAGCGGGCGAAGACGAAGGCCGCCCGCAAGCAGCGCCGCCAGTCGCGTTCGCGCTGACCCACAACGAAAAACCGCCGCCCGGGGCATCGGGACGGCGGCTTTCTCCTTGCGGGGAGTTCGGTCTAGCTAGTCCAGCTGGCGCTGGCGGGCCATCAGCAGGGCCACGACGGCCAGCGAGAGGACTGCGACGATGATCATCTGCGTGGGGCTCAAAGTTCCTCCGGTGTAAGGGCTCGGGTCTCGACTTCCACCCCCTAGATCGGCCCGCCGGCAACGGCTCTCCATGGGGTCATAACCCCATTCGCAGGGCCTAGGCTTAGCTCGCCCCTGTAGCTCAGTTGGTAGAGCAACGGACTTTTAATCCGTGGGTCGCGAGTTCGAGCCTCGCCGGGGGCACTCCGCCTGCGCCGGGTCGCGCTAGTGCCGGAAATGCCGGCGGGCCGTGAAGACCATCGCCACGTCCGCGGCGTCGCACGCGGCGACGACCTCCTCGTCGCGCTGCGAGCCGCCCGGCTGGATCACAGCGCGGACGCCCGCCTCGAATGCCAGCTCGGGACCGTCCGCGAACGGGAAGAAGGCGTCCGACGCCATCGCGGCGCCTTCGAGTCCCTGCTCGGCCTTCTCGATCGCGATCCGCACCGAGTCGACACGGCTCATCTGCCCGGCGCCGATCCCGATCGTCGCCAGGTCCTTGGCCATGACGATCGCGTTCGATCGCACGTGCTTCGCCGCCTTCCAGCCGAAGAGGAGATCGCCCCACTCCTGCTCGGTCGGCTTGCGCTCCGTGACGACCTGCATCTCGTCGCGCAGCTCCATGTCCTCGTCGCGGTGCTGGATCAGGATCCCGCCGCGCACGCGCTTGATGTCGTGGTCGGACACGGGCCAGTCGCGCCGCTCCTGGTTGTCGAGGATCCGCAGGTTCTTCTTCTGCTGGAGGATCTCGAGCGCGTCCTCGTCGTACCCCGGCGCGAAGATCAGCTCGACGAACAGCTCGTGGACGGCCTCTGCCGTGTAGCGGTCGACCTTGCGGTTGAAGCACACGATCCCGCCGAACGCGCTCGTCGGGTCGCCGGCGAGCGCCTTCCTGAACGCCTCGTCGATCCCGCCGCCCAGCGCGCAGCCGCATGGGTTGTTGTGCTTGATGATCGCGCACGCGGGCACCTCGAACTCGTCGACCAGCCGCCGGGCCGCGTCCAGGTCGAGCAGGTTGTTGAACGACAGCGCCTTGCCGTGCAGCTTCGACACCATCGACAGCAGGTCGGTCCGCGCGCCGGTCTGGGCGTAGTAGGCGGCGCGCTGGTGCGGGTTCTCCCCGTAGGAGAGATCCAGCACCTTCTCGAACGCGCGCACGTAGAGCGAGGGGAACTCCTCCTCGCGCTCGGCGAACCAGCGCGCGATCGCCGCGTCGTAGCGCGCCGTGTACGCGAACGCGTCGAGCGCGAGGGCGACTCGCGTCTGCTGGGAGAGCCGCCCGTCCGAGGTCTGTAGCTCGTCGAGCACCGCGTCGTAGCTCTCGGGGCTGACGACCACCGCCGAGAACGCGTGGTTCTTCGCCGCCGCGCGGATCAGGGTGGGCCCGCCGATGTCGATGTTCTCGATCACCTCGGCGTCGTCGACCCCGCGCATCGCCGCAGTGCGCTCGAACGGGTAGAGGTTCACGCACACCAGGTCGATCGGCTCGATGGCGTGCTCGTCGATCGTCCGCATGTGCTCCTCGTTCGAGCGAACCGCGAGGAGCCCGGCGTAGATCTTCGGGTTCAGCGTCTTGACGCGCCCGTCGAGGATCTCGGGGAAGCCCGTGTAGTCGTCCACCGGCCGCGTCTCGATGCCCGCCTCCGCCAGTTCCCGGGCCGTCCCGCCCGTGGAGACGATCTCGACGCCGAGCTGCGCGAGCCCGCGCGCGAAGTCCACGAGGCCGCGCTTGTCCGACACCGAGAGGAGCGCGCGGCGGACCTGCACCTCCCCGGCCGGGACCACGCCCGGCGCCTCCGCCTCAGTCCTCGCCATCGCTCACCCGCACCTGGCGCCCGTCCACCTCGACTCCGCCGGCGGCGATCAGCCTGACGGCGCGCGGCAGGAGCTCGTGCTCGATCTGGTGGATGCGTGTCTCGACAGCCTCGATATCGCGATGGTACGGAAGCGCGAACGCCTCTTGCATGATGATCGGCCCCGAGTCGACGCCCTCCTCCACGAAGTGGACGGTCACGCCGGTGACGCGGACGCCGTAGTCGAGTGCCTGCTCGATCGAGCGGAGCCCCGGGAAGGCGGGCAACAGCGACGGGTGGACGTTCACGATCCGACCCCGGTAGCGCTCGATCAGCCCGGCGCTGAGGATCTCCATGAAGCCGGCGAGGACGACCAGCTCGACCCCGCGCGCCTCGAGCCAGTCCGCGATCGCGTCGTCACGCGCGGCGCGGTCCGGATGGTCCGCGACACCGAACACCGCCGTCTCGATCCCGGCGTCGGCCGCGCGCTGGAGCGCCGGCACCTCGGCTTTGTTCGACACCACGCCGACGATCTCGATGCCGTCGCGGCCGTGGGCCGTGTCGATCAACGCCTGCAGGTTCGAGCCGGTCCCGGAGACGAGGACCGCGACCGCGAAGCTCACGAGGCGACCGAGAGCACCGGGTACGGCCCGCGTGATGTGGCGAGCTTCCCGTCGTCGATCAGCTCGTCGATCCGCTCGAGGATCTGCACGCGCCGCAGCTCCGACGACGCGCCGTACGCCGGCAGCGAGTCGTAGGCGTTCTTCGCGATCTTCTGCGTCCGCGCGCCGTGCAGGATCGCCGCGCAAGTGGTGCGGCCGACCCGCGGACTCGCGGTCTGCGCGACCGACAGGATCGCCTCGTCGAGCGACGCGACGGACACCGGGTCGGGCGCGGGCATCGTGGGCAGCACTCCCGAGTCGCACACGTCGCAGCACGCGCCGTCCGCGACGGGCGGGGCAGGGTCGCCGAAGTGGCGGAGGATCCGGCTGCGGCGACATCCGCCGTCCTCGACGTAGGCCCAGATGTCCCGGTATTGGCGCCAGCGAGCGCGCGCCGCGTCGCCCATCGACGCCTGGCACGCGCCGGCGGCGCGGCCGTCGAACGGCGCGGCGATGCGCCCGACCACGCGGTCGGGCGCGGCGGGCAGCGGCTCGATCGCGCCCGCGCGCGCGAGATGCCCGACGACCGCCCGCAGCTGCTCGTCGCTCAATCCCGTCGCGGCCTCGAGCCGCCAACCGTCGAGCTCGTAGCGGCCGTCCTCGCGGGCGAAGTCGCGCAGTGCGCCGGCCACCCGGCCCGGCATCGCCGCGGTCAGCTCGTCGCGCTTGATGAAGTGGACGTGGAGCGCTTTGTCGCGGTTCTCCGCGAGCAGGAGAGCCTGCGCCGGCCGGCCGTCGCGACCCCCGCGGCCCGCCTCCTGGTAGTACGCCTCGAGGGATCCCGGCACGCTCGCGTGCACCACCGTCCGCACGTTCGGCTTGTCCACGCCCATCCCGAACGCGTTGGTTGCGACGATCACCTCGACCTCGTCGGCGAGGAACGCGCGCTGCACCCCTGCGCGCTGCTCGCGCGGGAGTCCCGCGTGGTACGCGGCGGTCGTGATACCCAGCGAGCGCGCCACCGCCCCGGCGATCTCCTCCGCACCCGCGCGCGTGCCGGCATAGACGATCGCCGGGCGCGCGTCCGCGTCGCGCAGGGCCTCGACCAGGAGCGGGCGCTTCTGGTGGGGCGCCGGCCGCACCACGCCGAAGGTGAGGTTGGGCCGGTCGAACCCGGTGGTGACGCGTACCGGCTCGCGCAGGCCGAGCCGGCGCACCACATCGGCAGCCACCTGCGGCGTGGCCGTGGCCGTGGACGCCATGAGCGAGCACGCCCCGAGATAGCGCGCCGCGTCGGCGAGCCGAAAGTAGTCAGGGCGGAAGTCGTGCCCCCACTGGGAGACGCAGTGCGCCTCGTCCACCACGAAGAGGCCGACGCGGGCCGCCTTGATCCTGTCGACGAACCCGGGAGAGGAGAACCGCTCCGGCGCGACGTACAGAAGGCGGAGCGACCCGCCGACCGCAGCGTCGACCGCCGCACGGTTGGTCGCCGCGTCCTGCTGCGAGTTCACGAGCGCGACGTCCTCGCGCCCGCGCGCACGGAGCGCGTCGACCTGATCCTGCATGAGCGCCACGAGCGGGGAAACCACGATCGCGAGGTCGTCGCCGACCAACGCGGGCAGCTGGTAGCAGAGCGACTTGCCCGAGCCGGTGGGCATCACGACGAGCGCGTCGCGCCCCGCGAGCGCGGCCTCGCACGCCTCGCGCTGCCCCCGCCGAAAGGCAGGGAAGCCGAAGAGGTCGTTCAGCGCGCGGTCGAGGTCCACGCGGCCACAGTAGCGGCGCGGGCAGCGGGATCCGGGCGCCCGTGAACGGGTTGTTACGTAACGTCCGAGGTCTTCGCGGGGCGCCACTGCGTGGGGTCGGGCAGCGGCGTCAGGATGCCCTCGAGCTGCTCGCGCATGTGCTCGTAGTCGGGCGGCAGCGTGAGCGCCTCGCCGAGCGTGTCGAGCGGCTCGTCTGCCGTGAAGCCGGGACCCCTCGTGGCCAGCTCGAACAACACGCCGCTCGGCTCGCGGAAGTAGATCGAGCGGAACCAGAAGCGATCGATGATCGGCGTGGCGTGCGCGCCCGCGGCGATCGCTCGCTCGCGCCACTCCTCCTTCTCGTCCATCCCCATGGACCACGCCACGTGGTGGACGGTGCCGCCGCCGGCCTCGCCGCGCGCCTCCGTCCGGTCGTAGAGGATCCGGCCGCCGCGCTGCTGCCCACGCGCCTCCCACTCGGCGTCCGAGCGCTGCTCGAAGGCGAGCCCCTCCTCGAGGAGGCCGCGGCTGGCCTCGGGGTCGGCGTGATACGCGCGCACGGCCTCGAACCCCTGGAGCGCGTGCTCGTCGGGCACCTCCGAGTGGTGCGCGATCAGCGGCGGGTCCGGCACCTCGAAGACGCCCAGCTCGTGCTCGAGCCCCTCCGGGTCGGCGAATACCAGCGAGCCGTCCTCGCGCTGTGTGTCCACGCTCTCGCCCCCGAGCCGGTCGGCCCAATAGTCGAGCGTGTCGGCGGAGCCCACGCGGTGGATCAGCCGATGGACCATGCCGGCGCCCGCCTTGCCGGGCGCGGCCCCGGGGTACTCGAAGAAGGTCAGGTCATGCCCGGGCGCGCCCTCCTCGTCGCCGTAGAAGAGGTGGTAGATCGTGGGCTGGTCCTGGTTGACGGTCTTCTTGACCATGCGCAGGCCCATGACGCGGGCGTAGAAGTCCACGTTGCGCGGCGCGTCGCCGGTGATGCACGTGATGTGGTGGATGCCCTCGAGCTTCATGAGCCCGAGGGTATTGCAGTCGCGCGCCTAGGACGACGTCGTCGCGATGCAGCGGATGTCGCCGTTGACGTCGAAGCAGTCGACGATCATGGCGAATCCCCCGCTGACGCGGAAGACGACGAAGTGGTTGAGCGCGCGGGCCGCGGGCCCGCCGAACTGCGTGGATGAGCCCGGCCCGTCGATGGCCACGTGGCTGCCGCCGTCATGGCCGCGCCGGATGATCCAGTTCGGCTCGTCCAGCACATTGAGCCGGACCTCGCTCGACTGGTCGCTGTCCCTGTCGTTCAAGATTCGGATGCCCGCCTCCGGCCACGCCAGCACCACCTGCGACGAGTTCAGGTTGCCCTCGGCCTCCCCGTAGAGAACGCGGCTCGAATCGAGGAACCCGGTTGGGGCGATGCCACCGAGGGTGGCCGCGTCCGTTGCCAGGGGCACGCGCCCGAGCGTCGACTCGTCGACGTCCGCGCCGGTCACGGCGCCGTCGCGCAGAGTCGGGTTCGGATAGGTGCCGATGAGGTCCCCTCCTGCCGTCGCCCCTTGGAAGTTGTCGCCGCCTCCCGCTCCGTCGCGTCCGGCTGGCCCGGTCGCACCCTGCGGGCCGGGCGGCCCCTCCGGCCCACGCTGGCTCCACGACACGGGCTTCTCGCCCCGAACGCACTTGCGCAGCTTCTTCCGGCCCTTGGTGCGGTCGGGATCGATCACGCGCAGGGCCCCCGAACGCTTCTTGAAACAGGCACTCACCTTGCCGTCCGGGCCCGGGATCGAGGCGATCGTTACGCCTCCGAGCGCGACGACCAGTGCTAGCAGCGCGGCGACGTTCGCGAAGGTCAGACGAGGGGCCATCCCTAGGCCCGGATGGGCACCTTCGCCTCGAGCGCGAACTTGCCGTTGGCGGCGTCCGTGCGCTCCAGCGGGTACTCGCCCGTGAAGCAGGCGTCGCAGTGGGTCTCGCGCGTCGAGCGGATCGCCTCGTAGACGCCCTGGAGCGACAGGTAGGCGAGCGAGTCGCAGCCGAGCTCCTTCGCGATCTCCTCGACCGTGCGGCCGTGGGCGACCATCTCCTCCGACGTGGACATGTCCACGCCGTAGTGGCAGGGGTAGCGGATCGGCGGCGCCGAGATCCGCATGTGCACCTCGGTCGCGCCCGCGTCGCGCAGCATCTTCACGATCTGGCGCGTCGTGTTGCCGCGCACGATCGAGTCGTCCACCACGACGAGACGCTTTCCGCGCACGACCTCGGGCAGCGGGTTGAACTTCATCCGGAGGCCGTGCTTGCGAAGCTCCTGGCCGGGCTGGATGAACGTCCGCGCCACGTAGCGGTTCTTGATCAGCCCGTCGTCGCGCGTGATGCCGGACGCCTTCGCGTATCCGGCCGCGGCGGGGTTGCCCGAGTCGGGCACCGCGATCACGACGTCGGCGTCGACCGGCGCCTCGCGCCAGAGGATCTCGCCCATCTTGCGCCGCGAGACCTGCGTGCGGTTGCCCTCGAGCATCGAGTCGGGCCGGGCGAAGTAGATGTGCTCGAAGACGCAGAACGAGCGCCGCTGGCCGGTGATGACCTGCCTGGTCTCGATCCCGCGCTCGGACAGCGAGACCATCTCGCCCGGCTGGACGTCGCGCAGGAACTTCGCGCCGATGATGTCGAATGCGCAGCTCTCCGACGCCACGCAGTAGCGGTCTCCCACCTGGCCGAGGGCCAGCGGGCGCAGCCCGGCGCCGTCGCGGAAGGCGACGACCGAGTCGTTCGTCATCACGACCGTCGAGAAGGCGCCCTCGAGCCGCGGCATCACGTCCTCGAGCGCGTCCTCGAGCGTGTCCGCCTCGTGCGTCGAGAGCATCGCGGCGATCAGCTCCGAGTCGGAGGTCGAGCGGAAGTCGACCCCGCGCCCGGACAGCTCCTCATGCAGCTCGAGCGCGTTGATCAGGTTGCCGTTGTGGGCGAGGGCCACCTCGCGGCGATCCGAGCGATACACCGGCTGAGCGTTCTCCCACGCGGACGAGCCGGTCGTGGAGTAGCGGACGTGGCCGACCGCCATCGACCCGGTGAGCGCCTGCAGCTTCGCCTCGTCGAAGACCTGCGACACGAGGCCCAGCTCGCGCAGGGTCATGATGTGGCCGTTCTCGCAGGTGGCTATGCCCGCCGATTCCTGGCCGCGATGCTGGAGCGCGTAGAGCGCGAAGTAGGCCAAGCGGGCGACGTCCGAATCCGGGGCGTACACCCCGAAGACGCCGCACTCATCGCGAGGTCCATCGCGCTCGGGAATGGGCTCAGAGTGAGTCATTCGAACCGGCTCGGCAGTGACCGCTCGTGGGCGTCGTGCGCAGCCAACACCGGCACGGAGAGCGTAGCAACGCCAGCCGTGATGGCGAGCCGGTCTCCCCCCGTCTCGCCGACGATCAGAAAACCGTGCGGACGCAGGGATTCTTCGAGCTTCTCGAGCTCCTCCCGCGGCGCCGCGAGGAGCACGCCGCCCGGCCCTTCGCCGAACAGCACGTGGTCCACGGGTGCGCCCTCGAGGCCCCCGCTCAGCTCGAGCTCGACCGTCGCCCCGATGCCACTCCAGATCGCGCACTCGGCCAGCGCGCACGCCAGGCCCCCCTCGGAGACGTCGTGGGCGGTGGCGACGGCGCCCGAGCGAACTGCCGCGCGGATGGCGTCGATCGCCGCGGCCTGGGCGGCCAGGTCGAACTGCGGCAGCTCACTCGACAGGCGGCCTTGGAGCTTCTCGAGCTCGGAGCCGGCGAGCGACGGGGTGAATGGGCCGACGAGCGCGATCACGTGTCCCTCCGCACGGAACGCGCTCCACGGGACGGTCGCCGGATCGGCGAGCTTGCCCACCATCCCAACAACCGGGGTCGGGTAGATCGGGCCGCCGCCGCCCTCGTTGTACAGCGACACGTTGCCGCCCACGACCGGCGCGCGGACGGCGAGGCAGGCATCGCGTAGCCCCTCGACCGCGCGTGTGAGCTGCCAGGCGATGTGCGGCTTCTCGGGGTTGCCGAAGTTCAGGCAGTTCGTGAGCCCGAGGGGCTCCGCGCCGACGCACGCGAGGTTCCGCGCGCATTCGAGCACCGCCTCGACCGCGCCGGCGTAGGGGTCGCACGCCACCCGGCGGCCGTTCCCGTCGATCGAGACGGCGATCGCGCCGGTACCGCCGTCGGGCTCGAGCATCAGAACCGCGGCGTCGGCCTCCTCGGGCCGGCGCGTGGTGCGGGACCCGACCAGCCAGTCGTACTGCTCGAACGCCCACCGCTTCGAGGCGATGTTCGGCGAGCCCAGCAGCGCGAGCAGCGTGTCGGCGGGCGACTCGCCGCCGTCGAGCACGGCGCGCGGCGCCGGGTAGACGGGCTCGGCCGGCGCGACGGGCTCGAGGTCGTAGACCGGGCAGTCGTCGACGAGCGCCTCGACCGGCATGTCGCCCACCACCTCGCCGCCCGAGAGGACGCGCAGCCGGCGGTCGTCGGTGACGGTCCCGATCGCGGTCGCGCGCACCTCCCACTTCTCGCAGACGGCCAGCACCGCGTCGAGCTTGGCCGGCTCGACCACGCACAGCATCCGCTCCTGCGACTCCGAGATCATGACCTCGAACGGCTCCATGTCGGCCTCGCGGAGCGGCACGCTGTCGACATCGATCTCGATCCCGACTTCGCCCTTCGAGGCCATCTCGGAGGAGCTCGAGGTCAGGCCGGCGGCGCCGAGGTCCTGGAGCGAGGCGAGCAGGCCGGCGTCCAGCAGCTCGAGCGACGCCTCGAGCAGCTTCTTCTCCTCGAACGGGTCGCCGATCTGGACGCTCGGGCGCTTGTCCTCGTCCTCGCCCAGCTCGGCGCTGGCCAGGACGGACGCGCCGCCGATGCCGTCCCGGCCGGTGAGCGCACCGAACAGGACGATCACGTTGCCCACCCCCGCCGCCGCGCTGCGGATCATCTTGTCCTTCGGCGCGAGCCCCAGGCACATGGCGTTCACGAGGCAGTTCTGCTCGTACGGCCCCTCGAAGTAGATCTCGCCGCCCACGGTGGCGACGCCGATCGAGTTCCCGTAGTGCCCGATGCCGGCGACGGCGTGGTCGAGCAGGTAACGCGACCGGGCCGAGTCGAGCTCGCCGAATCGCAGCGAGTCGAGGATCGCGATGGGGCGCGCGCCAACGGCGAAGATGTCGCGCAGGATGCCGCCCACGCCTGTTGCGGCTCCCTGGAACGGCTCGACCGCGCTCGGATGGTTGTGCGACTCGACCTTGAAGGCCACCGCCAGCCCGTCGCCGACGTCGACCACGCCGGCGTTCTCACCCGGTCCCATCAGCACGTGCGGGCCCTCCGCCGGCAGCGTCTGGAGCAGCCGCCGCGAGTGCTTGTAGCCGCAGTGCTCGGACCACATCAGGCTGAACACGGCGAGCTCGACCTCGTTCGGGTCGCGCTCGAGCTTCTCGACGATCAGCTCGTACTCGGAGTCGGTCAGCCCCAGCTCGCGGTGGCGGGAGAGGACCGTCATGCGGCGACGCCGATCAGCTTCAGCCCGTCGACGGAGCCCGTGAGGATGTCGACGGCGTGCTCGGGGTGCGGCATCAGGCCCATCACGTTGCCCTCCGGGTTGCACACGCCGGCGATGTCGCGCGCCGAGCCGTTGAAGTTGTGCCCCGGGGCGTAGCGCAGCACGACCTGCTCAGAGGCCTCGAGCTCGTCGAGCACCGCGCCGGGAGCCCAGTAGCGGCCGGTGGTGTGC
>DASPHG010000047.1:0-2939 GCA_035629775.1 Thermoleophilaceae bacterium | reverse complement strand
GTGCGGATCGAAGGACCGGGCGAGATCGAGTGTCCACTACGCGTCCGCTCGCACCTGCTTTCGCCTCCATAGCAGCGCTCGAGCCGAACGCTCGGCGGGATCGAGAGCGGGCACCGTCCATCTGGTGCCGTGCCATGCGCGCGTGGCGAATGGTTCGCGTACAGCGCGAACGATCCGCCACACCCAACCGTGCTTGGTCAGCGAAACGTCGCGGGGCGGGGGAAAGGGGGCCGAGCAAGGAAATCACCCGAAGGGCCGGCTCGGTCCCCTTTCCCCCGCCCCCCGCACGCGTTTGATCCATCCAGCGATAGGCGACGATGAACACTCCATGCGGATCCTGCTCACCGGCGCGAGCGGCTCGATCGGAGCCGCGCTCGCCCCCGCGCTGACGAAGGCCGGCCACGATGTGCGCGGCTTCGGCCGCGATCCCTCACGCGTGCCCGACGCGCTGGACTTCGTGCGCGGCGACGCGATCACGGGGGCGGGGCTCGAGGCGGCGCTCGACGGGATCGACGTCGCGTACTTCCTCATTCACTCCATGGAGGGCGACGGCCGCGGGTTCGAGGACAACGAGCGCGCGGCCGCGGAGAACTTCGCCGCGGCGGCCGGGCGCGCCGGCGTGCGCCGCGTCGTCTACCTCGGCGGTCTCGTGCCGCAGGGGGAGGGGCTGTCGCGTCACCTGGGCAGCCGCCTGGAGGTCGAGCGGATCCTGCTCGCGAGCCTGCCCGAGGCGGTCGCGCTGCGCGCCTCGATCGTGATCGGCGCGCGGTCGCGCTCGTTTCGCTTCATGGTCCACCTCGTCGAGCGGATGAGCGTCCTCACGCTGCCGCCGTGGCGCGAGCATCGCACGCAGCCGATCGACGGGCGCGACGTCGGGGCGTTCCTGCTCGCGGCCGCGACGACGCCGCACGCGGTCGGCGGGTTGTCACTGGATATCGCCGGGCCCGACGTCCTGACCTACGGCGAGATGATCGAGCGCATCGCCGACCTCATGCTCGTGCATCGGCGCACCCTGCGCTTCGCACGCAACGCGACGCCGCTGGTGGCACCGATCGCCGCCGCGATCGCCGGTGAGGACACGGGCTTCATCGCGCCGCTCATGGAGAGCCTGGCGGGCGATCTGCTGCCGCGCGACGACCGCGCCGCCGGACTGCTCGGGGTGCGCCTTCACCGCTTCGACCGCGCGGTCGAGCGGGCGCTGCGCGAGTGGGAGTCCCACGAGCCGCTGGCGGCGCGATGAGGGCCGCGACCGCCGCACGCGCGGGCAGCCGCTAGGTTCTGCCTCCCGTGTCCATCGTGATCGCCAGCATCGACATCGATGCGCCCATCCAAGAGGTCTGGGACACGATCATGGCCCCGGCCCGCATGGCCGAATGGGTGACGATCGTCGACCGCATCGATCACGTCGACCCGGGGCCGCTGCGCCCCGGTTTTCGCATGAGCCAGACGCTGCATCTGCGCGGGGTGCCGTTCAAGGTCCAATGGAGGCTCGAGGAGCTCGACGCGCCGCGCTACGCGCGCTGGGAAGGGGCCGGTCCGGCCCGCGCGAAGGCCATCACCGAGAACCGCCTCAGCGCGCGCGACGGGCGCACGCACTTCAACTACCGCAACGAGTTTCGCACCCCGTTCGGGCCGCTCGGGGCCGCCGCCTCGCGGGTCATGATGGGCGGAATTCCCGAAAAGGAGGCAAACGCCTCGTTACGCCGCCTGAGGGAGATCCTCGAGGGAGGCCATTAAAAAACGGCCACGTACCGTGCCGTCCGACCTCTCCATGGTCTAGGCTCTGTGATGGTAATTGTCACTATGCCTGAACGGGGAAACGTAATGGCAGACTTCCTTGATGAGAAACGAAGCGAGATCGCCTCGCGGCTGAAAGAACTCAAGCCGCTTGTCGATGAGTACCAGCGTCTCGAGGCTGCCGCGGCGGCACTCGACGGCGTCCCGGCGAACGCGCCGGGGGGCCGCGCGAGCACCGCCACCGTCGGGCGGCGCGCTCGCACACAGACGGCGCCCAAGCGCGCCAGGAGCAACGGCAGCGGCACCGGTCGCCGCGGCCGGCCCAAGGGCACCGGCACGCGGGGCGCCGAGGCGCTGGCGCTCGTCCGCAACAAGCCCGGCATCACGATTCCGGAGATCGCCGAGCAGATGGGCATCAAGCAGAACTACCTCTACAGGGTGCTCCCGGGCCTGGCCGACGACGGCCTGGTCAAGAAGGACGGTCGCGGCTGGCATCCCAAGGAGGCCGCGTAGCCTCCGGCGAGCACGCGGGCTCGGACCGCGCGCCCGGGTGGGCGCGGCCCGAGTATGTGTGACTCGCTACAAAGTCACTGTCCACGAGGTCGGTCACGGTGAGATCCCCGTGACTGGCCGCGCGGGACGGTCAAGCGGGCCGCCGGACGCTCAGGGCCTCAGATGAGGTCCAGCTTGCTGACCGCGGCGCGCTCGTCGGTCAGCTCCTTGACCGTGGCATCGATCTTGCCCTGCGCGAACTCGCCGACCTCGAGGTCCTGCGCGATCTCGTAGGCGCCGCCCTCGCAGCGCACCGGGAAGCTCGAGATGATGCCCTCCGCCACGCCGTAGGAGCCGTCGGACGCGACGGCCATCGAACGCAGCCCGTCCGCGCCGGCGACCCAGTCGCGAACGTGATCGATCGCGGCATTGGCCGCGGACGCCGCCGACGACGCCCCGCGGGCCTCGATGACCTCGGCCCCGCGCTTGCCCACGCGCGGGATGTACTCGTTCTCATACCAGTCCATGTCGACCTGATCGACGGCGGGCTCGCCGTTGACCTTCGCGTTGAAGAGGTCGGGGAACATCGACGGGGAGTGGTTGCCCCAGACGACGAGGTCGTTGACGTCGTCGACGCTCACGCCGAGCTTCTGGGCGAGCAGCGCGACCGCGCGGTTCTCGTCCAGGCGCGTCATCGCGGTGATCCGCTC
>DASPHG010000046.1:0-92855 GCA_035629775.1 Thermoleophilaceae bacterium | reverse complement strand
CGGCCACCGTCATCGCGGTGCTGGCTTCCGTCATGGTCTCCTACACACGCGCTCGTGCGGAGGCTTTGGGGGTAACAGGAGACGTGGGGATCGCGCCCCGGGCGGTGAGGGTCGTGATCCTCTCCATCGGGTTGCTCTTCGCCAAGGGTGCTTCACTTGGTGACTTCGCGTTGCTCGAGCCGGCCGTGTACGTCTTGGCCGTCCTGAGCATCGTCACCGTCTTCCAGCGCATCTTCCATGTGCGCGCGGCGCTCAAGGGTACGTAACCCCTTGGGGCCTGCGGGGTTCTGTGCCCCGAGCTTGTTGACCAGGAGGCAAGAAGAAACGTGAGTACCACCAACGGCGCCGGCAACGGCGCCTCCCCCAACGGCGCCGGCCGCCAGCAGGACAAGGTCCGCGTCGCCATCATCGGCGTCGGCAACTGCGCCTCGGCGTTCGTCCAGGGCGTCCACTTCTACAAGGACGCAAGCCCCGACGAGCCCGTCCCCGGCCTGATGCACACGGACCTCGGTGGCTACCACGTCCGCGACATCGAGTTCACCGCCGCGTTCGACATCGACTCGGACAAGGTCGGCAAGGACCTCGGCGAGGCGATCTGGTCCGGCCAGAACAACACGATGCGCTTCGCCGAGGACGTCCCCGCGAAGCTCGGCGTGAAGGTCCATCGCGGGATGACCCACGACGGCCTCGGCAAGTACCTCAAGCAGAAGATCACCAAGGCCCCGGGCCCGACCGCTGACATCGTCGGGATCCTCAAGGAGACCAAGGCGGACGTGCTCGTCTGTTACCTGCCGGTCGGCTCGGAGCAGGCGACCAAGTGGTACGTCGAGCAGGTCCTCGAGGCCGGCTGCGGCTTCGTGAACTGCATCCCCGTCTTCATCGCCCGCGAGAAGTACTGGAACGATCGCTTCATCAAGAAGGGCCTGCCGATCGTCGGCGACGACATCAAGTCGCAGGTCGGCGCCACCATCGTGCACCGCACGCTCGCCCGCCTGTTCCACGACCGCGGCGTGAAGATGCTGCGCACGTCGCAGCTGAACGTCGGCGGCAACATGGACTTCTACAACATGCTCGAGCGCGAGCGCCTGGAGTCCAAGAAGATCTCGAAGACCAACGCGGTCACGTCGATCATGGACCACGAGCTGCCCGCGGACGACGTGTACATCGGCCCGTCGGACTACGTGCCGTGGCTGACCGACCGCAAGTGGGCGCACATCCGCGTCGAGGGCCAGTCGTTCGGCGACGTCCCGCTGAACGTGGAGATGAAGCTCGAGGTCTGGGACTCCCCCAACTCGGCCGGCATCGTCACCGACGCCGTGCGCTGTTGCAAGATCGCCCTGAACCACGGCCTCGGCGGCCCGCTCGAGGCGCCGAGCTCGTACCTCATGAAGTCCCCGCCGGTCCAGGTTCCCGACCCGGTCGCGCGCCAGGACACCGAGGACTTCATCGCGCAGTACGGCGGCGCTCCGAAGCTGCCGGGCGGCGCGAAGGTCAAGGTCAAGGAAACGGCGTAGCCTCCGGCGGCGTGACGCCGCCGGAGAGCTTCTCCATCGCCCAGGTCACGCCGTATGCCTGGGAGGAGCACCACGAGGTAAACCGCTTCGTCGAGCGCGTCTCGGACGAGCTGTGCGCGCGCGGCCACCGGGTCGTCGTGGTCGCTCCCTCCGAATCCCGCCAGCTCGTACGCGACTCGCGGGCGCTGATCCGCGGCTGCCGCGAGGACCCGGAGTGCGTGTTCGCAAGCGAGGGGTGCGCGCAGGTGCTCGGCGTCGGCCAGAGCGTCCGCGGCCGACGTGGCGGCGCCGTATCCCTGCCGATCGACGTGTCGCGGACGATCGAGGCGCTCTTCGAGAGCGCGCCGTTCGACTTCGTGCACGTCCACGAGCCGTTCGCTCCCAGCGCGTCCTCCGCCGCGCTACGCCACTCGCGCGCGCTCAACGTGGGGACGTTCCACTCCGCGACGGAGCGCGTCCTCTCGACGCAGGTCGCGCGGAGATTCGTCGAGCTCTTCTTCGGACGCCTCGATGCGCGCACGGCCAGCTTCCGGGCGACGCGCGACCTGGTCTGCCGGCACTTCCCCGGCGACTACGAGGTGATCACGCCGGGGGCCGACCTCGCCGAACGCGCATCGCAGCCCGGCCGGGAGATGGTGGACATCCTCTTCTCGATGGAGGAGGAGCGCGCGGCGCTCCGCACCTTCCTCCGTGCGCTGCGCCGGCTGCCGGCGACCCTCCCCTGGCACGCGACGATCTGGTCGCGGCTGCCGAACGACCTCGGGTCGGTCACGCTGCCGCGCGGCCTGCGCCAGCGCGTCACCCTCGCCGGGCCGGCGGAGGGGTCGGAGGCGCAGCATTTGGCGCGCGCCGACATCGCGGTGGCGAGCTCGGGCGGCGTCGCCCCGGCACCCCAGTACGTGCTGCGCGCGATCGCCGGAGGCGCCGTGCCGGTGGCGGCGCGGCTGCCGGCATATGAGGAGGCGCTCGACGAGGGGGAGCGGGGCCTGCTGTTCGAACCGCGCGATGCGGAGACGCTCGCCGCCCAGCTCCAGCGCCTCGTCGCCGACCCCACGCTGCGCGAGCGCCTCCACGACCGCGGACGGGCGGCACACGCCGAGCTCGAATGGAAGGCCACCGCGGACCGGATCGAGGCCGTCTACCGACGCGTGGCCGCGCGTCGGCACGACCCCGACGGCGCGCCCGCGGTGCGGAAACGGCTCGCGACACGCGAGCACATCCACGTGGACCTCCACATGCACACGGACCACTCGCACGACTGCGCCACCCCGGTCGACGTGCTGCTGGAATCGGCGAAGGCGGCCGGCCTCGGGGCGATCGCTGTCACCGACCACAACGAGATCTCCGGTGCGCTCGCGGCGGCCGAGCGCGCGAACGGGATCAAGGTGATCGTCGCCGAGGAGGTGAAGACCGCCGACCAGGGCGAGGTGATCGGGCTCTTCATCAAGGAGAAGATCGAGCGCGGCATGTCACTCGCCGACACGATCGCCGAGATCCGCCGTCAGGGGGGGCTGGTCTACGTGCCCCATCCCTTTGACCGTATGCACTCCGTGCCGGACTACGAGCACATGCTTGACATCGTCGAGGACATAGACGCGATCGAGGTCTTCAACCCGCGCGTCGCGATCTCGTCCTTCAACGAGGAGGCCGCCCGGTTCGCCGCCAAGTACCGGATCGTTGCGGGCGCGGGCTCCGACAGCCACGTGGCGCAGGGGCTTGGCTCGGTGAAGATCAGGATGCGCGACTTCGACGGGCCCGAGGAGTTCCTCGAGTCGCTGCGCGAGGCGGACATCATCCGGCGCAAGCAGAGCCTGCTCTACGTCCAGGCGCTCAAGTTCATCCAGACGAAGGGGCCGAAGGGCCGTCGCCGCGGCAAGTAGCGGTGCACGGAAAAGGAGCCGACCCCGGCCGGGCGAAATCCGCAGAGGCGGTGCCGGCGACAGACGACGAGATCCGAGAGAAGTACCTCGAGCGCGCGATCCGCGAGCTCAACCAGTTGACGCGCGATATCCAGGAGTGCGACCTGTGCCCGCGCGGGAACCTCATGCCCGTCCTCGGCTCGGGCCATCCGCAGGCGGACATCCTCCTGCTGAAGCATGCGCCACGCCCGGCGGAGATCGAGGAGGGCGTCGCGTTCTACGGCCGCGCCGGCGGGGCGCTGATGAAGAGCTTCAAGCGGCTGGGTATCGACCCGCTGACGGTCTACGGCACGGTCTTCGTGAAGTGCCCGGTCGCCGACACCGACCTCGCCGCGCCCGAGTGCAAGGCACGCGTCCTCGAGGAGATCGCGGTCGTGCAGCCGCGGATTGTCGTGGTGATGGGCGAGGACGCCCGCGTCGAGCTGAACGAGCTCGGCGTGCCGCTCGGCCGCCCCGTCGAGGGAACGCCGGGCGAGATCCAGCGCCTGACGCCGATGTGCGACGCCCTCTTCGTGCCGGACATCGACGCGTCGCTCGACGACGAGGGCGCGAAGCGGTCCTTCTGGCGCGCATTCCGGTCGCTCGGGGACTGGTACGCGGACCTGCCGCCCTACTAGGCGGCGCGGTAGGCTCGCGGCCATGGCGAAAGTCTTGGTGGTCGCAAACCGCACGGCTGAGTGCGAGGAGCTTCAGCAGGCGCTCACGGAACGGGCTGCCAAGGGGGACGACGTGACGTTCACGCTGGTCGTTCCTTCCGCCCACGGGTTCGCGAAGGCTGCGGGCTCCGACGACGCAGGAGCGACGGAGCAGCGTCACGTCGACAACGCGGTCGCGAAGCTGCGCGACGCCGGGCTCCAGGTGGAGGGACGGCTGGGCGACCCCGATCCGGTGGCGGCGGTGCAGGACGCCGCGAACGCGGGGAGCTATGACGAGCTGGTGGTATCCACGCTTCCGACCCACCTGTCGAAGTGGCTCCACATCGACCTGCCGCGCAAGGCCGCGCACGCGACGGGCCTTCCGGTGACACACGTCGTAGCTTCCTCGGCAGACTAGAAATGGACCTCGAAGAGAAAAGCCTCGACCCCGTCATCGAGCGCGAGTGCGCGGAGTGCGGCGCGAAGCTCACGGACGAGGAGATCAAGGCGTCGCTCGAGTCGGGCGGCCGATACCTGTGCTCCGTCCACGCTGCGGAGCAGGTCCCGATCGAGGACGAGGGCGACCTACCGGAGGAGTGATGCCACGCACTCGATGTGCGGCGTCTGCGGGAACATGTCCACCGGCTGGACGCGCTCGAGCGACCAGCCGGCGTCCACGAGCTGACGGGCGTTCGGCGCGAGCGTGGTCGGGTTGCACGAGACGTAGACGATCCGGCGCGGTTCCATCTCGGCGATCCGCCGGACGATCTTCTGCGAGAGGCCCGCGCGGGGGGGATCCACGACGACGACGTCGGGCTGCCCCGCCTGCTCGACCAGCGGCCGCGCGGCGGTCCTGATGTCGCCCGCGAAGAAGCGCGCGTTCTCGATCCCGTTCAGTTGCGCGTTCGAGATCGCGTCGGCCACGGCGTCCTCGACGATCTCGACCCCCCAGACCTCACCCGCTCGCGCGGCGAGCGACAGCCCGATCGTCCCGATCCCGCAGAAGAGGTCGAACACGCGCTCGGACCCGGTCAGGCCCGCGAGCTCCGCCACGACCGCGTAGAGCCGCTCGGCCATCTCCGTGTTCGTCTGGAAGAACGCCTCGGGCGAGATCCGGAAGCGGAGCGCGCCGATCCGCTCCTCGATCCCCCCGTCGCCCGCGAGCAGCTTGGACTCGCCGTCGCGCGTGACCTCGGCGAGGCCGTCCGTCCGCGTCCAGATCGCACTGTGCGCGTCGGCCGCCTCCGCGAAGTGCGATGCGCGGAAGTCGCCGGGGCTCGTGACCAGGCGGACCTGGAGCTGCCCGGTCCGGCGCGCCTCGCGCACGACGAGGTTGCGCAGGAAGCCGGAGTGGGTCTCACGGTCGTGGGCGCCCAGGCCCTCCGCGGCGCACCAGTCGCGCACGCGGCGGCGCAGGGCGTCGATCTCGGCCGACGCGAGGATGTCCTCCTCCACGTCGACGACCTCGCGCCAGTTGCCGGGCGGGTGGAACCCGAGCACGAGCGCGCCATCCGGGCCGGTCCCGAACGAGTACTCGAGCTTGTTGCGGTAGTGCCACTGCTCAGCCGCCGGGATGATCGGCTCGACCGGGGCGGACTCGAAGCCGCCCATGCGCTCGAACGCCTCGGCGACCTGGCGCTGCTTCTCCTCGAGCTGACGCTCGTACGGCAGGACCTGCCAGGGGGCGCCCGGGTGCGCGCCCCGCGGCTCGATGCGGTCGGGCGCCGGCTCGAGCAGCGCGGCCACGCGCGCCTCGCCGTAGCTGCGCTTGCGCTTGACGACGCGCACACGGACGCGGTCGCCCGGGATCGCGCCGTGCACGAACAGGACGTATCCGCCCGCACGCGCGACTCCGCGGCCGCCGTGCGCGAGCGACTCGATTCGCACGTCGAGCTCCTCGCCGACGGAGGGTCGGGTGGGTGTCGGGGCGTGTGCCACGCGACCTATGCTGGCAACCCGTGACCGTGGAGGACTACCGCGCTGAGGCCGAGGCGTTCCTGAGCGCTCTCGATCGCGAGTACTACGGGCACTTCTCGGGGCTCAAGGAGGAGTTCGAGATCGAGCCGATCTACGCGCGCCACGCCGCGCTGTTCACGCGCGAGGCGGTCGAGCGTCTGCGCGCCGAAGCGCCGCGCGAGCTCGTCAAGTTCGCCGCGGAGGGCTACATCGAGCAGGCGGTGAAGGAGCTGTCGGCCGAGCTCGCGCGGCTGGAGGCGGCGCTCGAGGTCGAGGTCGACGGCGAGACCTATCCGTTCCGTCAGGCGGCCGTGGTCCAGGCGAACGAGCTCGAGCCGGCTCGCCGCCGAGCGATCGAGGCCGCCCGCGACGAGCTCGTCGCGACGCGGCTGAACCCGCTCCTGCGCGAGGTCCACGACCGCTCGCGGGAGCTCGTCCGGGAGCTCGGATGGCCGAGCGTGCGCGCCATGACGGAGGAGCTGTCCGGGATCGACCTCGGCGCGCTGGCGGAGCAGACCGAGTCGTTCCTGGCCGCAACGGAGCCGCGCTACCGGGACATCGTCGAGCCGGCGCTGGGCGCCCAGATCGGGCTCGGCTTCGACGAGCTGGCGCGCGCGGACCTGCCCGCCTTCTTCCGCGGTCCGTCGCTAGACGAGATGTTCCCCGCCGAGCGGTTGCTCCCCATCTACGAGGAGACCGTCACCGGCCTGGGCCTGCGCGACGGGACCGCACCCGGGAACGTGATCGTGGACGCCGAGCCGCGGCCGAACAAGACGCCGCGGGCGTTCTGCGCGCCGGTGCAGGTCCCCGCCGAGGTGTACCTGGTGATCACGCGCATGGGCGGGCGCGAGGACTACGAGACCCTCCTTCACGAGGCGGGGCACGCCGAGCACTACTCGCACGTGGACCCGGGGCTGCCGTTCGAGCACCGCTACCTCGGCGACAACTCGGTCACGGAGGGGTTCGCGTTCCTGTTCATGCACCTGAGCGCAAACGCAGCCTGGCTCGAGCGCCGGTTGGGGATCGACGACCCCGGCCCGATCGTCGAGCACGGCCGGGCGTCGAAGCTCGTCTTCCTCCGCCGATACTGCGCGAAGCTGTCCTACGAGCTCGAGCTCCAGGGCGACGGGGAGCCGGACGGGCTCGGCCAGGTCTACGCGCGTCGCCTCTCGGACGCCGTCGGTGTGGACTGGCCCGCCGCGCCGTGGCTGAACGACGTGGACCCGTTCTTCTACGTGGCGGCGTACCTGCGCGCCTGGGCGCTCGAGACCCACCTCAGCCGCGAGCTACGCGAGCGGTTCGGCGAGCTCTGGTTCGAGGAGCCGCGCGCCGGGGCGTGGCTGCGCGACCTTTGGCGCACCGGCCAACGGGAGAACGCCGACGAGCTGCTGCGACGCCTGACCGGCGCCGAGCTCGACTTCTCCGCGCTCCTCGACTAGGCCAGCTTCGCGTCGACCGCGTCGAGCACCGACTTGCGGTTCACGTTGCGGCGCTCGTAGTCACGAACCTTCCGGAGCTCGGCCGGTGTCAGCGTGTCGAGCCGCTTCTGGATCTGGGCGGCGGTCAGGTCGTCGTAGCCGATGACCGGGAATGTCGGCCCGACGCCCGCGGCACGGCGTGCGCGGTCGGCCTGGACCAGCACCGTGTCGCCGGCGTCACGCGCCCGCGCGGTCGCATCACCCACCTGCCTGCGCGCCCGCGCGGCGACGTCCGCGCGGCGGCTGGGCCGGCCACGGCCGAGCAGCTGCTCGAGGTCGCTGAGGACGTCCGACGTCTGGCGGCGGCCCCGCTCGACCAGGCCGCTGACCAGATCCTGGGCGGCGTCGCGCGTCATCGATCCGCGCGCAACGGCCTCCTCGACCGTCTCCTCGATCCGGTCGCGCGAGAGCATCACGAGGTTGAGCGGCTCGACGAGCCGCTCGGTGAGGGCCTTGCGCAGCTCGGCGACGGACTTGCCCGAGAAGTCCTGCTGGGATTTCGCGGCGGTCTTCTTCTTCGCCGGCGTCTTCTTCGCGCTCGACTTCTTCTTCGCGGTCGACGTACGCGCCGACGACTTCTTCTTCGTGGCCGTCTTCTTCGCGCTCGACTTCCGTGCGGACGACTTCTTCGCCTGCGCCATCACTCTCCTCGTCGGCTCGTGGTCGCGGCGGATCCTAGGGCGTACGCCGCGACGACGGCCGCGTGATCGGAGAGGCGCACCTGGCCCTCCGTGACGCTCACTTCGCGCCGGTCGGGTGTGAGCGCGCGCGGAGCCTCGAGGACCTGCAGCCGACGGGCGAGCAGATGGTCGATCGCGCGGCCGGGCAGGGCCCCCGTCAGGCCGAGGTCGCGCTCGAGCAGCGCGAACGCACCGGGCGATTCCGTCATTCGCATGTTCAGGTCGCCGCCGAATACGAGCGGTGTCGCCGCCGACCACGCACACGCCGCGCGGGCGGCCTTCAGGACGTCACGCTCGGCACCCGGCCGGTCACCGGCCGTCGCGTGGAGGTTCGCAGCGGTCACCTCGCCGTGGTCGGGATGCGCGAGCCGGACCCACAGGAGCCGCCGCCGCTCGGGGAGCAGCGTAAGGGTGAGCCGGCGGGTCTCCGCGATGCCCCAGCCGCCGCGCACGAGCACCTGGTTGGAGCCGCCCTCGTTCGACGCGATCAGGTCGGGGTTCAACTCGGCCAGGCGCCGGCGCGCGAACGCGCCGAGGTTCCGCGACGTGAGCGCCGACGCGCCGTGAGCGCCGGCGCGCCGGGCGATCGGGCGCAGCCAGTGCGGCGGCGCCTCCTGCAGGAAGGCGACGTCCCACGGCTCGCGCGCGAGCAGGTCGGCGAACTCGTCGCGAAGCACGCGATTGACCTCGGCGTGCGTGGGCGAGTCCGCCGGCGGATGGTCGCGGCCGTGGAAGAGGTTCCACGTGAGGACGGTGAGCGCGGCCATCTACGATGCCCAGGTGACGCGCCACTTCCTCACCGGCGAGGAGCTTACGGGCGACGAGCTCACGGCCCTGCTCGACCGCGCGGCGGAGCTGAAGGCCGACCGCTCGGTGTCACGCGCGCTGGCAGGACGCAGCGTCGCGCTGATCTTCGAGAAGCCCTCCACGCGCACACGGATCTCGTTCGAGGTCGGCGTCCACGAGCTGGGCGGCCACGCCGTGGTGCTGCGCGAGGGGGAGATGCAGCTCAGTCGCGGCGAGTCGGTGCGCGACACCGCGCTCGTCCTCTCGCGCTACGTCGCCGCGATCGGCGTGCGCACCGGTGCCCACAGCCCCGTGGCAGAGCTCGCCGAGCACGCGAGCGTCCCGGTCGTGAACATGCTTACGGCGGACCACCATCCCTGCCAGGCGCTCGCCGACCTGCTCACGCTCAAGGAGCGCTTCGGGCGCCTCGCCGGGCTCAAGCTGGCCTACGTGGGCGACGGGAACAACGTGGCCCACTCGCTGATGATCCTGGCGCCCAAGGTCGGCCTCGAGGTGGCGGTAGCGACGCCCGCACAGCTCGCGCCGCAGCCGGTCGGGGCCGCCACGGTGACGACCGACCCGGCCGAGGCCGTCGAGGCCGCGCATGCGGTCTACACCGACGTCTGGTTCAGCATGGGCGACACCGACGGGCAGTCGAAGCGAGAGCTGCTCGAGCCGTACCGCTTGGACGAGACACTCCTTGCGCGCGCGGCCGACGACGCCATCGCGCTGCACTGCCTGCCCGCGCACGTGGACGAGGAGATCACCGCCGGCGTGCTCTACGGACGCCAGTCGGCGGTCTGGGACCAGGCGGAGAACCGCCTGCACGCGCAGAAGGCCCTGCTCGAGCTGCTCGTCGCGCGCTAGTCTGCGCGCCATGAAGAAGCTTCTCGTTCTCCTCATCGCCTGTCTCGCATTGACCCTTGCCGCCTGCGGCGGTGACGATGACGACGACGGGGGTGATAGCGGGAACGGCGGTGCCGACGTGACCACGCAGGCGCCCGCCGATGACGACGAGGGCGGTGGCGCCCCGGCCGGCGGGGAGACCGTCGACGTGGACATCCCCTCGATCTCCTTCGAGCCTGCCGAGGTCACGGTGCCGGCCGGCTCGACGATCGTCTGGACGAACTCGGACGACCTTCCGCACACGGTCACGAAGGACGGTGGGCCGGGCGGGGACTTCGACTCCGGCAACATCGAGCCGGGCGGGACGTTCGAGCTGACGGCCGACGTGGCCGGGACGGTCGACTACGTCTGCACGATCCACCCCGGTCAGGCCGGCAGCTTCACAGTTGAGTAGCTCCGCGGGGCATCCGGCCCCGCGTTCTGATGTTCATGCTCGCATCCGGCTCGCGTGACCGCGCGGCTTCGCCGCGCTCCTAGCGCCGTAGCCCGAAGCCGCGCAGCAGGAGCAGCGCGGTCTCGCCGAGGCTGCCGCGGCCCGGTATGAGGCCCAGCTGGATGGCGACGTCGTAGAGGTCGAAGAACCCGCGCGCGCGGCGCACGCGCCCGTCCGTCAGCTCCACGAAGTGGACCCCGTGCAGGGTCACGAAGCGGTTGCTTCCGGGCAGCGCCGCGAGCTGGCCGCGGTGCGTGCCCGCGGCGCGCCAGGGCACGCACGCGTAGTGCTCGTCGCCCACGCGCGGGCCGGTGCGCTCGAGGCGCAGGTCGGGGAACGCCGCGCGAAGCTCGCGCGAGTGAGCCTCGAGCGACCCGAGTCCCGCGAGCGGCTCGCGCGTCGTCGGGTCCTCGTAATGGACGTCCACGGTGCACACGGGCCCGAAGCGGCCCGTCGCCCACGCCTCCAGCCAGCGGTCGGCCAGAGCGTCCGGCGAGATGGGCTCGAGCTGGCCGTGGGTCACGTCAGCTCCGGCACGCCCTCCACCGGGCTCGAGGCCTCTGCGTAGAGGCGGCGCGGGATCCGGCCCGCGCCGCGCGCGAGCCTGCCCGACTCGATCGCCAGGCGCATCGCGCGCGCCATCGCGACCGGGTCCTCCGCGCGCGAGATCGCGCTTGCGAGCAGCACCGCGTCGCATCCCAGCTCCATTGCCATCGCCGCGTCGGACGCGGTGCCCACGCCAGCGTCCAGGATGACCGGGACCGCCGCGCTCTCCACGATCAGGCGCAGGTTGTACGGGTTGCGGATGCCCATCCCGCTGCCGATGGGCGAGCCGAGCGGCATCACGGCCGCGCAGCCGGCCGCCTCGAGGCGCTGCGCCAGCACGGGATCGTCGCTCGTGTACGGCAGCACCGTGAAGCCCTCGGCCACGAGCACCTCGGCGGCGTCCAGGAGCTCCACCGGGTCCGGCAGCAGGGTGCGGTCGTCGCCGATCACCTCGAGCTTGACCCAGTCGGTCCCGAGCGCCTCGCGTGCGAGCCGCGCCGTGGTGACGGCATCGCGCGCGGTGAAGCACCCGGCCGTGTTGGGCAGCACGAAGAGGCCCTGGTCCTGGAGCACGTCGAGCACCGACCCCTCGGCGCCCGGGTCGATCCTGCGCATTGCGACCGTCGCCATCTCGGCGCCGGACTCGGCGACCGCCCGCCCCATCACGTCCAGGCTGCGGAACCCACCGGTGCCGATGATGAGCCGCGACTCGAAGGCGCGGCCGGCGATCGTCAGCTGGTCAGCCACCCTGCACCGCCTGCAGCACCTCGACGCGCTGGCCCTCGCTCAGCCGCTCCTCGGACCAGCGACCGCGCGGCACGACCTCGCCCTCCACGGCCACGGCGATGCCCCCGCGCGTCGCCGGCGCGCCTGTCGCCTGGACGGCGTCCGAGACGGTGGCGCCGTGGTCGAGCTCGCGTGGCTCGCCGTTCAGGAGCACCCTCATCGCGTCGCTCCCGCCGCCGCGAACCGGTCCGGGGCGAGCGACTCGGGCGGGGCGGCGCCGGTCTCGAGCAGGTCGGCCACCAGCGCGCCGGTGAGCGGGGCCAGCAGCACGCCGTTGCGGAAATGGCCGGTCGCCCATACGAGGCCGTCGCGACGATCCGCGCCCACGACGGGCAGGTTGTCGGGCGTCCCGGGGCGGAGGCCGGCGCGGACGCTGGCCCACTCGAGCTCGCCGACGTCCGGCAGGATTTCCCGCGCGGCCTCGAGCAGGCGGAAGACACCATCGGCCGTAGTCGTCAGGTCGAAGCCGCGCTCCTCGACGGTCGCGCCGAGCACGATGCGGCCATCCGCGCGCGCCAGCAGGTAGCAGCGCGGCGTGCGGACCACGTGGGTGAGCGCGAGCGCCGGGTCGGCGGCACGCAGCGCGGCGATCTGCCCCTTCACCGGCCGCACCGGCGGCGCGTCCGGCGCTAGCGAGGCGGTCCAGGCGCCGGCCGCCACGACCACGGCCCCCGCCTCCACCGTGCCCGTCGCCGTCGCCACTCCCGTGACGCGCCCGCCGCTCTCGACGAGCTCGGCCACCTCGACGTTCTCGCACAGCTCGACGCCGGCGGCGCGGCACGCGGACGCCAGGGCGCGCACCGTCGCCGCGGGATCCGCCTGGTGGTCGCTCGGCGCGTGGATCGCGCCCCGCACCCGCGGGGACAGCCCCGGTTCGAGCGCACGGCACTCGCGCGGGGAGAGCCACCGCGACGGCAGCCCGAGCGACGCGTGCAGGTCGGCGAGCCGGCGGAGCTCCTCCGCGTCGTCACCGTCCGTCGCCACCACCAGCGCGCCGGTCTCGCGGAAGCCGGTGCCGATTCCCGCCGCCGCCTCGAGCTCGGCGGCGAACGCCGGCCAGCGCGCTGCGGCGGCCACGTTCAGCTGGAGCAACTCGTCCTCGCCGAAGTCGGCCTCGGTGACGGGCGCAAGCATGCCCGCGGCCACGCCTGACGCACCGTGGCCGAGGCGGTCGCGCTCGAGCACCACGACGGACTGGCCGCGCCGGGCCGCGTACCACGCGCATGCAAGGCCGACGATCCCGCCACCTACGACGGCGACGTCATGGCGTTTGGTTGGGAGCGGTGCTCTCATCCTTCCTCTGCGCCGGCATTACCCGGATCAGGTTCAACGGTCGGCGGCGACCTAGCCGCCCTCTCAGCCCGGTTCACCCGAGCTCCCGTAGCTCGGTCAATCGTAGCGCGAGGTTTTTCGCCGACCGCAACCGGGGAGGGTGTCGATGGTTTCTTGGGGCTCGCACCCTCCTGGATGGCCAGACACCTCCTGACATTCGTCCTCGCGGGCGTGGCGCTCGCCGCGATCTGCGCCCCTGCGTCGGCGAACCGGGGACAGCTCTCGATCTTCCAGGACGACCGGGTGACCCGCCAGTCGGGCGACGAGGCGCGCACGAAGGCGCTCAACGAGATGGACAGGCTCGGGGCCGACGTCGTCAAGGTGATCGTGAACTGGCGGACGGTCGCACCGGCGGGCAAGTCGAAGCCCAGCGGCTTCGACGGCGCCAACCCGGCCGACTACCCGGCCGCCGCGTGGGCGCCGTACGACGCGATCGTCCGCGGGGCGAACGCGCGCAACATGGGCGTGCTGTTCGCGCTGGGCGGGTGGGCGCCTGACTGGGCGTCGGCCGGCACCCCGTCCAACCCCGGGTCGTGGAAGCCGAACGTCAAGGAGTACGGGAAGTTCGCGCAGGCCATCGGCCGCCGCTACTCGGGCAACTACGCGGTCACGAGCAGCGATGAGATGTCTGTGCCCCTGCCGCTGCCGCTTCAGGCAACGCCGTCCCAGGCCGGCGCGCGGCTTCCGCGCGTGCGCCTCTGGTCGGCGTGGAACGAGCCCAACATCGCCGCATGGCTGGCGCCGCAGCATAAGAAGGGCCGCCCGGTGGCGCCGCACCACTACCGCAAGATGGTCCGCGCCGCCAACGCCGGGCTGAACAGGAGCGGCCACAGGAGGAGCACCTTTCTGATCGGCGAACTGGCCCCCTACGGCGCGAGCGAGCACCGCATGCGCCCGCTCGAGTTCCTGCGCGAGATGGCGTGCGTGGACAAGCGCTTCAAGGCGTTTCGCGGCAAGGCGGCGCGAAAGCGCGGCTGCCGCAACTTCCGCGCCCTTCCGGGCGACGGCTTCGCCTTCCACCCGTACACGCTCGCGGGCGGCCCGAACGTGGCGATGAGCCACCCCGACGAGGTGACGATCGGGTACCTGCCGCGCCTCGTGAAGACGCTCAACCGGCTCGGGCGGAAGAACCGCCTCCAGCGGCGGAGGATGGACGTGTGGGTCACGGAGTTCGGGTTCCAGACCGCACCGCCCGACACCTTCCAGACGCCGATCGGGAAGGTCCCGGGCTTCATGGGTCAGAGCGAGTGGCTCTCCTGGAAGAACGGCCGCGTCGCCTCGCACGCTCAGTACCTGCTCTACGACGCCGAGGACAACGCCAGCTTCCAGACGGGGATCCGGTTCGCGGGCGGGAAGGCCAAGCCCGGCGTCTACAACGCCTACCGGCTCCCGTTCTACGTGCGGAAGAAGGGCAAGCGGCGCGTCCAGGCCTGGGGCGGCATCCGCGCGGCCGGGAAGGGCCGGCGCGTGACCGTCCAGTCCCGGCGAAAGGGCAAGTGGAAGAAGGTCGGCACGGCGCGCACGACGCGGCGCGGCTACTTCCGCAAGACGTTCCGGGTGGCCGCCGCCGGCAAGCGCACCTACCGGTTCAAGGCCGGCGGACGCACCAGCGTCAAGCTGCGCGCCCGCGGCTAGATTCCGCCGCATGGCGGCCCACCGGGCGCGACTCGAACGAGCGCGCCTCTACCTCGTCACCGACGAGCACACCGACGACGAGACCCTGAGCGAGGCGCTCGCGGGCGGCGTGGACGTCCTCCAGCTGCGCGCCAAGGACGCCCCGGACGACGCGGTCATGGCCGCCGCCGAGCGCTTTCGCCTGTTCTGCGCCGAGCACGGTGCGCTGTTCGTGGTGAACGACCGGCCCGACCTGGCCGTAGCCGCACGCGCCGACGGCGTGCATGTGGGCCAGGACGACGCGTCGGTCGCCGACGCCCGCGCCGCGGTCGGCTCGGAGCTCGCGATCGGCGTCTCCACCCACTCCCGCGAGCAGCTTGCGGCGGCGCGCACGACGGACGCCGACTACGTGTGCGTCGGCCCCGTCTATGCGACGCCGACGAAGCCGGACTACCCGGCCGTCGGCCTCGACCTCGTTCGCCACGCGGCCGTCACGGCCGACCGCCCGTGGTTCGCCATCGGCGGGATCGACGGGACGAACGTGCGCGAGGTGGCGGCCGCGGGGGCGCCCCGGGTGGCGGTGGTGCGCGCGATCCGCGACGCGCCCGACGCCAGGGCGGCGGCCGCCGGCCTCCGCGCCGAGCTCGAGGAGGCTCCCGCGCGTGTCGAGTGACAGGCAGCGGCGCAAGCAGCGAAAGCGCCAGGCCGCGGTCACTCCGCCGGCGCCGTCGCGGTCCGAGCAGAAGAACGCGGCGGTGCGGGCGGAACTCGAACCGCTCGAGCCGGGAGAGCGGCCGACCGCGGTGACGGTGGGCGCGATCGTGGCGGCTGCGCTCGGACTCGTGAACATCGGCCTTTTCATCGCGGGCTTCGAGATTGATGGAGAACGGCCGCAGATTGTTGGCGTACTGTCGTTCAGCGCGCTGATGCTCGCCGCGGCGTGGGGCATGTGGAAGGCGCGCTACTGGGCGGTGCTCGGGATGCAGGCGCTGCTCGGCCTGCTGATCGTGATCCTCTCGATCGTGCTGATCACGGCGCAAGATGTCTGGGGGGTCTTGCTCCTGCTTGGGATCATCGTCCCGGCAGGCACGCTCTTCTGGTTCATGGTGAAGGCGATGGCTCGGATCCAGATGCCCAGCCGGGATCAGTAGGCTGCCTCGCCGCATGGCCGAGTACGACTGCGTCGTCATCGGATCCGGGCCCGGGGGCTACGTCGCGGCGATCCGCGCCGCGCAGCTCGGCATGAAGACCGCCGTCGTCGAGAAGGACAAGGTCGGTGGCCGCTGCCTGAACTACGCGTGCATCCCGGCGAAGGCGATGCTGCGCGTGGCCGAGGTGTACTCGGAGGTCAGCCACGGCGCGCAGTTCGGGGTGAAGGCTAAGGACGTCTCGCTCGACTTCAAGGGCGCGACCGCGCACCGCGACAAGGTCATCGAGACGCTCACCGGCGGCGTCGCCGGCCTGTTCAAGAAGAACAAGATCGACCTGATCGAGGGCCACGGTTCGCTCAACTCCGACGCGAATGTCGTGGTCGGCGGAAGCTTTGACGGGCGCGAGATCGAGGCCGACAAGGTGATCCTCGCGACCGGCTCCGTGGCTAAGCCGCTGCTCGGGCTCGAGTTCGGCGACCGCGTGCTCGACACGGCCGCGTGCTGGCACCTGGCCGAGCAGCCCAAGCGGCTGGCGGTCATCGGGGCGGGCGCCTCCGGCTGCGAGATCGCGAGCGCCTTCGGGCGGATGGGAACCGAGGTCGTGCTGCTCGAAGCGCTGCCGCAAATCCTGCCGCTCGAGGACGAGGAGGTCACTCGCCACGCCGCGCGTGAGCTCAAGAAGCAGAACATCGAGATCGTCACGGAGGCGAACGTCGAGGGCGCGGAGGCGGGGAAGAAGTCCGTCAAGCTCACCTTCGGCGGCGGCGATCACGAGTTCGACTACCTGTGCATCGCCGCCGGTCGCGGGCCCGACGTGGAGGCGCTCGGGCTGGACGAGGCGAGCGTCAAGACCGACGATCGCGGCCTCGTCCAGGTGGACGAGCGGCTGCGCACCTCGGTGGACGGCGTCTACGGGATCGGGGATCTCGTGCCCGGGCCCGCGCTCGCGCACAAGGCGTCGGACGAAGGCGTGATCGCGGTCGAGGACGCCGCCGGGAAGGAGACGCATCCGCTCGCCTATGACTTCATCCCGGCGGTGACGTTCTGCCATCCCCAGGTCGCGAGCTTCGGGCTGACCGAGGCGCAGGCGAAGGAAGCCGGCCACGACGTGGTCGTGGGCAAGGTGCCGCTCGGCGCCGTCGGCGCGCCGATCGTCTACGGCGACCGCACGGGCATCATCAAGATCGTCGGCGATAAGAAGTACGGCGAGCTGCTCGGCGGGCACATCGTGAGCGCCAAGGCCGCCGACCTGATCCAGGAGCTGGTGAACGCGCGCGACCTCGAGGGCGGATTCCCCGAGGTCGCCCGGACCGTGCACGGCCATCCGACGTTCTCCGAGGCGGTCATGGAGGCCGCCCGGGCCGCGGACGGCTGGCTGATCCACGGCTAGGCGCTTGAGCCAGGCCGTCTTCTTCTACGACTTCTACTCGCCGTATTCGTACCTGGCCGCCGAACGGGTCAATTCACTGTTCCCGGTGCCGCCGGAGTGGCGGCCGATCTCCTTCGGCCACATCCTCAAGCTGAGCGAACGGACGCCCTGGTCGTTCGAGCGCGACGACGACTGGCACGCCCGCTGGGACGACATCAGGGCGCGCGCCGCCGACCGCGAGCTCCCGGAGCCCCGAGTCCCCGATGGATGGCCGACCGAGACCTACACGCTGCTCGGCGCCCGCGCCGCCACGTTCGCCAAGCAGTCGGGCCGCGCGGTCGCCTACTCGCTCGCCCTCTTCCGCCAGGTCTTCGCCGCCGGTCGCACGCTCGACGAGGACACCGTGCTGATCGCGGGAGCCGCGTGCGAGCTGCACCCGAACGCACTGAAGAAGGGGCTCGAATCACGCACGGTGAAGGCCGCACTCGCGCAGGCCACGCAGGAAGCGTTCGAGCTCGGTGTGCGCGGCATCCCGACGGTCGCCGTCGGCAGCGAGCTCTTCTGGGGGGACGACCGCCTCGACGAGGCGGCGGCAGCCGCTGCCGGCTAGGGGATCAGAATCGAGAAGGCGACCGTGTTCGATAGCGCGTCGGCCGTGCGCTTCGTGACCACGAGGAACTCGCCCTCGTTGCAGCCGGTGGCCTGGTCCGACGCGAACGCGAACGCCGCGGTCGGCGACGGGGTCAGCGAGTGCTCGACCGAGACGACGGCGGGCAGGAACTCGCTGCTCATCCCGAACGCCCAGATGCAGTACTTGCCCGTTGAGATGCGCGTGACGCTGATGTCCTTCGACTTCGTCGGGATGCACGCGCTGCCCGTGCAGTCCGCGGGATCGACGGTTGCGTAGGCGCGGGCCGTGCCCTGGGGCCCGGGGGGGCCCTCCGGCCCCAGGAGCCCCTGCTTGCCCTGCGGCCCCGTGGTGCCGCGCGGACCCGTCAGACCGGGTGCGCCCATCGCACCGCGCGGGCCGGTGGCGCCGCGCGGGCCGGTCGGGCCCTCCGGACCGGTCGGTCCCTGCGCGCCGTCCTTCCCGTCGCTTCCGTTCGCGCCGCTCAGTGAGCTCGGGATGACGCCGTCCTTGAAGTCGTCGCGGGCCAGCGCCCCGTCCTTCACGTCCGCGCTCTTCACGGCACCCGCCTTGATCTGCTTGCTGCCCACGCTGTTCGCGGGCAGCTTGATCGCGGCGTAGCCGACCCCGCCAAGGGCGAGGAAGAGAGCGATCGTCGAGATGACGTCGGCGTAGCGGATGCGACGGTGTGCGGGCATGGGGATCCACAGATTCGATCGGCCGCGGTCGCCGAAACCCTTAGAAACTGTCGCTAGGGCTCGAACACGACGCGGACGCCGTCCGGCGTCTTCACCTCGCGCTCCGGCGCTCCGGCGATCACGATGTGATCGATGCCCGGGCCGTCCTGGGGCTCGAGATCGGCGTCGCGCGAGTACCACCGGTTGGCGCCCACGTGGTGGTGGTAGCCCTCGTCCGCGATGAAGGCGGCATCCGTCCCGTAGCGCGCCATCAGCTCCATCTCGACGTCCCCCGTCCAGAAGGCGACCGCCTGCTCGACGTCGGCGACCTTCAGGTGAACGTGGCCGATGTCCACCCCGTGGGCGGCCTCCGGCAGGTCGCTCTCGGCCGAGTCGAGCACACCGTCCGCGTCGAGCGGCTCGGACACCATGAACACCTTGGCGCCCTCGCGCGGCGGCGGCCACTCGTCGCGCGGCCGGTCGCGGTAGAGCTCGACGCCGATGGCGTCCGGATCGTCCAGGTAGAGCGCCTCGGAGACCGCGTGGTCGGAAGCGCCCGTGAACGACTCGCGGCCGGTGACGATACGGCGCAGCGCCGACCCCAGCGCGGCGCGCGTCGGGTAGCGAAAGGCGGTGTGGAACAGCCCGGCCGCGTTCCGCGGAGCGACGCCCGCCCGCTCGGCCCGGCGAAGCTCGAGCAGGACCGGGCCGCCGTCGGGCGCGCCGAGCGCGGCCGTGCCGTCCTCACGCTCGCGCAGCGCGAGGCCCACGACGCGCCCGTACCAGTCGATGCTGCGATCCAGATCGGAGACCCTGAGCGCCACCCGCGCGATGTGCATGGACGCAAGTTAAACGGCTAACGTCAAGATCCATGGCGGGCCGCGCCTCCACGACCAAGGGCAAAGCCGGCTCGAACGGCGCCGGCGACGCCGAGGCACACGCCCTGCCCTCGAAGCAGCGCAGCCGCGAGATCCTCGCGAAGATGACGCTCATCCGCCGCTTCGAAGAGCGCGCCGGCGAGATGTACGCGAAGGCGAAGATCGGCGGCTTCCTGCACCTGTGCATCGGCGAGGAGGCCGCGATCGTCGGCGCCACGAACGCGCTCGAGGACACGGACTACCTGATGTCCACCTACCGCGAGCACGGCCAGGCGATCGCGCGCGGCACGCCCCCCGAGACGGTCATGGCGGAGCTCTTCGGCAAGAAGGACGGCTGCTCGGGCGGGCGCGGGGGCTCGATGCACCTGTTCGACTACGAACGGCGCTTCCTCGGCGGTTACGGGATCGTCGGCGGCAACCTGCCGCTGGCGGCCGGCGTGGCGCTGGCGGCCGACTACCGCGGCGAGAAGGACGTGATGCTCTGCATGTTCGGCGACGGCGCCACCAACCAGGGCACCTTCGGCGAGACGATGAACCTCGCGGCGTTGTGGAAACTGCCGGTGGTGTTCATGGTGATCAACAACCAGTTCGGCATGGGCACCGCGCTCGAGCGCCACTCCGCGGTGACCGACCTGTCGAAGAAGGCCGAGGGCTTCGGCGTGCCCGGCAGCCGCTGCGACGGCATGGACGTGCTGGACACGGAGGCCGTCATCGCAGAGGCGGTTCGCTGCGCCCGCGAGGAGCGCAAGCCGCAGCTCGTCGAGGCCGTGACCTACCGCTTCCGCGGCCACTCGATGGCCGACCCCGAGGAGTACCGCACGAAGGAGGAGGTCGAGGAGTGGCGCGGCCGCGACCCGATCACGAGCTTCGGCAAGCGGCTGCTCGACGAGGGCGTGCTGACGGAGAAGGACCTCGAGAAGCTCGACGACGAGGCGATGGCGACGGTCGACGAGGCGGTCAGGTTCGCCGACAAGAGCCCGTTCCCCGACCTCGCGGCGCTCTACGACGACGTCTACGTCTACGGCGAGCAGGTCAAGGGCTGGTACACGGTCGACGAGCGCTCGCCCGACCTCCACCGCGGCGAGGAGGAGCGCGACGCGCCCGAGATCTCGCATGAGCTGGCGAAGGCGGGGGCGGCGTACGCGGGCACCGGGGAGCAGTACCCCCAGGACGAGGAGAACGAGGAGGAGGCGGAGTAGTGCCCACGATGCGCTATCGCGAGGCGCTCAACGAGGCGCTCCGCGAGGAGATGCAGGAGGACGAGGCCGTCTTCGTCATGGGCGAGGACGTCGGGGTCTTCCAGGGCGCGTTCAAGGTCACGAAGGGCCTGCTCGAGGAGTTCGGCGAGAAGCGCGTGCGCGACACGCCGATCTCCGAGAACACGATCGTCGGGATGGGCGTAGGCGCCGCGATGGTCGGGCTGAGGCCGGTCGTCGAGCTGATGACCGTCAACTTCTCGCTGCTGGCGATGGACCAGATCGTCAACCATGCCGCCGCCGTCAGGTACATGTTCGGCGGCCAGGTCTCGTGCCCCCTCGTGATCCGCATGCCGGGCGGCGGCGGCCACCAGCTCGGCCCGACGCACTCGCACTCGTTCGAGGCCTGGTACCTGCACGTGCCGGGGCTGCTCGTGGCCGTGCCGTCCACCGCGGCGGACGCGAAGGGGCTGCTGAAGGCGGCGATCCGCGACGACAACCCGGTGATCTTCATCGAGCACGAGGCGCTCTACGGCCAGAAGGGCGAGGTCCCCGAGAACGGCGGCCCGGCGCGGTTCGGCGAGGCGGCCATCCGACGCGAGGGCGACGATGTGACCATCGTGGGCATCTCGCGCATGGCCATCACCGCCGAGAAGGCGGCCGAGACCCTTGCCTCCGAGCACGAGATCGAGGCCGAGGTGATCGACCCGCGCACGCTGCGCCCGCTCGACCTCGACACGATCGTCGACTCGGTGAAGAAGACGAACCGGGCGGTGATCGTCGAGGAGGGATGGCCGCACGGGGGCGTGGGCGCGAACCTGGCCGCGCTGATCCAGGAGCAGGCGTTCGACTGGCTGGACGCGCCGGTGATGCGCGTGACCGGCGCGGACCTGCCGATGCCGTACTCGAAGCCGCTCGAACAGGCCGCGTTCCCGCACCCGGAGCACGTCGTGCAGGCGGCGCTGTCCACCTTCCGGGAGGTCTGACCGTGGCCGAGATCACGATGCCACGACTCTCCGACTCGATGGAGGAGGGCACGATCCTCAAGTGGCTCGTGTCCGAGGGCGACGACGTGAAGCGCGGCCAGCCGATCGCCGAGATCGAGACCGACAAGGCGAACATGACCTACGAGTCCGACACCGACGGGACCGTGTCGGAGCTGGTGGCGAGCGAGGGCGACACACTGGCGGTCGGTGAGGTGATCGCGCGGATCGGCGATGGTGGCAACGGTGGCGCGCCGAAGGCGGAGAAACAGGAAGAGGAGCCCGCCCAGGAGGAGCCCGAAGAGGCGGAAGAGCAGCAGGACGACGAACCCAAGCCCGAACCCAGTTCGAACGGCGGCGAACGCGTGAAGGCATCCCCCGTGGCACGACGAATGGCCGGCGAGATGGGCGTCGAGCTCGCCCAGCTAGAGGGCTCCGGCCCCGGCGGGCGGATCCTGAAGGCCGACGTGGAGGCCGCCGCAAAGGACGGGGGCGCGGCGGCGCCCGAGCGCGACCAGCGACAAGCAGCCAGCGACAAGCGCGATGCGCAGCCCGAGCCCCAGCGCGGCGAGGCCGGCGCCAAGGGCGAGGTCGAGATCCACGAGCTCACGCGCCTGCAGCAGACCGTCACACGCCGGATGAGCGAGTCGAAGGCGACCGCGCCCGACTTCCAGCTCACGAGCGAGGTGGACATGACCGCGGCGGTCGAGCTGCGGGTGCGCCTCAAGGAGGTTGCGGACCCCGCTCCGAGCTTCAACGACATGGTGGTGAAGGCCGCCGCGGTCGCCCTGCGCGGCCACCCGCGCGTCAATGCCGCGTACCGCGACGGGAAGTTCGAGCTCTACTCGCGGGTCAACGTCGGGATCGCGGTCGCGGCCCAGGACGCGCTGGTCGTGCCGACGATCTTCGACGCGGACACGAAGTCGCTCGGCCAGATCGCGCGCGACGCGCGCGGGCTGATCCAGAAGGTGCATGACGGCAAGGTCACGCCGCCCGAGGTCTCGGGCGGCACGTTCACCGTCTCGAACCTAGGGATGTACGGGATCGACAGCTTCTCGGCGGTGATCAACCCGCCCCAGGCCGCGATCCTCACGGTCGGCGCGCTGAAGAAGAAGGCGGTGCCCGACGAGCGCGGGCGCATCGCCGCGCGCGACATGCTGAGCCTGACGCTCGTGTGCGACCACCGCATCCTCTACGGAGCGGACGGCGCGCAGTTCCTGGCCCGCGTGCGCGAGCTGCTCGAGAGCCCGCTGTCGCTCGCCCTCTGATGGCCGGCCGCGCCGTGGTGCTGGCGGGCGGCAAGGGCACGCGTCTGCGGCCCTACACGACGGTGCTGCCGAAGCCGCTGATGCCGGTGGGCGACCGGCCGATCCTCGACATCGTCGTGCGGCAGCTGAAGGCGGCCGGGTTCGAGCGGATCACGATCTCGACGGGGTACCTCGCCGAGCTGATCGAGGTGTTCTTCCGCGACGGCGAGAAGTTCGGCATCCCGATCGACTACTACCGCGAGGACGAGCCGCTCGGGACCGTCGGAGCGCTGGCGATGATCGATGGCCTCGGCGATTCGGACTTCCTGGTCATGAACGGCGACGTGCTGACGGACCTCGACTACGCGAAGCTCCTCGACGACCACCGCGAGAGCGGTGCGGCGGCGACCATCGCCACGAAGCAGCGCGACGTGCCGATCGAGCTGGGCGTCCTCGTCTTCGGCGATGGCGGCGACCAGACGAAGGTCACGGGCTACATGGAGAAGCCGAAGGTGCGCTACGAGGCCAGCATGGGCGTCTACTGCTTCGCGCCGCGCGCGCTCGAGTACATCGAGAAGGGCAAGCCGCTCGACTTCCCGACGCTGGTGCTGAAGCTGATCGAGGCGGGCGAGACCGTGCGGTCGTGGCGCTCCGACGACTACTGGCTCGACATCGGCCGCCACGACGACTACGAGGCCGCGCAGGCCGAGATCGAGGAGCTGAAGGACCGGCTGATCCCCGACGGTTGAACAGGGGGCCTGGCCCCTTGTTCACCCCGCTAGCCGACCAGCTCGGCGGCCGCCTCGCACACGCGGTCGAGCTGCTCTTCGGTCATGTGCGGGAAGAGCGGCAGGGTCACCTGCGTCCGCGCGGCGTCCTCGGTGCGCGGCAGCGACACGTCCGGGAAGCGCCGGCGGTACTCGGTGAACTCGTGGATCGCCGGGTAGAGGATGCTCGTCTGGATACCGCGCTCGGACAGCGCCTGGCGGAATGCGCGCCGGTCGACACCAGGATCCAGCAGCGTCGGCATGACGTAGCACGAGGAATGGTCCACGTCGGCGTCCGTGTACGGCAGGGTGATCCGCTCCACGCCCGCGAGCCGCTCGCGGTAGCCGCGCACGATCTCCCGGCGCCTCGCGATCTCGTCGTCCACGCGCCTCATCCGCGACAGGAGGAGCGCGGCGCGCGGCTCGTCCATCCGGTAGTTGAAGCCGAGGTCGACGATGTCGTAGGTCTCGGCGTGGCCGCGGTGGCGGTCCCAGGTGCCCGACGTCATCCCGTGTGAGCGCAGGCTGCGGACGCGGTCGGCGACGCCGTCGTCATCGGTCGCGAGCAACCCGCCCTCGCCCACCGACAGCACCTTGTTCGAGAAGAAGCTGAAGCAGCCCGCGGCGCCCCAGGTGCCCAGCTTGCGCCCGTCGAGGTCGGCGCTCGGCGAGTGCGCCGCGTCCTCGATCAGCGCGACGCCGCGCGCGTCGCACAGCTCGCGTAGGCGGTCCACAGCGGCCGGATAGCCCGCGTAGTGCATCGCGCACACCGCCTTCGTGCGCTCGGTGATCCGCGCCTCGGCGTCCGCGGCGTCGATGCCCAGGTCCTCGCGCCCGCAGATGTCAGCGAAGACCGGCGTCGCGCCGCAGTAGAGAACCGCGTTAGAGGTGGCCGCGAACGACATCGACGGCACCACCACCTCGTCGCCCGGCCCGACGCCGACCGCGAGGTAGGCCAGGTGGAGGGCGGCCGTGCAGCTCGACACCGCCAGTGCATGCCCGCAGCCGAGGAACTCCGCGTAGGCGGCCTCGAACTCCTGGATTCGCGGCCCCATCGTGAGCCAGCCGGACTCGAGCGCCGCGCGGACCGCCGCGTAGTCCTCCTCCTCGAGGCGGAGGTCGAACAGCGGGATGTCAGGGGATGTTGCGATAGCGCGCCCCCCAGGGGTCGGGCCAGCGGTCCTCGTCGAGCGCCCGGGCGATCTCGCCTATGCCGTCCGGCACGGTGAGCTCGGTCTCGAATCCGAGCACCTCGCGGATCTTGTCGAACGAGACCTTGTAGTCGCGCGGGTCCTCGTCGCGCTTGACGTAGCTCACCTTCCCGCGACCGACCTGCTCCTGGATCTCGTCCACCAACATCTGCTTCGTGTAGTTCTCGCCGGAGCGGCCGGCGTTGAACACCTCGCCGGCGGTCTTCTCGCGCGGCGCCTCCAGCACGGTCCTGACCGCGCGCGCGGCATCCGCGACGTGGATGTAGGGACGCCAGAACTGCTCGCCGAACACCTCTAGCTCGCGGTCGGCCCACAGGTCGCGGGTGAACTCGTTGACCGTCAGGTCAAAGCGCATGCGCGGCGCGGCGCCGTAGACGGTCGCGAAGCGCAGGCGGGTCGGCTCGAGCGCGGCGAACTCGTCGCTCAGGATCGCCTGCTCCATCCCCACCTTCTGCTCCGCGTACAGCGAGACGGGCGCCAGGACGCCGTCCTCGGTGACCGGGACGGTCGGGTCCTCCATCCGCCCGTAGTTCGAGCAGGTGGACGCGAACACGAACTTCCCGACGCCGGCGTCGACCGCGTCGGCGAGCAGCGAGCGGGTGGCGCCCACGTTCACGTCATTCGACCGCTCGGGATCGAGCGCGCACGCCGGGTCGCCGACGATCGCCGCCAGGTGAACGATCTCGTCCACCCCCTCGAGCGCCTTGCGGCGGGCATCGTCATCACGGACGTCGGCGACGACCAGGTCCACGCCCTGCCCGCGCTGCTCCGCCGCCAGATCCTCCTGGCCATGAAGGATCACGTCGATCACGCGCACCTCCCGGCCCGCGGCCAGCATCTCCTCCACGACCTTCATTCCGACGTAGCCGGTCCCGCCGGTCACGAGCGTTCGGCTCAAGCTCACTCCTTATCTCGAGGTCAACGGGTGCTGATCTTGACGACCGTCACGGACTCGCGCCCGCCGCCCACCCGGAACGGTCGCGTCCGGCCGCGTACCACCGGCGAATCGCGGTCTCTCGCGTCGGTGTCAACTCGTCCAGCGACCACACCTGGGGAGACTCCCAGATCAGGTCGCGTTCGTACGGGACCCACACGCGCCCGGGACCGGCGATCACCTCCCTGGCGGGGATGAGCACCCGGCGGCGTCCCGAAAAGAGCCAGCGCGCCGAGCCGCCGGCCTCGAGGTAAACGTCGTGCACGGCGCCGACGCGCGCTCCATACGCGTCGTCGATCCGCATCCCGATCCAGCTGAGCGCCTCCGGCACGCCATCCTCCTTGACAAAAAAGGTGGGCCCCATCCATGAGGCCCACATGAAATGCTCGCCGGGAGCGGTGTGATAGTCCATCGAACGTTCGTCTACGCGTTCCGCACGGCGTGGCGCGTGGCCGCGCCGCAGGCGGCGGTTTTCGAGGTCTTGCACGCTTCTGAGCGCTGGCCGGAGTGGTGGCCGGGCCTCGAGTCCGTCGTAAAGCTCGAGGAAGGCGACGAGGACGGTCGGGACAGCCTGGGACGCTACGTCTGGCGCGCCGCGTTCCGCTACCGAGTGGAGTTCGAGATGCGCGTCACGCAGGTCGAGCGCCCGCACCTCCTCGAGGGCCGGGCATCCGGCGACCTGGATGGCGTCGGAAGCTGGCGGCTGCACGAGGAGGATGGCGCCACGCGGGTCGCCTTCGACTGGCGGGTGAGCACGACGCGCCGGTGGATGAACGCTCTCGCACCGCTCGCCCGGCCGGTCTTCCGCTGGAACCACGACCGCCTGATGGACGCCGGCGCCGAGGGCCTCGCGCGGCGCCTCGGGGTCGAGCTGCTCAGCGCAGGTTCGGCACCCGTGCCGGATCCTCCTTGACGGTGGGCGGCTCGGCCTTCACGTTCACGAACACGCACCAGGCGCGGTCGCGCTCGTCGTAGTTGATGCACATGCGGAAGTAGCCCTCCTCGAGCCGGTCGGTGTTGACCGTCTCGATGTTGCGCTGGATCTCGTGCGGCGCGTTCGCGGCCACGTAGGTCTCGAGCATCTCCACGGCCTGTTCGAGATCCTCGGTCTCGGCGACGACGACGGGACGGTTCCCGAGACCCGCGGCGAGCAGGCCCAGCGTCGCCACGCCGAGCAGGACCGCCGCGGTGCGGTCCTTGAGGATCTCGGTGCGGACCGAAAGGGGCACGCCGTTCCCCCCGGACGCCTGCTCGCGCGCGGCCAGCCGCCGCCCGAGCCAGGGTGCCACGGCTCCCATCAGGAACAGGTTCGTGAACGACGCGAGGATCAGCGCGGGCACGAAGTCCACGCCGGTCCGGACCGGCGGCAGTTCGTGCAGGATCACGGCGTCGAGCACGGTCAGCACGGCATAAGCGGGCCACTGCCACGCGCCCCGCAGGCGCCAGCGCAGCCGCCGCGCCCAGATCCGTTCGGAGTGCTCCATCATCGAAGCGTACGATTCAGGGTGGTGCCTGAGCTCTGGGTCGTGAACGTGGGTCGCCTGCCGTACGCGGAGGGAGTCGCGCTGCAGGAGCGCGTCCGTGACCGCCGTCAGTCAGGCGAGATCCCGGACACCCTGCTCTTCGTCGAGCACGACCCGGTCTACACGAAGGGCCGCCGCTCGGAGCCGGGGCACCTCCCGATGGGCGAGGACTGGTACCGCATGCAGGGGGTCGAGGTCGCCGAGACCGACCGCGGCGGGCAGGTCACCTACCACGGGCCGGGCCAGCTCGTCGGATACCCGGTGATGCTGATCGACGACGTGCTCGCCTACGTGCGCACGATGGAGCGGGCACTGATTACAGCGCTCGCGGACGAGCAGGTGCAGGCCGAGGTGCGCGAGGGGCTGACCGGGGTCTGGGTCGAGGACCGAAAGATCGGCTCGATCGGCGTGCACGTGTCGCGCGGCGTCACCACGCACGGGTTCGCGATCAACGTGGACAACGACCTGCAGCCGTTCGAATGGATCGTGCCCTGCGGGATCGAGAACGTGCGGATGACGTCGCTCTACAAGGAGACGGGGCTGCTCGACCACATGAAGTGCTTCCGCAAGCGCGTGGCGTGGCGCTTCGCCGAGGCGTACGGGCTGCGGCAGCGGCTCGCATCCCCCGAGCGGGTGCTGGGCGCCCCGGTAGCCTCGATGCCGTGAGCACGCGATCTCGTTCGAACCCCGGCGGAGCGCGCGTCCTCGACATGGGCGAGGTGCGTCCGTTCCGCGAGCGCAAGCCGCCGTGGTTCAAGGTCCCGGCACCGGGCGGGGGCAAGTACCGCGAGCTCAAGTCGATGATCGACGGCGCGGGGCTTCACACGGTGTGCGAGGAGGCGGCCTGTCCGAACATCGGCGAGTGCTGGGAGGCCGGCACCGCCACGTTCATGATCCTGGGCGATACCTGCACGCGCCGATGCGGGTTCTGCAACGTCAAGACCGGCAAGCCGACCTTCGACGACCCGCTCGAGCCGCTCCGGGTCGCGCAGTCGGTCCGGCAGATGGGACTGAAGCACGCGGTCATCACGAGCGTGGACCGCGACGACCTGCCCGACCTGGGCTCGCGGGCCTTCGTGGGCGTGATCCGCTCGATCCGCCGCCAGGCGCCCGGCTGCAAGGTCGAGGTGCTGACGCCCGACTTCCGCGGCCAGGAGATGCCGCTCGCGCGCGTCGTCGCCGAGCGGCCCGATGTGTTCAACCACAACGTCGAGACGGTCCCGCGGCTCTACCCGCTGGCGCGGCGGGGCTCGCGCTTCCTGCGGTCATGCCGCGTGCTGAGAAACGCGAAGGAGATGGGCGGCGACGAGATCGTCACCAAGTCCGGGCTGATGACCGGCCTCGGGGAAACCCGCGAGGAGCTGCTCGAGGCATTCGGGATCCTGCGTGACCACGGCGTCCAGGTGTTGACGGTCGGCCAGTACCTGCGGCCGACCGAGAATCATCTGCCGGTCGTGCGGTACTGGCACCCCGAGGAGTTCGCCGACCTCGAGCGCCAGGCGTACGCGCTGGGCTTCGAGTCGGTGGCCGCGGGGCCGCTCGTGCGGTCCTCCTACCACGCCGAGCAGACCCTGCGGGACGCGAAGCGCGGCGTGAACGTCGCCTAGCTCGCCGCGGCTGAGGGACCCCACTCGTGATCCCGCTCAAGGACAACATTCCGACGCTGCGCTTCCCGGTCCTGACGGTCGCGCTGATCGTCCTGAACGTGGGGATGTACTTCTTCTTCCAGCAGGGCGGCCTCGCGTTCGGACAGCCGACGGGGGAGCACTATCTGGAGACCGTCGTCGAGTACGGATCGATCCCGTACGAGATCACGCATCCCGGCGAGCAGTGCGTCCAGCCGGGCGCGGGCGAGGAGGCCTGCGTCGACGGCGAGGACACGGGGCTCGCCTCGACGTGGCTGACGCTCCTGACCTCGATGTTCATGCACGGCGGGCTGTTCCATCTGGCCGGGAACATGCTGTTCCTGTGGATCTTCGGGAACAACATCGAGGACTCGATGGGGCGGCTGAAGTTCGTCGCCTTCTACCTGCTCGGCGGGCTGGCGGCCACGCTCGCGCAGACGGTCATCGACACCGGCTCGACGGTGCCGAGCATCGGCGCCAGCGGGGCGGTGGCCGCCGTCCTGGGTGGCTACGCCCTGCTGTATCCACGGGCGCGGGTGGTGACGCTCGTGATCCTGATTGTCTTCATCACGCTGATCGAGCTGCCGGCGCTCCTCGTGCTCGGCATGTGGTTCCTGTTCCAGCTCTACGACGCGAGCCAGCCGGCGACCGGTGACGGAGGCGGGATCGCCTACTTCGCCCACATCGGCGGTTTCGTGTTCGGACTCGCGATGATCAGGTTGTTCGCGGACCGCGAGAACCCGAACTACGGGTCCTACAACCCGCGGCCGGGGGTCTATTGACCGCGCGCAACGCAGTCCTGGCAAGCGCGCTCGCCCTGATCGGCCTGCTCGCGTTCCTCACGGTGCGCGTGGCGGTCGAGCACGGCGTGGACGTGCTGGTGGTGCTATCGATGATCGTGCTCGCGCTGCTCGGCTTCGGAGTGCTGGGAGCGTTGACGACGCCGCCGGATGAGTAGGAGCGAATGGAGCCAGCCGGGCTCGAACCGGCGACCTCCTCCGTGCAAGGGAGGCGCTCTTCCAACTGAGCTATGGCCCCGCAGGCATTAAGGGTAGATGCCGGGGGTACGGGCCTGAGAGGATCCTGAGGAGGAGAGATGGACGACGAGGCCGACAAGTCACCGCGCGAGCAGAACCGCGCCGAGGAGACCGAGAAGGACACCGGCTCGCGGCGGGCCGAGGTCTCCGACTTCGAGATCGTCTCGCACTGGTTCACGCGTGCCGCGGACCGGCTCGACGTCCCGGAGGACGTTCGCGCCGTCCTGAGCTCCTCCTACCGCGAGGTTCAGGTGCAGGTGCCGGTCACGCTCACCGACGGCAAGACGCACGTCTTCTCCGGCTACCGCGTCCAGCACAACGGCGCGCGCGGCCCCTACAAGGGCGGGATCCGCTTCCACCCCGACGTCGACCTCGACGAGGTGCGCGCGCTCGCGTCGCTCATGACCTGGAAGACCGCGATCGTGAACATCCCGTTCGGCGGCGCGAAGGGTGGCGTGAACTGCGACCCGCGCGAGCTCGAGCGCAGCGAGGTCGAGAAGATCGCGCGCTCCTTCATGGACAAGGTCGAGAAGGTGCTCGGCCCCACGCGCGACATCCCGGCGCCCGACGTCGGCACCGACGCGCAGACGATGGCCTGGCTGATGGACGAGTACGGCAAGCTCCACGGCCACACGCCCGCGATCGTCACGGGCAAGCCGATCGCCCTCCAGGGCTCCTTCGGCCGCGAGGCGGCCACCGGTCGCGGGCTGGTGTACATGCTCGAGCACGCGGCGAAGGACGCCGGCGTGAAGCTGAAGGGCGCGCGGCTCGCGGTGCAGGGGTTCGGCAACGTCGGGTCCTGGGCGGCCCGCCTCGCCGTCGAGCTGGGCTGCGAGCTGGTGGCGGTATCGGCGGTGGACGGCGCGATCCGCAACGACGACGGCATCGACCCGGATGACCTACAGCGGCACGTCCGCGAGGGCGGCTCGGTCGTGGATTACGAGCACGGCGAGGTGGTGGACGCGGATGAGCTGATCGCCACCCCCTGTGACGTCCTCGTTCCCGCGGCGCTCGGTGGGATGATCCACAAGGGGAACGCGGAGCAGATCGACTGCCGGATGATCGTCGAGGGTGCGAACAGCCCGACCACGCCCGCGGCGGACGAGATCCTCACCGACAAGGGCGTCTTCATCGTCCCGGACGTGATGGCGAACGCCGGCGGCGTCGTCGTGTCCTACTTCGAGTGGGTGCAGAACCTCCAGTACTTCCGCTGGAACGAGGACGCGGTCAATCAGGCGCTGCGCGACATCATGCGCACGGCCTACGAGACCGTCCGTGACCGCGCGAAGGAAGACGACGTGTCGATGCGGGTCGCGTCGTACTGCGTGGGAATCGAGCGGGTCCTAGAGGCGGCCCGCATGCGCGGGTACCTGAGCGACACACGCGTTCCGTCGTCGAGCGGCTAGTCGCGACAGGACAAGCAGCGGGGTCGCGGCCCACCCCACGACCCCGCTTGACTTGTCGTCGCGGCATCCTGCCGCTCCTGTGACGGAACCCTCCATGGCCGTCGGGAAAGATCTCGACCTGACGACTGAAATGCTGCAAACGAGGCTGCGGTCTGTGGACGAATGTCCAGACGGGGTCAGCCGTCGAAATCGAAGTCCCGGGGCGGCTTTTGCTCGAACCAGAGCCGGTCGTGCTCCGGCGTGTCCTGCAGGAAGTCCGGGGTCTCCTCGAGCACGTCCTCGTCGTCCTCGTCCATCGGCTCAGCATCGCTGTCGACCGTGACGTCGCGCTCGGCGGCGGGTTCGGGCTCGATCGCGGGGAAGTCCTGGGTGGGAAGGTCCGTCGTCGCGCTCGCGCGGCGGGCCGGCTCGTCCTGGGCCGGCGGGACGAGCTCCGTGGACGGCAGCGGCTGCTCCGAGACCGGCTCGGCCTCGAACGGGCGGGTGCCGGGCTCGTCGTCGAGCCACCCCGTGGGCTCGGCGACCGGTTCGGGCGCGACCGCGGTCTCGGCCGCCGGAGCGGGATCGGCCTCGGCCTCCGCGTCGGCCGGTGCGGTGAAGTCGCGCCGGGCGGGCCCGAGCGCCTCCGTCTCCTGTCGGCGGAGATCCTCCTCCGCAGCGCCGTGCTGGCGCTTGAGGTCGAGGTGCTCGCGGATCGCGTCGTCCAGCAGGCCCATCGGCGGAAAGCCTAGCGAGAGCCCGGGCTGGCTTCCGGTGCGGCCTCGGCCCGCTCCACGCGGTTCTTCCCGCCACGCTTGGCGCGGTAGAGGGCCTCGTCCGCGACCTGGATGAGCGTGCGCTTGCTCACCGCTGCCCCCGGTAGCGATGCCACGCCGAAGCTGGCCGTCAGCGCCAGCACGCCGTCGCCGTCGAGGCGCCGCACCCTGAGCTGCTCGATCGCCTCGCGCATACGTTCGGCGAGCATCGCCGCGCCGCCGATGTCGGTCTGCGGCAGGATCACCGACATCTCCTCGCCGCCGTAGCGGGCCGGAAAGTCGATGTCGCGCGACTGCTCCCGCAGGACGCGTGCCACCTCTTTCAGCACCAGGTCGCCCTGGGGATGGCCGTAGGCGTCGTTCACGCCCTTGAAGTTGTCGATGTCGACCATCACGAGCCCGATCGGGTTGCTGAAGCGCTGCGCGCGCTCGATCTCCTGGTCCAGCAGCTCGTGGAAGTGCCGCACGTTCGAGAGCCCGGTCAGCTCGTCGGTGATCGCCTGGCGGGCGATCCGGCGGTGGAGGTCCGCGTTCTCGAGCGAGACGTTGGTCTGGCTGACCAGATAGGCGAGCAGCTCGCGCTGCTCCGTCGTGAAGTCCGTGCCGCGGCGCGCGATCGAAATCGCGGCGATCGTGTCACCCGGACCCTCCTTCTCGTGGTGCGCGGTCAGGGGCACGGCGAGGGCATGGACGCCGTCGACGAGGGCGTGCGCAGGGTCAGGCCGGCCACGGTCGGCGAACACCTCGCGCTCAGCGGCCTCCAGCGCCGCGACGAGCCCCGGGTCGTCCGCCAGCCGCACCTCGTCCAGCTCGCGCGGGTCGACCGGGAGCAGGCGACCCCCGTGCGCGTCGCACGCCTCGATCGCGGTGCGCACCGCCAGGTCCACGACACCCTGGCGGTCGAGACCGGTGCCGAACGCCTCGCCGATCCGCCGGATCGCGTCCTCGAGCTCGCGCCGCTTGCGTTCGATCTCCTCGATGTGCGTCTCGAGCTGCTCCGCCATGGTGTTGAACTGCTGGCCGAGCGCCGCGAACTCGTCGTCGCCCTCGACCGGGACGCGCTCATCGAAATCGCCGCCGCCCAGGCGCCTGGCGGCCTCGAGGAAGTTCGCCACCTGCCGCTGCAGCGCGCGCACGACGAAGACCGACGACAAGAGCGACAGCACGAGGAACCCCGCCATGATCAGGCCGATCAAAAGCCGGCTCTCGGCGATCGCGTTCGACATCGCGCTGGCGTCCTCGAGCACGTGCACGCGCGTCGGCGGCCCGGCGCCCTCGCGGATGTCCTGCCCGCGCGCGCGGTAGTCCTCGCCGGCCAACGTCACGTCACCGGAATCGGCATCGGGGCTGCGCGCCCCGGGGATGGTGGTCGCGAGGACGCGGTCGCGGCGAAGGATGCGCACGTCGAGCCCCGTGAACCCCGCGCTGCGCTCCGCAAGTTCGCGCCCCGTCGTGACCGACGCCGCGAGCGTGCCCAGCCGCCTCCCGGCCGAAGTGGTCGGGGCGGCCGTCGCCGCGGCCACCGGGATACGGCCGGCGCTCGCCTCGAGCCGGCCCTCGGGCCCGTAGTAGGCGATCGCCGTGACATCCGGCTCGAGCGCGCCCAGCGCGCTCACACGCGCCTCGATCGCATCGTCGTCGCCTGTCGTCAGGGCGGCGGTCAGCTCGTCATCACGGGCGATGCCGGCGAGGGGCTCCCGCGCGCTCTCGCGCGCCTCGTCGTAGAACGAAAGCGTCGTCCGCAGACCGCCCGCCAGCCGCGCGTCGACCTTGCCGTGCTCCGCGTCCTCGGTCAGGCTGAAGAGCACAAGCGCGACCGCGATCATCGGGATGACCACGATGCTGGTGAAAAAGAGCAGCAGGCGGCCGCGGAAGCTCATGCCAGGCCCCGTTCCTCGATCTCCCTGCGCGCCGCATCGGACTTGTCGAGCTGCTCAATCCCGAGGCGGCGCTTGACCCCTTCGGTTCGCTCGAACTGGATCTGTCCGTATTCGACCAGCTCGACCCGGTTCCCCCACGGGTCGTAGAAGTCGAATCCGCTGCCCCCGCCCGTCTCGATCGTCTCGATGCCCTCCTGCGCCAACGCCGCCCGTGCGGCCGCCAGGTCGTCGACCACGAGCCCGAAATGGCGCCCGTCGTCGCGCGGCTGCTCGCGCCCCTCCGACAGGGCGAGGAACTGGTCGCCCATGTCGACGAACGCCATCCCGGCCACGCGCCCGCGCAGCTCGAACTCGAACAGGCGGCCGTAGAAGGCGAGCGCCTCCTCCACGTTCCCCACCTCGAGGGCGACGTGATTTATCCCGATCAACCTGGCTGGTCGAGCCATGGCGGTACCTCTACCATGGCACCTGCTCGGGGCTATAGCTCAGCTGGAAGAGCGCCTGGATCGCACCCAGGAGGTCGTCGGTTCGAGTCCGACTAGCTCCATACGGACACCGACGCGTAGGCGCGGCTCGCACTGGACGGACGCGCGGCAGTGGCGTGGAGGCGTGGCTGGTTCGAGATCAGCCACGCCCATGAGGGATTCGCCGGCCGCGTCGGTCGCTCTTCAACCCGTGGAGCTCGGCGCACCGCGCGCCGGCGGGCGGGTCGCGCGCAGCTTCCGATACCGGACCAGTGCGCTCGGGTCGAGAGCGCGCCAGTCCGCGGGCCCGGCGATGGCGATCGTGATGTCGAGCTCGGCCAAGAGCGTGCGGAGCATGTGCGTGACACCCTCCTCCCCGCCGAGCGCGAGACCGTGCAGGTACGGGCGGCCGATGACGATGGCCTCGGCCCCCAGGGAGAGAGCGCGGAAGACATCGGTGCCGGTGCGGGCACCCGCGCCGAACAGAACGGGGACCTTGCCGCCGACCGCGTCCGCGATTCGTGGCAGAGCGTGGATCGTCCCGGCGACGCCGGGACCGCGGCGTCCGCGTTCATTCGAGACGACGATGCCGTCGAGGCCACGCTTGACCGCCATCCGCGCGTCCTTCACGTTCTGGATGCCGCCGAGGACAATCGGCCCGTCCCAGGCCTGGCGGATCGCCGCGAGCGCCGCCCAGCCCTCGCCGGGCCGCGGGGGCGAGAGCACGAGGTGGGTGCAGCCCGCGGCCCGCGCGCGGGTGAGTAGCCCGGGGTCCGGGCCCTCCGAGCCCGGCCAATCGAGTCCGAACCAGCGCGGGCCGTTCGGCGCGGCCACGGTGACCTCCTCGAGCGACTTGCTCGCAAGCGACGAGTGGACGTATGTGAGCTCGAGGCCCGCCGCCGCCCGGGCGGTCGCGACCTCGCCGTCGGGGTGCGCCATGGTCTGGCCCCCGACCGGGCCGAGGATGACCGGGGCTGGCATCGTGGCGCCGAGCACGGTCACGCCGAGGTCGCGGTCGGCACGGTCGATGAACATGCGCGGGACGATCCGCCACGCCCGCAGCGCTCGCGCGTTCGCGCGCACGGCGGCGGCGCCACCCGCCCACGCGAGCAGGTCGCGGCGCGCGGCCTCGGACAGTACCTCCGCGGCGGCGTCCTCGAGGTCGGACAGATTGGTGGTGAAGATCGGCGTCTCACCCGTGGTCATTCCGCGGAGGTAGATTTCGGACTGGTAGCCGACGTAGTCGGACCCCGGCCCGACCGGGAGGGGCGACTCCGGGGCCAGCGACGAGACGGCGGGCACTGCCTGGCCCGTGGCGAGCGCGGTCGGCGCGAGGACGGTCGCGGCGGTGGCTATGCCGGCCGCCTCGAGGAACTGGCGACGAGTGGTCTCGGAAATGTCGCGCCTGCCGGTCAACGCACGCGGGTGAGAACGGAGGGGGCCAGACTGCGATGACTGCGGCGGCCGGCCTTCCGGACCTCCTCCTCGAGCTGGTCGACGAGGGTCCGCATGACGGTCTCGGTGCCCGTCTGCCCATCCAGCGCCAGCCCGTAGATGTATGGCCGGCCTACGAGCACCGCGTCGGCGCCGAGCGCGAGCGCCTTGAATACGTCGCGGCCCGTGCGGATCCCGGAGTCGAACAGAACGGGCATCTTGTCGCCGACCGCCTTGACGATCGGCCGGAGCGCGTCGAGCGACGCGATTGCCCCGTCGACCTGGCGGCCACCGTGGTTCGAGACGACGATGCCGTCGATCTTGTGCTCGATGGCAAGCTTCGCGTCGCGCGGGCTCTGAATCCCCTTGAGCAGGATCGGCCCGTCCCAGTTCGCGCGGATCAGCGGCAGCTGTGACCAGTTCAAGCCGGGGTTCTGGAAGACACGTGCGAACGCGATGCCGGCCGGCAACGGGGCGACCTCTGCCGGCACGGGCATGTGCTGACGCCGGAAGACCGGGTCGCTCGTGTAGTTCGCGATGCCCTTGTTCTCGAGGAAGGGCGAGTAGCCGCGGTCGAGGTCGAGCGGCCGCCAGCCAAGCAGCGTCGTGTCGAGCGTGATGACGAGGTGGCTGTAGCCGGCCGCCTTGGCACGGCGCAGGAACGACACGGCCAGATCGTCATCCGTGGGCCAGTAGAGCTGATACCAGCGCGAGCCGGCGCCGTTGGCCTCCGCCACCTCCTCCATCGGGAAGGACGCCTGGGTCGAGTGGATGTACGTCAGCCCGACCTCGGCCGCCGCGCGGGCGGTAACGAGGTCACCTTCCGGGTACGCGAGCGTCTGCACCCCGACCGGCGCGAACAGGACCGGCGCACGCATGCGCGTCCCGAGGATGGTGGTGGAGAGATCGACCTTCGCCGGCTTACGGCCGTTACGCCGCTTGATCCTCCAGCGCCGGAACGCCGCGGCGTTGGCGCGCGTGGTGTCGGTGTCCCCGGCCCCCGCGAGGATGTAGGCGAGCGACTCGGGCGGCAGGACCTTGGCAGCCTCCTCCTCGAGCCGTGAGAGGTCGCCGGTTACTGCCGCCCCGACCCGGGTCATGGGCCGGAGTGTGCCAGAGGTTTTCGCACGTAGCGCCATCGCGCAGGGCGCCGGACCGGACCCGGCGCGCACGAGAGCGGCGCGCTCAGGACCCTTGCGACGTCGCGCCGCGCTGCAGCGCCTGCGCCACCTGCTTCGCGTAGGGCTTGTTCACCCACAGCGTGTACCGCCGCGCGTCGGCCTCCCAGCTGAGCTCATGCTGGCCCAGAGCGCGCGCGAGCTGCACGGAGCGCACGTCGTCGAGAGCGCCGCTGAAGAGCAGCGTGCTCGCGTCGTCCCCGCCCGTCGTGTGCGAGACCACGAGGAATCTGCGCGAGCTCACGGCCACCACGCTCGGCTTGGGCACGGCGGGGCCCGCGGGGGTCACCTGGAAACGGGGCTGCCACAGCGTGCTCCACTTTCCGCCCTTCGGCCAGACCTGCGTCAGGATCACGACCTCCTCACCGGATTCGAGGTGGGGCTGGACGCTGCGGTGCTGCGCGGCCTCGTTCGCCGCGCTTATGTTCCTGACACCCCTTGCTACATCGCCCGCTTCCACGCACGCACCGTACATCCGTCGGCCCGGCCTCGTCTTGGAGGGCCTTCGAAACTCACCGGCGGACCGTGTCCCGCGCCATCATTCGAGGTGGATAGACACTCGCTCAGCGCGGTTTGACCGTCAGGCGCTTGGTCTTCGAGGCCAGCCCGATGTGGTCGAAGGCGACGATGCGGACCTTGTGGCGCCCGCGTTTGAGCTTCACCTTCACGGTGCGTCGCTTCTGCTTGCGCTTGGCCTCCACGATCCGCCGCTTCTTGTTGTCGAAGATGACGAGGGCGTGGAGGGCCTTGTCGTCGCGCGCTGTGATGCGGAGGCTGACGCGCCCCTTGCGGGTGCGTCGGCGCTTGACGACGACGCGTGGCTTGCCCTTGTCGCCCGCGAGGACTTGCGCGGCGGCGAGCGCCTGGGTCCACGGGGGCTCGGCGGATGTGGCGGATTGGGCCGCGGTGGGGCGCTCGTCCGCCCGAAGCAGGCTTCTGCTGGTTGCCTTCGGCGGCACCCTGGCGATCGTGCCCTGGTCGTAGTCCAGTGCGTCCCATTCGTTGTAGGTCCAGTGGGTCTGGCCGCGTTTGCCGTCTCCGTTGATGTCGCCCTCGACGGTCCCGCCCTCGACCTTGTTCTTGCAGTTCCAGTCGACGCGGGGGCCAATGTCGAACCGCCGCGCCACCGAGCCGGGGTTCTTCTCCGGTCGCTTGCCGCAGTACAGGAGCGATCGGTACTGCCGGGCCTGCTGGGCCGCGGGCGACGATCCGCCGCCCAGTCCCGCCTCCTCGTCGAGGTCGTCCTCGTCGAGCGTGCCAAGCGCGATCGAGTCGAACCGGGAATAGTCGAGCAAGCCGCCCTTCCCGTTCCGCCAAAGCCCGATCCCGGTGAACACGTAATTCATGATCGATAGGTGGTTGGGCTTGTAGTTGTCGACGGAGCCAGGCGAGGAAAAGGCGCCGCCGTGGTCGAGGCCGATCGCATGCCCCAGCTCGTGCATGAACACAAGCCCCTGCTGCAGATCCGGCCCCTCGTACCCGGTCGACGAGCCGATCGTTCCGAGGAACAGGTTGCTGATGTCCGGGTACAAACCCAGTCGCCGTACCGTGATGCCGGCGGCGCGCTTGGATGGCTCGACGGCCTCCACGTTGGAGGTCAGGACATAGTGGAACACCGGCCAGCGCTCGCGCTTGAAGTTCGCCTGCATCGTCTTCCGCGCCCACGCATCGTCGACGCTCAACCTGAATGGAAGCTTGTTGTGTTGGCTGCGCGTGCCCCAGACGCGTCCCTTGTCCGCTTTCAGGAGGGAGTTGGGGCCGTTGTCGACGTGGAGGGTGATGCCCTTCTTGCCGTCGGGGTTCGAGACCGGAGCGTTGGCGAACCCGGCACGGGCCAGCTCGACCGCCGCCGCCGAGAGCTCCCGCCGCGGATGCATCGAGTCAACCTCGACGAAGATGTCCTTGTGTAGCTGGTTGGCGCCCATCGCGTTCAGGTCGTAGTCGCGCTTCCCGTCCATCGGCGCGAGATCCGGTCCGCCGCCCTTCCGCTCCCAGGCGTTGGGTAGCGCGTCCCCATCGGCGTCGGGACCGGTGCATCGATCCCCCGGGGCCTGGCGCAGGGCGCGGCTGGCCACCGCGGTTGTGCCCACCTCGTGCACGTTCTCCGCGAACTCGGACGTGTTTTTCGCGGTGTCAGTTGCGGTGGCGGTCACCAGCGCCGTGTTCGCCGGGACGTTCACCACGAACGGGGCCAGGCCGTCCGGCTCAGCGACAGCCGTCGTGCGGGCGAGGAACGTCGCGCCCTGCCCGTGGTCGTCCCCGCCGCAGACCGCACCCTGGACCTCGATCACGAACGACTCCCCTTGCTCTGCGACCACGTGACCGGCGGCCTTGTCGTCGGCGAGTGCGGTCAGGACAGGAAAGTTCTGGCGGTTGTTCGGGCCGCTATCGGCGTCGCCCGCGTCGTTGGCCGTCACCCCGTCGTCACCGAGGTCGATGCCGCTGTCGTCATTGAGGTAGATCGCGTTGCCGAGGATGGAGTTGGCGGTGCCCGTGCCGACGACCGCGACGCCGTCGCCGCGGTTGTTGGCGATCGTGTTGCCGACGCCCTTCGCGACGCCGCCGATCGAGTTGCCCGACCCGTTGACGACCATCCCGGCGCCGCCGTTGCCGCCGATAACGCTCGACTCGACCTTGTTGGAGCTGCTCGCGAGAACGACACCGTGCCCCCCGAAACTCCCGACCACCACGCCCCGCAGCTCGCTCGAGCCACCCTTGACCATCAGCCCGTCCACGGCCCCGGCACCCGCACCGCTGATCGCCACCTTCCCGGCCGCCCCCTGGCTCGTCCCATCGAGCACAGTCGGCCCCGTCAGCGCGGGCAGTGCGCTCGCCGGCGCGATCACCGGGACCCCGTCGCCCGGGACAGCGAACTCGATCCGATCCGCGCCCGCCCGCGTGTTCGCCGTCTCGATCGCCGCGCGGAGCGTGCACTGCTTGCCGGCCGCCACCTCGTCCGTGTCGCAGTCCGCGGTCGCGGTGTCGGCGTCGGCTTCGTCGCTCGCCTCGTTGACGACTATCGACTGGTCCTCGCCCAGCGGCCCCCAGTCGGGACTTCGGGGGGCGAACGTCGCACCCGCGCTGGAAGGTATGTCGAGCGCCGTTTGGCCAGAGCCGTCCGGGTTCATGACGTAGAGCTTGAAACCTGCCGAGTTGTCTCCCCCCTGGCTGCTGAAGACGATCTTCTGACCGTCGGGTGAGAACGCGGGGTCCTGGTCGAGCTCGGGGTTGGTCGTCAGTCGCGTCTCGTTGGTGCCGTTGGCGTTGATTGCGAAGACGTCGCTCTCGCCTTCGGTCCCCGTTTGGATGCGAGAGAAGACGATCTTCTGGCCATCGGGGGAAAAGGATGCGTCGTTTGCGTTCCCGGTCGTCAGCTTCATCTCGTTTTGGCCATTGCGGTCGATCGAGTACAGCTCGTTCGACCCCGGGGTGAAGGAGTCGGGGGAGCGGAAGCCTTGGAAGACGATCGTCTGGCCGTCGGGGGAGAAGATCGGCGCGGTGTTGAATGCACGTTCCGGGAAAACGGTGGTCGCGGCGCGGTTCGTCAGGCGGGTCGGGTTCGACCCGTCGGCACCCATGACGAAGATGTCGTTGTCGTAGGAGTATGCGATCTGCTGGCCGTCGGGGGAGAAGGCGGGAAACGCACCCGGGGCGAGGTCCGTCTGCTCGGAGCCATCGGCGTTCATGACGGTGACATTTCCTTGGGGGTCGCCGAACACGATCTTCTGGCCGTCGGGGGAGAAGGCGGGAAATCGGCCTTGTGCGAGAACCCTCGGGTTGGCGCCGGCGGAGTCGACGACGACGATGTTGGAGTTGTCGGCGGACACCTGACTGGCGAAGACGATCTCTCCGTTCACGCCCGGGAATGCCGCGTCGGCGTCCGGCGGCCGAGCGCTGAGGACTGCTACGACAAGCGCGGCGAGCATCACGACCGTCGCCATGCCCAGACAGCTCTTATGCGACCTCCCAATCCGTCGGGCCGCGGCAGCAAGTCTCATCGGTCTCCTTCGGTGGGGTGAGGATGACCTCGCTACGGGCAGACGTCCGGTGTCCGTGTGCAGCGGCGCGAGTCCGGGACTGTGGCGATTATCCGCGCCAATTCCCGGATAGGCCATTCGACATCCGTCTAACCCGAACTGGGGACCCAGGATGCTGCACCCGAATCCCGCGCGATCGACCCGCTATTCGTGGGGAAATGCAACCTGCGCACCCACCTGCCGTTTCGGCGAACCCTATCCCGGTGTGTCAGTCGAGACGAATACGCTAGGACGCTTCTGGTGCCCAACTCGAATCCAATCCCCGCGATCCGCCACAGTTTTCACTTCCTGCTCGTCGCGCTCTGCCTAGCAGTTGCATCCTGCGGCGGTGATGACGGGGGCAGCGACGGCGGGGGCGGCAACGACCGTGCGAGCGTCGAGAGCTGCCTGAACGACGCTGGGCTCGAGCCCCCTCAGGTGGGTAACGAGCCGGACGCCGAACAGGCCAAGGCGGGCATGACGGAACTGATCACCGTCCTCGACCTGAACGACCAGCAATGGGGCTACAGCGTCTCCATGTTTGAGACGCCCGAGCAGGCGGAGGCGTACGCCTCCAAGCAGCAGGCCGAGGCGGACGACCCAGACGCACCGGCGTTCGTGGCAGCCAACAAGATCTCGGCCCATGGCTCCAACGTCGTGTTCAGCGACAAGGAGGCGCCGAAGCGCGCCGCCGTGGAGGAGTGCGCGGGCGGCTAGCTCTTCCGCAGCCCCACGGCCTCGAGGGCTTCCTCGGGCGTTCGGTAGACCATCGTGTGGGCGATCTGGCCGTCGCGCACGGTCACGACGAGCCCCCAGCGGTTTGTCAACTCCACCCGGCCGGCCTTCCCCTCGCCCGCCTCGCGCATCGCGACCGCCACCCTGTCACCCCCGGCGTCCAGGACCTGCTCGGCCTCGATCTCGTACCGCTCCCAGGTGCGACGCCAGCTACGTGCCACCTCGACCAACGCGTCGTGTCCCACGTGCACCGCGCCGTCCGGCCGGTATCGGGTGTCGTCCCAGACGCTGTGCTCCGCGTACGCCCCGAGTGAGGCCTCGTAGTCGCCGCAAGCGTAGGCCGCCCAGGTCGCCCGCACGATCTCCACGTTCTCCCGCGACATCAACAGCCGGCTAGTCCTCCGCCTCCACGATCTCCCGCCCGAACGGCCACAGCGCAGCCGGGACGAGCTTCACATTCCCAATCGCGAGCGGGATGCCGATGATCGTGATCGCCAGCAGCACGGCCGCGACGAGGTGCAGCAGGGCGAGCCACCACCCAGCGAGCACGAGCCAGAGGATGTTGCCGACCACTGACGCTCCGCCCGCGTCAGGCCGCTTCACCACCGTGCGCCCGAATGGCCAGAACGAATAGCCGGCGAGCTTGAACGCCTGCAGGCCGAACGGGATGGTGATGATGAGGATGCACATGACCACGCCGGCGATCGCGTACCCGATCGCGAGCCACAGCCCGGACAGGACCACCCAGATGATGTTCAGCAGCGTGCGCATTCGGCTAGCCCATGATGGCGGGCGCGTCGTCTCGCTCGTCGAATACCTGCGGCATATCCTCCCACCCCTAGGCTCGCCACCGTGAACGCCTTCGCCGATCCCGAGATCGACCTCTCGCCAGGGCAGGTCGCGCAGCTGCTCGAGCGCGGCGAGGTCGAGCTGATCGACGTGCGCGAGCCACACGAGCGCGAGGCCGGCTACATCGACGGCTCGCGCCATGTCGAGCTCGAGCGGCTCGCGGGGCGGTCGGAGACGATCCCGCGCGACCGCCCCGTGGTCTTCCAGTGCCGGCTGGGCATCCGATCGGCGATGGCCGCTCAGGCGTTCCGGGCGGCCGGCTGGGACGCGCGCAACCTCGCGGGCGGGATCGTCGCGTGGGTCGAGGACGGCCTACCGATCGCGCCCGAGGGTGGGCGCGTGGCTGACCACTAGATCGTCTCACGCAAGACCTGGCGCGCTCGCCCGTTTCATCCCTAGCGATGCATCGCTCCTCCCGCAAACTCCCGCTGCTGGCGGCGGCCGTGGCCGCGCTCGCCGTGCCGGCGATCGGCACCGCCCTGCCCGTCGCCGACTACACCCAGCCCGCGGCGCGCGACACCGAGCCGGTGATTCTCACCGGCAAGGACTTCGCGGCCTGGAGCGCGCGGTCCAACATCACGGCCAAGGCGCCGCTCACCGACCTTCCGGATTCCGGCGGCTGCCTGGGCGACTTCGGCGACTGCGTCCACAACAACTACGCCGAGCCGGAGCTCGACACGGGCGCCGCCGCCGGCGAGGGCACGCCGGTCGATCGGCTGCTCGCCTACCGCTGGGACGGCACCCGCTTCCGCCAGATCCCGTTCCAGGTGGACGAGATGTTCACGCGCTACCTCGACAACTCGGCATCCGGCTTCGCGATCTACTCGGGCCAGGATCAGCACACGAGCTACGCCTTCGACCGCGAGGGCTTCCGCTTCACCGAGGAGGACCCGGCGAACCCGTGCCTCGCGCGGGCGGCGGACGGCCAGTCGACGACACCCGACCCCGTACCCGGTCTCGACGACAACGACGAGCTGGTCTTCATGGCCGGCGACGCCGGCGAACCCGCGCCCGCCGACGCGCCGATGCCGAAGGGGATCGAGGAGCTGCGACCGGTGCAGATCGTCGATTCCACGGACCCTGGGACGACCCGCGTCGCGTACGTGGCGAAGGCGGTCGCAGATGGGCCCGTTCCCGCGTTCGACGCCGAGAGCGGCTATGTCCGCTACGAGCGCGATGCGAATGCCGACACGTTCGAGAAGTCCGAGTCGAGCTACGACAACTACGGCAACGCCGCCAGGGGGACCGTGTGCGACGCGGAGGGGAATGTCGTCGCGGCCGACGAGCGCCGCCGGCCGCGCGATACCGCCACGATCACGACCGACCGCTACCGCTTCCGCTACGACGGCCGCTGGCTGATGACGCGGCTCGAGATCTCGCAGGACGGCGGCGACACCTTCGGCCCGGACCTGATCGATCGCTGGAAGGCGCGCGCGTTCCAGCAGGACCCCTCGTCCGAGACGCCCTGCTGCGGGTACGAGGAGGAGGACACGAACTGGGGCGGCTCGAGCACGCTGCTCGGCGAGCGCTCGGGGCCGGTGCGAACGATCCGCGAGACGTGGGGCGCCGACTCGGGCACGAACGTGGTCCGCCGCGAGACCTTCTATCGGGACGAGATCCGCCAGAAGAACTTCCTGCGCGTGCACGTGATCCCGCCGCTCGACGGGATCTACGCCCAGTGGGACTTCAACGCCGGCCGGATGACCCGCTTCTACAACTCGGCGATGTCGCTGACGAAGCCGGACGGCGTCGCGATCGACGGCCGAAACGACGAGGTCTTCGGGAACCTCGATGATCCGTGCAACTCGAACTACGCGGAGAACGACACGGGTGACCTCGACCAGCGCTACCGCACGCTGTATGCGCAGGTACCGGGGCTCTGCTCACAGCTCCTGCCCGAGGAGGCGTGCGTCCCGGTCGACCCAGCCATCCAGGCGATCAATGACGGCATCGAGAGCGAGCCGACGGGCCAGGTCCCGCGCGTGCCGCGCCCGTGCGCACAGTTCCCCTACCACCAGTCGATCGACCTCCCCGACCCGACCGCGAGCGAGTCGAACGCGTCCCTCCAGTGGAACGTCACCGCCGGGCCGCACGGCACCATCGTCGACCGCTACCAGGTCGACGACCTGGCCGAGCAGTCGGCGGGCGGTCTCGCGCAGAGCGTGTTCGCGGTCCCGTACTACCGCGACGACGCCTGCTTCGACGACGGCACCGGGACGAACCCGGGCGTGAAGGTCCGGCTGCGCAGCAGCGACGAGCCACGCACCTACACGGCGCCCGACGGGTCAACGCAAGCGCGCGAATGCTGGGACGGCCAGGCCGACGGCCTCGAGACCGAACGCTTCTACCAGGGCTCGATCGGAACCCACGGCCTGCACATCCTGATGATCGCCGACTCCGACAACGCGCGGCAGACGGTCCCGGTCACCGAGATGGTCGCCGAGCAGCGCATGGTGATGCTGCCCGGCGAGGAGGACCTCGCGGCCGGCGAGCGCTACGGGCGCGGATTCGAGAAGCCCCTGGTCGCGGTCGTACTGCCGGCGACCGAGCGGCCGACTGAGGAGGATCCGCGAACCGAGCCGGAGCCGCCGGTCAAGCCGGATCCCCCGAAGCCCGACCCGAAGCCGGACCCGAAGCCGAAGCCCGACCCGAAGCCAAATCCGCGACCGAACGAGCCGGCGCCCAACCCGCCCGCGGCCGCCGCGAACGCCAAGCTGCCGGCCAAGGTGGTGCGCGTCAGCCGCCGTGGCTTCGCCCTCGTGCGCATCGAGTGCTCCGGGCCGGCGGGGACCCGATGCGTCGGAACGCTGTCGCTCGAGCGGCGGCGGGAGATCGGCGCCCGCGAGATCTCGCTGGCGGCCGGACGGACACGAATCGTGAAGGTCCGCCTGGTGCGGACGGCGCGGGCGGCGCTCGCGAAGCGGGGGGCGCTCCGGGCGCGGGCTTCGCTGACGCGGACCGACTCCGCACCGGTGCTCACGCGGCGAGTTCGGCTGCGCCCGGCGTCCTGACTCGGCGCCCGTGACCGCCATCTACCGCGCGCCGATGCGCGCCCGGGACCGCGAGGTCGAGCCGGGCGCCGGCGCCGAGCACTGCCTGGCGCGTGGCCTCGTCGGCATCGGACCGGGCACCGGAGAGAAGGCCGCGCGGATGCTCCACCGGTTCGCGACGTTGCCGGAGGGCCTATTCGTCTGGACCCGGGAGCGCGGCGGTGGGTACCGGCTAGGACGGATCAGCGGACCGCTGCGCGAGGACCGGACGGCGGCCCGCGCCGTCGGCATCACTCACGTCCGCCCAGCCGATTGGGTGGACCGCGTCTTCGCCGAGCCCGAGGTACCGGATGCCGTCGCGCGCACGTTCGCCCGCGGGGGGCGCAACCTCCAACGCACTCACGACGACGAGGCGGAGCGGCTGACTGCCGAGCTGTGGGAGGCCGCGACCTACGGCTCGCGGCCGCAGACCTCGAAGCCGTAGTCCTGCGCGATTCGGCGAACCTCGGCGCCGCGCTCCTCGGCGCTCGTCACCGTGCGCTGGGCGGCCGCGACATCTCCCGCCTCGAGCTGGTCGGCCGCCTGGTCGAAGGCGGCGATCTGGTCGCGCATCGCCGCCAGGTAGCTCTCGAACTGCTCGGAGCCGTCCTCGGGAGCCTCGAGCGCATCCAGATCGTCGATGCTCTGCTCGGCCTCCGCCACGGCCCGGCGCAGGACCTCGGCCTGCTCCTGCCCGTCACGCGCCGCCTCCAGGTCCGCGCTGATGCCCTCGTCGAGCTCCTGGAAGTCCGCGCAAATCGCGTCCGCCTGCGCGATGAACTCGTCGCGCGAGGGCGGGCCCGAGTCGTCGTCGTCGTCACCGCATGCCGCGAACGCGAGCATCGCGGCAGCGAGGAGCGGAACGAGGGCGCGGCACATCGGCTCGAGCGTACCTAGCGACGGCTGACGCGCTCGCAGCCGAAGACCTGATCGACGAGGTCGGCGCGCACGACATCGGTACCCGGGCCGCAGCGGATGCGCTCGGGAACGCGGTTCCGCGACTCGATGCGGTCGTCGCCGCGGCCGCCGAAGTAGCGGTTCGTGCCGGTGCCGCCGTTCAGCCGGTCCGCGCCGCGACCGCCGGATAGAAAGTCGTCGCCCCGCTGGCCGAGCAGCCGGTCGGCGCCGCCGCCCGCCAGCAGGTCGTCGTCGTCGGCGCGGCCCAGCAGGCGGTCCGCGCCGAGGCCGCCGCGGAGCTTGTCGTTGCCGATGCGGCCCTGGAGGCGGTCGGCGCCGTAGCTGCCCCACAACCGGTCGTCGCCCGCGTGCGCGATCAGCCGGTCCGCACCGCGCCCACCGCGCAGCCGGTCATTGCCGATCTGCCCGCGAAGGACGTCCACCGCCCGGCCGCCGCGAACCTGGTCGTCGCCCGCGCTTCCCGAGAGGCGATCGTCCCCGCCGCCGCCGCGCAGGTTGTCGTCGCCCGCCAACCCGTTGAGGCGGTCGGCGCCGAACTCGCCCCAGAGGCGGTCGTTGCCGTCGTCACCCCACACGCGGTCGTCGCCGTCGTCACCGTGGAGGCAGTCGTCGCCCAGCCTCCCGACGACCCGGTCGTCGCCGGCGAGCGCTCGTATCTCGTCGCCGAACTCGGAGCCCACGATCAACTCGCCGGAATCCGTGCCGCGCTGCTCGTTCGCGCACGGGCCCGGCAGGAAGTCGGTCGTGTCGCACGCCGCGCCGACGCCGTCGCCGTCGCGGTCCTCCTGGCCGGCGTTCGCGTCGAACGGGCAATTGTCGTCCTCGTCCAGCACGCCGTCGCCGTCGCTGTCGCGCGCCGGCGGCGGGATCTCAAGCGCGATCCCTGAGGTCCCCAGTTCGCCCGTCGCGACCTCGGTGGGTGATCCGCATGGGAACGAGGCGTCGATCGGACAGCGGAAGATCTCGCCCGAGTTGACGTTCGACCAGTAGACGTGCGCGTCGTCAACGGCCACGCCACGGGTCCCCACGAAGTTCGTGGCCACGAGCTCGGGCGTGCATGGGAGGGCGTCCGCCAGGGCACAGCGGACCACCGTGCCCTGGGTCGAGCTGCTCAGGCCGGTGTTCGCCCAATACACATGGGTCGCGTCGAGCGCGATCCCGACCGGGCGGTCCTGACCCGTCGCCACGTCCTCGGGAGTGCAGGGAATCGCCGTCAGCGCGCAGCGGCGCACCCGTCCGCCCTCGAATTCCGTCCAATACAGATGGGTCGCGTTCACGGCCGGGTGCGAGGCGTCGGGCGCCGACGCGACCACGGTCTCCGGAGTGCACGGCAGCGGCGCGGCCAGCGCGCAGCGGCGCACGGCGCCCGGCATGTTGGTCGTCCAGTAGACGTGCGTGTCGCTCAACGCGATGCCCGTCGGCTCCGCCTCACCGGTCGCGATCACCTCGCCGGTACACGGCATCGCCGCGTCCAGCTCGCACCGCTGGACCGAGTTCCCGTCCGCGTTCGTCCAGTAGACGTGCGCGCCGTTCACCGCCACGCCGAACGGGTTGTCCTGCTCCTCGGCGACATTCTCCGCGTCGCACGGCACGGTGTGCAACTCGCACCGCTCGACGGTCGACCCGATGTTCAGGTCGTTCCCCCAGTACAGGCGGGTCGCCTCGGCGCCTGCCGCGGGCGCGGTGAAAGCGGACGCGAGGAGCGCCACCATGAAGGCGAGGCCGGGTCTCACAGGCGGAAATGTAAGAGCTGGAACCCGCGATCGCGCAGGTTCGGCCCTAACGGCGGCGGCTTCGCCCGGATCGCGCGAACGAGGCGCGCCGCGGACGCGGAGAGCGGCGCCGCGTGGGTCGCCCGTCGAGCTCCTCCATCGCGTCGAACTCCTCGAGCGCCTGACCGGCGCCCAGGACGACGCAGGTGAGTGGCGACTCGGCCAACCGGACCGGCAGCTCGGTCGCGTCGTGGAGCAGGGTGTCGAACCCGCGCAGGAGCGCTCCGCCGCCCGCGAGCAGGATCCCGCGCGTCGAGATGTCCGCGGCGAGCTCCGGCGGTGTCTGCTCGAGGGTCGTCTTGACCGCCTCGATGACCGCCGCGAGCGGCTCGGCGCACGCCGCGCGCAGCTCCTGGCTCGTCAAGGTCAGCGTCTTCGGCAGGCCCGTCGCCACGTCGCGGCCGCGCACCTCCGTCTCGAGCTCCTGCGCGAGCGCCGTCGCCGAGCCGATGTCGAGCTTCAGCTTCTCCGCTGTCTGCTGCCCGACGACGATGCCGTGCGCGCGCTTGAGATGAGTGGCGATGGCGTCGTCGAAGTCGTACCCGCCGACGCGCAGCGACTCCGAGACGATCATGCCGCCCAGCGCGATCACGGCGACCTCGCTGGTGCCGCCGCCGATGTCCACGACCATGTTGCCGCTCGGTTCGCCGATGGGGAGGCCCGCGCCGATGGCGGCGGCGATCGGCTCCTCGATCAGCTGCACCTTGCGTGCGCCGGCGGCGAGACAGGCCTCCTCCACCGCGCGCTTCTCGACCTCCGTGACGCCCGACGGCGCGCACATCACCACGCGCGAGCGCGGGTACGGGCGCGGGTGCACGCTGCGGATGAAGTACCGCAACATCCGCTCCGTCACCTCGAAGTCCGCGATCACGCCGTGCCGCAACGGCCTGATCGCCGAGATGGTGGCCGGCGTGCGGCCGATCATCCGGCGCGCGTCGTCGCCGACCGCCTGGACGCTGCCGCTCTCGGCGTCCACCGCCACGACCGACGGCTCGGAGAGCGCGATGCCGCGGCCGCGCTCGAAGACGAGGGTATTGGCGGTGCCAAGGTCGATCGCGATGTCGCGGCCACCGCCGCCACCGAACATCGGGGACAGGTTACGGACCGGGGCGGCTCAGAAGTCCGATTCGCGCCACGGAGCGTCGTCGAGCGCCCGCTTGACCATCCGGACGTAGTCCATCGCCGGGCCCGTCCGCCAGCGACCCGCGTAGTGGGCCCCGATGCTGCCCCACAGGTCACCGCGCGTGTAGCGCTCGCCGCGCTCCATGTCGTTCAGCCACGTCTCGCGACCGTCGTAGTACGCCCGCAGGATCGCGCCGTAGTAGTCCGCGTTGAAGGCGCTCATCCTCGACGTGAACTCCACGCAGCAGTAGTAGGTCTTCTTGAGCTGGAAGAGGCCATAGGACAGGCCGCCGTCGCCGACCGCATTCATCCGCCAGCGCGACTCGACGTACGCCACGGCGCGGAACAGGTCGGGGTCGAACCCCCACTTGCGCGCCGCCCACTGGATGATCTCGTCGGTCGTGCCGCGATAGCGCCCGGTGACCTCGTGGCGGTAGGCGATCACGCTCTTGCGCCGGAACTCGGCCAGCTCGCGGTCGCTCGGGACGTTGCGGTTCTCGCGCCGGTTGCCGCGCCGCGGCTCCCAGCGCTTCTCGTTCACGCGGTTGGCCGCCTTTCCGTCCCTGAGCGGGTCCGTGCCCGGCGCCCGCACGCTCACCGAGCCGAGGTCCACGGCCGGGGCAAGAGGGGCCGACATCGCCATCAGGGCGAGCGTCGCCAGGGGAATTGCAATCCGTCGCGCATCCATGGAGCTTTTCTCGGAGGAATCCGTGCAGACGTGAAATCGGCTCTTGGGGCCTGGACATTTGGAGGGGGCTGGGACCGGGCATGGCCGTCCGGTGCGCCGGGGACGATGTAGGCGTGAAGACGCCCAAGGAGCGCCAGGACGAGAAGCGCCAGGCCAAGCTCAACGAGATCCAGGAGCAGATCGAGAGCGGCGACCTCGTCGTGCGCAAGATGACGGCGGCCGAGCGGAAGAAATTCCCGCCGCGGCCCCCCCGCGAGAAGAAGAAGAAGCGCTAGCCGCCCGGCCGCCGGTACTCGCGTTCCTCGACCGGCTCCACCCGGCCGCCCAGGTCCACGGTCCCGCCGTCAGCCGGGCGGGCGCTGATCCGCGATTCCGTGCCCTGGTGGATCTCGACCGCCCGGCCCACCAGCGCGCACAGCCTGAGCGCCGCTGAGCCGGTGGCCTCGTCTTCGGGCACGCCGAGCTCGGGCAGGAACGCGCGCACGCGCATCGTGCCGGCCCCCTCGTCGTCCCACGCCCACGCGACCGTCCGGCCACCCCCGTCGGGCGCCGCCGAAAGCTTCTCCACCTCCGCCGCCGAGCCAAGTTCCACGAGGTCGAACTCCGGCGCGTCGGCCGGCCGCGCACGGATCCAAGTCAGGCCTGCGTCCTGCCACGTGGGCACTTCACCCGCCGGCGGCCGCAGGACCGCCGGGGCGGGCCCCTCGCGGTGGAGGAGCCAGGCCGTGCCCACGAGGGGATGGCCCGCAAGCGGGAGCTCGACCGCCGGCGTGAAGATGCGCAGGCGCGCCGCCTCGCGGTCGCCGACGAAGACCGTCTCGCTGAAGCCCAGGTCCGCGGCGACCGCCTGCATGTCGGCGTCGTCGAGCGGCGGGGGATCGAGAAAGACGCCGAGCGGGTTCCCCCCGCGGCCATCGGGGCCGACGAAGACGCGAAGCACGTGCAGGTGGGCGACCGTCACCCCGCGGAGCGTACGGCGTAGCCTGCGCGGCGATGGCAGCGGACGCGCTCACGTACCTCAGACGGGCGGCCGCGGGCGAGCCCGACGGCGCGCTCGTCCTCTTCCACGGGCGCGGGACGAGCGAGCACGACCTCCTGCCGCTGCTCGACGTGCTCGACCCGGAGCGGCGGCTCGTGGGGATCACGCCGCGGGGGCCCCTGTCGCTGCCGCCCGGCGGCGCGCACTGGTACGCGGTCGCGCGGATCGGCTTTCCCGACCACGACACCTTCCACGCGACCTACTCCACGGCGTCCGCGTGGCTCGACGCGGTGCTGGGGTGGGAGGGCATCGCCCCCGACCGGACGATCCTCGGCGGGTTCTCGCAGGGAGCCGTGATGTCGTACGCGCTCGGCCTCGGCGCCGGGCGGCCCGCCCCGGCCGGAATCGTCGCGCTGAGCGGCTTCATGCCCACGGTCGAGGGGTTCGAGCTCGACCTGGCCGGCCGGGACGGTCTCCCGGTCGCGGTTGGGCACGGCGAGTACGACACCATGATCGGGGTGGAGTGGGGACGTGACGCGCGAGAGCGCCTGGGAGCGGCCGGCGTCGACCTCACCTACCGCGAGTACCCGCTGCCGCACGCCGTGGAGCCGGGCTTCCTGGCGGAGCTCGGCGCGAGCTGGGTGCCGGCGGCGCTCGCCTAGGGCTTCGGCTTCGGCCCGAGGAGCTTCCCGAGCGGGCCGCGCTCCTCCGGCGGTCCCGGCTCCGGGTTGGCGTTGTTGGGGGCCGGCTTGGCCTTCTCCGGCTTCGGCTTGGGCCCTGCGGAGGCGGGCTTCTCCTTCGTCTGCCCGGGGGCCTTCATCTGCCCGGGGGCCTTCGCCTTGGCCTGCCCCGACTGGCCGCGTGGCCCATCCGGCTTCGTCTGCCCGCGCGGCACGGTGCCGCGCTCCGCCTGCTTCTCGATCCCCAGGTGCTTACCCTCGCCGCGACCGGCCGCGAAATCGCGCGCGCGATCGCCGCCCGAGCCGCCCTGCTTCGGATCGAAGCCGTTCTTGCCGTCGGAGCGGGCATCCGCGCGCCCGCGGTCGCGCTTCGCATCCGCGGCCGGTGTGCGGTTCAGACGTCGCGTGTGGTCCTCGGCTCGACCCTCACCCGGGACCCCCGGCAGCGCGTCCGTCGCGCCCGGGGCGCCCGCTGGCGCCGACTCGGCGGCGGGGCGGTCACGATCGCGTCCGTCGCCGCCCCCCGCTGCCTGCTGCACCGCGACCGCGCCGCCCACGGCGCCCGTGGTGGCGACGGCGATCACGGCGATCTTCGCGACGCTCGCCTTCGCCGCCAGAGCCGCGCCTCCGCCCGCCAGCGCGGCGGCGCCGCCGGCCGAGCCCGCCCCGACGCCGACACCGGCGGCGGCGAGCGCGCTCTCCTTGAGGCCGAGGGTGGGGATCACCGGGAGGATCGCCGCGACCATCTGGCGCTGGCGGCGCACCTCCGCGCGGAACTCGCGGCAGCCCGGGCACGCCTTCAGGTGGCGCCGCAGGGGACCGCGTCGGAGCGACCCGCCGCGCAGGACCGAGAGCTGCTCGCGGATCTCCGCGCAGGGCGTCTCGCGCGCCTCCCGGCGCTCCATCAGCCCCGAGCGGGCCTGGAATACGAGCGATTTCACCTTCGCCGCCTCGCAGCCGATGATCTGGGCGACCTCGGCGTGGGAGAGATCGCCGAGCTCCGCGAGGATGAGCGCGCCACGCTGCTCGTCGGGCAGGTCCTGGATGTCGGCCACGACCTCCTGGAGGTCCGCGCGCTGCTGAACCTCCTCGCTGAGCCCGGCGGTCGAGATGCGTTCGAGGTCGTCGCTCGGCTGCTCCCGTCGCGCGCGCAGCATGGAGAGGCACCGGTTGCGGGCGATCGCGTAGAGCCAAGGCTTGAACCGCACCGGCTTGTCGCTCGCCATGAGATCGGCGTGGGCCGAGACGAATGCCTGCTGAAGAGCGTCCTCGCCCTCGTCGCGCGAGCCGAGCATGTGGCGGCAGTACGAGAGGATCGAGCCGTGGTAGCGGTCGTAGAGGACCTCGAAGGCCGCCTCGTTCCCGCGCCGGACCTGATCGACCAGCCGCTCGTCGCCGAGCGCAGCCAGGAACGCCCGCGACCGCGGGAGCTTGAGTCCGCCCGCATGCGCGAGCGAGTGAGCCTCCATGTAGCCATTATCGACACCGACCCCTATTGGGAAAACCTTTCGCGAATCAACTCGACAACGCCTGGGGTCGTCCGAGGTTGAGCGGTTATCCTGCCGCCCCGCATGGCCGAGCCACGCGTCGCCAGCTTCACGCACCAGGGTTTTAGGCTCGTCTACGACGAGTACGGCTCCGGATCGCGCCACCTCGTGCTGCTCCCCGGGCTCCTCCTGCCGCGGACGATGCACCGTCCGCTCGCGCAGGAGCTGGCCGCGCGGGGCAACCATGTGTACTCACTCGACCTGCTCGGGCACGGCGACGCGGACCAGCCGCGGGACATGTGGCGCTACTCCATGCCGCTGTTCGGCGAGCAGGTCGTGGCGTTCCTCGACCATCTGGGGCTCGACGAGGCGGTCGTCGGTGGCACGTCGCTCGGCGCGAACGTGACACTCGAGGTGGCGGCCACCGCCCCCGAGCGGCTGCGCGGGATCGTCGTCGAGATGCCCGTCCTCGACAACGCGCTGCTGGGGTGCGCGCTCGCCTTCACTCCCCTGCTCGTCGGCCTGACGTTCGGTGCGCCGATCACGCGCCAGATCGGCCGGCTCGCCCGCCTGGCGCCGCGCGGCCTGACCCATCTTTCCGACGTCGGCCTCGACTGGATCAGCCGCGACCCGGCGCCCTCGGCGGCCGTCCTCCAGGGACTCTTCTTCGGCCGTGTCGCCCCGCCGCGGTCCGAGCGCGCGCGGATCGAGACGCAGGGCCTCGTCATCGGGCACCCGCGTGATCCGATCCACCCCTTCTCGGACGCCGACATGCTCGTCAGGGAGCTGCGCAACGGCCGGATGCTCGAGGCCAACTCGCTGCTCGAGCTGCGCCTGGCCCCCGCGCGCCTGACCGACGAGATCGCCACTTTCGTGGACGAATGCTGGAAGCCCGCACCCGCCAAGCGAAGGAAGGTGGCCTGATGGCGAGCCGCAAGGAGCAGAAGGAGGCCCTGAGGCGCGAACGCCTCGCGAAGGAGCAGGCTGCGGCCCAGTCGGCCGCGCGCAAGCGCCTGATCGGGATCGTCGTGGCGGCGATCCTGGTGCTCGGCATCGTCGGCGCGCTGGGGGCGGTCCTCCTGGCCGGCGGAGATGACGACGGCGGCGGGAGCGACGGTGGCGGCGGCGGCGTGACCATCGCGTATCCGGACGGCGGCGAGATCCCGGAGCGGCAGGAGAGCGAGCTGGACGCAGCCGTGGAAGCAGCCGGCTGCGAGATCGAGGAGGTCCAGGCGGAGGGCGCAGGGGATCACACGAGCGATCCGAACGAGGTCATCGAGTACGAGACCGAGCCGCCGGCCCTCGGCCGGCACTACCAAGAGTGGCCCGACGACAACATCTACGAGGAGTCGCCGCCGCTATCGCACGTGGTGCACACGCTCGAGCACGGGCGCATCCTGGTCTGGCTCAAGCCGACGCTGACCGACGAGCAGCTCGGGCAGTTCAAGGCGCTCTACGACGAGGACCCCTACCACGTGATCATGCTGCCGCGCGAGGAGCTGAAGGACTCGTTTGCGGTGAGCGCATGGGTCGGTCAGAACGGCGGGCGGATTCTGCGCTGCGACGGGGTGAACGACGCGACGTGGGACGCCATCCGGGCATTCAAGGAGCAGTTCCGCGACAGGGCCCCGGAACTCGTCCCGTAACGAGTAAACCCGCTGCAAGGCGCGGTAAGGCCGCTAACGTCGTCCGCATCGGACGCCGGCTACCGGTGTTCCGGACTCGATGCCTCGCGTTGTCCTCGGCACATCTCTCGCGCTCCTTCTCGGCGCCACGCTGGCGCTCGCCGCGCCCGGCCTGACGACCGGGCAGTTCATCCCTGAGGTCGTCGAGTTCGACATGGCGGCCCCCGCGCTGCCGGCGGGTGTGGCCGCGCGTCAGGGCTTCGTCGCGCCGCCCATGCGCGCCTCGAAGCGGTTCAACCTCGTGGGCTTCTCCTGGCGCGGCGACGCCCGGCCGGCGATCGCCCTGCGGGCGCGCGCGGATGACGGAGACTGGACGCGATGGACGCCGACGGGCGGTGACGGCGCCCAGCGCGGCGGCCGCTCGATATCCGCGCCGGTCTGGGTCGGCGAGGCCGACTGGGTCCAGTACCGCGCGTCGCGCCGGGTGGCCGATCTTCGGCTCCATTTCGTCAACACGACCGGCTCCGCGACGCCTGCCGACCGGCTCCTGAACGGCCTGCGCCGCGCCGCGCACGCGGCCGTGCTGACCGTCTCGCCCGCGTGGGGCGCGCCGTCGCGCCCGCGCATCCATCCGCGATCCGAGTGGGGTGCCGACCAGTGCCCGACGCGCACGGTCTCCTACGGGCGCGTGAAAGCCGCATCCGTCCATCACACCGTCACCGCGAACGGCTATTCGCGCGCCCAGGCGCCCGCCGCGATCCTCGCCGTCTGCCGCTACCACCGCAACACGAATGGCTGGAACGACATCGGCTACAACTTCGTCGTCGATCGGTTCGGACGGATCTGGGAGGGCCGAGCCGGTGGCGTGGACGAGGCCGTGATGGGCGCTCACGCCCAGGGCTACAACGCCGAGACCACCGGGATCTCGAACCTCGGGACGTACACATCCGTCCCCCAGACCGACGCAGCGATCCGCTCCATGGCGCGGCTGATCGCGTGGAAGCTCGCGAACCACGGCATCCGCCGGTATGGGCGGACCCGACTCACCTCCGCCGGGGGCGAGACCGCGCGCTACCCCGCCGGCGACCGGCGCAGCTTCCCGCGGATCCTGGGCCATCAGGACACGGGCGCCACCGCGTGTCCCGGCCAGAAGCTCTACTACCAGCTCCACGACCTGCGCAACCGGGTCGACGAGCGGCGGCTGGCGGGTGCGAAGGTGCGGATGGCCGCGCCGCTCCCCGAGGTCGTCAGATACGCGAACGACGGACAGACGTTCACGGGTGCGCTGGCGGATCGCCACCACGAGCCGATCGCCGGGGCCACCGTGCAGCTCCAGCGCCTCCGCCGTACGGGGTGGAAGCGGATCGACGGCGGGGTCACCGACAGCGACGGCAACTTCGAGGCGGTCGCGCGGCTCAGGCGCCGGGCGATCCTGCGCTGGGAGTTTGCTGGCGATCGTGAGTACCGCCCGCACCGGGGCGACGGCGCAGTGGTCGCCGTAGCTCCCCGGATCACGCTCGACGCGGATGCGACGGAGGCGGTGCCGGAGGAGCGGGTCGATCTGGCGGGAACGATCACGCCGCACAAGTCGCGCGGCGTGCGGCTCGTGATCGAGCGCCAGACCGACAGCGGCCGCTGGCGGCGGACCGCGCAGGCAGAGCTGCACCCGGAGCGCGGAGCGTTCAGCGCGCGACGGCGGTTCCGCAAGGAGGGGCTGTACCGCGCCTCGGTCCGATTCGCGGGCGACAAGCGCCACGTGGCCGGCGTCTCCCCGTACGTCGAGATCGACGTGAGCGAGCCGTTCGTCCCGTTCTAGCCCGGGCTCGATCCGGTCCAGCCGCCGGTGCGCCCTTTGTAGATCCCCTCTCCCGTCGCCAGCAGGCGCAGGGTTCGCGCCACGATCTTCAGGTCGAGCAGCCAGCTCCTGTTCTCGACGTACCAGATGTCCAGCTCGATCCGGTCCGACCACGGGAGCGAAGCGCGCCCGTTCACCTGTGCCCACCCCGTTAGGCCGGGCTTCACCTCGAGCCGGCGCATCTGCCGCTCCGTGTACTGGTCCACCTGGACCTGGATCGTCGGCCGCGGGCCCACGATCGTCATGTCGCCCCGCACGATGTTCACCAGGTTCGGCAATTCGTCGATCGAGAACCGGCGCAGGATCCGGCCCACGCGCGTGATGCGCGGGTCGCCATGGTTGACGGAAAGGCCCTCCCCCATGAACTCCGCGTCCGCGACCATCGTGCGGAGCTTGAACATGTCGAATGGCTCGCCGTCCCTGCCGACGCGCCGCTGGCGGTAGATCGGCGATCCGGGCGACTCGATCCTTATCGCGATCATCGCCGCGACGATCACCGGCGAGGTCAAAACGAGCGCGAGCGCGGCGATGGCGCGGCTCAACGGATCCCCTCCAGCATGCGCTGGAGCCTACGGATGCCGCCGGGGGCCTAGGAGTCCGTCGCGGAGTACGCCTTCTGGGCGACCAAGCCGCGGACCTGCTCCTCGTCGAGCTGCATGTCCGGGTGGTCCGACTCGACGTGGCCGCGGACCGCGTCCGCGAGCTCCTCGTCGTTCGCCGCCTGAAGCGTGACGCCGCAATCGCAATCGAGCACGCGCATGCGACGAGCCTAGCTCGCGAGCGCCTGCTCGGGTGACACGTACTCGACGCCGACGCCGCCGGCCACGGCCGGGTGGGTGACCCGCCCGTGCGCCACGTTCAGGCCGCTGCGCAGCCCCGGATCCGACAGCACGGCCGCCACCCCCTGCTCCGCGAGCGCGAGCACGTAGGGCAGCGTCGCGTTGGTGAGCGCGAACGTGGAGGTCACCGGGACCGCTCCCGGCATGTTCGTGACGCAGTAGTGGGTGATCCCGTCGACCTCGTACGTCGGATCCGAGTGCGTCGTCGGCCGTGAGGTCTCGAAGCAGCCGCCCTGGTCGATCGACACATCCACCAACACCGCGCGCTTCTTCATCAGAGCGAGCTGCTCGCGGCGGATGACGTGCGGCGCGCGCGCGCCGTGGATCAGGACGGCGCCGATCACGAGATCGGCCTGGGGCAGCATGTCCTCGACCGCGAGCGTGCTCGAGTACACGGTCGACGCGCGGCCGCCGAAGATGATGTCGAGCTCCCGCAGCCGGTCGATGCTCGTGTCGAACACGAAGACGTCGGCCTCCATGCCGATCGCGATGAAGGCCGCGTTCATCCCCACCACCCCGCCGCCGATCACCATCACGGTCGCCGCCGCCACGCCAGGAACGCCGCCCAGGAGCACGCCGCGACCGCCCAGCGGCCGCTCGAGCATGAAGGCCCCGGCCTGGGTCGCGATCTTCCCCGCCACCTCGCTCATCGGCGCGAGAAGGGGAAGCCGGCCGGCCGAGTCCTCGACCGTCTCGTAGGCGATGCACGTCGCGCCGCTGTCGCAGAGGCCCTGCGTCAGCTCGGGCGCGGGCGCTAGATGCAGATAGGTGAAGAGCAGCTGGCCCTCGCGGAGTAACGCGACCTCCGGCGGCTGCGGCTCCTTCACCTTGAGGATCAGCTCCGCCTCGGCGAAGACCTCGTCCGCGCCGGCGGCGATGCGCGCGCCCTGCGCCTCGTACTCGGAGTCCGGAATCACGCTGCCGTCCCCGGCGCCGGCCTGGACGACCACCTCGTGCCCACGCTCGGTCAACTCGCGCGTTCCGGCGGGAGTGAGCGCCACGCGGTACTCGTCGGTTTTCGTCTCAGTGGGAACGCCGACCTTCATGCTCACGAGCAAGCCTATGCGCTCCCTACTATGCCCCCGGTGTTGAGCCGCCTTCCCCGCTGGGCATACGTCGTGATCGCGGTCGGCGTGCTCGCCGCGGGCGGCCTGACCGTCTGGCTGGTCTGGGGGCGGGCGCCCGAGGACGTGTCGAATCCCGACGCCGAGTTCACGGTCCCGGACGAGCGGCCGAAGCCGAAGAAGCCAAAGCCCGAGAACTTCGTCTGGCCGATCTTCGGCTACACGCCCGACCGCGCGAAGTACTTTGAGACGAAGCTCGGGCCGCCCTTCAAGGAGAAGTGGCGCTTCCGCGCCGACAGCCTCCTCGAGTTCCCGCCGGTGCTCTCCAGGAAGACGCTCTTCTTTGTGACGAACCGCGCCACCGCCGTCGCCGTCAACGCCGAGACCGGCAAGCGCGTGTGGCAACGCCGCGTGGGCAGCCTGAGTGCCGCCTCGCCGGCCTGGAGCGACGGGAAGCTCTATGTCGTGACCCTGGACGGGCGGCTGACGGTGCTCCGCGGGAAGGACGGCAAGGTCCTCTGGAAGAAGGACCTGCCGAGCCGCACCGAGTCGTCGCCGCTCATCCTCGGGAAGCGCGTCTTCTTCGGGTCGGAGGACGGCACGGTGTACGCGTTGAAGGCCGGAAACGGCAAGACGATCTGGACCTACCAGGCGCCGGGAGCGGTCAAGGCGGGGCTCGCATACAGCGACGGGCGGCTCTTCTTCGGGGACTACGCGGGGGTCGCCACGGCGATCCGGGCGCGCGACGGAAAGCAGGTGTGGGACACACAGTCCGCCGGGCTCTCGCTCGGCCGAAGCGGCACCTTCTACTCCACCCCGGCCGTCGCGTTCGGCAGGGTGTACATGGGCAACACGGACGGTCGCGTGTACTCGTTCACCGCCCGAAGCGGCGATCTGGCGTGGACCCAATCCACGGGCGCTTACGTGTACTCGGGCCCGGCCGCCGCGAACGTTGGCGCCGGGCCGACCGTGTTCATCGGCTCCTACACGGGGCGCTTCTACGCGTTCGACGCGCGCTCCGGCGCCGAGCGGTGGTCCTATCAGTCCGGCGGCCGGATCTCGGGCGCCGTCAGCGTCATCGGCGACGTCGTGTACTTCGCCGACATCGACACGAACGACACCCAGGGACTGGACGTGAGGACCGGCAAGCGGGTCTTCCACCTGGACGGCATCGGCGGTTACGCGCCGCCGATCTCAGACGGTGAGTGGCTGTACGTGACCGGTCACTCCAGACTGCTCGGGTTCCAGAAGGGGCGGAAGCGTGAGCGGCCACCCAAGCGCCGCTGACCGGGGCAAATCGACCAGCGCGACTCGGCGTCGCGTGGGCTGCGTCGTGCTCACCGCGTGCCGTTCCGAACAGGACCTCGAACGCGCCGTCGCCTCGCTGGGGGCGCAGACGGAGGTCGAACTCGAGATCGCCGTCGTCGGCAATGGCTGCAGCCCGCCGGACCTCCCGCCCGGCGTCTCGGTCGTCGCGCTTCCGGAGGACGTCGGGATTCCGGGAGGCCGTAACGCCGGTGTGGAAGAGGTCGGCGGGGACCTGCTCTTCTTTCTCGACGACGACGCGAGCCTCGCCGACACGGACACGCTGGCGCGTGTCGCCGAGCGATTCGACGCAGAGCCCGATCTCGGCCTCCTGCAGTTGCGCGTCGATCCGCTCGACGGCGGTCCGCCCCTTCGGAACTGGGTGCCCCGCCTGCGCGTGGGTGACCGGGCCCGCTCCAGCGACGTCACCTCGGTCTGGGAGGGCGCCGTGGCGATTCGCCGATCGCTGTTCGACACGGTGGGTGGGTGGCCGGCCGAGTTTCGCTTCGTGCACGAGGGGACGGACCTGGCGTGGCGGGTGCTCGACGCCGGCTACCGCGTGTCGTACGCAGGTGACCTCGTCGCGCTTCACCCTTCGCACCGCGTATTCAGACACGCCTACTCGTACTACTACGGCGCGCGCAACCGCGTCTGGCTGGCACGCCGCTACCTCCCGGGCGTCCTCGGCGTCGCGTTCGTCGCGTCGTTCGTGCTTCGGACGCTCCCGAACATGCGCTCAGCCGACAGCGCGCGGGCCGCATTCCGCGGTTACCGCGACGGCATGCGGCAGCCCGCCGGAAGACAGCGGCTCAGGACGGAGACCCTGTGGCGGATGACGAAGCTCGGTCGGCCACCCGTGATCTAGCTTCGGCACGATCGGCTCTCGCTTTTGCCGACCGGTGCGCTATTTGCCCCCTTTATGGGGTCAAGGGCGCACCGAGAAGCGGCAGGGGCTCTACGGCTAGCGGGTGACGGGCGCGGCCGGGGTGCCAACCGCCGTGCACCGCGGGGGCAGGTCGCGGATGACCGTGGCGCCGGCGCCGACAGTCGTCTCCTCGCCCACGCGCACGCCCTGGATGACGGCGCAGTTCGTACCGAGCGTCACCCCTTCGCCGAGGACGACGTTGCCCGAGACGTTGCTGCCGGGCAGGACAGTCGAGTACGCGCCGAGGTGCACGTCGTGAGCGATGGTGCACGCGTGGTTCACGGTCACGAAGTCGCCGATCACCGTGTTCGTCGAGAGGATCGACCCGGCGCCGACGAGGGCTCCCTCCCCGAGCGTGACGTGGTGCGACGCGACGGCGCTCGGGTGCACGATCGGCGGGAACGCCACGCCCAGCGGGCGCAGCCGCTCGGCCAGGAGTCGCTTCACCGGCGGGGCGGCGATGCCGAGCACCACGGCCAGCGATCCATCAGTGGCCGCCCGCTCCACCCACTCGAAGCCGCCGAGCACAGGCAGGTTCGTGCGGCTGCTGCCATGCGCCTCCGGGTCGTCGTCGACGAAGCCCTCGACCGCCCATCTCTCTCGTTCGGAGCATGCGTCCTGGACCCAGAACATGACCTGCTGGCCGAACCCGCTGGCCCCGTAAACCACGACGCGGTACATCCGCTCAGCCTATCCCCGCCAGAATGCGGACCGTGTTCGCCACCCGGCTTGGATTCTGGAGCGCCGTCGCGGGGCTCCTGTACGCCCACGCCGGCTACACGGCCGTCCTCGCCCTGATCCGGCGGACGCGCCCGCGCGAGCGGGCCGAGGCGCCGGCGGACGCGAACGGCGCGCCGACCGTCTCGCTCATCGTGGCGGCCCACAACGAGGCCGGGGTGATCGCGGCGAAGGTTGGGAACGCCCTCGGCCTCGACTACCCGCGGGACCGCCTCGAGATCGTCGTCGTTTGCGACGGGTGCACGGATGCGACGGCGCAGGAGGCGCGGGCGGCGGGGGCCGACCTGGTCATCGAGCTGCCCCGTGGCGGCAAGGTCCCGGCGCAGGACGCCGCGGTCGAGCGCACGACCGCCGAGGTGCTTGCCTTCTCGGACGCGAACGCGATGTGGGAGCCGGGGGCGCTGCGGAGCCTGGTGCGGGCGCTGTCGGACGCCGACGTGGCGTACGCGTGCGGGCAGGTGCGCTTCGTCGACGACGGAGGGACGAACCAGGAGGGCCTGTACTGGCGCTACGAGATGCTGATCCGGCAGCTCGAGTCCGACACCGCCTCGATAACCGCCGGCAACGGCGCGATCTACGCCGTGAAGCGGTCTCGGTACCTGCGGCTCGATCCGCTCACGAGCCACGACCTGTCATTGCCGTTCAACCTGGTCAAGCGCGGCCATCGCGCCGTGTACGTCCCCGAGGCGCGCGCCACCGAACGGATGGTCCCCACCGTCGAGGGGGAGTTCAGGCGCAAGCGCCGCATGATGGCCCACGCATGGCCCACCGTCGCAAAGGGCGGGTTGCTGTCGCCGAGGGGCTACGACGCCACGTACGGGCTTATGGTCTGGTCGCACCGCGGGCTCCGTTACGCCACGCCCTTGCTGCACGCGGTGGCCTTTGGATCGAACGTCCTGCTCGCGCGATCCTCCCGCCTGTATCGCGCCGCGCTCGCGCTGCAGCTGGCGCTCGGCCTGGCCGCGGTGCTGGGCGGGAGTCTCCACCTGAGGCCGCTGCTCGTCGCGCGCTACTACGTGCTCACGACGCTGGCGATCGCGGCGGGCGCCTGGGACTGGCTCCGCCACGGCACCGATCCGACCTGGGAGTCGGCAGAGGGCACGCGCTGACCGTCTGCAACGTGTGACCCAGATCACTGTGAGCCGGCCATGGGCCTGGCGTACACTCGAATTTGGGAGCCATGGAGAGGACTTGCAACACCTGCGGCGCAGGTAACCCCGCGGCGGCGAAGTTCTGCATGTCCTGCGGCGCGCAGCTCGAGCGGAGCTGTCCCGCGTGCGGCGCGGCGGCTCCCCCCGAGGCAAAGTTCTGCATGTCCTGCGGCGCGCACCTCGACCCGGCCGCCGCGCCCGCCGCCGGCACGGCCGCAGCCGATCCCCCACCGGCGACACCCCCGCCGGCCGCCGCGACCCCCGCCGACGAGCGGCGGTTCGTGACCGTGCTGTTCGCCGATCTGTCCGGCTACACGGCCGTCTCTGAGCGGATGGATCCCGAGGCGGTCAAGGCGCTCGTGGACCGCACGCTGCGCCGACTGGGCGACGAGGTCACCCGGCACGGCGGCACCGTCGACAAGTACATCGGGGACAACGTGATGGCGCTGTTCGGCGCGCCGGTCGCGCACGAGGACGACGAGGAGCGTGCCGTGCGGGCCGCCCTCGGCATGCAGGGCGCCATGGGCGAGATCAACGCCGGGTTGACCGCGCGCCACGGGGCGAGCTTCCAGCTCCGCGTGGGGATCAACACCGGCGAGGTCCTGGCCGGGGCCGTCGGCGACGGCTACACGGTCATCGGCGACACCGTGAACGTGGCGGCGCGACTGCAGGCTGCGGCGCGGCCCGGCACCGTGACCGTCGGCGAGCGCACCTATCGGGCGACGCGCGACAGCGTCGAGTACCGCGTCCTCGAGCCGCTCACCCTGAAGGGGAAGGCCGAGCCCGTGCCGGCCTGGGAGGCGGTCGGCCTCGACGCCGCGCAGCCGTCCCGGCGCGCGCGCCCCCGCGCCGCCACGCCCCTGGTCGGCCGCGACGACGAGCTCGCGCTGATGGAGTCGCTCTACGGCCGCGTCACGCGCGAGCGCCGGCCGCACCTCGTCACCCTCGTCGGCCAGGCCGGCGTCGGGAAGTCGCGCCTCCTGCACGAGTTCCGCCAGCGGGTCGAGCAGCTCGCGGGGGACCCGCCCGCCTTCCGCGAGGGCCGGTGTCTCCCCTACGGCTCGGGCGTCGTCTACTGGGCGCTCAGCGAGGTGATCCGGGCGGACGCCGGCATCCTCGACGAGGACAGCGCCGAGCAGGCCTGGGAGAAGATCAAGGAGTACGCCTGCGGGCTCCTGCTCACCGACGAGAGCGAGCGCGAGGCCGTCGAACGGCGCGCCGCGCTCGTGGCGCGCCTCCTCGGCATCGAGGTGCCCGACGACGCCCCGATCGAGGGCGAGGACCCGCAGAAGCTGCGCGAGGCGTTCTTCTCGGCCGTCCGCGCGGCGATGGAGGCGCGCACGGTCCAACAGCCGCTCGTGCTTGCGTTCGAGGACATCCACTGGGCCGACCACGGCATGCTCGACCTGATCGAGTACCTGGCGCAGTGGGTCCGCGGGCCCCTCCTGCTCCTCTGCCTGGCGCGCGACGAGCTGCTCGAGCACCGTGCGGCCTGGGGCGGCGGCCGGCGCGGCGCCACGTCGATCTTCCTGGACCCGCTGAGCGCCGACGACACCCGCCGGCTCGTGACCGCGCTCCTGCCCGAGGGGGCGGACGCCCAGAAGGCCGCCGACGTGGTGGCGACCCGCGCGGGCGGAAACCCGTTCTTCGCCGAGGAGATGGCCCGGCTGCTGGCCGAGGAGGGCACGATCGAGACCACCGAGCTGCCCGGGACCGTCCAGGCGCTGCTCGCGGCGCGGCTCGACTCGCTCGAGCCGAACGAGCGCCAGCTCGTCCAGCAGGCCGCCGTCGTCGGGCGCACGTTCTGGGAGGGATCGGTGTCGAGCGTCGCGCGCGAGGCCGGCTTCGACCTCCAGGACACGCTCATCGCGCTTCAGGAGAAGGACCTCGTGATCTCCTCCGCCGGGAGCCAGCTCGCCGGCGAGCCGGAGTACGCGTTCAAGCACGTCCTGATCCGCGACGTCGCCTACGGAATGCTGCCGAAGTCCGTGCGGAGCGCCAAGCACTTCGAGGTCGGCCGCTTCATCGAGGACCGCGCCGGCGACCGCGCCGACGAGGTCGTGACGATCCTTGCCGAGCACTACGGGCGCGCGGCGGTCCTGGCCGAGGAGGCCGACGTCGCCGACATCGACCTGGCGGCGCTCCACCGCAAGGCGCTCCACTTCCTCGAGGCGGCCGGCGACGCGGCCGCCCTCCTCTACTCCAATCCGGAGGCGTTCAAGCACTACAAGGCGGCGCGCGACATTCGGTGCCACCACGACCCCGCCTCGCTCGCGCGGATCAACGAGAAGCAGGGCGACGTCGCGCTGCGGATGGGACGCGTGGACGCCGCGATCGAGGTCTGGGAGGAGTGTCTCGAGTTCCACCGCTCGCAGGAGGACCTGCAGCGGATGGGCGATCTGCACCGCAAGATCGGCGCCGGCCTGTGGCACAAGGGCGAGCGCAAGCAGGCGCTCGACCACTACCAGAAGGGGACCAACCTCCTCAAGGACGGCCCGCCATCCCTCGAGCTCGTCCGCCTGTACGAGGAGGCGGCCTGGCTGTACATGCACGCGGGGGACAACATGCTCGCGATCTACGCGTCCGAGAAGGCGCTCCGCCTGGCCGAGCGGCTCGGTGAGACGCGCGCGGCCAGCCGCGCCCACGGGATCTTCGGCCGCGTGTTCGGGCGCATCGGCGACTCGGCGAAGGCGCGCGAGAATCTCGAGCGCTCGGTCGAGCTTGCCCGCGGCTCGGACGAGGGCGAGACGATCCGCGCGCTGCTCGCGCTCGGCAACCACCTGGAGATCTCGGATGCCGACTACGACGGAGCGGGCGCGGCCTACACCGAGGCGCTGACGCTCGCCCAGCGCGTGGGCGACCTGCCGGCCCAGGTCGAGCTGCACGCCGCGCTTGCGACGCTTGCCGTCTACCGCGCCGACTGGGAGGCGGTCGAGGCGTTCACGGAGGACAGCGCCGAGCTGGCCGAGCGCGAGGGCCTCGTCGGCAAGCTCTGTCTCCCGTACGCGTCGCGCGGGCTCCTTCGCTGGCGCGTGGGCGACTGGGACGCCGCGGAGCATTCGTTCCGCCGGGCGGCCGAGCTCGCCGACCAGGTCGGCTGGTCCGAGGTCAGCTTCGCGGCGCTGCTCGGTCTCGCAACCGTCCTCCGCGACCGAGGCGAGTACGGCGACGCGGAAACCGTCCTCGCGCAGGCGCTCGACGTGTGCGAGCGGGCCGGGTTGATCGCGCAGTCGATCCAGGCGATGTCCTCGCGGGCGCTGATCATGGCGCTCGGCGGCCGCATGGAGCAGGCCCGCGACGCGGCGTCGGAGGCATCCGACCTAGCCGACCGGCTCCACTACCCCGTGGGCCAGGCGGCGGCGCTCGAGGCCCAGGGCGCGACCGCCGAGGACCTCGACCACGGCAACGCGCTGCTGGAGCAGGCCGCGAGCGCGTGGACGGGGATCGGCCGGCCGCTCGACGCCGCCCGCTGCCGGCTGGCACTCGGGAAGCGGCTGGCGAAGTGCGGCGACCCGCGCACCCGCGAGGTGCTCGAGGGTGTCGCCGGGGAGCTCGACGCGCTCGGCGTCGCGCACCTGGCCGCCATGGCACGCCAGAGCGTGCGCGCGGCAGCCGGCTGACGCCTCGCGGACGACCTAGGAGGTCTGGTCGGCCCCGACGATCACGACCACCGACGCGACGCCCCCGAGGGCCTGCGAGTCGGGGTCGATCGGCTCGACCTCGTTGATGCCGAGCCGGCGCGCCACGAGGCGCGCCTCGCGGTCGGCGCCCTCGGAGAACAGGACCACCGAGGCGGTCCGCTGCTGGTCGAGCGCGTTCGCGACGTTGCCGCGCTGGAAGCCGGCCGTCTCCACCTCGTCACCGATCTGGGCCGCGAGGCCCGGCACGGTGGTGCCGTTCAGGACCGACACCGTCACGGTCGAGGGGTTGACCGGCTCCTGCGGGACGTCACCCGCGGAATCCGAATCGCTCGACCCCGAGTCGCCGTCGCCCAGCTGCGAGATGCCGAACGCGACCCCGCCGCCGATGACGATCACGCCCGCCACGATCAAAGCGACGTAGCGGGCGGGGAAGCCGTCGCCGCCGGTACGCGTGCGAATCCGGCTCGGGCGCTCGGAGGCGGGGAGGACGGCGGTGGACTGGGATGCCGCGGGCGCCGGGCGCCGGGCCACCGGCGCGGGTCGCGCGGGCACCGCCGGCGGCGGCTTCGCGGGCGGGACCGCGGGGGGTCCGTTGCCGCCCGGCTTCGCCGGAACCGCGGGGGGTCCGCCAGGCTTCCCGGCCGGTGAAGCCGCTGGGGTCGCCGGCGCGGGGCCGGCGGCGGTGGTGGGCGCCGCCCCGGCCGCGGTGGCCGCAGCCGGTACCGGGACCGGCGGTGGACCGGCAGGCGTCTTCGCCGGCTCGCCGGGCTTCGCGGGCGCTCCAGGCTTCGTGGGCGCCCCTGGCTTCGTGGGCGCCCCTGGCTTCGCGGGCGCTCCGGGCTTCGCCGCCGGGGTGGCCGGCTTCGCGCCCGGCTCGGGCGCACCGTCCTTCTCGGACTCCGGCTTCCGGGAGGGGATCGGCTTGACGGCGCCGCTCATGCCGGGGACGGCCGCGGGCTGGACGACGGCGTCCTCGCCCGTGTCCCCGAGCGGTGGGAGCTCCGTCGCGCGCTCGGGCGCACGGCCCGCCCACTCGCGCAGGCGCCGGAGATCCCGCGCCTGGGAGAAGAAGAGCGCCGCAAGGACGGCAAGTCCCACGAACGCGGCGAATCCGGCGTAGGCGCCGACTTCCTGGATTACGTCCATCGGTCGCGGAACCTTAACGCCGCGACCGCCCGTTACCCGGGCTCGGAGAGGGTGCCCTCGGCCAGCGACGCGCGCTCGGCCGCCAGCTCCTGGACGATCGTCGTCACCGAGGCCGGATCGTCGGAGTAGACGCGGTCCTCCACGCGCACGAACGCCGACTCGACCCACTCGGGGTCGAGTCGCTCACGCACCGCCATCATGATCTTCTCGGCGTGTGTGGCCTGCGGGCGCTCGTCGGGGTTGAAGAGCTCCTCGTGGATCTTCTCCCCCGGGCGGCGGCCGACGATCTCGATCACGATGTCGCGATCCGGCTCGTGACCGGACAGCCGGATCATGTTCTGGGCCAGGTCCACGATCCGGACCGGGTCCCCCATCTCGAGCACGAAGATCTCGCCGCCCTCCGCCAGCGCACCGGAGCGGATGATGAGCTGGACCGCCTCCGGGATCGTCATGAAGTAGCGCGTCATGCGCTCGTCCGTCACGGTCACGGGGCCACCGGCGGCGATCTGACGCCGGAAGATCGGCACGACCGAGCCCGACGAGCCCAGCACGTTGCCGAACCGCACCGTCGAGTAGCGCGTGTTCGGGAACCGGTTCTGAGCCGCCTCGATCGCCCATTCGGCGAGCGCCTTCGACGCGCCCATCACCGTCTCGGGGGAGACCGCCTTGTCCGTCGACACCAGCACGAACCGCTTCGCGCCGGCCTCGCCCGCCGCCGCGGCGACGATGCGGGTGGCGACCGCGTTGTTGCGCACGGCCTCGATCGGGTTCTCCTCCATGAGCGGGACGTGCTTGTACGCGGCGGCGTGGAACACGATCCCCGGCCGGTACTCCTGGAACACCTCGCTCATGCGCACGGCATCGCGAGCGTCGGCCAACACCGCGGTCGCGCGTGTGAAGTGGCGCTGGTCCTCGAGCTCGCGGCGGATCTCGAAGAGCGCATTCTCCGCGTTCTCGACCAGGATCAGGCGGCGCGGCGACACGCGCGCGATCTGGCGGCAGAGCTCGGCCCCGATCGACCCGCCCGCGCCCGTCACGAGCACGACCTCCCCGCTCAGGTATGCGCCCACGCGGTCGATCTCGACCCGCACGGGCTCGCGGCCGAGGACGTCCTCCACCTGGACGTCGCGCACCTGGCGGACGAGGTCGACGCCGCCGCGCAGGAGCTCGAACGTCGTCGGCAGCGTGCGCACCGGGATGCCGCGCCCGCGGCACGCGGCCACGACCTTCTGGCGCAGGACGCCGGGGGCCGACGGGATCGCGATCACGACCTCGTCCGGGCCGGCCGCGTCGAGCACACGCGCGAGGTCGTCCGTCGCGCCGAGCACCTTCAGCCCGCCGATGCGCTGCCCGCGCTTGCGCGGGTCGTCGTCCACGAAGCCGATGGGGACCGTGCGCAGCTGCGGATTGCGGCGGAGCTCGGTCAGCACCTGCTGGCCGCCGTTCCCCGCACCGACGATGAGCACCTCGCGCGCGTCCGCGCCGGTGATGACGTGGCGCCCGGGGCGCTCGACGATCGCGCGCGCGAGGAAGCGCGAGCCGGCGATGAACAGGAGCGTCAGCAGCAGGTCGATCGCGATCACACCGCGCGGCGGGTCGGTGCCGTTCGCCGAGATCAGGAACAGGGCGCCGACCAGAACGAGCGTGGTGACCACGACCGCCTTGACGATCGACTCGAAGTCGCGCTGGTCGACGAACCGCCACAGCCGGTTGTACAGGCCGAACGCCGCGAATATCGCGACCTTGCCGAGCGCGACCCAGACGATGGTTTCCTCCATCAGCTCCCAGTAGCGATTGGGGAACGTCTGGTCGAACCGGAGCTGGAACGCGAGATACCAGGCGAGCGCCACCAGGCACCCGTCGATCGCGACCTCGGCCAGGCGCCGTGCGTTCACGGAGGACTTGAGGCGGGCGCGCATGGCCAGGGTCAGTTTAGGCCCGAGACCATCAGCCCAGCCAGGTCTCGCGGGTCGCGGCGCACGCGATCTTGCACGGCGCGATCACGCTTCTCCACGACCACCTCGTCCGCGCTCGACAGCTTCCGCAGCCGCCCCTCCGCAAGCAGGCGCTCGTCGACCGCGCCGAGACGGCCCTCGAACGTCGTGAACACGGGGGTGCCGAGCGCGACGGCCTCGCGGTTCATCGTGCCGCCCGCCGACACGACGAGGTCGGCGTGCCAAACGAGGCTCTGAGCGTCGACCGCGCGCTCCGGCACGACGAAGCCCCCCGCGCCCGCGACCTCGGCGCGCTGCTCGGCGGTTCGCGGGAGGACGACGGTCTGCGCCTGCTCGCGCAGCCGCTCGAGGACCTGCTTGAACAGCGGGTTCTCGAACCGGTGGTAGAGCGAGACGTCGGGTGGGGTTCGCACCACCGCGAGCGGCTCGGAGGGGTCGAGCCCGAGCTCGGCGATCACGTCGCCGTCGGGCTCGAAGTCCGCCAGGTAGTACTCCTCCTTGAGCCCGGGATACGGGCGCACCTTTCCGCGCGCTCCGTAGGTGTCGAGGCGCTCCGGCGGGATCGCCTCGGGGACCACCACGTTGCGCGCGAGGCGGCAGTTGACGTGGTGCTGGGTCGCGGCCCACTCGTAGTCGAACGCCGTCGCGCTCGGGATCCGCAGGAGCTTCGCCGCAACGGTCACGTCGTTCGAGCCGTGCCCGAGCGCGGCGTCGAAGCCTCGGCCGTGCGCCCACCGCGTCAGCGCCGCCGAGCGCGAGAGCAGCCCGAGTGCCTTGCTGCCCCGCCGGCCGCCGCGGTGGCGTCCGACCGGCGTGTGCGCGACGCCCAACCGCTGGCAGAGCTCGAGCGTCTGGGCGAAGTCGCGCGCCGTCACCTCCACCTCGTGTCCGTCGGCCTCGAGTGCGCGCACGACCGGCCGCATGACCAGGACGTGCGGGCTGTTCGTCAGGTCGACCCAGACGCGCACGCGCGAACGACCTCCGCCACCTGCTCCTCGGCCAGGTCCTTGCCGATGGGCAGCGCCACATTCGTGCGCGCCGCCTCGCGCGTTCCGGGGAGCTCGAGCGAGTCGGCGCCCCATTCCCGCATCGCGGGCTGGAGGTGGCAGGGCACGCGGTAGTAGCCGGTCCCGATGCCCTCGAGCGCCTCGTTGCGCACGACGTACAGGTGGTACACGTGCTCCGCGCCGTCCACCGGCACGGGCAGCTCGGCGTGTTCGCCGAGGCCGAGGCGCTCGTAGGCCGCGGCGGCGGCCCGGCGGCTCTCGTTCCAGCCGTCGAGCTCGGAGAGCAGGATGTTCAGGACGGCCGCCTGGAGCTCGTCGAGGCGGGAGTTGTAGCCGACCTCGGTGAACGTCCGCTTGTCCTCTGAGCCGTGGAAGCGGAGCCGCCGCGCCAGCGCGGCGACGTCGTCGTCGTCGGTCACGAGGGCGCCGCCGTCGCCCAAACAGGGGAGGTTCTTGGAGGGGAAGAACGAGAACGTGGCCGCCGTTCCGAGTGCACCGGCGCGGCGGCCGCCGTAGCGGGCCCCGGCGGCCTGAGCGGCGTCCTCGACCAGCGGCAGCCCGAAGCGCTCCAGCTCGTCCATCGGCGCGACGTTGCCGAACAGGTGGACCGGCACGATGGCGGTCGTTCGTGCGGTCATGACCGCCTCGACGGTCTCGGCGGTGACGCAGAAAGTGGTCGGGTCGATGTCGCAGAAGACCGGGCGCGCGCCGACCGTCACGACCGCCTCGGCCGTGGCGTAGAACGTGAACGACGGCAGCACCACGTCGTCGCCGGGTCGCACGCCGACGGCACGCAGCGCGATCGTGAGCGCATCGGTGCCGTTCGCGACGCCCACGCAGTGGCGCACGCCCAGATAGGCCGCGAACGCCTCCTCGAAGGCGCTCACCTCTGGCCCCAGGATGTAGCGCCCGCTACGGGCGACCTCTACGAGCTTCTCGGCGATCTGCGGCTGGTACGCGTCGAGCGAGCTTGCGAAAAGCGGTACCGGCAAGGTCGGTACCCTACCCCGCCGCTTGTCGCTGCCAATCGCATCCCTGACCGACCCGATCGTCAACGTCGCGGTCGACGTGGTGGACGCCCTCGGCCTGCCGGGTGTGTTCGTCCTGATGCTGCTGGAAAGCGCCTGCATACCGGTGCCCAGCGAGGCCACCATGCTGTTCGCCGGCTTCCGCGTGGCCGAGGGGGAGTACTCGCTTTTCGCGGCGACGATGGTCGGCTCGTTCGCGAACCTCGTGGGCTCCTGGGTGGCCTACGGCGTCGGGCGCGCGGGGCGGGTGGACCTCCTCGAGAAGCACGGGCACAAGGTCTTCATCCGCCCCCACCACCTTGAATGGGCCGACAGGTGGTTCGAGCGCTACGGCGACGCCACCGTCTTCTTCAGCCGGATGCTCCCCATCATCCGCACGTTCATCTCGCTGCCCGCCGGAGTGGCCCGGATGCCGTTCTGGCGCTTCAGCGTGCTCACCTTCGCGGGCTGTATCCCGTGGGTCCTGATGCTCACGTATATCGGGCAGCAGGCCGGCGTGCACTGGGACGACTGGAAGGACTCACTGCACTACTTCGACTACGCGGTGGCCGCCGCGCTCGTGGTCGGCGTGATCTACCTGATCGTCCGCAGGCGCCGTGGCGGCGACTCGAAGACCGCCACGGAGACGACCTGACGCTCCGGCGCGCAGTGCTGCTCGGGCTCGTGCAGGGGCCGGCCGAGCTCATGCCGGTCTCGAGCTCGGGGCATCTCATGCTGCTCGGCTCGCGCGACAAGGCGTTCGACGTGTTCCTGCACGCGGGGTCGGCCGCGGCGATGGTGGTGAGCTTCCCGCTGCCGCGGCCGTCCGTGCGCATGGCGGCGACGGCGCTTCCCGCCGCACTTGCCGGGCTGGCGCTCGAGCGGCCGATCGAGCGGCGGCTCGGCCCGCGCACCGTCGCGTTCGGGCAGATAGCCGGGGGCATCGCGCTCGTGCTCGGCGACCGAGCCCCGGAGCGGCGCGGAGGGAACCAGGCCGGGCTGCGCGACGCGCTGCTCGTGGGCCTCGCCCAGGCACTCGCCCTGGTGCCGGGCGTGTCGCGCACCGGGGCGGCTCTGACGGCCGCCCGCCTGCTCGGGTTTCGGCGTGATGCGGCGGCGCAGCTCGCGCGGGAGGCCGGGCTCCCGGTGATCGTGGGGGCGACAGCACTGAAGCTCGCGCGCACGCGGGAGGCTCGCGCGAGTGCGGCGCACGCCGCCGGCTTCGCTGCGGCGTTCGCGTCGGGTCTAATGGCCGCGCGGCTCGGATTGCACAGGGGGCCTGGCCCCTTGTTCAGTCCGGCGGTCGGCGCCTACCGCGTGGCGCTCGGGCTGATCGTCCTCCGCTCCATGAGATTGAATGGCCGTGATGGCTGAGGGCGCATACGCCGAGTCCGGAGTCGATACCGGGCAGTCGGACGCGGCGGTCAGGGCGCTCGTGTCGGTTCTGGGGACGATCGACACCGGCAGACCGAGGCGCGCCGTCATGGGCTCCGGCCACTACGCCAACGTCCTCCGGCTCGACGAGACCACCGGGCTCGCCCTGTCCACCGACGGCGTCGGCTCCAAGGTGATCGTGGCCGAGCAGCTCGCTCGCTTCGACACGGTCGGGATCGACTGCATCGCGATGAACGTGAACGACCTGATCTGCGTCGGCGCCGAGCCGATCGCACTCGTGGACTACATCGCGGTCGAACAGGCGGACCCGGACATGCTGGCCCAGGTGGCCGAGGGTCTGAAGGCGGGTGCCGAGCAGGCCGGCATCGAGATCCCGGGCGGCGAGCTCGCCCAGCTCCCCGAGGTGATCAGGGGCCACCCATCGCCGACGGGCTTCGACCTAGTCGGGGCGTGCGTCGGACTCGTCAAGCTCGACGCGATCGTGACCGGCGATCGAGTCGAGCCGGGCGACGCGATCGTCGGCATCCCGTCGAGCGGTCTCCACTCGAACGGCTACACGCTCGCGCGTCGCGCACTGCCGGACCTGCACGAGGCCTTCGGCGACGGCACCGTGGGCGACGCCCTGATCGAGCCCACGCGGATCTACGTCCGCGAGGTCGTCGGCCTGCTCCGCTCCGAGGTCGACGTCAGGGGTCTCGCCCACATCACCGGCGACGGGTTCCTCAATCTCGGGCGGCTGGAGGCCGCGGTCGGCTATCGGATCACCGACGCGCTGCCGCCGCACCCGATCTTCGGTCTGATCGCGGAGCGCGGCGAGACGCCGCCCGAGGAGATGTACGAGGTCTTCAACATGGGATGCGGCCTCTGCTGCGTTGTCCCGGCGGACGACGCGGAGCAGGCTGCCACGGCGCTCGCGGGGCAGGTCATCGGGGAGGTCACCGACCGCGCCGGCGTGATCGAGGTCGCCGGGCTCGAGGGACGCCGCGGCGAGGGGTTCAGGCCGGCTCCCACAGCCTCCCGCTGAGGATCCGCACGGGCTTGACCCGCCAGTCCCCGGCGAGCCGCCAGAGCTCCGCCTCCGCCCGCGGCTCGGGAAGGCCGCAGACGGCCATCACCTCGGGCGTCGCCATCGCGCCGAAGCGGCCCAGCGCCTCCTCGACCGTGGGCGGGTCGCCTCCGGCCGGCTCCGCACCGGCCGCAAGGGCCGCCTCGCGGTAGCCCTCGTAGGGCGTGGGGCCGAAGAGCGGCTCGCCGTCCCCAAACTGGACCGTGGGGAACGGGACCCGGTCGGGGCGCTTCGGGTTCGGGATCGAGCGCGTGGCCTCGAGGTCGGCCCCGAACGCCTCGACGATGGCGTGCGAGCCGAGGTCGACCCGGAAGCGCTGCACGTCGAGGCCTGCCCGGCGCGCCTCCTCGACCAGCGCCTCCGTCGTGTCGAGCTTGCGGCGAAAGCAGACGAGCCCCTCGCGCACCGTGCGCAGGTAGCGGTACCCGCCGTCCGTCGCCTGTTCCTGTGCCGCCTTGACCGCCATGCAGGCCGGGTAGGTGGAGGTGATCATGGACTCGGTCCAAATGAGCGGGTCCATCGGCATGCCGGTCTCCGCCATCACCTCGAGCCACTCGTTCACCTCCGGCTCCGCCTCCCGGGCCAACCCGCCCATCAAGAAGGTGAACTGAAGCTGTTCGCCAAACTCCACCATCAGGCGTCGCAGCGAGGGCTCGGCGCCCCAGGACCAGCAGCAGGCCGGATCGGTATAGACGCGAACGCGTACGGCCATCCCGCCAAGCACAATACGAACGGCCAATGATCGGCACCCTGCTCAACGAACGCTTCCGCCTCGAGGAGAAGATCGGCTCGGGCGGCATGTCCACCGTGTATCGCGCCTTCGACGAGACGCTCGAGCGCTGGGTGGCGATCAAGCTGATGCACCGTGAGATCTCGTCCGACTCGGACCAGCTCGAGCGCTTTCGGCGCGAGGCGCGCGCGGTCGCCTCGCTCAACCACCCCCACGTCGTCACGGTCATCGACTTCGGCGAGGACGACGACCACCCCTACATCGTCTTCGAGTACGTCGAGGGCGAGAACCTGAAGGATCGCCTGCGCCGGGCCGGCCGGCTCCCCGTGCCCGAGGCGGTCGCCTACGCAATCGAGATCGGCCGAGCGCTCGAGTGCGCCCACTCGAACAAGCTCGTCCACCGGGACGTGAAGCCGCAGAACGTGCTGATCGATCCGGAGGGGCGCGCGAAGGTCACCGACTTCGGGATCGCCCGCTCGCTCGAGGCCGAAGGGTTGACCGCGACCGGGCGCGTACTCGGCACCACCGACTACGTCGCGCCCGAGCAGGCGCTGGGTGAGGTGACGACAGCGCAGTCGGACGTCTACTCCCTCGGAATCTGCCTGTTCGAGATGCTCACCGGCGAGGTCCCGTTCAAGGCCGACAGCCAGGTCGCCGTGGCCATGAAGCACGTGAAGGACCCGCTGCCGGACATCCGCATGCGCCGGCCGGAGATCTCCGCCGCACTCGCGGCCGTCGTCGAGCGCGCATGCGCGAAGGAGACCGCGAACCGCTACCAGAGCGCCCACGAGGTGGTCGCCGACCTCGAGCAGGCGCTCGTGATCGAGGCCTCGCGCTCGGGCGAGGCGGAGGGCGAGGCAACCACGGTCCTCCGCTCCCTGCCGGAGGACACGGCGGAGTTCGGCGCGCTGCGCCGGCTGCGCCACCCGCGCCAGGCGCTCCTCGTCACGATCCTCGGGGGCCTGCTGGTGGCCGCAGCCCTCGTGTTCATCGTCGTCCGCGCGGAGCGCGGCAGCACCGGCGGCGCCGACATCTCGGGCGAGCCCGCGCTGACGGCGGTCAAGCTGGAGACGGGTGGCGCCGACGACTTCGACCCGGACGGCGACGACACCGAGCATCCCGAGGAGGTCCGGCTCGCGATCGACGGCAACGTCGCGACCCGCTGGGAGACCGAGACCTACACGGTCGGCGACCTCCAGAAGGAGGGGGTCGGCCTGATCATCCGCCCGCGGGCACCCGTGGCGGGCACCGCACTCGACGTGATCACGCCGATCCCGGGGTGGTCGGCCGAGGTGTACGCATCCGACGACCGGCCCGACGAGCTCGTGGACTGGGGGGATCGGATCGGGAGCGCCGCCGAGGTGGGCGAGGAGCAGCGGATCGAGCTGGACGCCGCCGGGCAGGAGTTCGGCTACTACCTCCTGTGGATCACCGCCCTGCCCGAGGGCGAGCAGAAGGCGGCGGTGTCGGAGATGTCGCTGAAGAGCTAGTGGCGGTAGGCCCGCTCGCGCTCGTGGCGCTCCAGCGCGAGCTCCACGAGGCGGTTCAGCAGGTCCGGGAACGGCAGCCCCGAGGCGTCTAACAGCTTCGGGAACACGCTCGTCTCGGTGAACCCGGGCATGGTGTTCAGCTCGTTGACCAGAACCCGGCCGCCGTCCTCGACGAAGAAGTCCACCCGCGCAAGGCCGGCGCAGCGCACTCGCTTGAAGACCTCCGCGGCCAGGTCGCGCACGCGCTCGCGGGTCGGCTCGTCGAGGCGCGCCGGCACCACCAGGTCCATGCCCCCCGGCTCGTACTTCGCCTCGTAGTCGTACCAGTCCGCGTTCACCACGAGCTCGCCCGGCTGCGAGACGGTGGGCTCGTCGTTACCGATCACCGAGCACTCCACCTCCATGCCGTCGGAGAGCGCCTCGACGATGGCCAGCGGGTCGTGGCGCCACGCCTCCACGAGCGCGTCCCGCAGCTCGTCCGGAGTCGCCGCCTTCGAGATCCCGACGGACGAGCCAAGGCGCGCCGGCTTCACGAACACGGGCAGCCCGAGCGCCTCCAGGTCGCGCAGGTCGTCGCCCTCGCGCGCGCGGCGGTATGCCACCTGCGGGATGCCGGCGTGGGCCATCACGTCCTTGAACGTCACCTTGTCCATGCAGAGCCCCGAGGCGAGGACGCCTGCCCCCACGTATGGCACGTCCACGATCTCGAGAAGGCCCTGGACCGTGCCGTCCTCGCCGAACGGGCCGTGCAGCGCCGGGAAGACGACGTCTGCGCCCACCACTCCCGCGCCCGGCTCGATGACGACCGGCTCGCCGCCGGCGTTCCAGCGGCCGTCCGCCCCGATCTCGACCGCGACGGCGTCGTGCCCCGCGGCCTCCAGGCCGGCCCTGATCGCCGCCGCCGATGCGAGCGAGACGTCGTGCTCGCTCGACCGACCACCTCCGAGGACGGCGACCCTCACTCGGGCAGCTCCTCGTCGTTGGGCGGCGGCGGGTCGTCGCCGTCATCGTCCTCATCCGGCTCGGGCGTCACGCCGACGACGATCTCCACCGTGCTCCGCGGCTCGACCTCTGTCGTCGCCCCTGGATCCTGCCGCAGCACCTGATCCACGGCCGCTGGGTCGTCGGTCTCCTCCTCGATCACCACCGGGCGCAGGCCGGCGTCGCGCAGGGTGTCCTCCGCCGTGGCGCGCTCGAAGCCGACCACGTTGGGGACCTCGACCGTCTCCGGCTCGACCGCGACCGTCAGCGTCACGCGGGAGCCCCTGTCCACGATCGTCCCGCCGACGGGGTCCTGCCCGATCACCGTGCCGGGCTCCTGCTCCGACTCCTGCTCGCGGATCGTGAAGCCCAGGCCCACACGGTTCAGCGTCGCCTCGGCGGACTCGCGTGCGAGGTCGACCACGTCCGGGACCTCGACCTGCGGCGGCCCGGTCGACACGAAGAGCAGGATGCGCGAGCCGATCTCCGCGCTGGTCCCCGGGCGCGGGCTGGTGCGAATGGCCTCGCCCTCGGCGACGGCGTCGGACGCCTGCTGCTTGACCTCGACCTGGAAACCACAGAGCGTCTCAGTCTCGTCGCTGCAGCCCGCGTTGTTCAGCTTCCGGACCGCGCGCTCCTCGGTGAGCCCCCGGACGATGGGGATCGTGGCCTCGCCGGGACCAGTCGAGACGACGATCGTCACGGTGGAGCCATCCTCGGCCTCGGCCCCCGCGCGCGGGTCCTGCGCGATGACGAGGCCGGACTGCTCTGGAGCGCGCTCGCGTTCGGTCTCGACCTCGAACCCGTCGTCCTCCAGCCGGTCGATGGCGACCGCCTCCTGCTCGCCCACGACGGATTCGACCTCGACGTCGTCGGCGGCCGGCCACAGGACCACCGCGAGCACGACCAGGAGGGCCGCGAGCCCCAGCGCGAACCAGGGCCAGCGCGGCCCGCGCTCGTCCTCGACCTCCTCCGGCGGCAGGCCGTCGCCTGCGGCCACGGGAACGAACGCCGCCGTGTCCTGTCCGAGCGGCGCGCCCGCCAGCGACGAGCGGGCGCCCTCGAGCGCGCGGATGAACTGGTCCGCGTCGGCCCAGCGCTGTGCCGGGTCCTTCGCCAGCGCGCGCATCACGGCCGCCTCGAGCTCCGGGGCGACGTCGGGACGCAGCGTGCTGATCGGGGCGGGCGGGTCGTTCAGGTGCTGGACCGCGATCGAAACCGCGCTCTCGCCGTCGAACGGCAGCCGGCCCGTCAGGAGCTCGTAGAGGATGATCCCAATCGAGTAAAGGTCCGACTGCGCGGTCGCCGCGTGGCCCTGCGCCTGCTCGGGCGAGAGGTACTGCGCCGTGCCCATGATCGCCCCGGCCTCCGTCATCTCGGACGCCCCCGCCCGCGCGATCCCGAAGTCGGTGACCTTCGAGTTGCCGGCGTCGTCGACCATCACGTTGTGCGGCTTCAGGTCGCGGTGGATCACCCCGCGCCGGTGGGCGAAGCTGGCGGCGCGGAGGATCTGGATCCCGATGTCCACGACCGTCTCCTGGTCGAGCGGGCCGCGGTCGGCGACGACCTGCTTGAGCGTGCGCCCGGGCAGGTACTCCATCGCGATGTAGTAGGTGCCGTCGTGCTCGCCGCGGTCGTAGACGTTCACCACGTTCGGGTGCGTCAGCCCGGCGGCCGACCGCGCCTCGCGCTTGAAGCGCTCGACGAACTGCGCGTCCTGGGCGAAGCGCCGGTACAGCACCTTGAGCGCGACCTGGCGGCCCAGGTGCGTGTCCTCGGCGCAGTACACGTCGGCCATGCCGCCGGCGCCCAGCCGGCTGAGCACCCGGTAGCGGCCGTCGACGACGGTCTCGGGAGCGACCTCAGCCAAGGAGCGCCTCCATCACGCTCTTCGCGATCGGGGCCGCCACCGAGCCGCCCTGGCCGGTCGTCTCCTCGACCACGGTCGCGATCGCGATCTGCGGGTCGTCGGCCGGGGCGAAGGTGATGAACCACGCGTTGTTCGTGCCGTCGCCGCGCTCGGCCGTCCCGGTCTTGCCCGCCACCTCGACGCCCGAGATCTGCGCGGTCGTCCCGGTCCCCGACTGGACGACGCTCAACATCATCGCCTGCACTTCCTCGGCGGTCTCGGTGGACATGACGCGTCCCTCCTCGGAGGGCTCGATACGCTCGCGAACGCGGCCATCCTTGTCGACGACCCGGTCGGTCAGGCGCGGCTTCATGAGCACGCCGTCGTTGCCGACCGCCGCCGCGACCATCGCCATCTGAAGGGCGGTGGCCTGCGTCTGGCCCTCCTCGCCGCCCTGCCCGATCGCCACGCGCCCGACGTCGAAGCCGTCGTCCTCGTCCGCCAGGTCGCCGCCCTTCTTCACGACGCCGCTCTCGACCATCTGGTCGTCGGGATAGTCGAGCGGCGGGTCGCTCCCGAAGCCGAACCGCTCCATGTAGTCCAGCATCGTCTCCGCCCCGAGCTCCTCGCCGACCTCCGCCCACACCGTGTTGACGGAGTTGGTGAGCGCCTCGGTGAGGCTGAGCGGCCCGTAGTCGCCCGACCCCTCGGCGCAGCAGTTCGAGAGCGGCGCGCCGCCGATCACCTTCGGCGACTCGCCGCTGACGATCGAGTCGGGCTCGTACTCGCCGCTGTCGAGCGCCGCCACGGCCGTCACGACCTTCATCGTCGACCCCGGCGGGTAGCGCGACTGTGTCGCCCGGTTGAGGATCGGCGCGGCCGGATCCTGGTTCAGCTCGCTCGAGCGCTCCTCGATCTGGTTCGGGTCGAAGGTCGGCGTGCTCACCATCGCTCGGACACGACCGGTGGACGGCTCGAGCGCGACCACCGCGCCGCTCTGCGTGCCGAGCCCCTCCAGCGCGATGCTCTGCGCCTCCGCGTCGAGCGTCGTGTGCACGTCGTCGCCCTCGCGCTCGTGTCCGACCAGTTCCTCGAACAGCGACACGAACTCGTTCTCCTCGCCCGTCAGCTCGTCGTTGCGTGACCTCTCCAGACCGGACCGCTGGTCCTGGAAGGAGTAACCGATGGGATGCGCGAACAGCCCCGCCTCCGGATAGCTGCGCACGTAGATCTGGCGCTCGCCCTCCCCGACCGGGTCGCTGCGCGCGATCAGGGTGCCGTCGCGCGCGAGGATCTGACCGCGCGGCACGCGCAGGTCCTCGAGCAGCGGCCGCCGGTTCGCCGTGTTCTCCTCGAGGCTCTCCGCCTCGAAGACCGTCCAGCGCGACGTGAAGGCGACCAGGAGCCCGAACAGCACGACGACGAGCGTGAAGAGCTGGACGATCTGCCGGTTCACGTGACGACGACCCCGCCCTCGCGCGGCGCGCCGCGGCGCGCACTGTCGGACACGATCAGGAGGAGCGCGAGCAGCACGAAGTTCGCGACGAGCGAGCTGCCGCCGTACGAGACGAACGGCAGCGTCACGCCCGTGAGCGGGATCACGCGGACGACGCCGCCGATGATCACGAACACCTGGAGCGCGAACACCGCGGTCAGCCCGGCGGCGAGCAGCTTCGAGAACCCGTCGTTGGCGACCATCGCGGTCTTGAACCCGCGTTGCGCGAATAGGAGATAGACCAGCACGACCGCCGCCGCGCCGAACAGCCCCAGCTCGTTCGTGATCACCGCGTAGACGAGGTCGGTGTGCGGGGCGGGCAGGATCGTCCCGCCGCCGGGCAGCTCGAGCAGCGCCTCGCCGAATCCCTTCCCGAAGAGCCCGCCGTCGGCCTGCGCGAACAGGCCCTGGGCGATCTGGTAGCCCTCGTTGTCCACGACGTTGCGCGCGAAGGGGTCGAGCCAGATGTCGACCCGCTCCTGCACGTGGCTGATGCTGTTGGCGAAGAAGGCCGCCCCGGCGAGGAACATCCCCAGCCCCGCGGCGACGAGCGACAGGCGCGCGGTGGCCACGTACAGCAGCGCGAGGAAGCCGCCGAAGAACATCAACGAGCTGCCGAGGTCGCGGATGAAGACGAGCATCAGCATGGCCGCGCCCCACACAAGGAGCAGCGGCCCGAAGTGCTTCAGGCTGAGCCGCGGGATCCGCCCCTTCACGAGCACCTCACGCGTGTCGTTGAGGTAGCTCGCCAGGAAGATGATGATCGCGATCTTCGCGAACTCGGCCGGCTGGAACTGGATCGGCCCGATCTTCACAGCCAGGAACGCGCCGTTCACCTGGCTGCCGATCCCGGGCAGGCGCGGCATGAAGAGCAGCGCGAGCCCCGCCGCCGCGATGGTGTATCGGTACCGCTCGAGCACGCGGTGGTCGCGCAGGAAGACGATCGTCGCCACGAAGAGGATCAGCCCGACCACGAACCACTGCGCCTGCTCGCGCGCCAGCTCCTCGTCGATCCGGTAGATCATCACGAGGCCGAACGCCGCGAGCACGGCCGTGAGCGGGAACAGGTAGGGGTCGGCGTCCGGGAGGCGCGCGCGGATGAAGAGGTGCGCGAACACGCAGCAGCCGAGGAAGAAGAGGCCGTAGGTGGTGGTCACCTCGCTCGTGGACTCCGACCGCGTGATCAGCACCGCGGTGAAGCCCGCTGTGACCAGCAGCGAGACCGGGATCAGGCTGAAGAGCTCACGCCAGCGCGCTGACAGCATCAGTCCTCCAGCTCGCCGCGCTCCACCTGCTTGATGAGGTCGACGGCGTCGCCCTCTCCGCGCAGGCGGTGATCGAGGACACGCTCGCGGCGAGACTCGGGGATGAGCCGCGCCGGGACCCCCGTCGAGTACTCCTCCTCCCACAGCTCGAGCCCGAGCGGGAGCTCGTACGGGAGCCCGCGATACAGCGCGACCAGGCCTCTGTCGTCGGTGCCGACGAAGTAGAACTGGCGGCTCCCCACCCAGAACCCGACCGTGATCGCGCCGACGATGAGCAACGTGACGAGGACGGTGGCGGCGCGGCGCAGGCCCGGCCCGCGTTTGGTCTTCGGCTCCGGCCTCTTTGCCCCGGCCTGGGTGCGCACGGCGCGCTTCTGCTCCTCGCCGAAGACCATCGTCGCGTCCTCGGCCACCTCCGGCTCGCGCGCGGGCGTCTCGGCGACCGCGGCGCGCACCTCGTCCGTCTTCAGCGACTCCGTGCCGCCCGCGACCATCGTGGCCTGATCGTCCGCCGCGCCCTGGCCCTCCTCGCCGAGCTTGAAGAGAACGACCGTGATGTTGTCGCGGCCGCCCGCCTCGTTCGCCGCGCGCACGAGCTCCTCGGCGGCCTGCTTCAGCGACGAGCGCGCGCGCAGGATCGCGCCGACGCCGTCCTCGGGCACCATCGACGTGAGCCCGTCGGAGCAGATCAGGTAGACGTCATCGGCGCGCGCCGGGTAGGTCATCCGCTCCACTTCCACGTTCGGCTCCGGGCCCAGCGCGCGCGTGATGACCGAGCGCTGCGGGTGCACCTGCGCCTCCTCGGGCGTCAGCCTGCCGGCCCTGACCATCTCGTCGACCAGCGTGTGGTCGTGGGTCAGCCGCTCGAGCTCGCCGCCGCGAAGGCGGTAGGCGCGGCTGTCGCCGACGTGCGCGATCGCGATCTCGCCGTCACCGACGGCGAGCATGGTCATCGTCGTGCCCATGCCGGCGAGCGCCTCGTCGTTCTGCGAGAGGTCGTGGATGCGCCGGTTCGCGCGCTCGACGAGGTCCGCGAGCGCGCGCTCCCCGACTTCGTCGGGCGCGCGGAGCTCGGCCACCGTGTCGACCGCCTCCTTCGCCGCGACCTCGCCGGCGCGTGCCCCGCCCATCCCGTCGGCGACCGCGAACAGCGGACCGCCGCGGTCTTCGAAGAGCGCGTCCTCGTTTGCGTTTCGCTGGCGCCCCACGTCGGTGAGGCTGTATTGCTCAACCACGCGCAGCACGGCTACTCCTGGTAGCGGTACTCGGAGTCGCCGATCCTGATCGTGTCGGCCGGCTTGAGCTGCTCCGCCTTGCGCAGCTGGCGGCCGTTCAGGTACGTCCCGTTCGTCGAGCCCATGTCCTCCACGTGCATGAACCCGTTGCGGGTGAAGATGCGCGCGTGGACGGACGAGGCGAACGGATCCTCCACGTGGATGTCCGCTGACCCGCCGCGGCCGAACGTCGCGCCCTCGGACACGTCGATCACGGTCCCCGGATCGAGGCCCATGGCGGCCACCACCTCGAGGCGCGGATCGACGCCGGCGCTCAGATCAGGGCCGCCGGCCAGTCGTCCGGGACGCGGCTCGTCGCCCTCGGGCGGCGGGTCCGCCAGCGCCGGCTCCTGCCCGCGGATCAGGTCGCGGCGCGCGCTGCGCGCGACCCACAGCAGGAACAGGTAGAGGATCGCCAGGAAGCCGAACTGGAGCGCCACGGCGAGCGGATCGTCGGACACGGGCTACTCCTGCTCGAACTTGAGCCGGGACACGCCTAGCGTGATCTCGTCGCCCGGGCTGAGGCGCGCCTCGCGCGAGCGGTGTCCGTTCACCTTGATGCCGTTCGTCGAGCCGAGGTCGTGGACCGCCCAGCCGCCTTCCGCGCGGCGGAGCTCGGCGTGGCGACGCGACACGTTCGGATCGTCGAGCACAAGATCGCATTCCCGCGACCGGCCGATCACGAACGGCTCGCCCGAGATCACCGTGCGCTTGTCGTCGGACACGAGCAGCGCGCGCGACTCGGCGCGCGGCGCCTCGACCCGGCGCTCCCCAGTCGTGACCGAGTAGACCATCGTGTGGCCGAAGTCGCCCTCGACGGCCTCGGCCTCGGCCCCCGCCTCGGCGGGGCGCACGAGCTTGGCCTGGATGCCGAACTCGCCCAGGCTGAGGCGGTCGTCGGTCTCGAAGTCGACCGTCGGGCGCGTGAGCAGGGCGAGACCGCGGCCGCGCGCGTGCTCGAGGAGGTAGTCGGACAGCTCCTTCTTCAGACCATCCTCGTAGCTCTCGAACTGTGCCCGGTCGTCGGGCGAGAGGTACACGAAGAACTGGTTCGGGACATACGTGCGCGCGAGCGAGACGCTCTTCGCGTCCTCCATCTCCTTGGCCAGCTTGCGGGCAAGCTCGACCGGCTGGACCTGTGATCGGAAGGCGCGGCTGAAGGCCCCCTCGACGAGGCCCTCCAGCTTCGCCTCGAGGTTTCTGAGCACGCTCACCGGAGGGCCATCCTACGGAAGAGGGTCGTCCTCGACGGGCCTCGCGGCGAGGCCCACCGCGGCGGCGGCGACCGCCACGACGACGGCCAGGAGCGCTCCCCCGACGGCGCCGCGCGCCTGGTCGAGCTCGACCGAGGAGGCCACGAGATCCGCCGTCGCGGCGTGAGCGCTCACGAGGGCCGCCGCCCACACGATGGCCCCGAGCAGATCGAGCGCAAGCGACCGGCCGCGGACCACGAATGGGAGGACGACGGCGAGCGCCGCCCAGATCACGACCGGGACGATCGCGGGCGAGGATAGGAACGGGTACAGCGCGTCCGTCAGCGCGTCGCGCGCGGACGACTCCCATTCGGCGCGCGGAAGCGTCCCGTCGACGGGCCCGAAGAGGAGCGCGTCACCCGTGATGATCTCGGCGAGGACAAGCCAGCCGAAGCCCGCGACCGCCAGGCCGGCGCGGCGCCACGCGGTCGAGCAGAGCCCGGCGAGGGCGACGAAGAGCGGGGCGAGCGCGATGACGCCGAGGATGGGCGCGGCCGCCGGCGCCGACCAGAGGAGGCCGGCACGCGGCAGGAGCAGCGGGATCGGCGCGAGACCCGCCGCCAGGACGAGGGCCGTTCCCGCCCGGTCGGCGGTCGGCGACGCGAGCCAACCCACGAGGCACACCGCCGCGACGAGCCAGCCGATGCGCGGCAGGAGCGCCGTCATGACGGCGGTCGTGAGCGCCGCCGCCGGGCTCGAGATGGGCGGATCCGGGCCGAGCCCCTCGAGCGCGGCCAGCATCAGCGCGCCGGCGGCAGCGCCGGCGGCGAGGCGGCCGGGCACGCTGCTGCGGCTCTCGACCAGGCGATGGATGAGCGTGCGGTCGGTCGCGCTCGTGAGGCCGAAGCGCATCAGCGTGTCGGGCTCGACCAGCCCGCCCTCGTCGGACAACTCGGGCTCCGCGGTCGCCAGCGCGCGGCGCAGCGAAGCGATCGGCGGGCGGCGGGTCGGATTCGGCTCGAGGCACGCGTCGATCGCGTCGCAGAGGTCGTATGGCAGGTCCCGGCGGCTGTCCGCCAGCCGCGGCAGGCGGCGGCCCAGGCGGCGAGCGGTCCCCGCCGGCCCGTGTCCGCGCACCGGGTTCACGCCGGTCCACCCCTCGTAGAGCATCAGCGCCAGCGAGTACACGTCCGCGGCCGGGGTGACGCGCAGCCCCTCGGCCTGCTCCGGCGCCATGTACGCGAGCGTGCCCACCACGTCGCCCGTGCGCGTGAGCAGGTCGCCGGACGCCAGGTGCGCCACGCCGAAGTCGGCGAGCTTCGCGAAGCCCGCGCCCGCGTCGGGCTCGGCCAGCACCATGACGTTCTGCGGCTTGACGTCGCGGTGGATCACTCCACGCTCGTGCGCGTGGTCGAGCGCGTCGCAGAGCGCGATCCCGATCCTGGCCACGTCGCTGTCCGAAAGCGCTCCCGCGTGCGCCAGCTCGGCGAAGGTTCGGCCCCGAACCAACTCCGAGACCAGGTACGTGGAGTGCTCGTCGTGGTCGAGCTCGTACAGCGCCACGACGCCGGGGTGGTTGAGCCTCGCCGCGGCGCGGGCCTCGCGTTCCGCCCCGCGCGCCACCTCGGCCCCCTCGCGCTCGCGGGGGATCACCTTCACCGCCACGTCACGCTCGAGCCGCTCGTCATGAGCCAGCCAGACCACGCCGAAGCCGCCGGCGCCGAGCATGCGCTCGAGCCGGTAGCGCCCGAGCAACACTTGGGGACGGACCCCGTTGGTTGCACCCCCGTCAGGGGGAAGCGGCTGCGTGCGGGTGAAACGACCGGGGTCCGTCCCCATTCGTTGCGTCGCGTCCTCGTCGCGGAGCTCTCGGGTGGTGACAGGTCGTTCCATGGCAGGTTTGGGTTCGCGGCGGGTGCGGTCCCCCCTGCCCAGGATGCCAGGCAGTCCGCCAGAAACGGCATACTTGCGCGTGCTTGTCCTTCCTCGACGAACGCGACGACCCACCGCGGACGCCCAGGCCGCGCCGCCCGCCGCCACGAGGGCCCTCTACGGATGCGCAGACCTTGCTCGTCCGGCGGGTGATCGCCATCGGCGGTGGTCTGCTCGTGCTGCTGCTCCTATTCGTCGGAATCCGCGGCTGCCAGGCGTCGCAGAAGGAGCAGGGGTTCAAGGACTACGTGCAGGACGCTTCCGAGCTCGTCGCGGAGTCCGAGCAGCAGAGCACGGCGCTGTTCGACCTGCTCGGTAATCCCGGCAACAGCGAGGTCGACTTCACGAGCAACGTGAACGGGGCGAAGGTGCAGGCGGAGCAGCTCGTCGAGCGCGCGAACGACACCGACGTCCCCGGTGAGCTGGAGGGCGCGCACGAGGACCTCGTTCAGACGCTCGAGTTCCGCCGCGACGGGCTCGACGGGATCGCGCGCGAAGCGGCCGCCGCGGGTGCGGAGGAGGACACCGCGGCTGCCGACGACGCCCCATCTCCGGACGAGGCCATCGCCGCGCAGATGCAGTTCTTCCTGACCAGCGACGTCATCTACTCGCAGCGCTTCCTACCGCAGCTCCTCGGCCAGCTCGAGGAGGAGGACCTCGACGAGGACGTCCCGGTGCCGGACACGCTGACCGACCCGGAGACGATCACGTTCCTGCCCGACATCAACTGGCTGCGGCCGCAGACGATCTCCGAGCGGCTCTCCGGGATCGGCACCCCGGGCCAGGAGGCCGCGGAGCCCGGCCTGCACGGCACCGGGCTCGGGAGCGTCACTGTCCTGCCCGCCGGTACGGCGCTCGTCGAGGGCAGCGCCGCGCAGGTCGCCGCTGCCGAGGGCGTCTCCTTCGACATCGAGATCGCGAACCAGGGTGAGCACCCCGAGGAGAACGTCGTGGTGGTCGTCGAGATCTCGGGCGACGACCCGATCGAGCTGGAGGAGACGCTCGACGCGATCAACCCGGGCGAGAGCAAGGTGGTGAACGTCCCGCTCGCGGAGACCCCCACGGTCGGGACGCCCGTTGATGTGACCGTCACGATCGAGCCCGTGCCGGGCGAGGAGAAGACGGACAACAACGAGGCCACCTTCACCGCGATCTTCTCCAGCTAGTCTCGGCGCGCGGTGGACGAGCTCACCTCGACGACGGGAATCGTGGCCCTCGCCGCGGCGGTCGTGGCGGTGGTGGCCCTGCTCCTCGCGGTCGTCCTCGCGGTCCGCCTGCGGCGGCTGCGCGCCACGCAGACCGCCGTCCTCGGGCCGCACGGCAACCAGGACGTGGTGGCCTATGCGCGGCAGGTGGGCGACGGCTTCACCGACCTGCGCGACTGGGTCGAGGGTGCACTCGCGCAGGTCGACGAGCGCTTGGGCAAGGCGGCCGAGCGAATCGACGGGTGCGTCGCCTACAGCTCCCTGATCCGCTACGACGCCTACGGCGAGATGTCCGGCCACCAGTCCAGCTCGGTGGCGCTGCTCGACGCGCGGAGGTCGGGCGTCGTGATCTCGTCAATCCTCCACCGCGACCAGGCGCGCGTCTACGTGAAGGAGCTGCACGAGGGCGTGCCGTCGCTCGAGCTCTCACCCGAGGAGCAGGAGGCCGTCGACACCGCGCTGGCCGGCCGCGCCCCGACGGCCGCCTAACGTGCGCGTCGCCTACCTGGGCCCGGCGGGCACGTTCACCGAGGAGGCCCTGCGCGCATCCGCGCCGGGCGGTGTCGAGCCGGTCCCGTACCCGACGGTCTACGAGACGGTCATGGCCGTGCACGAGGGCGCCGTCAAGCGCGCGTTCGTGCCGATCGAGAACTCGCTCGAGGGCGGGGTCGCGGCCACTCTGGACGCGCTCGCCACCGAGGCCTCGGACGTCCGGATCGTCGCCGAGCACATCCACCCGATCCACCATTGCCTGCTCGCCCGGACGAAGCTCGCGGAGGACGAGGTCGCGCGAGTGATCTCGCATCCACAGGCCATGTCTCAGTGTGCGGAGTTCCTGCGCGGACCGCTGGCGGCGGCCGAGCGGGTCACGAGCGTCTCGACTGCGGAGGCCGCGCGCGTGGTGTCCGAGTCGCCGGAGCCGTGGGCTGCGCTCTCCTCGCGGCTCGCGGCCGAGATCTACGGGTGCGTCGTCCTTCGCACAGACGTGGAGGACTCGAACGACAACGAGACGCGCTTCGTGTGGCTCGCGCGCGCGGATGACGCCGAGCCGGAGCGGCGCGACAAGACATCGGTCGTGTTCTGGGGGTTCAACGACGAGTCTCCCGGCGCCCTCGTGAACGTTCTCCGCGAGCTGTCGGACCGGGAGATCAACCTCACCCGGATCGAATCGCGCCCGCGGCGGGTCGGGCTCGGCCACTACATGTTCTTCGCCGACCTGGAGGGGGGCGCGCAGGAGCCGCGCGTGGCCGAGGCGCTCGATGCGCTGAGCGCCCGGGTCGAGGAGCTCCGTGTGCTCGGTTCGTACGCGTCGGCCTGACGTCGGCCGCACAACCCGCGGCTATTCTGTGAGCACGTGGTAGGCCAGCGTGGGATCAACGGCCGCGTGCTCGTTCTGAACGCCTCGTACGAGGCCATCAACGTGTGCACCGTCCGCCGCGCGACCGTGCTCGTCCTGAAGGCTCGCGCGGAGATCCTCGAGCAGGGCGAGTGGGCCCTTCACTCCGAGAACCTCACGTTCCCGCGACCGCTCGTAATCCGCCTCGTCACCTACATCCGCGTGCCGCGCGACGCCCACCGGCGGAAGATCACCCGCCGCGCCGTGTTCGCGCGCGACCGCTGGGCCTGCCAGTACTGCGGCGCGGAGCGGAACTCGCTCACGGTGGACCACGTGATTCCGCGCTCGAAGGGAGGCCTCTCCACCTGGGACAACATCGTCACCTGCTGCGCGCCGTGCAACCGCCGGAAGGGCGACCGCCTGCCCAGGCAGGCGAACATGCACCCGCGCCGAGCCCCGCGCGTTCCCGCAGCGACTATCTTCGTGCACGTGGCGGAACCGCGGATACCAGCGGCCTGGGAGCAATACCTACCGCAGGCGGCCTGAGTTGGCAGGACCTCCGGTGCCACCCGTCGCTCCGCGGCGCGAAGAGGAGAAGACCGAGCCACCGGCGCGCGACCGGCGCACCACCTGGTGGCTCGCGATCCTCACCGTGATCGCGATCGCTGCCGCCGGCGGTGCGGGCTACGCCATCTCCGAGATCGAGAGCACGAAGGACGAGAACCGAGAGGACGACCAGGCGGTGAGCACGCTCCGCGCCGATGTCGAGGTGATGCGCGAGCAGCTGACGGACCGCCTCGACGCGCTCGAGGACGACGTCGACACGAAGGCCGACGCGAATCAGCTTCAGCGGGTCGAACGCGACCTCCAGGACCTCGACAAGCGCGTCCAGGAGCTGAGCGACCAGGACGACGGCGGGACCGACGACCTCGAGACGCGCATCGACGGCCTCGAGGACCGCGTCCAAGAGCTCGAGCAGCAGGACGGCAACGACAACAACTAGGACTGAACGACGAAGGGCGCCCTCACGGACGCCCTTCGCACGTTCTGCTGGATTTGCAATCGGAGTCGGTCGCTGCGACGCGCACGCCGCGGCCGGAGGGACGAAGCCCGGCCTCCTTCTCCGACGGTGTCCCGGTTTGGACTCCGCTAACGGGGTCCAGCGAACCGGCTAGCGGCCGGTCACCTCCAGGGTCCCGAAAAGACTGTCACTCAAGCTAGGACCACCTCCTTTCCCTGGTCCGCCGAATGTAGCGGACATGCGGGATGGCCGACTACCGCTCTGGCGCAACCGGCGCGCGCTCAGCCGGGCTGAGGACGACGAAGGCGACCGCGGCGACGATCACGGCCGTGCCGAGCACGACGAACCCCGTGATCTCCTCGGACAGGATCAGCCAGCCCAGGAAGACCGCGATCACGGGATTCACGAACGCGTAGGTCGAGACGGTGGAGATGGCCACGTGCTGCAGCAGCCAGTTGTAGGCCGTGAAGGCGGCGATCGAGCCCACGAAGATGAGGAAGATGAGCGCCGCCCAGGCGTCGGCGGAGACGTCGCTAAGCCGCAGGTCGGCCGCCTCGCCGAGCGCCAGCCCGAGCGCGATCATCACGCCCCCGCCGATCAGCATCTGCCATGCGGTCGTCGCGAGGAGGTCGGGCGGCCGCTCGAGCCGGCTCGCGACGAACGAGCCGAGCGCCCACAAGAGCGCGGCGAGCACGACGAGCATCGACCAGCTGAGCGGGGCGTCCTCGGGCCGCTCAGCCGGCAGCACCAGGAGTGCCACGCCCACGAACCCGACCGCGATGCTGAGCAGCGTGGTGCCCGGCACCCGCTCCCGGCCGAAGCCGGCGCGGAGGAGGATCACCCAGAGCGGCTCGGAGGCGATCAGCAGCGCCGCGAGGCCGGAGGGCACCTCCTGCTCCGCGACGGTCACGAGGCCATTCCCGCCGACCATGAGCAGCACGCCGACCACCGCCGCGCCCGCGAGCTGGCGGCGCGTGAGCCGGCGCGCCGACGGCGGGCGCCGGACCGCCACCCACGCGTAGAGGAGCCCGCCCGCGACGACGAACCGCGCGCCCGCGCCGAGCAGCGGCGGGATGTCCTCGACCATGACCCGGATGGCTAGGTACGTCGATCCCCAGACGACGTAGATCGTCCCCAGGGCCAGCGGCCCGAGCCAGCGCGGCTCGTGATCGAGCAGTCCGGAACCCATCCGCAGAACCTAGAACGGAGCCACGCGGCGCTCCGTGAGGCGCGCCGCGCGGACTTCACCACCGAGACGGTGGTCTAAACCGCGCAGCCCGGAGGCGGCGAGCCGACCGGCTCTCTTACCCAGCCTCGTCCGGCGCGGGCCCAGCGCCGTCGGTGGGAGGAGCGCCATCGGTGACGGGCTCGCCGCTCGTTGGCGCCTCTAGCTCCGCAGCGGCCGTCTCATCCTCGACCGTCGCGGCGGTGTCGGCGGCGCCCTCCATCACCAGCGCCACCGCGCTGACGATGTCGTCCTCGCGGATGTTCATCACCTTCACGCCCTGGGACGCCCGGCCGTAGCGCGAGATGCCCTTGACCGCCGTCCGCTGGACCATGCCGTTCTGCGAGATGAACACGAGCTCGTCGTGCTCGCGGACAATGAGCGCGGCGGCGAGCGCGCCCTTCCTGTCGGTCAGCTTCACGGTCTGCACGCCCATCGTGCCGCGCCCCTTGACCGGGTACTCGGAGATCGCGGTGCGCTTGCCGAACCCGTTCTCGGTGACGACGAGCAGGTCCGTGTCGTCCCGCGCGATGTCCATCGCGAGCAGGTAGTTGGTCTTCTCGGCGACGTTCATCCCCTTCACGCCCGACGTGTCGCGCCCCATCGGGCGCACCTTGTCGGTGTTGAAGCGAGAGGCCTTGCCGTTGCGCGAGACCATGATGATGTCGCTCTCGCCCTCGGTGCGGCGGACCTCGACGAGCTCGTCGCCCTCGCGGATCTTGATCGCGATGATCCCGTCCGCCCGGATCGGCGTGTTGTACGCCTTGAACTCGGTCTTCTTGATCATCCCCTTCTTCGTGGCGAAGACCAGGTACTTGCCCTCGCTGAAGTCGCGCGTGGCCTGGACGGCGCTGACGAATTCGCCCTCGCGCAGCGGCAGGACGTTGCCGAGCGCGCGGCCCTTCGAAGTGCGGCTGGCCTCCGGCAGGTCGTAGACCTTCTCGCGGTAGACCTTGCCGCGGTTCGTGAAGAACAGCAGGAAGTCGTGCGTCGAGGTCACGAAGAGGTGCTCGATGTAGTCCTCCTCCTTCATGTCCATCCCGCGCACGCCGACGCCGCCGCGCTTCTGCTGCCGGTACGTGGCCAGCGGCAGCGACTTGATGTAGCCCGACTTCGTGATCGAGATGACCATCTGCTGGTCGGCGATCAGGTCCTCGATGTCGATGTCGCCCTCGGCGTGCGTGATGTCGGTGCGCCGCTCGTCGCCGTAGCGCTCCTTGATCTCGAGCAGCTCATCCTTGATCAGGCCCATCACCCGGGTCTCGTCGCCGAGGATCTCGCGCAGCTCCTGGATCAGCTCGACCAGGTCGGCGTGCTCGCGCTTGATCGTGTCGGCCTCCATCGCGGTGAGACGCTGGAGGCGGAGGTCGAGGATCGCCTGCGCCTGCTCGCGCGAGAGCTCGAACTTCTCGATCAGGCCGTCGCGCGCCGCGTCGGGATCGCGCGACCCGCGGATCAGCTCGATCACGGCATCCAGGTTGTCGAGCGCGATGAGGAGGCCCTCGAGGATGTGCGCGCGCGCCTCCGCCCGGCGGAGCTCGTACTTCGTGCGGCGCACGATCACCTCGCGCTGGTGATCGACGTAGTTCTTGATCAGCGGCAGCAGGCCGAGCGTGCGCGGCACGCCGTCGACGAGCGCGACCATGTTCACGCCGAACGTCGTCTGCAGCGGCGTGTGCTTGTAGAGCTTGTTGAGAACGACCTTCGGGTTCGCGTCGCGCTTGAGCTCAATGACTACACGCACGCCGCCCTTCTCGGACGACTCGTCGTAGATGTTCGAGATCTCGGGCACGCGCTTCTCGAGCGCCACCTCGGCAACCTTCTTGATCAGGCCCGACCCGTCGTTGCGTCCGTCGCCCTTGGTCACCTGGTACGGCATCTCGGTGACGACGATCGCCTCGCGCCCCTGGCTGCGCGGCTCGAGGTGGCACTTCGCG
>DASPHG010000045.1:0-99879 GCA_035629775.1 Thermoleophilaceae bacterium | reverse complement strand
ATGACGCTCGTCACCGCATCGATCGACATCAACGCCCCGCGCACCGAGGTCTTCGAGACGATGCTGGATCCCGCCCGCCTCGACGAGTGGGTGACGATCCACCGCAAGGTCAACGACTCCGACGGCGGCCGGCTGCACGAGGGCTACGGGATGGAGCAGACCCTGTGCCTGCGCGGGGCGAACTTCAAGGTGAAATGGAAGTTGACGGAGTACGAGCCCGACGTGTCGGCCACCTGGGAGGGGCGCGGTCCCGCCCACTCCTACGCGCGGACGGCCTACAAGCTCTCCGACCGCAACGGCGGGACCCACTTCGAGTACGAGAACGAGTTCAAGGCGCCAGGCGGGTTCCTCGGCTCGGCGGCCTCGCGCGTGCTCGTCGGAGGCGTCCCGCAGCGTGAAGCGAACCGCTCGCTCGCGCGGCTGAAGGCGCTGCTCGAGCAGCGCTAGCGTCTCGCGCATGCCACACGCACGCTACGAGACCCAGGGCGACGTCGGGGAGATCGTGCTCTCCAACCCGCCGCTGAACCTGTTCGACGCCACGCTCATGTCCGAGCTGCGCACCGCCGTCGACGAGGCCGCCGCGGCCGCGCCGCGCGCGCTGCTGATCCGCGCCGAGGGCAAGGTGTTCACCGCGGGCGTGGACGTGCACGTCTTCGAGGGGCTCGACATCCCGGCCGCCGACGCGCTCACGGCCTCCCTCCTCGAGCTCGCCCACACGCTCGAGGACATGCCCTTCCCGACCATCGCGGCCGTGCACGGCCTGTGCCTCACCGCAGGGCTGGAGCTGTCACTCGCGTGCGACCTGCTGTGGGCTGCCGAGGGTGCGCGCTTCGGACTGGTGGAGAAGGTGGTGGGGATCACGCCGCTCATGGGTGGCACGCAGCGGATGGCCGAGCGCGCCGGCACGGCACGCGCACGCGAGTTCGTCTACTCCGGGGCGCTCTACGACGCGGCCACCCTGCACGCCTGGGGCGTCGTCAATCGCGTGGTGGCCGAGGACGAGCTGCTCGACGGCGCGCGGGCGCTGGCGGCCGAGCTCGCCGCGGGGCCTACGGTCGCCCACGCCGCCACCAAGGCGATCGTCCGCGCACAGGCGGATCACGGGACGCGCGGCGCCGACGAGCGCACCGCGGCGCTCACCTCTCACCTGTTCGAAACGGACGATTCACGAAATGCGGTGCAGAGTTTCCTGCAGAACGGACCGGGCAAGGCCACATTCACTGGTAAGTGAGTAGAGTCGTCTGCAAGGAGACCGACGAAAGGCCCCGCAGATGGCAGACTTCCTCGACGAGAAGCGCAAGGAGATCCAGGCGCGCTTGAAAGAGCTGAAACCGTTGGTCGAGGAGTACACCCGGCTCGAGGCGGCCGAGCGAGCGCTCTCGGGCGTCGGCTCCAACGGCGCGCGCGCCTCCTCGTCGTCGTCCGGATCCGCCCCGGCCCGGCGGCGGCGCAGCGGCGGCTCGGGCGGCGGTCGCCGCGGGCGCCCGCGCGGGAGCGGAACCCGCGCCATCCAGGCGCTCGAGCTCGTGAAGGCCCGTCCCGGCATCACCATCCCCGAGCTCGCGGAGGCGATGGGGATCAAGCAGAACTACCTGTACCGCGTCATGCCGACCCTCGCCGACGAGGGCAAGGTGACGAAGTCCGGGCGTGGATGGCACGCCCGAGGTGAGTGAAACTCACCACTTAGTTCCGTGTATCGGGGCGGCCCGCTCGTCGGGCCGCCCCGAAGTCACTTCTAGACCAGGCCCAGCTTCTCCACCGCGGCCCGCTCCTCCTGGAGCTCGGCGACCGTGGCGTCGATCCGCTGCTGCGCGAAGTCGTTCACCTCGAGGCCCTCGACGATCGAGTACTCCCCGCCCGAGCAGGTGCAGGCGAAGGAGGAGATGATCCCCTCCGGCACGCCGTAGGAGCCGTCGGACGGCACGGCCATGGAGACCCAGTCACCGTCCGGGGTGCCGAGCGCCCAGTCGTGCACGTGGTCGACCGCCGCGTTGGCGGCCGAGGCGGCCGAGGAGGCGCCCCGCGCCTCGATGATCGCGGCGCCGCGCTTGCCGACCGTGGGGATGTAGTCGTCGGCGTACCAGCGCTCGTCGTCGACCACCTCGGCGGCGTTGCGGCCGCCCACCTTGGCGTTGAACAGATCGGGGAACATGGAAGGTGAGTGATTCCCCCACACCGTCATGTTGGTGATGTCCGACACGGCGGCGCCCGACTTCTTCGCGAGCTGGGCGATCGCGCGGTTGTGGTCGAGCCGGGTCATCGCCGTGAAGCGCTCGCGCGGGACGTCCGGGGCGGCGCTCATGGCGATCAGCGCGTTCGTGTTGGCCGGGTTGCCGACCACGAGCACCTTCACGTCGTCCGCGGCGCCGGCGTTGATGGCCTCGCCCTGGGGCTTGAAGATGCCGCCGTTGGCCTCCAGCAGGTCCGCGCGCTCCATGCCCTTCGTGCGCGGGCGCGCGCCCACGAGCAGCGCCACGTTGACGCCGTCGAAGGCCGCGGTCGCGTCGTCGGTGATGTCGATGCCGGCGAGAAGCGGGAAGGCGCAGTCGTCGAGCTCCATGGCCGTGCCCTCGGCGGCCTTCACGGCGTCGCGGATCTCCAGCAGGCGCAGCTGGACGGGCTGGTCGGGGCCGAGCATCTGCCCCGACGCGATCCGGAACAGCAGCGCGTAGCCGATCTGGCCCGCCGCGCCGGTGACGGTCACGATCTTGGGTTCAGCCATCAGGCGATCTTCTCCTCTGTCATGAGCAGCCGTTTATCCGCCTCGCTCACAGTTCGGCGGGCGATGCTATGCGACTCTTGGGGATAGGTGCTCGGAGGAAGCTCATTCCAGCTCGGGCGGATCCTCGGGATCCGGATCGGGGTCAACGTCTCGTGGTTCCTGATCCTGTTCCTGTTCATCTTCGTGTTGTCGGGGAGCTTCACGACGATCCTCGGCGACCAGACGAGCGGGTACGCGGCCGCGGTCGGCGCGGCCGTCCTGTTCTTCGGCTCGATCGTGCTGCACGAGCTCGGGCACGCCCTCGCCGCGCGGCGCTCGGGCATCGAGGTGACCGGGATCGACCTCTTCTTCTTCGGCGGCGTGATGAAGATGAGCCGGGACACCGACACGCCCGGCAAGGAGTTCTTCGTCGCGGTCGCCGGGCCGCTCGTGACGCTCGGCATCGTGTTCGTGGGCAGTGCGATCGGGGTCGCGCTCGCGGGCTCGGACGACTTCTTGGAGGCCGCCAAGCTCGGCGGGGCCGCTCCCTCGGACGCCGCGCTGCTGCTCGTCTCCTTCCTCGTGACGATGAACGCGGTGCTGCTGGTGTTCAACCTCGTGCCGGCGTTCCCGCTCGACGGCGGCCGGATCGCCCGCGCCGCGGTCTGGAAGATCACGGGCGACCGGGAGCGCGCCACGCGGCTCGCGGGCTGGGTGGGCCAGGCCTTCGCGGTGCTGCTGATGGGCTTCGGCCTCTTCCTGGCGTTCTCGGGCAATCCCTACGACGGCATCTGGCTCGCCGTCCTCGGCTACCTGCTGTGGCAGTCGGCCCGCTCGGCCGTCCTGCAGACCGCCGTCACCTCGCGCCTGGAGGGCGTCACGGTCGCCGACATCATGGACGCCGAGCCCGTGACGCTCCCGGCCGACCTGCCGGTGCAGCGCGCCTACGAGGAGTTCTTCCTGCGCTACCAGGGCTGGCCGTGGTTCGCGGTCGTCGAGCCCGACGGTCGCTACGCCGGCATCGCCCACCGCGCCGCGGTCGAGTCCGCGGCGCTCGAGCACAGCGAGGCGGCGGTCCGCGACCTCGCCGCCGACACCGCCGAGGTCCGCGACGACGCGCCGCTCGAGGCGCTGCTCGGCTCGGAGCCCCTGCGCCGCCTCGGCGCGCTGATGGCCGTCGACGCCGACGGCCGCCTGCAGGGAGTGGTCACGCTCGAGCAGGTGTCTCGGGCCCTGCAGGCTCGCCTGGCTCCTCGCGCCTCGTAGCGAGGGCGCGAACGTCAACGGCGCTGGGTGGAGACGCGGGGGAGCCGGCGGTGGCGCCGGTCCCCGGCCCGGTCCGCGACGCCGTCTCTCTGAGGCCCCGTGGTGGGGCCTGATCGGGACCCCGCCGCCTTGCCGAGAACGCGCGCTCGGTTGGGCCCCGTATGCGGGCTCGAGGCGTCGCGCGTCACGGGGGCCGGAGCAGGTGGCGCGGCCGGCCCCTCCACCTCCCCACCCAGAGCAGTTGACCTGGCGCCCTAGGAACGCCCCGCGAGCTCCCGGGCCACCCGCGGGATGGCCTCGAAGTGGTCCTTGGACAGGCAGGCGGTGATGCCGGCGGCGGCGGCCCGCGAGCGGATCTCCTCGTCGACGATCGCCGAGCACAGGAGGATCGGGAGGCCCGGGCGGCGCTCGAGCAGCATGGCGGCCGCCTCGAAGCCGTCGACGGCGGGCATCCTCGCGTCGAGGACGACGACGTCGGGCTCGAGCGCGTCCAGCGCCTCGACGGCCTCCCCGGCGCTGGCGGCCTCGCCCGCGTAGGCCACGTCGGGGCCCGCGTCCTGGAGGATCGCGCGCACGAGGAAGCGCACGTCGGCGTGGTCGTCGACGACGAGCACCCGCACCGGGCGCTGGGTGGGGCCTTGGGTCATGTTCGTCCCCCAATATGACGGGAGCGGCGGCGTGCCGCACCGAAACCGCCCCCTGGCCCTGGAGGCGTTCGAGCCCGTACCGCCAATAGACTCATCCGCCATGCCCTCCCACGACGTGTTGATCATCGGAGCCGGCCTCGCCGGCCAGCGCGCAGCGCTCGCGGCCGCCCGCTCCGGGGCGACCGTCGCGATCATGAGCAAGGTCCACCCCGTGCGATCGCATTCCAACGCGGCGGCCGGCGGGATCAACGCCGCGCTGAACCCCGACGACTCGTGGGAGTCGCACGCGTTCGACACCGTCAAGGGCTCGGACTACCTCGGCGACCAGGACGCGATCGAGATCATGTGCCGGGAGGCGCCCGACGAGGTGCTGTGGCTCGAGCACCAGGGCGTCACCTTCCACCGCAACGAGGCCGGCCTGCTGGGCACCCGCGCCTTCGGCGGCGCGTCCGCCGCGCGGACCTACTACGTCGCCGACATCACGGGCCAGGCCCTCCTTCATGTGCTCTACGAGCAGCTGATGAAGGCCCACGGCACCGTCGACCGCTACGAGGAGTGGTTCGTCACCGCGCTCGTGCAGGACGACGAGGGCAACTGCTGTGGCGCCATCGCGCGCAACATCCGCGACGGCTCGATGGAGCTGTTCGCCGCCAAGTCGACGATCCTCGCCTCGGGCGGCGCCGGCCAGTGCTTCAAGCCGACGACGAACGCCCTGATCTGCACGGGCGACGGCATCGCGCAGGCCTACCGCATCGGCGCCCCGCTGATGGACATGGAGATGATCCAGTACCACCCGACCACGCTGGCCGGGAACGGGATCCTCATCACCGAAGGCGCCCGCGGCGAGGGCGCGCACCTCTACAACGCCGTGGGCGAGCGCTTCATGGAGAAGTACGCGCCGAACAAGATGGAGCTCGCCTCGCGCGACGTGGTCTCCCGCGCCGAGCAGACCGAGATCAACGAGGGGCGCGGCTTCCCCGACGGCACGGTCGCCCTCGACATCACCGTCGTGCCGCGCAAGCGGATCCACGAAGCGCTCCGCGAGATCGTCATGGTCGGCCGCGACTTCGCCGGCGTCGACATCACGAAGGAGCCGATCCACATCAAGCCGGGCAACCACTACGTCATGGGCGGCGTCAAGACCGACGTGGACGGCAAGACGTCCGTGCCCGGGCTCTACGCCGCGGGCGAGGTGGCGTGCGTGTCGGTCCACGGCGGCAACCGCCTGGGCGCCAACTCGCTGCTCGACACGCTCATCTTCGGCGGCCGCTCCGGGCGCGACGCCGCGCACCACGCGAAGGCCATGGCGATGCCGCAGCCCTCGCGCGCGTCGCTCGACGACGAGGCGAAGATGATCCGCGACATCGTCGGACGCGACCGCAGCGGCAGGCGCGTCTCCGAGATCAAGCGCGAGCTGGGCTCGATGATGGACAAGTACGTCGCCGTCTTCCGCGACGAGGCCGGCCTCAACACGGCGCTCGAGACCGTGCGCCGGCTGAAGGAGGAGGCGAAGACGGTCGCGATCGACGACAAGGGCACGGTCTTCAACCAGGATCTGCTCGGCGTCATCGAGTTGGGCTTCATGCTCGACAACGCGGAGGCGGTCGTGGTCGGCGCGATTGAGCGCAAGGAGTCGCGCGGCGCCCAGTTCCGGACCGACTTTCCCGAGCGCAACGACGAAGAGTGGCTCAAGCACATAAACATCACGCTCGAGGGGAATGAGCCAAAGATCTCCTACTCCGAGGTCACGATGACCCAGTGGGAGCCACAGGAACGTACGTACTGAGACTGAGATGGCCGAGAACTACGCACTGAAGATCCGACGCTTCGACCCCGAATCGGGGGAGCCCGCCTACTGGCAGGAGTTCGACGTCGAGCTCGACCCGGAGCGCTCCGTCCTCGACGGCATCCTCCAGGTCCGGGGCGACCAGGACGGCTCGCTCGCGATCCGTTGCTCGTGCCAGGCCGCGATCTGCGGCTCGTGCGGCGTGAAGATCAACGGCCGCTCGCGGCTCGCCTGCAACACGCTGATCTCCGAGGCCGCCGAGGACGCGAAGCACAAGTTCGGGGACCGGGACGGCGTCACCTCGGCCGAGGACACGAGCACGGCGATCGTCGTCGAGCCGATGGGCAACATGCCCGTCCTCAAGGACCTGATCGTCGACATGGACGCGGTCCACTGGAAGAAGGTGCAGCGCGTCGTCCCGTGGCTCCTGCCCGACGGCCCGCCCCCCGAGCGCGAGTACATCGTGCCGAAGGAGTCGATGATCGACATCACCCAGGCGATGGCCTGCATCCACTGCGGCGCCTGCGTGTCGGCGTGCCTGTCGCTCGAGGTCGATCCCGAGTTCATCGGCCCGGCCGCACTGGCGAAGGCCTACCGCTTCGTCGGCGACCCGCGCGACGGCCAGGAGGAGCAGCGCCTGAAGGACCTCGCTGAGGATCCGCACGGGATCTATGACTGCACGCACTGCTTCCAGTGCGTCGAGGTCTGCCCGAAGGACGTGGCGCCGATGGACCAGATCATGCGCCTGCGCCGTCGTGCGACCGGCGACCACGAGATCAAGGACGGGAACAACGGGTACGGCCACGAGCAGGCGTTCCTCAACATCATCGAGAAGTGGGGCACGCTGCACGAGGGCCAGATGCCGGTGCGGTCCTTCGGCCAGGGCTCGATGGTCCGCGGCCAGACCCACCCCGCCGCGGTCAAGCAGCTGCTGGACTCGGCGGGAACCGGCGTCAACACGATCAAGAAGGTCGGGCCGCGAAAGGTGTTCTTCCACCACAAGCTGCCGGACCAGAAGAACGTCCGGCGCATCTTCAAGGAGATCGAATCCAAGGACGAGCGCCTGGAGCTCAACCTCTACATCGTCGGCGAGGAAGGCGACACGGAAGAGGGCGTTCAGGCTGAAGGGAGCCAAGAATCATGAAGCTCGCGTACTGGCCCGGGTGCGTCTCGCGCGGGTTCACCCCCGAGCTGCATGGCGCGGTCGCGAAGGTCGGCCCGCTGCTCGACCTGGAACTGGTCGAGCTCGACCGCGCGAACTGCTGCGGCGCCGGCGTGATCGCCGAGCACAACCAGGAACTGGCGGACACGCTGAACGCGCGCACGTTCGCGATGGCGCAGGGGGTCGACGGCGCCGCCGGGATGATGAACATCTGCTCGACCTGCCAGGGCGCGCAGTCCGAGTGCCAGGAGCGCCTCGACGCGGACTCGGCCTACCGCGAGCACATCAACGGGAACCTCGACGCCGAGGGGCTCTCGTACGAGCGCGACGGCGCGTGGTGGAACAAGAACTTCCTCTGGCTGCTGGTCGAGGACATCGGCCTCGACACCCTGCGCGAGAAGGTCGTCCGGCCACTCGAGGGGCTGCGGGTGGCGCCCTTCTACGGCTGCTACATCGTCCGTCCCGGCAAGCGCCTGGGCTTCTCCGACAACCCCGAGCGCGACACCTACCTCGAGCAGGTGATCTCGGTGCTCGGCGGCGAGCCGGTCGCCTACGCCGGCAGCCACAAGTGCTGCGGCTTCCCGGTGATCACGATGAACAAGGCGACCTCGCTGCGCCAGGCCGGGCGGCACATGGCGGACGCGCTCGACGCCGGCGCCGACTGCGTGGTCACACCGTGCCCGCTCTGCCACCTGAACCTCGATCTCCAGCAGCCGGACGCGGCTCGTTACGTGGAGCGCGACCTCGGCATGCCGGTGCTGCACTTCCCGCAGCTCGTCGGCCTGGCGCTGGGGCTCGAGCCGAAGGAGCTCGGCATGAACAAGCACGTCGTCTCGACGAAGGACGTGCAGCGCAAGGTTGCAAGCCTCGCCGCGGCCTGAGGTCGAGGCGGCGGGCGCCGTGGTCCGTCGCAACGGCGGCGTGCTGCTCGTCCACCGGCCGAAGTACGACGACTGGAGCTTCCCGAAGGGGAAGCTCGAGGAGGGCGAGTCGTTCGAGGACGCCGCCCTGCGCGAGGTCTTCGAGGAGTCAGGATGGCGCGGCGTCCTCTACCGCGAGCTCGAGCCGACCCGCTACAAGGACGCCGAGGGCCGCGACAAGCTCGTGCGCTGGTGGGAGATGTGGTCGCGCGAGCGCGACGACTGGGAGCCAAACGACGAGGTGGACGACCTGATGTGGGTCCCCCTCTCCGAGGTGGACTCGTTCCTCACATACGAGTCCGACCGCAAGCTGGCGGCGCAGGTCCGGGCGCTCGAGGGCCGGATCTAGCCCCAGAACGCGAAAAGACCGGACAGCCTCTGTGCTGTCCGGCCTTTGCGGCTACCCCTATCCGTCCCGCGTAAGTCTTGTACGGACAGAACGGGCGGGGCAGGAAAAACTTTTGCGGGGCTTCGCTACGCCGCGTGGGCGGAGCGCAGCAGGCCGCGCTCGCGGATCAGCTCGGCGAGCTGCACGGCGTTGGTGGCGGCGCCCTTTCGCAGGTTGTCGCCCACCACCCACAGGTTCAGGCAACGCTCATGCGAGGGATCGCGGCGGATACGGCCCACGAACACCTCGTCGCGGCCGGCCGCGTCGATCGCGAGCGGGTAGATGCCGTCGCCGGGGTCGTCCACGACCACGACACCCGGCGCCTGGGCCAGCAGTTCGCGGCAGTCCGCCGGCGACAGCGCCGAACGCGTCTGGAGGTTGATCGACTCCGAGTGGCCGACGAGGACGGGCACACGCACGCATGTGGCGGAGATGCCGATGTCGTCGCTGCCGAGGATCTTGCGCGTCTCGGCCATCACCTTGCGCTCCTCGGTCGTGTAGTCGTCGCCCTCCTTGAACTTCTCGACCTGCGGCAGCACGTTGTAGGCGATCTGGTGCGGGTAGACGGCGGGCGCCGGCGGCTCCTCGCCGTTCGCGATCGCCTTCGTCTGTGCGTTCAGCTCGTCCACCGCGTCCTTGCCGGTGCCGGACACGGACTGGTAGCTCGACATCACGATCCGCTCGATCCCGACCGCATCCACGATCGGCTTGAGCGCCACGACCATCTGCATCGTCGTGCAGTTCGGGTTGGCGACGATCCCCTCGTGCGCCGAGAGCGCGCCGGGGTTCACCTCGGCGACGACGAGCGGAACGTCGTCGTGCATCCGCCACTGGGACGAGTTGTCCACCACGACCGCGCCCGCCTCGGCGAACCGCGGCGCCCACTCGGCGCTCGTCGCGGAGCCGGCGGAGAACAGTGCCAGGTCGAACCCGCGAATGGACGAATCGCTCAGTGTCTGGACGGTCAGGCTCTCGTCGCCGTACTCGATGGTCTTCCCGGCCGAGCGCTCGGACGCGAAGGGCACGACCTCGTGGGCCGCGAACGCGCGCGCCCGCATGATCTCGAGGATCGTCGAGCCGACGACGCCCGTGGCGCCGACCACCGCGACGCGCATCAGGACACCACCGGACGGTGCACGCCGGAGACGTCCTCGGGCTGGATCGCACCATCGCCGAGCTCGAAGGCTCCGTGCAGCTCGCGAACCGCCTTGTCCACATCGCCCTCCGCGATCACGCAGGAGATCTTGATCGGCGACGTCGAGATCATCTCGATGTTCACGCCGGCCTTGCCAAGCGTCGTAAAGGTCTTCGCGGCCACGCCCGGATGGCTCTTCATTCCCGCTCCGACGAGCGACACCTTCCCCATCCGCTCGTCGATCGCCAGGCCCATGCCGAACTCGTCCTTGAGCGGCCCGAGCGCGTCCTGGGCGGTGAGGATGTCGTCGCGCGGGACCGTGAATGACATGTCCGCGCGCACGTCGGGCTCGTTCTGGATGATCATGTCCACGTTCACGTTCGCGTCCGCCAGGGCGGTCATCACGCGACCGGCCACGCCCGGCTGGTCCGGGATGCCCGTGAGCGTGATCCGCGCCTCGGATCGGGAGTGCGTGACTGCGGTGACGAGGGGGCGTTCCATGGTCTCCTGCTCGGTCACGACCAAGGTACCGGGTCCATCCTCGAAGCTCGATCGGCAGTGGATGCGGATGCTGTGGTTGCGCGCGTACTCGACAGAGCGGAGCTGCAGGACGCCTGCGCCGGACGCCGCCATCTCGAGCATCTCGTCGAACGAGACCACGCTCAGCTTCCTGGCCTCGGGGACGATCCGCGGGTCGGCGGTGAAGACCCCGCGCACGTCGGTGTAGATCTCGCACACGTCGGCGCCCAACGCCGCGGCGAGCGCGACCGCTGTGGTGTCCGAGCCGCCGCGCCCGAGGGTGGTCACGTCGGCCGCGGTCGAGACGCCCTGAAATCCGGCCACCAGCACGACCTTCCCGTCGTCTAGCGCCTCTCGAATGCGGTCGGCGCGCACGTCGAGGATCCGGGCCTTCGTGTGCGAGGTGTCGGTGACGATGCCCGCCTGGGACCCGGTGAGGGAGATCGCCTCGTGACCCAGGTCGTTGATCACCATGGCCGCGAGCGCGCACGAGATCCGCTCGCCCGTCGAGAGCAGCATGTCCATCTCGCGCGGATGCGGCCGCTCCGAGACCTCCTGTGCCATCGCGACGAGCTCATCCGTGGTCTTGCCGCGTGCCGAAAGCACGGCCACCACGTCGTTGCCGGCCTCTCTCGCGGCAACGATCCGTCCCGCCGCGCGCTTGATCCGCTCGGCGTCGGCGACGGACGTCCCGCCGAACTTCATGACCACGGTTTGAGCCACGGCGGCGAAAGATACCCTCGGGCAGGTGAGGCGCCGGCTTCAGATCCCGCCGTTCGGCCCCACCGCGCTCGCCGTGATCGCCGGACTCGGCATCGCAGCGGCAGTGCAGGACTTCCGCGCCGACGAGGCGATCGCGCCCCCGGTCACGAGCGTCCCCGAGGCGGCCGGCGGGGGCGGAGCGGGGCCGCGTGAGACCACCTCGTTCCTCGCCCAGCTGATCCCACCGCCGCCCGAGCGGGTCGAGGGGCCGTCCGCACCGACCTCGATCGCGGACCTCGCGGAGCGGCTGCCGCTCGAGCGCAAGGTCGCGCAGCTCTTCCTGCTCGGGTTCGAGGGCCAGGACCTGACCGCGCCGATCTACCGCCAGATGCGCCGCCAGGACCTGGGCGGGCTCGTGTTCGAGGCGCGCAACTACCTCGACCCGCAGCAGGTCGCGTCGATGGCCGGCGAGGGCCGCGTGATCGCCGACCAGGAGGGCCACGTGCCGCCGTTCGTGATGGTCTCGCAGGAGGGCGGCGGATACTCCGAGTTCGCGGACCTGCCGCCCACCGTCCCGCCCTCGGGCTTCGCCGACGTGGAGGACGCCGAGCAGGCGGCCGCGGCGACGGCGGAGGCGCTGGGCCCGCTCGGTTTCAACGCCATCCTCGCGCCGGTGGTCGATGTCGGGACCGCGGACGGCACGGGCGCACTCGACGAGCGCGCCTACTCGGACGACCCGGATGCGGTCGCCGACTTCGCCGCCGCGGTCGTCGGCGCATACTCGGATGGGCAGGTCATGGCGGTGCCGAAGCACTTCCCCGGCCTTGGAGCGGCGGGGCAGGCGCCGGAGGACGGCCCCACGCCCATCGGGCTGACCGTCGCCGAGCTCCGCGAGCGCGACATGCTCCCGTTCCGCGCGGCGTTCGACGCGGGCGCCGAGGCGGTGCTCCTCTCGAACGGGTCGTACACGACCGACGACTTCGTCACCCCGGGATCCATGTCGAAGGCGATCGCCACGGACCTGCTGCGCGAGGAGCTCGGCTTCACGGGCGTGGCGATCACGGACGACCTCGCCTCGCCGGCCGTCACGGCGATCTCCGCGATCCCCGACGCCGCCGTCGCCGCGGTCAAGTCCGGCGCCGACCTGCTCTGGATCTCAGGCCCGCGCGGGGACCAGGAGGCCGCGATGAACGCCGTGCTGAACGCCGTGCGCGCCGGCGACATCCCGCGCGCGCGGATCGAGCAGGCGCTCCTGCGGTCGCTGACCGCGAAGCAGGCACTAGGCCTGATCGGCGGATAGCGATGGCGAACGCACACAGGCGCACGTAGAGTCGGTTCATGAGACTCCCCGCCGCCGCTGCTGCGGCTGTCGTGCTCGCCCTTGCGCCTGCGAGCGCGTATGCGGCGAAGGTAGTCCCCAGGAAGGCGGTTCCCGGCGCGACGGTCGAGTTGCGCGGCGGCGACCTGCCCGAGAAGGGGACGGTGAAGGTCGACGGGCGGCGCGCCGAGGTCGTGTCACGCAAGCAGTCGAAGGTGCGCTTCGTGGTGCCGAAAGTCCACTCCGGCACGCGGCCAGTGCGGCTGGGCGACGTGGAGGCGAGGATGCGCGTGCTGAAGCGCTTCCGCGGCAATGTGGGCATCGAGCTCGCGGAGAACAAGCGCGCGAAGAAGAAGATCGGTCCCGGCGGCGGATCGATCAAGGCGAAGGCGGCCGGGCTCACCTACCAGCTCAACGTGCCCGCGGGCGCGCTCGGTGTGTCGAAGCGGATCACGATGACGCCGGTCGTAGCGCTCAAGAACCTGCCGCTAAGCCGGAACCGGCCGGCCGCGGTCCAGCTGCGCCCGAACGGGCTCGAGTTCGAGACCCCCGCCGAGCTCTCGATCGCCGGACTGAAGAAACCTGCACGCCAGGTCGGCTTCACGATGACCGACAGGGGCCGCGGTCTCGAGCTCGTGCAGGCGAAGCGTGTGGGGAAGCGCGTTCTCATCTCGCTCGACCACTTCACGACCCCAGGCGCCGGCGGCCCGACCGAGCAGAACTTCGTGAGTATCTTCCAGCAGTTCTTGAGCTCAACCTCCGCGACGCTCACCCGCGGCCAGGTCGAAACCCTTCTGGTCGAGCTCGACATCGCCCAGTCCTACTTCCCCGAGTTCTGCGAAACGCAGGCGATCTGCGAGGACATCCAGCAGCGCGCCCGTGAATCGCTCGAGCGCCTGATCGACGTCGAGTGCGATCGCCAGACCGCGCAACCAAGCGTCGGTGGCGTTTCCATCCTGCTCGATCTGGCTGCGCAGCTCCGAGTGCTCGCCGGAGCAGGCGTCGTCCCCGACTGCGTCGACGACATCTTGCAGACGTTGGCCGAACACGCGATCGCGAACGTCAGGACAAACCCCTTCGGCAACTCGAACGCCGACTTCCAGCTGACCACGAGCGCCTTTCTCGGAGCGGACCTCAACCAGGACCAGCGAGTGTCGTGGATCGAGTGGGTCTACTACCTCGCCGGGGAGGCCAGCCTGATCGCAAGCGACATCGGCGCAGAGCTGACGGGCGAATTCTCGAACGCGCTGGAGGAGACGCTTGCGGATGGGCGGGCGCTATGCGAGACCAATAGAGACGCCGGCCGCGCGCTGCTCGACAAGGGCTACGCGATCGCGAAAGCCAGCGATTTCATGAAGGTCGAATACGAAGTCGCACTCACTGAATGCGCATGTGAAGGCGATGGAGGCAGCGCGGCTCTCGCTACAGCGGCACAAACGTGCCCGGCCGGGCAGCTCACGTTGCTCGAGCGGACCGGGTTCGTATTTGCGCGCGCCATGGCGGCTTCCACCGCGGACGGTCCGCACCGGAAGGACGTGACCGACCCGCTCGCGCCGTTCACGGAAACTGCCAGCGCCTCGATCTCATCCTTGGGCGACTCCTCGTCCAGCAGCGCAGCGCAGAGCTCGTCGATCGCGGTTGGGACCAACTCACTCACGTTCACCTTCGACGGGACCGTGGAGGCCGCGGCCACCCAAAATGACCAGTTCAGGGTTACGGAGTCCATGGCGGACAACAGGGGACATGTCCTCTTCGAGATCACCGAATCGGCCCCCTACACACTCACGGGCTCGGTTGACCACAGCTCGCCGTCGGACGGAGCGGTTTCAGGGACCGCCGTGAGTCTGCTTCAGGAAGGCGGGCAGTATGTGGTCAACTTCAGTTGGTCTGACGTGACCGTCAACGGAACCTGGGAAAACAAGAGCGGCGTGTTGTCGCCCGGTACATACGACCTCAGCATTACGAGCCAGGCGCATGCCGATAACAACGCCGTGGGCCAGGCGAGCACGGACGGCCAGGTCGATCTGACGTTGACCGTCGGCTAGAGGGTGCGGCGGCCCGAGAGCGCCTTGCCCAGCGTGATCTCGTCCGCGTATTCCAGGTCGGCGCCCACGGGCAGCCCACTCGCGAGCCGCGTGACCGTGGCCTCGGGCGCTCGCTCGCGCAGCATCTCGGCGATGTAGAGCGCGGTGGCCTCGCCGGTCGTCGTCGCGTTCGTCGCCACCACGACCTCGGTGGTCTCCTCGCGCTCGACGCGGTCGGCGAGCTGGGCGAGCTTCAGGTCCTCGGGGTCCACGCCGTCGATCGGCGACAGCGCGCCGCCGAGCACGTGGTAGCGGCCGTTCCACTCGTTCGTGCGCTCGATCGGGATGACGTCGCCCGGCTCCTCGACGACGCAGATCCGGGTCGCGTCGCGGCGCGTGTCCTGACAGATCCGGCAGGTGGGCTCGACCGCCAGGTTGAAGCAGATCTCGCACAGGCCGACGGTCTCCTTCACCTCGCGGATCGCGTCGGCCAGCGGCAGCGCATCCTCGGGCGGCACGCGCAAGATGTGGAACGCGAGCCGCTGCGCCGTCCGCTGCCCGATGCCGGGCAGGCGCGATAGCTCGGTCACGAGCCGGTTCACAGGCGGGGCCAGCATCGGAGTCGAGGTTAGAGCGCCATCCAGCGGCCCTTTTCGAGCAGCTTGAAGCCGAACTGCTCGTAGAGGCCGTGAGCATCAGCGGTCGCCAGCAAGAAGAGCCGAAGGCCCTGGAGCTCAGGGCGCTCCATCACCTCCTTGACCAGCGCCCTCCCGATTCCCCTGCGGCGGTGCTCGGCGATCACGAACACGTCGCCGAGGTACGCGAACGTCGCGCCGTCGGTCACGACGCGTGCGAAGCCGATCTGCTCGTCGCGCTCGTAGGCGCCGAAGCACAGCGAGCCGTCGATCGAGCGCTCGACGACGTCGCGCGGCACTCCCGGGCACCAGTAGGACTCCTCGCTCAGGAAGCGGTGCACGAGCTCTCGGTCGAGCAGCGACTTGTCGGTCGAGATCCTCAGAGCCCAGGCAGCCCGAGCCCGCCGGCGATGTCGCCCAGGCCGCCCGTGGCCGCGCCGAGCTTGCTCTGCTGGAGCTCCTGCGCCGAGCGGAGCGCCTCGTTGAACGCGGCGAGAACCAGGTCCTGGAGCAGCTCGACGTCCTCGGGATCGACGGCCTCGGGATCGATCGTCACCTCGGCCACCTGGAGCTCGCCGGTCATCACGACCTTCACCGTCCCGCCACCCGCGGTCGCCTCGACCGTCTCGTTCTTCAACTCCTCCTGCGCCTTCGCCATCTCGGCCTGCATCTGCTGGACCTGCTTGAGCATCTGGTTCATGTTCGGCGGCTGCGGCATCCTCAGGACCCTTCCTCGTCGTCGAAGACCTCTTCGGCCTTGAACTCTGCCTTGAGCCGCTCGAGGAGCTCCTCCTCGCTGAGCGCCGGGGGCTGCTCGCCCTCGCCCGCCGGCGGCGCGCCGAGGTCGAACTTCACGCCGAGCGCACGGCCTGTGAGCCCTCGCAGCGCGGTCTGGAGCAGCGCGCGGTTCGAGTCGGCCTTCTTGCGCGAGAACTCGGCCCCCTCGGGGAAGCTGACGACGAGCTCGCCCGCCTCGAGCGCGGACGGCCGCGCCTCGCCGAGCAGGGCGGCGACCATCGCGTTCTCGAGCCGGACGGCGTCGAGCACGGCGGGCCAGAGGCCGCGCACCAGCTCGACGTCGAGCGCGCCCTCGGGCTCCTCGGGAGCCGGGGCCGGCGCCGCGACGGCCTGGGGCGCGGCTCCACCTGCCGCGGCGCGCGGGGGTGGCGGCGGCTCGGAACGCTCGGGCGGTGCGGCCGGCGGCTGGGGCGCCGGGGTGGAACGAACGGGGTCAGTCCCCGTTTGTTGCGCGCCGCCATCGAGGCGCCGCTCGAGCTGCTCGATGCGGAAGAGGAGTGCCTGGATCGAGAGGTCAGCCTGCGGCTGAACCGCCTTGAGCAGCGCCAGCTCGAGCTGGATCCGCGGCTCGGAGCCGTCCTTCACCGCCGTGCGGGCGCGCGCGAGCAGGTCGATCGCGCGCAGCACCTCGGCCTGCGGCAGCCGTTCGGCCTGCGCGTTCAGGCGGTCGGTGTGCTCCGCCGTGACCGCGAACGTGGCCGGCACCTCGCCGAGCGTCTGCACGACGAACAGGTGCCGCAGGTGCTCCGAGAGGTCCTGCATGAAGTAGGCGATGTCGCGACCCGTTCCGGAGAGCCGCTCGACGGCCAGGAGGACCGCCTTGGGGTCGTGGTCGATCAGCGCCTCGGCCGTGTCGAGCACGAGCTCCGCGTCGGCCGCGCCCATGATCTCGAGCACGTCGTCGAGCTTGATCTGCGGCCCGCCGTAGGTGACCAGCTGTTCGAGCGTGCCGAGCGCGTCGCGGAAGCTGCCGGTGGCGTGGCGGGCGATCAGCCCGATCGCCGCGTCGGGCGCCTCGATTCCCTCCTGCTCGGCGACGCGGCGCAGGACGCCGGCGATCTGCTCGAGCGTGGGCCGGTGGAAGTCGAAGCGGTGACAGCGATCGACGATCGTGGCCGGCACCTTGTGCGCCTCGGTCGTGGCGAGCACGAAGACGACGTGCGCGGGCGGCTCCTCCAGCGTCTTGAGGAAGGCGTTCCAGGCTGCGTTCGACAGCATGTGCGCCTCGTCGAGGATGTAGACGCGCCGACCCCCGCCCATGGGCGCCAGCGCGACGTTCTCGCGCAGCTCGCGGATGTCGTCGACGGAGTTGTTCGACGCGGCGTCCATCTCGACGACGTCGAGCGACGTGCCCTGGCGGATCGCCACGCAGGCCGAATCCTCGGGTGAGAATTCCGCGCTGGGGCCGCCCTTCACGTTGAGGGCGCAGGCCAGCAGCTTCGCCATGCTGGTCTTGCCGGTCCCGCGCGAGCCCACGAACAGGTAGGCGTGATGGACCTTCTCGAGCCCGATCGCGTTGCGGAGCGTGCGGACGATGTGCTCCTGGCCGACCACCTCGTCGAAGGTCCGAGGGCGGTGGCGGCGGTAGAGCGAGAGCACGTCGGCCATCCTAGACCGGCGCCCGGCGAGGATGAACGCGGTACTTTCCCGTACCGGGAAACCAGCGAGCAGGGGGAACTTTGAATACCGGAGTAAGACTCGCGGTCGCCGCTGCGGCCGCACTGGCGCTCGTCGCGCCCGCGCAGGCATCGGCCGTCATCGCCGAGACCGACCAGACCGCGACGTCCTTCGACGGGACCGAAATCCGGTACCACCTGTTCCTCCCGGACGGCACCTCGCCCGAGAACCGCGTGCCGATCGTCATGCAGACCCACGGCTGGGGCGGCACCGGCAGCACGGGCATCGACGACGAGAACCTCTTCATCAAGGCGGGCTACGGCGTGATGACCTGGGACCAGCGCGGCTTCGGCGCGTCCGGGGGCAAGGTCGCGATCGACCATCCCGACATCGAGGGGCGCGACGTCCAGGCGCTGATCGACCTCCTCGAGGCGGACCCGCGGGTCGCCAAGCGGCGCGGGGACCCCAGGATCGGCATGAGCGGCGGCTCGTACGCGGGCGGCATCCAGTTCGTGACGGCCGCGATCGACGACAGGGTCGACGCGATCGTCCCCGAGATCGCGTGGAACAACCTCTACGACACGCTCGCGCCCGAGGGCATCATCAAGCTCCAGTGGTCGCTGCTCCTGTACGGGGCGGGGACCGCGGCCGCCTACTCCGCGGCCGACGGGTACGAGTTCGGCATCCACCGTGCGTTCGCGGAGAGCGCGGCGAACGGCGCCTGGTCGCACGCGACGCGCGAGTTCTTCGAGTCGCGCGGGCCCTGGAACCTGCTTGACCGGATCGAGGCGCCCACGTTCATCATCCAGGCGACGACCGACACCCTCTTCCCGCCCAGCCAGGCGGCGGCCAACTTCGCCACGTTGAAGGCGGAGGGGAACGCCCCGCTCAAGATGGCCTGGTACTGCGGCGGCCACGGAGTGTGCGACCCGTTCTCAGGCGGGGCCGACGGGTACGTGGACGACCTGATCGTGCGGTGGTTCGACCGCTGGGTGAAGCGCAGGCGCTCCGTGCGCACGGGCCCGAAGTTCGAGTATCTCGACCAACAGGGCGACTGGAACACGGCGCGGAGCTACCCGGTGCGCAGCGCGCAGACCGTCACCTCCGAACCGGCGAGCGGCGTGGTCGCGACGCCGGGTGAGCCCACGGCGGGCGGCGTGATCGGCCTGTCGGCCACCGAGGGGCAGACCAGCCTCGAGGTGCCGCTGCCGTCCTTCACCGGCCACCTGATCGGGCAGCCGGTGGTGAACATGCGCGTGACCGTCGTCGGCTCGGGCACCACCGACCGGCCGCTGAGCGCGCCCCTCTACTTCCAGCTCGTGGACAAGGGCACCGGTGCGGTCCTTGGCAACCAGACGATCCCCAAGCTGTTCACCACCGACACCGAGACGCAGGAGCTCTCGTTCCCGATCGAGGGCGTCTCCTACGACGTTGCGGAGTCGGACCAGCTCGTGCTCGAGATCAACTCGAACTCGTCGAACTACCTGGTGCAGCGCGGCGCCGGCGTGTTCAACATCGAGGAGGTCACGGTGGACCTGCCCGTGGTGCAGCCGCGGGCTAAGGCGAGCTCGCGACGCGGGCGCGCAGCGCGCTAGCCAGGCGCGCCGGCGCGTCTGGGGGCGCGTATTCGAAGAAGAACCGCGGCTCGATCGCCTCGAGCTCGATCAGCATGCCCTCGCCCACCAGGTCCACCCGGGCGTAGAGCAGGTCGCGGCCGGCGGCGGCGAGGACGCGCTCGGCGATCGCGAGCTCGTCGCCGGTCGGCTCCGCCGCGCTGATGCGGCCCCCGTGCTCGGGCTGGACCCGGATGTCGCCCTCGGCCGGCACCTTCCGGATGGCGTGGCTGAACTCCCCGTCGAAGCAGACGAGCGAGAGCTCGCCCGCGCTCACTATGTCCGGGAGGAAGGGCTGTGCCATGAAGCCGGGCTCGATCGGCTCGCCCTTCGTCGCCCGCCGGAGGCCGAGTGACCCGCCGGCGATCGTCGGCTTGACGATCGCGTCGTCCCACGGGACCTCGCCCTCCCAAGCGGTCGGGATCGTCTCGATGCCCTTCGCCTCGAGCTCGCGCAGGTAGCTCTTCTCGCTGTTCCACCTGATCGTGCCGGCCGGGTTCCACATCGGGACCGGCACGCGATCGACCCAGGCGACGAACTCCTCGTGGCGGTGGAAGTAGTCCCAGACCGAGCGGATCAGGACGGCGTCGTAGGCGGACCAGTCGACGGCCGGGTCGCTCCACACCACGGGCTCCGCCTCGCCGTCGAGCGCGGCGAGCAGCGGCGCGTCGTCGGAATCGAGGCCGGGGAGCCAGTCGCAGGTGGCGATCGCGATGCGCATGGAGGAGAGAGCGGACCGTGCACCCCTCGTCGAGACGGTGGCCCCGGGCGTGCCATCGGGCTCGGCTCCGGCCAGGCTGACCCGCGGCGCATGAGCGGTTTCGCTTAAGGCTGCTTCCTCCCGGATCTGACCTGGTTCACGATCGCCCACCGCGCGGGACCTGGCCATCGACGCCTTCGCCCGGCGCACTGGCCCCGAAGCCGACGCCCCTCGGAGGGGAATTCAGCCCCGCTAGAGCGGATTGCGGGTGCAGGGCACCGCTACCTCCCCGCCTAGCACGGTCCGCCCGAGAGCCTAGCGGCGCGCGGGCGACCCGGCACTAGACTCGCCGGCGTCTCCCGGGCGCGTAGCTCAGTGGGAGAGCGCTCGCTTCACACGCGAGAGGTCGCTGGTTCGAAACCAGCCGCGCCCATCGTCAGCGCCCCGATCAAGGCGACTTGACCGCCAGCCCCGAGAAGGTGCAGATGGGGAAAGTAGGCGTTGCGAACGAGTGGAAGGTCATCGAGACCTTCGCTCCCCCCTCTCCGCCCGCGCCGGACGTGAGGGAGCCAAATCCAGTGGCGTCGAAGCTCAAGACACCGACGCCGAAGTTGAGCCCCCCGGCGAAGAGCTCCTCGTTGCTGCTCGAGCCGAGGGTGTCCGTGATGCTGATGGCCGGCGAGCCCGTGCTGCGCCAGCGATAAAGCGAGGCGGAGCCGCCCGTGGCTGAAGCACGCACGTCCGTCCTCGGGAAGATGCCGCCGCCGGGCGTCTGTGCGTCGATGCACCGGGCCTTCAGGACGAGACCGCCGAAGTCGAGGACGGTCTCGTAGTTCGAGGCGCCGTCGTCTGGCGTCTGGTCCTTGAAGTCGACCGCGCGCGTCACGAGGAAGTCGCCGGCGGTCTGGCCCTGAAGCGCGAGTGCGTTCGCGGCGGTGGTGGCTGAAGTCGCCGTAGCCGCGGAAGTCGCCGTGGAAGCAGTGGTCGCCGCTGTCGCGCTCGGGACGGTCCCGATCTTGGACTCGTTGACCTCCTTGCCGGTCAACGAGTTCTTCTCGATCTTCTTCCCGGGGACGCTTCGCTTCTTCAGGTCGGACCCGTCGATCAAGTCCTTCGCGGCCATGCTGGTCCCGCCGAGGGCGACGAAGAGCGCGACGTACGCGACAACCGTCTGGTGCTTGGGCCGAACGTTTCGCCTCATCAAGCCAACCCTACGCACGCGAGCGCCCATGCGCCAGCGCATCTAACGATCGGCCGAGAGCAGAGCGTGCAACTTCTCGCTGGATGTGCCCGGGTGGACCTCGAGCCGGCCCTGGACCACCTTGCCCCGCGCCGGAGACGCGAAGCCGCTCCGGTCCTGCGTGAAGACGACCTCGGAGGTGAACAACAGCCGCGACAGCAACTCGCGCGCGATGCGCCGGTCGTTGGTGCCGACCTGCCCGTAGTTGCCGTCCGGAGGAGCCACGGCGAGCGGGCGATACCCCTCCACATGAAAGGTGAGCTGGTCCTCCCCGTAGGTGATGTCCGAGAAGACCCGCTCCCGCCAGCCCCCCAGGACCTCCTCGGCTCCGCGGTAGGCGTAGAACGACCCCTCCTCGTCCGAACCGTCGCCGTACCGAATCTCGTAGTTGCCGGTCCCTGACTGGAGTTGGACGTCCCAGCGGCCGCTCTCCTGCATCTGGCTGAGCTCGTCGTAGCTCAGGAATCCGGCGCGCTTCTCCTCCACCGCACCCACGTCGACGAAGAGAGTTGCGTGCCAGCCGAGGTCCTCCAGAACCCCGTCAGCCGCCTCCCGGGTGTCGGTCCGCGCGCCGTCGAACGTCAGCAGCAGCGGGTGTGCTGGGAGGCGGACCTCCTGACCCCTGGTGAAGCGCGCGAACTCGGCGAGCGTGATCGCCTCGTAGCCCGCGTGGTCGAGGAGGGTCATCTGCCGCGCGAACTGCTCCGGGTCGGTGCGGCGATAGCGGAGCACCGGGACGCGCGAGCGATCGGTCGGAGCGGACGCCCAGAGCTCCTGTTCCGCCGGCGTGAGAACCGGGTCGTCCGATTCGTCCGAGCTGCCGCACGCGGCAAGCGCCGCGCAGCACGCAACGGCTATCAGCTGGGTCCAGTTCAAGCGGTTGGGCTTGGCGCTACCGCGTACCGACGTACTTCGCGTCGGTGAAGGTGCCCTCGGGGCAGCCCTTGGTGTCGAGCTTGACCGTACCCTTGACCTTCGTCGCCTTGCCGCCGTCCTGCTTGACGATCTTCGCCACGATGTCACCTGTGCGCGATTCGGCCTTCGAGCCGTCGGCGCATACGGGCTTCTTCTGCACTTCCTTGCCCTTGTAGGTCCCCTTGCTCGTCTTCTTCAGGACCGTCTTGACGAAGACGCCGGTCGAGCTCTCACGGCTGATCCTGACCTTCTCGCAGACCCCCTGGTCGCAGAGCGGCTTGAACTTGTACGTCCGCTCCACCTGGGTGCCCGGCTCAGTCGAGTCCGACTTGGTGACGGTCGCCGTGACCTGGAACGCGCCCTGGAGGCGAGCGTTCACGGCGCCGGTCGCCGTCGAGGCGACGAGAAGCAGAACGGAGATGGAGGCGGTCGTGAGCGCGAGTCGTTTCATGGCGCCAACCTAACGCGGCGCGAGCCTATGCGCCAGTAAATGATTGGCGCGTTCAGTCAATGGGTATAGGCCGAGGCATGGGAAGGCTCCGGCAGGGGACGATCGTTGCGTGCATGGCGCTTGTGACCGCGCCAACGGCAAACGCGGCCCCAATAGAAATCGGTCACATCCCCGAGTGCACCGAGGTGGTGCCTGCTGCGGTGGCGCCGCCATCGAGCGAGCGGCGCTCGCTCGTCGCGCGCGTCCTGCTCGACGGCGTCAGCTCGTCGCAGGCCGGGCAGTACACCGCACAGGCCGCGCGCGCCTATGACTCGATCGGCATCGACTTCGTCGTGGACGCCTACCAGTCCGTCTCGTTCTCGGGCGATGACGCCGACGGCCTGATCCAGCAGAGCAAGTCCGCGATGGGCGGCGCTCGCCCGGCGGGCACCGACGTCGTCTACACGCTCACGAGCAAGGACATCCAGGCGGGCGGTCAAGCCGCCGTCGCCGGCCTCGCCGACTGCATCGGCGGCGTCGCCTTCCCCGACCGGGCATTCGCCGTGGGCGAGGTGCTCGATCCGGACGGCGGGAACCTGCTCGGGGTCACGCTGATGGGCAACCTCACCGCGAAGGTGTTCGCGCACGAGATCGGCCACCTGATGGGCGCCCATCACCACTACGCGAACTGCGCCGAAGGGGTCCCGTCCGACCCCAACGAGGTCGCGACGCCGTGCACGCTGATGTTCAACGACGTCGGGTTCAGCTCGCTCGTTTTCAGCACGCTGAATCACCTGGTTGTCCGCGGGCACAGCGAGGCGTATACGGGCTGAGTTCGTAGATCCGTCTAGGCCACGCGATATGCCTTGTGCGGCTCCGGCGGCGTTCCGACCTGTTAAGAATCCCCGCGAACCAGGGGTAGGTGGCGCCGTTGGCCCTGAGGGGCGGCCGAGGCGCATGGAAGCGATGCCGTATGAGACGAATTAGCCGACACCTTCGGACAGTTCTCGTTACCGGCGCGTTCGCAGCCGCGACGGTGATCGCCGCCTGCGACGACGACGGCAAGGCGAAGGACCGCGCCAATGCGAGCGGCAAGAACCATGCTGCGGTTGCGCGGGCCGCCACCAGACCGGCGCGCACGAAGCCGGTCGCGCTGCGCGACTCGCGCGCGGCGGCACGCGTCAGCGGCGCGAACTGGGAGCCGCGCCCCCGCAACCGGCGCGCGAATCGCAACAAGACGAACGGTTGGATGCTCAAGAAGTTCCGCCGGCACAGCGCGCTCCCGCGCAAGTACAAGCGCCGGGTGACGGGTCGCTATAGCGGGACGACCGACGAGATCCTCCAGTGGGCTGCGCACAAATGGGGCTTCTCGCCCGACCTCCTTCGCGGGGTCGCGGCGATCGAGTCCTGGTGGCGCCAGCGCGCGGTCGGCGACGAAGGCCGGTCATTCGGGCTGATGCAGATCAAGCGCGGCTCGCACTGCTGCCTGCCCGCCACGCGCACCTCCACCGCCTTCAACGCCGACTACTACGGCGCCTGGCTGAGGCACGTCTACGACGGGCGTGCCCGCTGGCTCAACCACCAGCGCCGCGGCGAGCGCTACAAGCGCGGCGACCTCTGGGGCTCAGTGGGCGTCTGGTATGCCGGCCACTGGCACTACAACAGCGCGGAGTACATCCGCCGGCTCAAGAAGATGATCAGGCAGCGCGTCTGGCGCCGCGCGCACTTCCGCTACGGCGGCTGAGCAAACCTACTAAGACTTGACGCTAATCCCTGCGTCGCGTGCGCACGTGCATCATGCCGCCCGTCAGCAGCAACACGGCACCCGTGATCAACAGCGGTACCGCCACGAAGCCAGTGACCGGCAGATCGTTCTCCTCCACGGCGGGATCCGGGGGATCCTCCGGCGGCGGAACGTCCGGGTACTGAACCTGTGCGGCATTGCCTGAATCAGAGATCTGGGCCCCTGCCGTAATCGGCCCGACAGCCATCAGTGCGACGGCCAAGAACAGGCCGATTGCAAAACGAGTTCTCATAGACGCGGAACTTTCGCACATAACGCGGGAACCTGCACAGGTTGCTTACCCGAATGCGGTCGTGAAGTAGCCTCGATTGCATGGCCACCGCGCGTCCGGCCGACTACGTCCCCGCGGCTCGGTTCGATTTCCTGACGCCGGTGTTCGACGCGTTCGTGAGGGGGACGACGCGCGAGCGGACTTTCAAGGATCGGCTTCTGCATCAGGCGCGCCTCGATGGCGACCTCGCGGTCCTCGATCTCGGATCGGGCACCGGCACGTTGGCGATCTGGGCCAAGCAGCGCAACCCGCGCCTTCGCATCCGCGGCCTCGACGGCGACCCGGCGATCATCGCCCGGGCGCAGCGCAAGGCTGCGCAGATCGGGCTCGAGATCGACTTCGACGAGGGCTATTCGTACGCCCTGCCCTACCCGGACGCAAGCTTCGACCGCGTGCTGTCAAGCCTCTTCTTCCACCATCTGGTGCTGCGCGACAAGGAGCGCACCATCCGCGAGGTCGCGCGCGTCCTCCGGCCCGGCGGCGAGCTGCACGTGGGCGACTGGGGGCGGCCGCGGTCGCTGCCCGCTCGGCTCGGCGCGGTCGCGATCCGCCGCTTCGACGGCGACGAGCCGACACGGGACAACCTGGCCGGCCGCCTGCCGGAGCTGTTCGAAGCGGGCGGGCTCACGGACGCCCGCGAGCGCGAGCGGATCGCCGCGCCGTTCGGGGTGATCGCGCTCTACAGCGCGCGCCGGCCGTGATCCGCCGGCATGGGATTCTCGCCGGCGCGCTGCTCGCGTTCGCGTTCGGTACCTCCCCGGCGCACGCCCTCGAATGTGAGGACGTCTTCTCGAAGGTCCGCCAGGACGAGCCGCTCGCGCCGTTCGTAGTCGGGGACTCGGTCACGGTCCCCGCGGGCGACTTCCTCGGCGAGATGGGCTTCGCGGTGGACGCCGTCGCCTGCCGGACGTTCGCTCAGGGGCTCGAGGTGATGGCGGCGCGTGGCCGGCTGCCCGACACGGTTGTGATGGCGCTCGGAAGCAACGGGGAGGTGAGCGCCGAGGAGTTGAGCTACGCCCTCGAGCTCGTCGGACCGTTCGGTCGGCTCGTCCTCGTGGCGCCGAAGGAGCTGGGCGGCGGCCCCGATCCCGACGGCCGGCTCTTCCGCGCCTTCGAGCAGTCGCACCCCGACCAGGTGTCCGTGCTCGACTGGCCGGCCTACAGCGCCGGCAACGGCGGCTGGTTCGCCCCGGACGGGCTGCACATCACGACCGACGGCGCGCGCGGGTTCGCCGAGATGATCAACGAGGCGATCGAGTTCGCGCCCCCGGCGCAGATCGAGCCCCCCCAGCCGCCCCCACGACCGCGACCGAAGCCGCGGGCCGCCGCCGAGCCACAGCCGAGCCGGCTGCTCGCGGACATCTGGGCGCACGTGGCGGCCGCCATCGGCCCGCCGGTGGTCTCGCTCGTCCGCTTCGCCGCGGACGTCATCGGGCCCGTGGAGGTCGGGGATCCCGACCTCTAGAGCCTGCTGCTGCCCGCGATCTCGACGTTGCCGACGTCGTCCCGCTGCACGATTTTGACCGTCACCTCGGTTCCGTCGTCGAAGCGGACGATGCAGGCGAAGCGCCGCCCCTTCTCGATCGCGATCCCGGACGGGCAATTCACGGAGACGATCCGCTCCGGCTCGGGCGCCTGGCCGCGGATCAGGGACTCCACGTTCTCGGGGATGATCTCGACGTTCTGCCCCTCGGGCAGCCGCACCTGGCGCACAGCCTCGCGCTGGACGCTCTCACCCTCCACCTGGCGGAGGGTGACCACCTCGAGGCCGTTGCCCTTGGTGTGGACCTCGCAGTCGAAGGTCGCGCCCTCGTCGATCTCGACGTCCTCGGGGCACTCGATCGACTCGATGAGCGCGGGCGCCTGGGCGTTCTCCAGCAGGAAATCCTCGACCTTCCCGTCGTCCACGTGCTCGGTCCCGCAGCCCCCGAGAAGTACGACGACGGCTCCGGTGACTAGCATCCCGGCACGGTGGATCATCGCCTTGAGACGGTAATCGTTGAGACGGACCGGTATCGGATCGAGGGCAAGCTGACGCTCCCGCGGGAGGGCTATCGCAGTCGGCTGTCCGACTACGTCAACCAGCGCGACCGCGACTTCTTCGCGTTCTCCGACGCGACCATGACGCCGCTGTCGGGGAACGGCGAACCGCGCGTCGTCCCGTTCGTGATGGTCGCGCGCAGGCACGTGGTGATGGTGACTCCCGGTATCGGCGAGAACGGCGCCGGCTAGGCGCCCGGCGAAGCACGCAGCCCGAACAGGGGGAAGAGGCTCGCGGTGTCGAGGAACGTGTTGATGCCGCTGATCCGTCCGCCCTTGGTCTCGATGACGACGAGACCCCACGGCTCGTGCTCTCCGTTCGGCCCGCTCGCCCGGTACTGGCCGAAGGCGATCGACCCGTTCGCCGCCACCGGGACCAGCTTGGACCCCTCGCACCCGTGGCCGGGGCCGAGCATCCAGGCGACGATGTCCTCCTGCCCCGTGAGCCACAGCTCGTACGGAGGCATCGAGAGCGTGGCGTCCTCGGCGAGGAGCGCGGTCAGCGCGTCCATGTCGTAGCGCTCGAACGCGTCCATGTAGCGGCGCAGCAGCTCGTTCTGCTCTTCGTCCGCCGGGTCCGCCACGTCGTCCAGCTCGATGTCCTGCTCGTCGATCGTCGCGCGTGCGCGCTGGAGCGCGCTGTTGACGGACGCCTCGCTCGTGTCGAGCAGCGATGCGACCTCGCTGGCCTTCCAGCGAAGGACCTCGCGCAGGATCAGGACCGCGCGCTGCTTCGGCGGGAGGTGCTGGAGCGCGGCCACGAACGCGAGCTTGAGCGTTTCCTTCGCCGCGGCGACCTCGGCCGGGTCGGCGCCGTCCTCGACCACACGGCCGTCCGGCATCGGCAGGATCCAATCGCCCTCGGGCCGCATGGCGACGAGCGACTCGAGCACCGGCCGGCCGGGCTCACCCAGCTCCATCGGCCGGACCTTCCGGTCCTTGCCACCGAGCACGTCCAGGCAGACGTTCGTCGCGATCCGGTAGAGCCACGAGCGGAGCTGCGCGCGCCCCTCGAAGTTGTCGAGCGCGCGCCAGGCGCGGAGCATCGTCTCCTGGACCGCGTCCTCGGCCTCGAAGGACGAGCCGAGCATGCGGTAGCAGTAGCCGGTGAGCTCGCCGCGGTACTGCTCGAGAAGCTGCGGGTCCGTCGTGGTCGAGGTGGCCATGCCGGTCATCGTACGCCCTCCGTCCGCTCTGTCGCCAGGAGGAGCGCGGGGCTCGCGCCCGGGTTGCGAACCGCCGACACCGGCATGCCCGCGAGCGTCAGCAGGTCCCCCTTGTGGAAGTGCCACGTGAGCCCGCAGGCCGTATCCACGGCGATCTCGCCGCGCTCGACGACGAGCAGGGCGTCACGCCACTCGGCCCCCTCGTAGGGCAGCGAGCCGCCGGGCTCGACGGAGATGGTGCGAACAGCGAAGGCCACTAACCCTTGGACCGCGGCCGCGGCGAAAACTCATCGGTGCTCGAAACGGAGAGGGAGGGATTCGAACCCTCGAGGCAGGTTAACCCCGCCCACGCGATTTCCAGTCGCGCTCCTTAAGCCACTCGGACACCTCTCCAGTGGTGGCAGAAAGCGTAGCCCGAGCGGACGGCGCGTCAGTCGCAGCCCACGCCGACCTGGTCGGTCCGCTTGGGGCCGCCGCCCGTCAGGTAGACCACCGACCGGAAGGACAGCTCGCCCTGCCTGCATCGGCCGAGCCCGATGTAGGGGACCGTCTTTCCCCTCCGCTTCCGACTCGCCTTGACCTCGGCGTGCAACTCCGCCAGGCCGATCTGCTGTCCACCGGCCCCGCGGAGCTCCTCGGGGATCCTGATGACGATCTTCCGGCCGTACCCGTTACCACGGGCCTTGGCCAGTCTCCCGGCAACGGCGCGGTCGATCGGAAGCGCGCCGGTGCTGCGGAAGTGGAACACGATCGAGCGTCCGCTCGGGCCGTTGTAGACCGTGACCTCGGCGTCTTGCTCCATCGGCCCGACCGGCGTCTGACCCGCGAACGTCGCACGGCCGTTGCCGACGAGCGACTTCGACTTGCACCGTGTCGCGTCATTCCCGTCGTTCAGCACGGCCGGCTTGCAACCGCGGAAGCTCTTCGCTCCGAGCACGAGCTCGCTGGGAAGGAACAACTCGATCCGGGTCGTGACGGGCGGCGCCTCGCCGGCCCGATCGTTCGCGGTCCTCAGCGAGAGCGCGAGTTCGACGTTCGTCGGATTCTTCTTCGTGCCGGGCTTCGCGGGCGTCACGTCGGCGTCGAGCATGTGCACGGGCTCGGCGACGGCCACGGCCGTCACCAACAGCGCCACGGTCAACGACACGACGAGGGCCAGTCGACGCGAGTTCATCTGCGCCAACCATACCGCTAGAGACCCAGGCCGTGAACGCCCTTCTCGCCCCATCCGAGGTGATGGGCCACCTCGTGCCTGAGCGTGCGCGTGACCTGCTCGCGCAGCAGGTCGGGGTCGTGCCCGAAGTCGCGCTCAAGCGTGTCCTGGTAGATCACGATCCGCTCCTCGTAGTTGTCGCGCGCGATCGTGTCGCCGTAGTAGTGGCCGTATGCGTGGTGCTCGGCTCCGAGCCGGGAGACGATGACCGGCACCTTCTCGAGCGCCGCGCGGAACTCGTCCGGCAGCTCGTCGATCGCGTCGGCCACGAGCGCGTCGAACTCGTTCTGCTCGAGCGCCTCGTGCGGCCGCTCCGCAAGCTGCTCGCTGCGCTCGACCAGGCGCTCGAACTCCGGCTCGGTCATCGAGTCGCGCTCGGTCAGCCACACGGTCACCGCCGCGGTCCCCACCATCAGCACCATCGCCCCGGCCAGGAGCGAGACGAGGTCCTCCACCCCGGACAGGGACGGCGGGTTCAGCATCAGGAGAAGCAGGCCGACGACGAAAGCCGCCGTCGCGGCGGCGCGCAGGATGTCCCTCATCCCAATGAGGGTAGGTACACCGGCATGAAGCCGGTCCACGTCGGCTGCTCGGGATGGAACTACGCCGCCTGGCGCGAGCTCTTCTATCCGAAGGGACTCCCCACAAGCCGCTGGCTCGAGCACTACGCCCAGCACTTCCGCACGGTGGAGGTGAACTCGACCTTCTACCGGCTCCCCAAGCGCGACGCGGTCGCGCGCTGGGTGACCCAGGTACCCGATGACTTCGTCTTCACGATCAAGGCCAGTCGCTACCTGACCCACATCAAGCGCCTGAGCGACATGGTCCAGGGCGTCGAGCTCTTCTACGAACGAATCGAGCCGCTCGTCGAGGCCGGGAAGCTCGGCCCGGTGCTGTGGCAGCTGCCCGCGAATTTCAAGCGCGACGACGAGCGTCTCGAGAACGCCGTGCTCGCCCTGCCGCCCGGCCGCCATTGCTTCGAGTTCCGCGACCCGTCGTGGTTCGCCGACGACGTCTACGCGCTGCTCCGCGCGCACGGCGTCGCGCTCGTGATCGGCGACCGGCCGGAGGTCGCGAGCTTCCAGACGCACGAGTTCACCGCGGACTGGACCTTCGTGCGCTTCCACCACGGCCATCGCGGGCGGCGCGGCAACTACTCGATCTCAGAGCTCGAGGAATGGGCGCGGCGCGTGGAGGCGTGGCGACGCGAGACCGAGGTCTTCCTCTACTTCAACAACGACTGGGAGGGGTTCGCGATCCAGAACGGGCTCTGGATGGCGGACCGGCTCGGCGCCTAAACCCCGCCGACGGGGTTGTCCTCGTCGAGCGGCTTGTCCTCGTCGTCGTCCGCGCTCGGGACCTCCTCCTGGGTCCGCTCCCACTGCTTCTCGGTCTGCTCGATCTCCCGATCGAGCCGCTGCTTCTGCTCCTCCATCTCCTCGACCTGCTCCTCCGGCTCCTCGGTCATGTCCCCTCCTCCGTCGTGTCGGGAGCGCTCCCGGTCTCCGAGCGCTTCTTCAGCCACACGAGGCCAGCCACCGCCATGAGCGTGACGGCGACGCCCGCGAGGATGACGATCCCGCTCGCCCCGCCGCCGCCGCTCTCCTGCATGGGCTGCTCCTGGTGCGGGAACCCGAGGTCGTGCGCGATCCGGACGACGTCGAGCAGGCCGGTGAGCAGCTCGGTCATTGCCCCAAGGTTAAAGTGGCGCCGTGGCCGAGGGGCTGACTGACGCGCAGGTCGTCGAGCGGCTGACGCGCATGGAGGAGCAGATCCGCCGGATCTCGGCTCACCTCGGGCTCGACTACGACGACGGCACCGCCGGGGTGTCCGCGGAGGTCGTCGCGCTCGCACGCTCCGGCGACCGAATGGGCGCGGCGAAGATGCACGCCGAGCAGACGGGTGTCGACTTCGTGACCGCCCAGCGCGTGGTGAGCGCCCTCTAGGGCGGGAAGGTCCCCTCGCCGAGCGCGCCGGGCGTGCGGCCGTCGCCCGTGCCGATGTTCGGCGGCCATTCGAGCGGGGCCAGCGTGCCCAGCCTGACGCGAACGCGGCCCGGGATCCGGTTGCCGAACTCGTCCCGGGCGCGCAGCACGGTCGCGCGCGCCCGCAGCGGCACCCGCCGCCTCGTTCGCGCGACCCAGGCCTGCCGGCGCGGCCACCAGCGCGCCTTCATCCGCCTCCCGCGGAGGCGGATCACCGCTTGGCCGCCCGTGGGCGTCGTCGAGCGCCACAGGATCGCCCGGGTTGGATCGGGGGCGGGGTTCTGCGCGACGACGATCAGGCGCTTGACGGCGCCCGGCCGGCGCCGCAGCACGCCGCGAAGCTTCAGGCCGGTCGAGCGCTTGACCTTGAACGGCCGCGTCGTCAGGTCGTAGCTCGTCGAGCGGATGCGCAGCCGGTGGCGGCCGGTCCGCTGCGATCCCGCGACCTCGTAGCGCGCCGTGTAGCCGCCGCCCTGCTCGCGCCAGATGAAGGCGAGCCCGAGGTCCGAGTCGCTCATCCGCCAGCGGCCGCGCGCGAATCGCTCGAGCGCGATGAACGGCTCGTCCACCGGGCGGTCGACGCCGTTCGCGCTGCCCTCCCACGCGATCGAGATGCTGTCGAAGCGGCTGACCGTTTCGGGCGGCTCCTGAGTCAGCGCGCCCTGGGTGTCGCCGGCGGGCTGGGTCCCGCGTGCGGTCCCGCCCAGCGTGGCGGGCTCATCCGGAGCGGGCGCGTCCTTGCCGCGCGCGAGGGACCCGCTGAGGGCGACCAGGGCGTCGCGCACGACGAGGGATGTCCACAGGCCGAACACCGTGTGCCCGCCCTCGTAGTGCTGCATGTCGTACTCCTCGTGAGTCGTCAGGTAGCCCATGTAGTCGTTCGCCAGCCCGACCACCACCGGTTCCTTGACGCCCGCGGGGAGGTGCGGGCGCACCGCCTCCTCGAAGCGGCGCCCCATCTCGACGCTCGGCTCGCCCGGCGCACCCAGGAGCAGGCGGTCACCGACCTGGACGACGTGCACCTCGGGAACGGACTCGTGAACGAGCCCCTGCGCGACGATGATCTTGCGCCCGTGGACGGGGTGCGCGGAGTCCTCGGGCAGGCGCCTGCCCTCGGTCGCGAGCGGCTCGTGGAAGATCGACGCGCCGTCTTCCGACCCTCCGAAGAAGCTGAGCCCCCAGAGCGGCGTGTCGCTGACCCGCCGTCCCGGCTCGACCTCCTGGCCGCAGTAGCACGACCGCGTCCAGCGGGTGCCGACCGTGACGTCCGATTGCAGACGCGCGCCGGCCGCCTGCCACGCATCGAGCGCCCGGGCCGCGATCCGCCGCCCATGCAGGTCCATGGTGGCCGTGCGACTGTACGCGTCGAAGCGCGGCATCAGGTCCCCGAGCGCCCCGTTCGTGTAGAGCGCCGTGAAGCCGGCCGCCCCCACCTGCGTCTCGAGATGGTGGGTCGCGGCGCCGGCCAGGTCGGTGTCCCAGATGTCCACGTCCGGTGCCGAGGTCGTCAGGTGGACCGGGAAGTGGATCCAGCCCGCCAGCGGTCCGCCGGCGGCGCGGTCGACGCGCAGGAGCCGCAGGCGCGAGTCGACCGTGTGGTCGGCGCCGTCAGGGTCGTCCTCCGGATGGCCCTGACCGTAGAACTGGTCGAGGCCGTGGTTCGCGAGGTGCGCCTCGATCGACCGGTTGCGGTTCACGTCGAGCACGTTCGCGGTGCCCCACGCCGCGCGCGCGGGCTCGAGCCGGGCGTCGGCCGCGCGGATCGCCTGGGCGAGCTGCTCGACCTGCCAGTCGGAGAGGCTCCCGGGGCCGGAGTGGGTGTGGGTGCCCGTGTAGAGGATGCTCTCGTGCGTGTAGCCGAGGTCGGCGACCCGCGCGACCAGCGAGTCCTTCTCGAGCGGATACGCGAGGTCCGTCGAGAGCAGCGCAACCTTCGTGTCCCCGTCGTCGAGGACGAGCGCCCGGCCCATCAACCGCGTGTGGACGCCGCGCACCATCACGTCCGGCCGCACGAAGCCGAGCGTCGTGCCGCCGTTCTGCGGTGTGATGTCCGCGGTCGCCACCCCGGCCCGCAGCGGCGCCGCGTGTGCGGACGGCGCGAGCGCCGCAAACGCCAGAACGACGAGGAGTCCCGCAAGCCTCGAGGGCATCACGGGTATTAGACCGTCAAGCGGCGTCTTCGCGCCGCACTTCCTCCCGGATCAGGTCGAGCTCGCGGCCGAACGCGCGCTCGGTCGCCTCGGTCATCGCGAGGCCGAACACGGCCAGGAGCACCTCGGCCGCCAGGGGGCGCAGCCGCTCGATCGCGTCCCGCACCTCGGGCCAGCGCTCCTCGGGCCGGCCGTCTGCGACGAACGGCTTCCAGATCTCGTTCAGGAAGAGCTGCACATAGGCCTCGGCGACGCCCTCGGCGTGGCGGCGCGCCGTCGCGATCACGTCGAGGCCGGTGTCGGCATCGATCCCGAGCCGGGCCAGCTCGAGCCCGGCGCGGCCGAGCCGGGGGCTCCGCTCCTCGAAGCGGCCGTCGTCCAGGTCGCGCAGCAGGCCGAGCTCGATCGCGCGGCGCAGGATGCGCGGGTCGGCGCGGTCCCCCCACATCTCGGCGAGCTCGTCCGCCCCAACCTCGCGCGACTCCTCCTGTTCGAACGGCTCGCGGACGGCCTGAGTGAACCGAAGGACCTCCTCCGTCTCGCCTCCCGCACCCTCGATCAGGCGGCGGATCGCCTCCAGGTTGAAGCCCTCCGTCTGCAGCTCGCGGATGAGCTCGAGGCGCGCGACGTGCGGCTCGCCGTAGTAGCCCGTGCGCCCGCGCAGCTCGGGCGGCTGGAGGAGCCCGCGCGACTGGTACGCGCGGATGTTCCGCACCGTGAGACGGGCGCGGCGGGCCAGCTCGTCGATCGTCATCCCGTCGCCTGTGCGATCCATCACGGATGATTGTACCCCTGTTTCATGTTACGTCAAACGGTGTAACATAAGACCATGCAAACGCTTCAGGCAGTGCTCACGACGGCAGCAGAATCCGCGAAACCCGCAGGCGGCGCAGCCATCGGCGAGGTCATCGGCGCCACCGTCGGCGCGCTCGTCGCCACATCCGCCCTCTTCCTTCTCATCTATCTCCACCGGACCGACCGGTCGCAGGTGCTCGCGCGCGTCGCCGCGTTCTCGGAAAGGGTCTCCGGAATGCCGGGGTGGGTCGCGTTCCCGTCCGCGCTCGGAACCGGCTCGCTGCTCGTCGCCCTGCTCGGGATGTACTGGGACATCGCCCTCCACATCAACATCGGGCGCGACGAGGGCCCGCTCGCGAACCCCGCTCACTACCTGATCCTCGTCGGCCTGTTCGGGATCTTCGCCGCCGGGTGTCTGGCCGTGTCGCTGCCGAAGGGCGACAAGCCGACGCCGTCGGCGATTCGCATCAGCGAGGGCTGGTACGCACCCGTCGGCGGCATCCTGATGGCCCTGGCCGGCGGCTACGCGCTGCTCGGATTCCCCCTCGACGACATGTGGCATCGGATCTTCGGCCAGGACGTCACGCTCTGGGGCCCGACCCATCTGATGCTGATCGGCGGCGCCGGCATGACCCTGATCGGCCAGGCGATCCTCCTGCGCGAGGGCCGTCCGACGAACACGGGGCAAGGCCCGGCTCGATTCATCACGCAGTTCCGGCGGGTGGCCGCGATGGGCGGCCTCCTGATCGGCCTCTGCACCTTCCAGGCCGAGTTCGACTTCGGCGTGCCCCAGTTCAGCCTGGTCTACCAGCCGATCCTGATCGCGGTGGCCGCCGGCGTCGCGCTGGTCGCGGCGCGGGTGTGGATCGGGCCGGGCGCGGCGCTCGGCGCGGTCGCGTTCTTCCTTGTGGTCCGCGGGGCCGTCAGCCTGATCGTCGGGCCGGGCTTCGGCGAGACGACGCCCGCGCTACCGCTCTTCATCGGCGCCGGTGTCGCGGTCGAGTTGGCCGCGCTCCTGATCTCGCGCGACCGTCCGATCGCACTCGGTGCTGTCGGCGGACTGCTGATCGGCACGGTCGGGTTCTGGGCGGAGTACGCCTGGACGCAGCTCGTCTTCACCCTGCCGTGGAACACGGCCTTCCTGCCCGAGGCCCTGATCGCGTCCGCGATCGCGGGGACCGCGGCCGGCCTGATCGGCGGGCTGCTCGGCGCCGGCCTGCGCGGGGAGCTGCCGAAGGCCAGCACCGGCCGGCTCGTGTTCGCCGCGTCGCTCCTGACAGTGATGGCGATCATCGGCACCTACCTCGTCACCTCGGAGCCGAAGGGCTGGCAGGCGAACGTCCAGCTCACCGAGACCCAGCCGGCGCCGAACCGCGAGGTGACCGCGCAGGTCCGGATCACCCCCGCGTCGGCAACCGACGATGCGAACTGGGTCCAGATGACGTCCTGGCAGGGCGGCGGGCTCCAGGTGGATCGCCTGGAGGAGACGGGGCCGGGCACGTTCGAGTCGACGCAGGCACTGCCCGTGCACGGCGACTGGAAGACGATCCTGCGCGTGCACAAGGACGACAAGCTGCTCGGCGTGCCGGTGTACCTGCCTGAGGACACGGCGATCCCGGCCCCCGAGGTGAAGGCCGAGCCGCAGTTCACACGCACGTTCGTGGACGAGACCGAGATCCTGCAGCGCGAGCTGAAGGACGACGTGCCGGGGTGGTCATGGGTCCTCGCGTCCCTCGTCGTGCTCGTGATCTCGCTCAGCTTCATCCTGGCGCTCGCGTGGGGCCTGAGCCGCGCCGCGGGCGGCGCGAGCGGCGGCGGACGGCCACCGCGTGAGAAGCGCGTGCGCACCGTCGCGACCCCGGCATGAGCCGCCACGTCGACATCGCGATCGTCGGCAGCGGGTTCGCCGGGCTCGCCGCGGCGTACCGCCTGAAGCAGGCGGGCATCGAGGACTTCACGATCCTCGAGCGCGCCGACGGGGTCGGCGGCACGTGGTGGGCGAACACCTACCCCGGTTGCCAGTGCGACGTGGCCTCGCATCTGTACTCGCTCTCCTTCGCGCCGAACCCGAACTGGACGCGGACGTACTCGATGCAGCCCGAGATCCAGGCGTACCTCCAGCGGACGGCCGAGGAGCTCGACCTCGTTCGCTACATCTCGTTCGGGCACGAGGTCACCAACGCGGCATGGGACGACGACGCGGGCCGCTGGCAGCTCGACACCGCCGCCGGGCCGGTCAGTGCGCGCGTCGTGATCGGCGGGCAGGGCGGCCTATCGGAGCCGCGCATCCCGGACTTCGAGGGGCGCGACACGTTCGCCGGGGCCTCGTTCCACTCCGCCGCGTGGGACGACTCGGTGGACCTGCGCGGCAAGCGCGTGGCCGTCCTCGGCACCGGCGCCTCCGCCATCCAGATCGTCCCGTCGATCCAGCCCGAGGTCGGACGGCTGAAGGTCTTCCAGCGCACGCCGCCGTGGGTCATCCCCCACACCGACCGGCCCACGACGCGGCTCGAGCGCGCCCTCTACCGGCGCTTCCCGGCGCTCCAGCGCGCGGTGCGCCGCAACGTCTACTGGATGCGCGAATGGCTCGTCTTCCCGCTCGCGCGAAAGCCGGCGCTGCTGAAGCCGCTCGAGATGCGCGCGGTCGCACACATCAAGAAGGCGATCAAGGACCCGGAGCTTCGGCGGAAGCTGATCCCGAACTACCGGATCGGCTGCAAGCGCATCCTGCCGTCGAACAGGTGGTACCCGGCGCTTGCGAAGCCGAATGTCGACGTCTTGACGTCGGGCATCGATCGGATCTGCCCAGAGGGCATCGTCACCGCGGACGGGGAGCTCCACGAGGTCGACGTGATCGTCTACGCCACCGGGTTCCACGTGACCGACATCCCGTTCGGGGACAGGGTGAAGGGCCGCGCCGGGCGGACGCTCGCCGAGACGTGGGACGGCAGCCCGCAGGCGTACAAGGGCTCGGCGGTGCCGGGCTTCCCCAACCTCTTCCTTCTCCTGGGCCCGAACACGGGTCTCGGGCACAACTCGATCGTCTACATGATCGAGTCGCAGGTGACCTACGTCGTGGATGCCGTCCGGAAGATGGCCGCGCAGGGGACGGACGCGGTCGAGGTCAGAGAGGACTCGTTCCGCAGGTGGAACGACGGGATCCAGCGGCGCATGCCGCCGACCGTGTGGAGCTCGGGTGGCTGTGCGTCGTGGTACGTGGACCGAAACGGCCGCAACACGACGCTGTGGCCCGATTGGACATGGCGGTTCCGGCGGCTCACGAAGGAGTTCGACATGACCGCGTACGAGGCCGTATCGTCGCCGCGTGGCCCGGCGTCTGGCCCTTCTGATGTGCACGCTGCTGTTGCCGGCGGCCTCGGCTGACGCCCAGGACGACGCGCAGCTCCACGGCACGATCACGCCGCCCGGCGCCGACACGCGCCATGCGACCACCGAGATAGCGGCCTACGACGATCTCGTCCAGGGCTACCCGACGCTGACCGACGAGGAGCTGCGGACGCGCTACTTCAAGCACCGCGTGTTCGAGCCCATCGCGGACCCGCAGCGCACCTATTCGCCGCGCGCCGGCGTGACCGTCTATCGCGACGAGCAGTGGGGCGAGCCGCACATCTACGGCGACACCGACGAGGACATGGCCTTCGGCGCCGGGTACGTGACGGCGGAGGACCGGCTCGCGATCATGGAGCTGCTCCGGGCGCTCGGCCGCGCGGAGGCATTCGAGCTCATCGGAACCGCGCCGGCGTGGCTGGCCGACGCGGAGATGGCGCGCCTCTACGGCTACACGGACGCCGAGTTCGAGGCGATGGCCACCCGCCTGCCCGAGGTGTACGGCGAGGACGGCGAGGACTTTCTGCGCATTCTCGACGGCTACGTGGCGGGCATCAACGCCTACCTGCTCGAGGCCGAGCGCGGCGAGGTGCCGCTGCCCTCCGGCCTCTCCGAGCTCGGGCTGGGCGTGCCCGGGCCGTGGCGGCGCGGGGACGTCGTGGCGGCGGTATCCACGGTCCGCGCGCTCTTCGGGGCCGGCGGCGGCTCGGAGATGAACGACGCGGCGGTGATGGCGGGGCTGGTCAGCGACCTCGGGCCCGAACTCGGCCAGCAGGTCTACGAGGACTTCCGCAACCGCGACAACCGCGACGGCCCGCAGCACACGCTCAGGCGCTTCCCCTACCTGCAGGTGCCCGACGAGGTGGACTGGTCGCGCCATCCCGAGAACCCGACCGAGGCAGTCTCGGCGGCGGGCGCCGCCGACCTCGCGCAGCTCGCGGAGTCGTCGCGGATCAGGTACGAGCGGCTGAAGCTCTCGACTCCGCTTGGTGCGGTCGACCTCTCGCGGAACGGCGGGATGTCGAACCACCTGGTCATCGGGGCGCGGCGGACTAAGAGCGGCTTCCCGATCCTGATCGGCGGGCCGCAGGCCGGTTACTTCTCGCCGCAGATCCTCATGGACTACGAGCTCCACTCGCCCACGATCGACGCGCGCGGCGCCGGGTTCCCCGGGCTGTCGGCAATCGTCGTGATGGGGCGCACGGAGCGTTACGCGTGGACCCCGACCGCCGGCGGCGCGGACATGATCGACACCTTCGTCGAGAAGCTTTGCGACCCGGGTGGCGGCCAGCCGGACGAGGACTCGCGTTTCTACGAGTTCAGGGGCGAGTGCCGGGCGATGGAGCGCAACACCCTGCGCGAGGCGCCGCCCGGCTCGCCGCTCCCGGACATCATCGCCGAGCGCACCGTGCACGGCCCGGTGCTGTCGCGCGGCACGATGGCGGGGCAGCCGGTGGCCGTCGTCAACAAGCGCTCCACGTTCGGCAAAGAGCTCGACGCCGCGATCTCGATCCTGCGGATGAACCGCGGCGAGGCCACGACCGCGAAGCGGTTCATCAAGATCTTCCACGAGTCGCACAACCTCTCGACCAACTGGAGCTACGCGAGCCGGCGCGAGATCGGCTACGTGCACGGCGGTCTCTACCCGCGTCGCCCGGCCGGACCGCACCCCGACTTCCCAAAGTGGGGCACGGGCGAGTGGGAGTGGAAGACCGACGCTCAGGGCGACGACGTCTATCTGCCGAGCCGGGCCGTGCCGCACGAGGCCAACCCGAAACGCGGCTTCACGTTCTCGTGGAACAACAGCCAGGCCCCCGGCTGGACGGCGAGCGACTCTCAGTGGGGACACGGCTCGATCCATCGCGGCAAATTGCTCGAGGACGAGATCCGCCACCAGCCGCGGCGGTCGATCACGCCGGTGCGGCTCGTCCAGATGATGGAGCGCGCCGGACTGACCGACCTCCGCGGACGCTACGTCGCGCCGCTCGCGCTGCGGCTTCTCCGGAGCGCCGACCCGGGGCCGCGCGAGCAGGCGATGGTCGCGCTGCTCGAGGAGTGGATCGCCGAGGGCGCCCTGCGGCGCGACGGCGACGGGAACGGCGACTACGACCACTCGGCCGCGGTCGCGATCATGGACGCGTGGTGGGAACCGCTCCTGCGGGGGATCTTCGACCCCGTGCTCGGTGACGCCGCCCGCATCCCGATCACCTTCGACAACGCGCCAAGCGCGGGCGGGAGCGCGTACGAGTCGGGCTTCTACCCGCACGTCTATACCGACCTGTCGATGATCCTCGGGCGCCGGCTGGAGAGCCCGACCTCGCGCGTCTACTGCGGCGGCTCGCGGGAGGCGGAGGGCAACCGCGCGGCGTGTACCGACGTGATCCTCGCCTCCCTCGTCGCCGCCGGCGACGCGCTCCGCGACGCACAGGACAGCGACGACCCGGCCGCGTGGCAGTCCGACGCCGCGGCCGAGCGGATCCTCTTCCTGCCGGGGGCGGCCCTCTCGATGCACTGGGTGAACCGGCCGACCACCCAGCAGATCGCGATGTTCGGGGCGCTGCGCGAGCGCCCGCTGCTGCGCCTGCGGGTGCGCTGCCGGCGCGGTACGCCGCGCGCGCGGGTGATCGGCCCTGACCGCGCACGGGTGCGCCGCGTGAAGGTCACCCACGGTAAGCGGCGCGTGCGGGCGCGGGTAACGATGCGCAGCGGGCGGCCGCTGCGAGTGACGCTGAAGCGCCGGGCGAGGGAGTGCCGATGATCGCCCTGGTCACGGGTGCGTCCAGCGGGATCGGCGAGGCGACAGCGCGCCGGCTCGCGCGCGACGGCTGGGAGCTCGTGCTGGTCGCGCGGCGCGAGGACAGGCTGCGCGCGCTCGCCGACGAGCTGGGCGGCGCCACAGTCGTGGCGGTGGACCTGACCGACGACGGAGCGCCGGCTGAGGTCGCTGCCGCGGTCGAATCCGAGCACGGCCGGCTCGACCTGCTGGTGAACAACGCGGGCGCCGCCTGGCGCGGGACATTCGCCGACACCGGCTGGGAGGGCGTCGAGCGACACATGAAGCTGAACTTCGACGCGACTCTGCGCCTCACGCACGCCCTCCTGCCGCTGCTGCGCCGCTCGGCACCGTCGTCGATCGTGAACGTGGCGAGCGTGGCCGGCCGGGTGTCGCGCGCACGCTCGGGCGCATACTCCGCGAGCAAGTTCGCGTTGATCGGCTGGAGCGACTCGCTGCACGGCGAGGAGGCCGCGCACGGGGTGCACGTGGGGCTCGTGATGCCCGGGTTCATCTCGACCGAGGGCTTTCCCCAGCGCGAGCTGATGGACCGCGCGCTGACGCGCCGGATCGTCTCGACCCCGGAGAAGGTCGCCGAGACCATCCTCCAGTGCGGGCCCGGCGGCAAGGCCGAGCGCTACATCCCTCGCTACTACGGGATCATCGCGGCGCTGCGGATCCTGGCCCCCGCCCTGATCCGCCGAAGCAGCGCGAACGCCCCGGCCCCGACGACGAAGGGCGACACCGCGTCCTAGCCGCGAACTCTGTGGCGACGACGCCGGAAAGCGGCGCGCCCGCCACGAAGTTCGAGACCGAGGGCGGCGCGGAGGTCGGCGGCGACGGCGGACGCTTGGCGCGTCACCTGGTGCCATGTGTACCGGAGGACCGCGTAGCCCGCGGCGCGCAGCGTGAGGTCGCGGTTCCGGTCACGCTCCATCGCCGCGCCGGTGGCGTGGGCGGCGCGGCCGTCGAGCTCGACGACGACGCGCTCGGCGCGCCACAGCGCATCGACCATCAGGCCGGCGACGGTGACGTTCACCTCCGGGAGCGGGATCGCATGGCGCTCACAGAGGCCAAGGAAGCGCTCCTCGAGCACGCTCAGGGTTCGCGCGAGCCGCGGTTGGTGGAGGATCAAGGCGCGCCGGAGTCGCGCGCTACCGGGCCTGCCCCGCCCGAGGACGGAGAAGACCTCATCGACGGACGCGAGCCGGTGGAACTCCGCCTCTGCGATCGCCTTGCGCAGGCGACCGAACGGGAGAAAGCCGGCTGAGTCGAGCAGGGTCTGCGGAATGGTCGTCACGGGCAGGTCCCGATGCGTGACGCGTTCGACGGATCGCCGACCGTGGATGACAAGCCCCGCCGAGGAGCCGAGCTGCACCGGGGTGCTCACGTGGATCGGCTCGAGGTCCAGCTCGAGGAGCTCCCACCACGAGACGGCGGTCAGATGACTGATGGCCGCGTCCGGCCCAGCGTGCATCACGGCCGCCCGGAGCTGTGCCTCCTCGCCGAGCACCCGGTGCCCGAGCGCGAACACGGCGGGGTACAGCCGGTGGATCCGGTGCGCCGCCTCCAGCCTGAGAATCGCGCTGCTGCTGAAGCCGAGCGCCCGCAGCTGATCCCGGTGCACGACGCCACCCTGCCGTTCCGCCAGCCTCACCATCCGAACCATGTGACCGGCGGGCCGGAAACCGGCGCGGTCGCCACAACGTTCGCGCACGTAGGCGGAAGGCCGCTGCCCTCCGCCTTCGCCCCCTAGCGCGCTTGGCGGTGGGTCTCGCGGTGGATCGTCCGGCGGATCAGCCGGGCCATCAGCTTTCCGCCGCGGGTGTTCAGGTGAATCGAGTCGTAGGTGATCCCGGGCCGGTTGCCCACGCGCCGCCAGTTCGCGAGGACCACGTCGTCGCGGCGGCGGTCGAGCCGGCGCAGGCGCTCATTCACGTACGGGAAGTACCACGAGTAGTAGCTGAGCTCGCGCACCGCGTGCGGCGGGACGGTGCGCCGCGTCGGCTGCCGCAGCATCACCCACACGAACTGGCGCGCGCCCTTGCGGCGGAGGACCCGGAGCAGCCGCTTCGCCTCGCGGTCCCAGCGGCGCGACCAATAGCCGTAGCGGCGGCGATGACGCTGGAAGAGCGAGTTGTAGCCAATGCCGACGATCACGAGCGGGGCGACGCGGCGCCCGCGCGCGAGCTCAGCCGCAGCGTGGCGAATCATCCACGCCGGCCGGCCGCGAAGCTTCAGCCGCCGGCACGGCTGGGCGCGCCTGATCGCGCCCTTCCCGCTGAGGAGGACGGAGTCGACCAGCACCGTCGCCCGGAGAGAGCGCGCCCACCGCGGGGCGCCCGGCTCAACCGCGCACCAGCGCGCGCTGGCCGCGGTCGCCGAGGGAGAGCCCTTGCCTGCGGTGAGCGCGAGGGAGCCCACCACCGCGAGCATCAGCAGGGCGACGATCACGTGGCGAGGTCTCACGACGACCGGCGATGCTAGCCGCCGACCGGCCGCGGCTCCTCAGAGGGAGCCGCGGCCGCCGGTCCGTCAGCGGATCCGGTCCGCTAGCAGACCACCACGACTCGGAAAGCCAGGTCGGCGTTGGCGCCGGCGCTGTTGTTCGTCTCGACGAAGACCGCCTCCACATTGGTGTCACGATCCACGACGGTTATCTCGCCGCGCTGCACCAGGGTCGTGGCTGTCCCGAGGGTGCCTACTGCCGTGCAGGTCGTCGCGATATTGCGACCGAAGTCGACCGAGTAGGTGCCGGCGCCTGCCGCGCCGACGCGGGCCGCCGAAACACCGCAGCCAGCGCACTGATTGGCGAGCGTTCCATCCGCGTTCACCTCGGCGAACAGGACGCTCACATCCTGGTTCGTCAGCTGGAAGTCGACGATCTCGCCGGAGTCGATCGAGTTGTCGGCAACCTCGGTCGCCGCCACCCCGTCCGTCTGGATCTCAGACTGCCCGACCGAACCGGTACGCAGGTCCTCAGCGATCAGGCCGCCTCCAGCGACCGTGTCGTCCTTGATGTCCTCGCTCAGGAGCGACTCGTTCTCGACCTTCGCGGTCGTGATTGCGCCGTCGGCGATCTGCGCTCCGGTGATCGTGACCGCGGCAATCTGCGTGGCCGTCACAGCTCCGTCCGCGATCTTCAGGGTGGTCACCGCGGCGTCGTCGAGCTTGTCCGTCGTGACGGCGCCGTCGTTGATCTTCGCGGTGCCCACCGCGTCGTCCGCCAGCTTCGACGTCGAGACCGCATCGGGCGCCAACTTGCCTCCGCCGATCGCGTCGCTGGCGACCCGGGGGTTCGGATAGGTCCCTGCCAGGTCACCGCCGGCGTCACCAGTCGGCGGGCCACCGGTCGGCAGCGAGCCAAAGTCCTCCGGCAGCAGCGTGCCATTCGACACGTCCCCGGTCTTGATGTTCTTGATGTCCTTACCGGTCAGCGAGTCCTTCTTGACGTGCTTGCCGCGGACCGCGTTCTTCGCGATGTCCGAGCTCTGCACCTTGATGGCAGCGTACGACCCTCCGCCGAGCGCGATGAACAGAGCCATGGTGGCCATCACGTTCGCGTAGGTCAGGCGGCCGCGAAAGCGAGCCAGCATCTGAGTCCTCCTTCGTTGCGAGTGCGAGCGACCCTATTGCCCCGCGGCGCGCGGGCGCAAGTTAAGCCTCGCCGTCGTGGTCCGCGCCCGAAACCCGGTGTACGGTGGGCCAATGACTCGCCGGTGGGCCCTGCTCGGGGCCCTTCTGCTCGCCTTCTCGCTTCCGTCGGCCGCTCACGCCGAGACGTTCAACGTCAACTCGACTACGGAGGGCTCCGACGCGAACCCCGGCAACGGCGCCTGTGCCGGCTTCGGCGGCGCGTGCACGGTCCGCGCCGCGATCCAGGAGGCGAACGCGCTGCCGGGCGCGGACAAGGTCGTAATTCCGGCCGGCACATACCTCCTCAGCTCAGGACTCGCCGTCAACTCCACGGTGGACATCGAGGGGCCCGCCGGAGCGCGCGCGACGATCCTCGACGGCGTCCCGAGCGCGCGCGTCATCACCGTGAACGGCGGCGGATCGATGCGCTACTCGGGCATCACCCTGACGGGCGGCGGAGGCGGCCTCGTCGTGCAGAACGCCGACATCACGCTCGACCGGGTCGCGATCCGCGACAACCACATCACCTCCGCCGGCACGCTCGAGGGCGGCGCGGTCTGGGTGTTCAGCGGTGCGCTCACCATCACCCGGAGCACGCTGAGTGGGAACACCCTCACTTCGACGGGCAGCCAGTCGCTCGGCGGCGGGGTAGCGGTCTACCCGAACACCACACTGAACATCACGAACAGCACGATTGCCGGCAACAAGGCGGACGGCTCGAGCGGCGGCCGCGGCGGCGGGATCAGCGTCCGCTCCGACGTCACCGCCGTCCTCCGCCACGTGACCCTGTCAGGCAACACGGCCACCGGCGCGAGCGGCGGAATCGGCGGCAACGTCTGGCGCCAGGACGCGAGCGCCGCCGTCTCGATCGGCGACTCGATCGTCGCCGGCGGTGTCGCATCGTCCAGCCCCGACTGCGGCGGGGTGGCGCCGACCGCCACCGGCCGCAACATCGACAGCGGCACCACGTGCGGATTCCCTGCGAGCCATCTGAACAACACCTCGCCACAGCTCAGTGCGCTCGGCAATCGTGGCGGGCCGACTGACACCGCCGTGCCAAGCGGCAGCAGCCCGGCGAGAGACGCCGCGCTCGCATGCGCACCCGGCGGAACCGACCAGCGCGGAGCGACTGCCCCGAGCGGCACCGCGTGCGACATCGGAGCCACCGAGGTGTCGGCCGACCTCGCGACCACCCTCACCGCGTCGCGCTCGTCGGTCCCATCGGGCGACGACATCACGTTCGTCGCCAAGGTGGTGAACGGGGGCCTCGACGCTGCCCCGGGCACCGAGCTGGACGCCACCGTGCCCGCGGGGGCGACGCTCGTCCTCGCCGAACCGTCGTCCGGCACCTGCACCGGCGCGCACTGCGAGCTCGGCACGCTCCCGGTGGGCGGCTCTGTGAGCGTGACCCTGGTGGTGCGCGCGCCGGCCACCGGGCCGTTCTCGACCTCCGTGGCGGCGTCCTCCGCCAACCCCGACCCGAACTCCGGCAACAACGGCGCGTCGCGTGCGACGGCCGTCGTGCCCACGCCGGTGACCGGCCCCTGCGCCATCCGCACGGCGGGCACTCCGTCGGCCGACGTCCTGCGCGGCGGGGCGGCCGGCGACCGCCTGCTCGGCCGCGGCGGGAACGACAAGCTGTTCGGACGCGGCGGCGACGACTGCCTCTCCGGGGCCGGCGGCAAGGACAGGCTGAACGGCGGCGCCGGGGACGACGACCTGGTCGGCGGGAAGAAGAAGGACCGCTTCGTCGCCGGCGGGGGCGACGACAGCGTCAACTCCGCCGACGGCCGCCGCGAGACCGTCAAGTGCGGCAAGGGCGTCGACGACATCAGGGCCGACGCCGACGACACGCTGCGCGGCTGCGAACGCGTGCAGCGCGTCTAGCCGCTACAGCTCGCGGTAGGAGCTCATCCCGCCGGTCATGTCCGGCACGAGTACGTAGCCCTTGTGGAAGGTCATGTCCCACACGAGCGGGCGATAGTCGATGAACGACGTGAAGAACTGTCCGAGCACGACGCCCGGCTGGTCCGCGGGAATCGGGCGCGTCTGCGGATTCGAGGGCACGGCGAACGCGAGCTCGCGCGGCCGCACGTTCTGGCCTCGGAACGCCTTCCGCGCGTCGAGGACCGTTATCCCCGAGTGGTAGCCCGACAGATAGATCTTGTCGCCGACGATCTGCTGGTTGTGCGGTGAGAAGGTCAGCTCACCGCCGGCGCGGCCGGCGGCGTTGCTCCACGTCGTGATGAGCGCCTCCTCCGAGCGCTCCTTCATGGTCCCGCCCGCGGTCTCCTCCTCCTCGCTGTCCGTCGCATCGACCGGACCGAGCTGCGAGAAGTCGGTGGCGTCGACGATGAACAGCGGGCCGGCGTGGTCGCCGTTTCCCTGGAGGGTGCCGCAGCCCTCGGCCTTGTCCGCCTCGGATTGCTCGCCGAAGAAGTCGATCAGCTCGACCGGCATCGTGACGATGCGCCGGCCCTCGACCGTCGTGACGTCGATCGTGTGCGCGTACCAGTCGTTCTCACACTCCGGCGTCACGTCCCACTCGCCGAGCCCGACGGGCCTCGAGGGCGCGGTGATGTCGAAGACGTAGAACCCGGAGTCGAAGCCGCCGGCGATGTAGAGCAGCGTCCGGCCGAGGATGGGGTCCTCCTGGATGAACGTGTCGTGCAGCTCATCCATCTGGATGAGCGCCACGGGCGTCAGCAGCCCGCCCGGGCCGACCCGGTTGATGGCCGCGCCCACGGAGTTCGCGACGGAGACCGTGTAGGTGCCGGGATCACGCGGGCCCCGCCCCCCGCGCGCGGGCACCTCGAAGGACCGGGTCGTGTGAACTCCGCCGACGCTCACCTGCGGCAGTGCCTGGCGCAGCAGCGGCCGCTTCCGATTGGAGATGTCGACGACTTCGATGCCCGGGTAGTCGGCCGGCAGGGTGCCGATCACCTCGGTGCCGAGCGAGGTGTGCAGTGCCGAGATCTGCTGCTTCGAGATGAAGACGAACTGCCCGTCCGGCGACAGGTCGACGAAGGCGCCGCAGTCGACGTCCACCGCGACTCCCTCGCACTGGGCCGAGCGATACCAGCTGAGGAACCCGGGCTGCGCGGGGTTGGAGACGTCGAAGAGGAGGAAACCGGACTCGGGATAGGCGACGGCAACGACCGCCAGGTCGCCCTTCACGTCCATTTCGCCGAGAACGACGTCGGGGCGCTCGGCGAGCTCGACCTCGAGGGAGTCGTATGCCACCTGCACCATCCGGCAGGCGAACCGGTGCTGGAGCGGGTCGAGGTGGTCGTGTCCTTCGCCCGCCGGCATCGACCGCTTCGCCGCCTCCGTGCACGGACCCGGCTCGAATACGGGCTCGGGCAGCGCGCTCATCGCCGCGCTGTAGGTCGGCTTCGCCGCCTCGCCCCACTGGTACGCGATGTCGGGCGCGGCGGGCGCCGCCGGATGGGCCGAGGCCGCCGCGGGGAGCGCGGCGCACAGCGCGGCGATCGACAGGAGTCGGCGGAGGCCTATGCGAGTTGGAACGACAAGCCGCCGGAAAACTTGCGAGAGGCTCCGGTGATCAGTCGCGGGCGAGCACGCGGCAGTAGTACGGCAGGTGCTCGGCGTCGACACCGACCCGATAGAGCACCGCCGGCTGCGATGCGCTCTGCCCCTTCCGGCGCAGCTTGGGGACGCACGCCCGGTAGCGGCGCGACTTGACGACACGCCTGCCGGACGACGTCCGGGCGATCACGCGTACGCGGTACCGACCCGACTTCGGCAGGCCGCGGACGGTGAACCGCTTCCGCACGCGCTTGCCGCGCATGACCTTGACGCGCTCGCCGCGCACCCGCACCACCGCACGCGTGATCCGGCCGCGCTTCGGATGCCGCAGGCGGACCGTGACCGAGCGGCGCGTGTTGCAGCTCTCGGCGCCGGGCAGCCGGATGGCCGCCCTGCGCTCCCGGCGGCAGGTCCGGTAAGTGAGGTCGTACTGGCGCAGATAGGGATCCGCGTGCGGGCACGGATCCTGCTTCGGGAAGGGCCACACCCCCTCGCGGAACTGAACGGTGTAGAAGCCCTTCGCGATGTCGGCGAACCAGATCTGGCGCAGGTCGCTGCGGATGACCGGTCGCGCGACGGTCGCGTTGGCGATGGCGCCGGCCGGCGAATCAGTCGTGCCCGGATTGAAGTAGGCGATCTCCGTGGGCGCCCGCGGGTTGCGGATGTCGTAGACGCGGATGCCCGACCCGAAGCTGGCGCACGCGGCGATCGTCGGGTCGTGCGTGCGGTCCGTCGAGCAGTAGTGCGAGTCGTAGAGGAAGACGCGCGAGCCGACCAGCCCGAAGATGTCGCCCTTCGTCAACCCGTTCGACGGGAACGCGGCCGAGTCGCCGGCGACCGCGGCGCAGTTCTCAGGCAGCGTCACCTCGTTGAAGATCTTCGAGACGACCTTCGGGTTCCGCTCGTCGGCGATGTCGACGATCATCGGGTAGCCGAAGTTCGTCTCGCGATCGGGTCGCGAGGTACACGGGCGGGCGAGCTCGGCGTACTCGGCGAAGTTGAAGATGTACGGCCGGCCGTCGTAGAAGATCGGGATCGTCGACTGCTGGCCGGCGTTGCCCGGTGTCGGCAGCGTCCCGATCACCTTGATCTCGGCGTTCTCCTTGCGCGCCTGGACCTCGCTCGTGTCGGCGACGAGGAGCGCCCCGGTGCCGATGTCCGCCAGGTACGCGCGCGTCCCGTCCTCGCTGGTCGAGCAGCCGTGGATCCCGAGGTCCTGTGGCTCTGAGAGCTGCTTGGGATTACGCGGATCGGAGATGTCGATCGGCGTGATGTTGTCGGTGCTCGCCATGTAATAGACCATCCCGTCGGCCTGGAAGCAGCCCTCGTGGCCGATCGCCGACGGCATGACCACGTCTGCGAGCAGCTTCGGCTTTCGGCAGTCCTTCGAGATGTCGTAGATGGCGAGCGAGCGGTTCGCATCCGGATCGTCGGGATTGCTGATGCCGGGAGCGAGGTAGTAGCGGTCGGCGACGAGCAGCCCCCGCTCGCGGTGGACCCGGAGCGACTCGCCGGCGTTGGCGGTCGCGCGCTCGGTCAGATAGGCGGTCTGGACCGGGTTGGCGGGATCGGAGACGTCGACGACCACCGTGCCGCCCTCGGCGTTGACCGCGCCGATCGTGTCGCTGTAGTAGGCGCAGTTCTCATAGGTGTCGAAGTTCGCGAACGAGGAGCTCGGCATGAACCCGACCTCGGCGAGATTGCACGTGTACCCCTCGACCGAGCGCCCGCTGGCCCGGTCCGTCATCGGCACCTGACCCTGCAGCGCGGTCTCCGGTCGGTCGTCCGGACCGCAGTTCGCCGGTGACTTCGCCTGCGCCTCGGCCCCGCCGAGCATTGCCACGGCGATTGCCACAAAGGCACCACAGCCGGCGAAGCACCTCCCGCGCACGGCCTGGAAACTACTCCTCAGGAAGACCGCGGGCGACGCTCGCCCGCGGTATCTCCTGACTATCGGCCGGAACTCAGGCTGTCTTGTGCTGGCCGCCGTACACGACGAGGCCGTAGAGGATCAGCACGCTCATGCCGAGGACCGCGAGCGACCACAGCGGGAACCCCGGGATCGACATCATCGCGCTGAGGGCGCTGAGGCTCGCGCCGACGATCCCAATCCAGCGGCCGAACTGGCCGCCGCTCCAGATCGAGAACGCGGCGAAGATCTGGATGACGCCGACTATGAGGACGACCCACCCCCAGGTCTTCAGGTCTTCGACGATGAAGCGCGTGTCCTCGATGAAGAAACTCGCCTTGTCGATCGCCGCGATGCCCCAGATGATGTTCAGGATCCCGACGATGGTCACCATGATTCCCGCGAACGTGAGCCAACCGGCTCCATCCGAGCGATCAGGGGACGTGTAGTCGGCAGTTGCCATATCGCTTCCTCCAGTCTCGTTGGACCTCAAGAGCGAGTCTCGCCACGGGGCGCTCGGCGCTCAATGATGCTTGCCTGTGAAGTTCGGGGTGGCCGACACGAATCCCCCAAAGGGGCGTCAGGTCGCCTTAGGGCGCCGGTCGAACCCGTAGACCGTGAGGCCGTAGATGATGAGCCCGTCCACCACCAGGATCGCCACCGACCACAGCGGGTAGGCGCCGATCGTGAGCAGGGCGAGCGTGCCGTTGAGCATCGCGACGCAGACGCCCGCGATTGCGCCGGCGTTGTTCTCGGTGAACAGGAGAAGGGTGACGCCGGCCTGGACTGCAGCTGCGACCAGGTACAGGATTCCCCACGTCGAGAGGTCGCCGAAGAGCAGCTCGTCGGCGGCGAAGTAGTCGTCGTTGACGAGTGCCGCGATGCCGTAGATCGTGTTGAAGCCGGCCGCCAGCATGAACATCACCCCGGCGAAGACCAGCCAGCCACCGCCGCGAGCGTCCATTGCGTGTTCCGGCTCGGCCATCTCGCCCTCAGGTTCCCACGCCGGAGCCCGTCCGAGCAACGGTGTCAGCCCCCCAGCCCCCGTTGTGTGGGCCAGTGTGGACGCAGGCGGCATACACGATTGCGCCGCGCCCGCCCAAGCGGGACGCTGATGGCCCCAGTGACGCGGATCACCTACATCGGGCACGCCACGATCCAGATCGAGGAGGGCGGCACGCGCCTGATCACCGACCCCGTCCTGCGGCCCCGCGTCGCGCATTTGAAGCGCATCGTTCCGCCGCCCGCGCTCGACGATCTCCGGGAGCCCGACGCCGTTCTCATCTCGCACGCTCACCACGACCATCTCGACCTGCCGTCGCTGAGACTGCTTGCCCCTCGCCGGGTGCTCGTACCCGAGGGATACGGCTCGCTGTTGAAGCGGGCGGGCGTCCCGGAGGTCACCGAGGTGCGACCGGACGACAGGGTGCGCATAGGGGCGCTCGAGGTGCTCGGCACGGCGGCGTCGCACGACGGTCGCCGCCTGCCGTGGTCAGCGGCGAGTGCCGCCCTCGGGTACCTGGTGCAAGGGGCCCACCGGACCTTCTTCGCGGGCGATACCGAGATCTTCGACGGCATGGAGCGCTTCGCCGACAAGCTGGACCTCGCTCTGCTTCCGATCTGGGGCTGGGGACCGCGTCTCGGTCCCGGCCATATGGACCCGTTCGACGCCGCGCGCGCGACCACCCTGCTCGAGCCACGCGTCGCCATCCCGATTCACTGGGGCACCTACGCATCCCCGACCGTCAAATGGCGGGGCGATCCGAGCAAACCGGCGCGCGCATTCGAGCGCGTCACCGAGACGCTGGCGCCGTGGATCGACGTGCGTGTCCTCGCGCCGGGCGCCAGCACCTCGATCGAGTCGGCGCTCGCCTCCTCAGAGACCGAGTAGCTGGTGCTTCTTCGCGTCGAACTCCTCGGCCGTGATGACCCCCTTGTCGCGTAGTTCCGCCAGCCGTTCGAGCTCGGCCGTGTAGTCGGCCTGCGCGGGCGGGGCCTCTACGTACTCCTCCTCCTCGCCGGCCGGCTGGAAGTCCTGGCGCATGCCCATCTTGCTCTCCATGGACGTGCGCCGCCGCTGCATGCGGGCCATCGTCCGGTACTGCTGCCGCGCACCCATCCGGGTGGCGGCGCGTGCTGCGAGAAGTCCCGGCATCTTCGTTCCTTTCCTAGGCGCCTACGGAGGCCGCCTGCTCACGTTCGAGTTCTTGCATTGCATCGGCCATCGCGGCCAGCTCCGGCTCGACCGCCCGGACCGCCTCGGGGGTCAGGAAGCCCTCCGCGACGGGGACCCCGCCCGTCTCGCGGATCGCGCGCTTCAGGTCCCGCGCCCAGACGTGCTCGATGAGCAGGAAGGCCGCGGCCTGCTTCGGCTCGAGGGAGTTCCCGACCTCCTCGATGTCCGCCTGCGTGAGCCCGAAGGCGTGATCGGTCGTGCCCGTGGTCTCTCCCGGGGTCTCGTCACCCTCGAACTCGAAGCCGAGCAGCGCGCCGGCGATCGCCCCGAGCGACTCGGACTGGTAGTCGAGCGCCACGAGCTCGCCGTTCTCGTCCTTCATCGCGAAGAGCAGGTCGAGGATGCGAATCGTGCTCTCGCTCTCGAGTGCCGAGAGCTGCTCGATCACCTTGCCCTCGAACTTCGCATCGGAGTCGAAAGCCACCACGAGCATCTGAACCGGGCCGATATCGGCCATTGCCTGCTACCTCCATCTTTCGGGGGGACCACGAGCGTTTCAGTCCGGACTCAACACCGCAAACAAGCGCGCCCCCGTCCGCGGGTGTAGCGCGCAACACCGTTCATGCGGACGCTGCGTCGCGGCCGAGGAAGGCCTGCGCGAAGCAGAGGAGCCCGTAGATGAGGAAGTCGATCCCGACCAGCAGGCCGATCGCCCAGTCGGCGGAGCTGGGCAGCTCGACGGCGATCAGGAGCCCGAGCACGAGCGAGACCGCGCCGGCGAGGATCGTGTAGCCAGCCTCCGGCTTCCCGATCTCGCGTATGCCCACGGCGATCCGGACGACGCCGGTTGCGACGAACCAGATGACCAGCATCACGGTCAACGTGAAGGTGCCCTCGAGCGGCGAGACGAGCAGGTAGAGGCCCACCGCGAACGCGATGAGCGCCACCAGCCCACGTAGGAGCCGCGGACCGAAGCCATGCGCGCCGAAGATCGCGGCCAGCGCGCTGGCGAGCGCCACGACCAAGAGGCCGCAGCCCACGAAGACCGCCGTGCCTACGGATGCGACCGCGGGGACGAGGATCGACCCGATGCCGGCCGCGGTCGCGAGAGCGCCGGCGATGATCAGCGCCTTTTTGTTCGGGACGCGCTCACCGCCTGACGGCGCCGCCTCCCAGCCTCCGGGCGGCGGCTCGGTCCGCCACTCCGGGGAGGCTGATGAATCGGGCTGTTGCGAGGGCGCGCTCAACTGAGCGCAGGCTCGCCGCGACGAGCGTCGCCGACAAGGGCGTGCGCCCCACTCCCGGAGGGGGGCTTGCATCAGGGAGGACACTGGCGCGCGCCATTGTCAGGGGCGGGGGGCGCCGATTGGGTATCGGCATGCCCACTCGGCGTAGGCGGCGCCTGCCGCTTGTCCTGATCACGATCGGCTCGCTGCTGGCCGTGGTCGCCATCTTCGCGCTGTGGGCGAACCGCCAGCTGCTCGATACCGACAACTGGACCGAGACGAGCAGCGAGCTCCTGGAGGACGACGCGATCCGCGGGCAGACCGCGGTGTTCCTGATCGACCAGCTCTACGCGAACGTCGACGTACAGGGCCAGCTCGAGGAAGCGTTCCCGCCGCAGGTACAGCCGCTGGCGGGGCCTGCCGCCGGCGCGCTGAAGGACCTCGCGGTGCGCGGTGTCGACGCGCTGCTCCAGCGACCGCGCCCTCAGGCGCTCTGGGAGGAGGCGAACCGGCGCGCGCACACACGGCTCATCGACGTCGTCGAAGGCGGCGGGGATGTCGTGTCCACCGAGGGCGGCGCCGTGACCCTCGACCTGAAGGCCCTGCTTGGGCAGACGGCGGAACGGGTCGGAGTGGGCGAACGGGCGGAGGAGCAGCTACCCGAGGACGCCGCGCAGATCACCGTGATGGAGTCGGACGACCTCGAGCTGGCGCAGGACGCCGTCGACCTGCTGAAGGCCGCGGCGATCGTCCTCGTGGTGCTCGCGCTCGGCCTGCTCGCGCTCGCCGTGCTGATTGCCACGGGCTGGCGCCGAGAGGCACTCAGAGCCTCCGGGTTCGGTCTCTTGTTCGCCGGCGCCGCGGCGCTGGTCGCGCGCTCGCTGGCGGGTGACGCGGTCGTCGACGCGCTCGCCACCACCGAGGCCGTTCGCCCGGCGGTCGAGTCGACCTGGTCGATCGCGACCTCCCTGCTCGTCGAGGCGGCGTCCGCGACGATCCTGTACGGCGTGGTGCTCGTGGGCGCCGCGTGGGTCGCGGGCCCGGGCCCCGCGGCGACCGCGGTACGCCGCGCGCTCGCGCCGTATCTGCGCGAGGGGCGTGTCGCCTACGCCGCGCTCGGCGCAATCGTCCTCCTGCTGCTGGCCTGGGGTCCGACGCCCGCCACGCGACGCGTGATTCCGGCGCTCATCCTCGTCGCTCTGCTGGCGTTCGGCCTCGAGGTCCTGCGCCGTCAGACCGCGCGCGAGTTCCCGTCGGCGAGCCTCGAGGAGGCCGGCGAGAGGATGCGCGAGCGCCTGGTGGGCCTGAAGGACCGGATCGGCAGGAAGACACCCGTAGCCGACACCGCCAATGGCAACGGGGCCGGCGCCGCGGACCGGCTCGAGGCGCTCGAGCGACTCGGGCGGCTGCACGAGAGCGGCGTGCTCGACACCCCCGAGTTCGAGCGCGAGAAGGCCCAGGTCCTCGGGTACCCGTCGGAGCCGACGGCGACCGAGGACCCCTGATGCCGCCGCTCGCCGCGTCGGCGTTCGAGTGGGTGTTCATCCTCCTGCCGCTGCTCGTGATCTGGGTGGTGGGGGTCGTCGACGTGCTGCGCCGGCGAGATCTCACCCGCCAGGCGAAGGCGGGTTGGGCGATCATCGTCCTGCTCTTCCCGTTCATGGGAATGCTCCTCTACCTCCTGCTCCGCAAGCCGACGCGGAGGGAGCTGGTCGACGCCCAGGCAGGCCGCGCCGGCTCACCGCGCGACAGGAGCCTCGCTCAGCAGGGCGTCCACCGCGGCGATCTCTGACGGTCCGGCCGCCGGCGTGACGACCGTGCCGGCGAGCATGTCGTGCACGCCGCGACGCCGGTCGTCGAAGAGGATCGGCACGAAGCCGGCCAGCAGCGGTATCGCCGCGAGGGTCAGATACACCAGCCGCAGGAACGCCCGCCCCGCGCTCAGGGTACGGCCGTCCGCCAGGCACACGCGGATCCGCATCAGCCGGTCGCCCGGCGTCTGCCCGGTGGTCGACCAGAAGACCACGAAGTAGCCGATGCACCAAGCCACGAACAGTGCGCCGCCCACGGCGAGCAGCACCGTACCGACCGAGTCGGGGAGCGACAGGACCGACAACCCGAGCGCCACGACGCCCGCGACCACGATCGCCGTGACGTTGATGACGGTTGCGTCGATCGCGAACGCGATGCTCCGCGTCACGAGACCCTCGTAACGGTTCACGGCAGGGCGGTCGAGGCCGGCGGATCCGGCCGCCGCAGGATGCTGCGCGCCCTCCGCTCCAGCCGCGCGTCCGCCCTACGGGCGTGAGCCCGAACCTCGCCGGCCACCTGGTCGGCGAAGCCGACACTCTGCCGCGCGATCGCTTCCGTCACCGCCGGGCTCTGAGCGATCGCGTCGACCAGCCGCCACAGGTCCTCGCTCTCGAGCAGGCGGGAGACGGTCTCATCGACGACGCGGCGGTCGTCGAAGACGCGATCGATTGTGTGCTCGAGCGTGCCCGCGGCGAGCAGGCGATCGGCGATTCGCTCGACCACGCCGGTCGCGATCGCCCGATCCACGACGAACAGGGTGACTGCCGCCAGCTGTCGGCTGGAGGTATCTACCACTTCGGTCAGCAGATTCTCGAGACGGCGAACCACCGGTTCCCTCCTGACGGAACGTGCCGCCCATCGTCACCGACGGCGCCGGCTTTCGCACGGATGCCTCCCTGTGTCCCACTTGGATGCGCGCACCCTTGGCGGGCCCACTCGGCGACGGCAGGCTTGAGCACCCGACCTTCCGAGAGGAGACCCCTGTGCCTGTAGCAGCCGACTACCCGCTTCTCGACATCTTCTGGACGATGATCATCTTCTTCGCGTGGATGATCTGGTTCTGGATGCTGATCACGGTCCTCATGGACGTGTTCAGCCGCCAGGACGTTTCGGGCTGGGGAAAGGCCGGCTGGTCGCTGTTCATGATCGTGCTGCCGTTCCTCGGCGTGCTCATCTACCTGATCGCCCAGGGCAAGCAGATGTCCGAGCGCAGGGCTGCCGACGCGCTTAACAGCAAGGCTCAGTTCGACGAGTACGTACGCAGTGTCGCCGGCGGACCGACCGAGCAGATCGCCAAGGCGAAGGAGCTGCTCGACTCCGGCGCGATCGACCAGGCCGAGTTCGATCGGATCAAGCAGAAGGCACTGGCGACATAGCTGACGCCGTGGACCGCCCCGACGAGCCGCACGATCTGAGCGGCTTCTTCGCACCGCCGCAGTGGTTGCGCGATCTCGGCTCGTCGGCGTGGCTCGCGGTCGGAGTGACGCTCTCCGTCGTCGGGGCCGTGTGGATCCTCTCGCTCACGCACACGATCGTGACGCCGGTCATCGCGGCCGCGGTGGTGGCCGCGGTCGCGTCGCCGGTCGTCACCTGGCTCGGACGGCGGAAGCTCGGGAGGGGCCTCGCGACCGCCCTGCTGATGCTCGGGCTGGTCTTCCTGGGCGCCGCCATCGTCGGGGTCGTGTTGGGGGGCATCACCAGCCAGCTCGACGAACTGCGGGCTCAGCTCGCGTCGGCTCAGGACACGCTCGCCGGCTGGGTCACAGACATCGGAATCGAGGAGGCCGCGGCGGAGACCGCCAAGGACGACGCCGGCGCCGCGGTGAGCGATGCGATTCCGGCCCTGCTGGAAGGTGTGGCATCCGGTGTGCAGCGCCTCTCCTCGCTGGCCTTCTTCCTCTCCCTGACCGCGCTGAGCCTCTTCTTCCTGCTCAAGGACGGGCCGCTCATCCGCGCATGGGCCGAGGGCCACATGGGCGTTCCGCGGCCGATCGCCCACGGGATCGGAGACCGCGTCCTTCAGTCGCTGCAGGGGTACTTCCTCGGCGTCACGATCGTCGCGGTGTTCAACGGGCTCGTCGTCGGCGGCGGCGCTCTCCTGCTGGGCGTCCCGCTGGCCGGGACGATCGCGGCGGTCACGTTCGTCGGCGCCTACGTGCCGTACCTCGGCGCCTGGGGAGCGGGGATGTTCTCCGTGCTGATCGCACTCGGCGGCGCAGGCACGGACGCGGCGGCCGGCATGATCGTGGTGCAGCTCCTCGCCAACGGGCTGCTCCAGCAGATGGTGCAGCCAATCGCCTATGGCGCTGCGCTCGGCATCCACCCGCTGGCCGTACTCGTGGTCACGATCGCGGGGGGCAGCCTTTTCGGAGCCGTCGGGCTCATCCTCGCGGCGCCGCTCACTGCGGCAGCGACCCGCATCGCCGAGGACCTGTCTCGCCGTCCGGACGATCTCCGTCCGGAGGCGGCGGCTCAGGCGCCGTCGTAGCTTCCGCGCTGGCGTGCGGGGCGGCCGAGGTTGCCCACGATCAGCGAGACGACGGTCACGAGGTAGATCTGGCCGATGAGCGCCTCGAAGACCGCGAGCGTGTGCCCGAGGTCGCCGCGTGCGACGAGGTCTCCGTAGCCCACGGTCGTCAGCGTCGTGAAGCTGAAGTAGAGGCAGTGGGCAACGGTCGCCGGCGCGTCGCCGGCGAAGAAGGGCTCGTCGCCCAGGCGGTCGATCGCGCCGTAGACGAAGCCGAAGAGCATCCCGATCAGCATGTAGAGGGAGAGCACGCCCATCACCGCCTCGAGGCGAACCTGTCCGCTCGAGCGCAGCTCGCGGGCGACGCCGACGACGACCGCCGGCGGGCCCAGGGCGATCAGCGCTCCGTTCATCGCGCGGGCTGCGCCCTCGCCCACGCCGCCGACCGTGACCCGCACGAGGGTGATCGTCAGCGCTATTGCGGCGACGGCCGCGGCGATCGCCACCAGACGGGGGGAGAGCTGAGCGGCTCGAACTGCGAGCAGGAGGCTCGCTCCCGCGAGCGCCGTTACCGCGACCTGCTGGAGCGAGCCGGGCTGCGCGATCCCCTGCGTCGCCAGGGACGCCACCAGACAGATGAGCAGCAGTCCGAAACGGCGGGTCCCGGGTTCAGCGTGCGCGGCCGGCACATTCGCAGGGTGCCCGGTCAACCCTCCGGCCGCCACAGGGCTCGCCAGTGGGCGCGCGGGTGCGAGCATCACTCCGCGTACACCGGCAAGCGTCATTGTGGCTTTGCCACCCTGGAACGGAGGATCGACCGATGAAGCCCGCCGACGGCCGCGCCGACGCGCCCGCGGGACTCGGACTGCCGATCGCCATCTTCGCGGCGGCTCAGTTCGTGATGGTGCTCGACAGCAGCGTCATGAACGTCTCGATCTCCCAGATCGTGGCGGACCTCGATACCTCGATCCAGGGCGTGCAGCTCGCGATCACCGCCTACACGCTCGTGATGGCCTCCCTCATGCTGGCGGGGGCGAAGCTCGGCGACATCATCGGGCGGGACAGGACGTTCGCCATCGGGCTCGCGGTCTACGGCGTCGGGTCGATGACCACCGCGCTGAGCCCGAACCTGACGGTGCTGCTCATCGGGTGGTCGCTGATCGAGGGGCTCGGCGCTGCGCTCGTCATGCCGGCGATCGTGTCGTTGATCGCCGGGACCTACAGCGGCAAGCAGCGGGCGACGGCGTTCGGGATCGTCGGCGGGGTGGCGGGCGCCGCCATAGCCGCCGGCCCGCTGATCGGTGGCTGGGTGACGACGGAGTTCACGTGGCGGTACGTCTTCGCGGCCGAGACCGTGGTCGTCGCAGCGATCCTCCTGCTGCGGAAGCGCCTCGTGGCCTCGCCCCGGCTCGACGACCCGCCGCGACTGGACGTGGGCGGCATCGTCCTATCGGCGATGGGCCTCGGCCTGGCCGTGTTCGGGATTCTGAAGAGCAGCGAGTGGGGCCTGATCGAGCCGCGCGGCGCGATGACGATCGGCGGAGAGGAGGTAACGCCGTTCGGGTTCTCGGCGGTTCCCTTCTTCATCCTCGCGGGCGCCGGCTGCCTTGCCGCCTTCGTGATGTGGGAGGAGCGGCGCGAGCGCCTGGGCCGCGACACCCTCCTGGACCGCTCGCTCCTCAAGATCGGGCGCTTGCGTGCCGGTCTGACGACGCTCATGATGCAGCAGCTCATCCTCCTGGGAACGTTCTTCGCCCTGCCGGTCTATCTCCAGGTGGTGCTCGGCCTGGACGCGTTCGAGACCGGGAAGCGCCTGTTCCCGATGTCGGTCACGATGTTCGTCGCCGCGCTCGCTGGTCCGAGGCTGGCGGCCGGCTTCGCACCGAAGCGCGTCGCCCAGGCCGGCTTGATCGCGCTCGCCGTAGCGTCGGTCGTCCTGCTCGGAACGATCGACGTAGAGCTCAGCGAAACCGAGTTCGCGGTCGCGCTGGCCGTGTTCGGGGTTGGGGCCGGCCTGCTCCTGTCCCAGTTGGGAAACATCATCATGTCGTCGGTCCCCCCGGCGAAGACGAACGAGACGGGCGGCCTTCAGGGAACCGCCCAGAACCTGGGGGCATCCCTCGGCACCGCGCTGATCGGCTCCGTCCTCATCGCTGCGCTCACGAGCGGATTCGTCGAGCGTGTCGAGGCGAACCCGGCCGTCCCGGCCCGGGTTCAGGAACAGGTCGTGCGTGTCGCACAGGAGGGCATTCCGGTCGTCTCAGTCGACGACGTCGAGCAGGCGGCCCTCGACCAGAACGTGCCCCCCCGACAGGCCGCCGCAATAGCGGACGACTACGGCGACGCCCAGCTGGACGGCCTCAAGCGTGCGATCGGCGCCGTCGCCGTCTTCGCGCTGCTTTCGCTGTGGTTCACCCGTCGCCTTCCCGGTCGCGAGCCTGAGGGAGCCCCGGCAGCGCTGAAGTAGACTGGAGGTCCGCTCAGCGCAGGGTGACGAGAGAGTCCGCCTATGGACATAGCCGTTCCGGCCGGTCGCGACCTCGCTGGCTCAAGAGATCCGCGATGGATTGGACTGACCCTCTGCGCGGTCGCCGCCATCGGCGGCTCCGCGGCGATCACCGCAGGCGGAAACGGCTCGAACACGGAGCTGGCGGCCGCCGGTCGAGCGCTGATCGTGGGCATCCCACTCGTGGCCGGCCTGGTCACCTGGAAGCGCCGCGAAGCCGGGCGCTTCAGCGCGGTGCTGATCGCGACCGGCGCGGCACTCTTCGTCAGCACGCTCGCGGAGTCGCAGGACAGCCTGGCGTACACCGTCGGGCGAACCGCCGGCTGGTTCACCGAGGTGCTCCTCGTCTACCTGATCCTGTCGTACCCCACGGGGCGGCTGCCGGAGGCGGCGGACCGCACGCTGGTCGGAGCGATGGGCGCGGTCGTCGCGATCCTGTTTCTGCCCCGGCTGTTTCTGGCCGAGACCTTCAGCGTGCCGAGTGCGTACACAGGCTGCACCAGAGGCTGTCCCGACAACGCCTTCTTCCTGCTCAGCCAGGAGCCCGCCTTCGTCGAGTCGTTCATGCGACCGGCCGGCACGCTTTTCATAATCGCGGTGACGGCTGCTGTCGTACTCCGCCTGCGTCAACGGATGCTCGACGCCACCCCGCTGGCACGGCGAATGCTCACGCCGGTGCTCGCGCTCGGCGTCGCGCGGTGCGCCCTGGTCGGCCTCGGCTTCCTCACCCGGGACCTCGACGCGTCGGCGGTGTGGGTCGAGGTGACGGCGTGGCTGCTGGCCTTCGCCACCCCGGCCATCGTCATCGGCTTCCTCATCGGTCTCGTGAGGTGGCGCGTGTTCACCGGCGATGCCCTGCGACATCTCGGCGGGACCCTGCACTCCGCGCCGGACGCCGCATCTCTTCGGCGCTCGCTCGCCCAGGCCTTCGACGACCCGATGATCCAAATCGTCTTCCCGGCCGGCGACGGAACCGGCGGATGGGTCGACTCCTGGGGCGAGTCCCTCCAGACGCCGCGCCCCGGCTCCGGTCGCTCGCTCACGGAGGTTCGGAGCGGCGAAGGGGTCTTCGCCGGTGCGATTCACGACGAGGCGCTGACCACCTCCCCGGATGCGATCGAGGCAGGAATCGCCATGGCGGCCATCGCCGTCGAAAACCAGCGCCTGACCCTCGAAGCGAGCGTGTTCAGGCGTGAGCAGCGCGAATCGACCGCACGAACCGCCGCAAGCGTCGAGCGCGAGCGGAGGCGCATCGAGCGCGACCTCCACGACGGGGCACAGCAGCGCCTCGTCGCGCTGCGGATCGAGCTCGAGCTCGCCGCGGATCTCGTGCGCACTGACCCGGCCGAATGTGCGCGCGCCCTACGTCGGCTCGAGCAGGAGGTGGACACCACGCTCGAGGAGGTTCGCATGCTGGCGCACGGCGTCTACCCGCCGCTGCTCGCCGACATCGGCCTGACCGAGGCCGTCCGAGCGGTCGCGGCGCGCACGCCGCTCAAGGTCGACGTGGACTCGTACGACGTCGGGCGGTATCCGCCGGAGGTCGAAAGCGCCGTCTACTTCTGCGTACTCGAGGCGATCCAGAACGTCCTCAAGCACGCGGAACGAGCGCGTCGCGTATTCGTGCGCCTGGACGGCGAGTACCAGGCGGAGATCCGCTTCAGCGTCCGTGACGACGGGATGGGCTCACCGGACGCCGCGATCCTTCCGGGCGGTGGCCTCACCAATATGCGCGACCGCGCGACCGCGCTCGGGGGCGACGTTCAGATCACGACGATCCCGCACGTCGGGACCACCGTCAGCGGCCGCGTGCCGACGGCCCCAGCCGCTTAGTCGTCGCCGCGTCCGTGAGCAGCCCAGAGGTCGCGGAGGGTGGCCGCGGAGAGGTCCTGCTTCCGGACGTGGGCGGCCGCGCCCAAAGAGGTGACGGCCGAGGGAAGCTCCGGCACCTCGTCGAGAGAAACCAGCACGACCATGGCAGAGCTGTCGGCGGCCATGAGCCGGCGCGCAGTCTCGATCCCGTCCATGCCCGGCATCCGCACGTCCACCAGCACGAAGTCCGGGTTCAGGTCGGCGGCCAACGCGAGGGCCTCCTCCCCCGAGTGGGCCTCGCCGACCTGCTCGAACCCGGGTGTCGCCGCGATCAGAGTGCGGGCTGCGCGCAAGAAGGTCTTCTGATCGTCAACCGCGAGCACCGTGACCGGGCGCTCGTCCGTTCCTGTCTGGGCGGGCACTGCCTTCGCCTCGCACCCAGTGCCGTGCTACAGCACCGGGGCGGCACCGAGCGCGTCACGAAGGCGCGACTCGGCCTCGTCGGACAGCGACGAGTGGATCACTCGGCCGCCGAACTCGCTGATGCGCGGGAGCACCTTGTCGGGGGTCGATTCCCGCACCAGGACGATCAGGGCCCCGGCGCCCGGCTGGAGCTCCTCGCCGAGCTGCTTCATGAACCGGTCGTCGACTCCCAGGTCCGCAAGCGCCCCGGCCGTCGCTCCGCTGGCCGCTCCGACGGCCATCCCGATGAAGGGCGCGAGGAACAGCAGACCGATCAGCCCACCCCAGACCGCGCCCCCGGCGGCTCCGGCCGCGGCCGGCTTGGCCGTCTGATGCAGCTTGATCTTGCCCTTGGCTGCCTCGTGCTCGACGATGACCGCGTCGTCCATCGCGATCGCGTGCTCGAGGCTCAGAGCCTGCAGCTCTCGAAGCACGCGCTTGGGCGTGTCCACGTCGTCATAAGCGATAGCGACGAGGTTGCTCACGTGGTCTCCTTCTCTCTACCTGGACGCCCTTCTCACTCTCATCACGCGCCCGGGTGCGGGCAAGGAGACGCCCCACCCGATGGAGGGCGTGCGCACACGAGCATTCCCGGCTACCCTGGTCGCAGTGTCCGAAACAGCGCCTGCCCTGGATTCGACGGAAGACAGGGGGCGAGACATTCGGGTCGTGCTCGCAGACGACAGCTACCTCGTTCGGGAGGCTCTGATGCACGTCCTGGCGGCCGCCGACGGGATCGAGGTGGTCGAAGCGTGCGGCGACCGTGACTCGCTGTTGCTGGCGATCGAGGAGCGCGACCCGGACGTGGTCGTCACCGACATACGCATGCCGCCGTCGGGCGCCGACGAAGGACTGCAGGTGGCCGAGACCCTCCGTGAGAGCCACCCGGACATCGGCGTGGTGGTCCTGAGCCAGTTCGCCGAGCCACGCTACGGTCTCGCGCTGCTGGCGAAGGGCTCAGACCGGCGCGCCTATCTGCTGAAGGAGCGAATCCAGCATCGCGGGCAGCTCGTCGCCGCCATCGAGGCCGTGGCCCAGGGCGGCTCGGTGATCGACGCGAAGGTCGTCGAGAACCTCGTCGCCGCTCGTGAGCGCGTCGAGCACTCGCCGCTCGCGGAGCTGACCCCGCGTGAGATCGAGATCCTCACGTTCGTGGCACGGGGGCACAGCAACCAGGCGATTGCCGACGAGCTGGTTCTGACCAAGCGCGCCGTCGAGAAGCACATCAACGCGATCTTCCTGAAACTCGGGCTGACCTTCGCGGAGGACGTCAGCCGGCGCGTGAAAGCGGCGCTGATCTACCTGTCCGAAAGTGATGTACACGCTACCTAGGGACGCTGGCGCACCCACTTGCCCGGCGACGTAGTCGCGGCCACATTGCAGGGACTGGCTCCGACGGAAGGACCGAGACCATGTCGCACGCGCACGCGCCGGCACCGGAGGGCGGAGGCTGGCTGACCTTCGCCGCGGTGTTGTTCATCGCCGCGGCGGCCTTCAACGGCATCTACGGCGTGGCCGCGCTCGCGAACGACGACTACTTCGCGGCCGATGAGCTGCTGTTCGGCGATCTGTCGATGTGGGGCGTGATGTACCTCGCGCTCGCCGCGGCGCAGGTCGCGGCAGGCCTGCTGATCCTCGGGCGGCGCGGCTTCGGCGTGTATCTCGGGATCATGCTCGCCGTCCTGCACGCGACGGTGGCCCTGCTGTCGATCGCCGCGTACCCGGTGTGGACGGTGGTCGTGCTCGTCATCGACGGCATGATCATCTACGGCCTCACCGTGTACGGCCTGGCGGAGGAGTAAGCCCTGACCGGCTGGCGCCCCGAGCGGCCGCGACTGCGTCCGGCCCGGCTGGCCGCCTCCTGGCTGGTGTCGGGCGTTGCGCTGCTGGTCGCAGCCGGGTTCGTCGACGGTGCCGACATTGGGAGCCTCGCAGGCGCGATGGCGGTCGCGGCGCTCGTCGCGGTCCTGAATGCGCTCCTACCGCCGCTCGTGGCCGCGCTGCGACTTCCATTCACGGTCGCGATCGGTTTCTTCCTCGTACTCGCCCTGGACGCGGCGCTGCTGCTGATCGCGGCGGAAATCGCGCCCGAGCTCTTGGACGTGGACGGATTCGGGGCGGCGCTGGCGGTCGCCCTCGTCGCCTCCGCGGTCAGCATCGCGTTGGCGGTGGTTGCCGGCATCGACGACGATGACGGCTACACGCTGCGCGTCGCGCGGCGCGTGGCGCGGCGCAGCGGCAGCGTCGTCGAAACCGATGCCGCGGGGGTCCTGTTCCTCGAGATCGACGGGCTCGCCCTGCCCGTCCTCCGCAAGGCGATTCGAGACGGCAACGCACCGAGCATGGCCCGATGGTTGGCGAGCGGCGAGTACCACCTCGTCGAATGGGAGACCGACCTCTCCTCACAAACGGGGGCCAGCCAGGCCGGGATCCTGCTCGGGGACAACGAGGACATCCCCGCCTTCCGGTGGGTTGACAAGCCCTCCGGAAAGATCGTGAGCTGCTCGAATCCGGACGACTGCGCGGCGATCGAGCATGCGCGAACGAACGGGTCCGGGCTGCTCAGCGACGGCGGGACGAGCCGAGGCAATCTGCTGTCGGGGCACGCCGACGCCACGATCCTGACGGTCAGCCGCCTCTCCGCGGAGAAGAAGGCGAATCCGGGTTACCGCGCGTTCCTCGCGAATGGATCCAACGTCACGCGGACGGTGGTCCTCGTGGTCTGGGAGGTCTGCCTCGAGCTGATCGCCGCGGCGCGCCAGCGGCGGCGCGACGTCCGACCCCGAGGGGCGCGCGGCGGCACGTACCCGCTGCTGCGCGCCGGTGTGTGCGTGTGGGTGCGCGATCTCGTTGTCTTCTCGGTCCTGCAGGACATGTTCCGTGGTGTGCCCGCCGTGTACGCGACGTTCGCCGGCTACGACGAGGTCGCGCACCACTCGGGTCTCGAACGGCCCGACACGCTCGAGGCGCTTCGCAAGCTCGACCAGCGGCTCGAGCTCATCTCGCGCGCCCGCCGGTACGCGCCCCGGCCGTACGAGATCGTCGTTCTGTCCGACCACGGGCAGACGCAGGGCGCGACCTTCCGTCAGCGCAATGGCCACGGGCTCGACGAGCTGGTGAGCAAGTCGCTGTCCGGCGCACGCGCGGAGTCGATCCCCGCCGGGGACGAGAACGCGGCCGCGGTCCGCCGGTCGGTCGAGGAGGCGACCGGTCAGACCGACGCCACCGGCGAGCGCGAACCGCGGACCGTCCACGAGGACGCGGTCGTCCTCGGTTCCGGCAACCTCGGCCTGATCTACCTCATGGAGAGCCCCAATCGGCTGACCCTGGAGGAGATCAACGCGCGCCACCCCGACCTGGTCCCCACGCTGCGCGCGCACCCGCACATAGCGTTCCTGTTGGTGCGGTCGGACGTCGACGGCGCGGTGGCGCTCGGTGCGGAAGGCACGCACCGGCTCGCCGACGGAGCCGTGACCGGCATCGACCCGCTCGCACCGTTCGCCCCGAACGCGGCGCGCCACCTCCGGCGCACCGACGGCTTCCGCCACGTTCCGGACATCGCAGTGAACAGCTTCTACGACCCCGTGGTCGAGGAGGGCTGCGCGTTCGAGGAGCTCATCTCCTTCCACGGCGGCCTCGGCGGTCCCCAGACCCAGCCGTTCATCCTGTATCCGTCGCACTTCCGCGCGCCCCAGGGGCCCGTGGTGGGCGCGGAAGCGGTCCATCGGCTGCTGCGCTCGTGGCGCACGGCGTGCAATGACGGCTCTGCGGCGGTTACGGGCGCTGACACCACGGGGAATCCGGATGCTGGCGCCCTGGTTCCCGGCGGGTCTGCAGACCAGACTCCGATGCAGAGCTGACAAGGGAGCACCGCAATGTGCCGCTGGATGGGCTGGCTCGGCCAGTCGGTGTTGATGGAGGAGCTTCTCTTCAACACGCAGCACGGGATCGTCGACCAGAGCCTGCATTCGCGAATGGGCGCGGAGCCGACGAACGGCGACGGGTTCGGTGTGGGGTGGTACGGGGCGGGGACCGGGCCCGGCATCTATCGCAGCGTCGCCCCGGCCTGGAGCGATGCCAACCTCCGCGAGCTCGCGGCCCACGTGGAATCGCCACTCTTCCTCGCCCACGTCCGCGCGGCGATCGGCTCCGCCGTGCAGCAGACGAACTGCCACCCGTTCCGGCACGGGTCGTGGCTGTTCGTGCACAACGGCTTCGTCGACGAGCTCCCGGTGATCCGCCGGGATCTTATGCTCGCCGTCGATCCGAGCCTGTTCTCCGAAATCGAGGGCTCGACGGACACCGAGGTCGTATTTCACCTCGCGCTGACCATGGGCTTGGAGGACGACCCGGTCACAGCACTCGAGCGAACGGTCGGATTCATCGAGGACACCGCGCGGAGCTGCGGCGCGAGGGCAATGGTGCAGGCGAGCTTCGGCGTCTCGGACGGCACGAGCCTCTGGGCCGTGCGGTACGCGAGCGAGGGCAAGCCGCGGTCGCTCTTCGCGTCCGCCGACGTGGACGCGATCGCGCGGCTCCACCCGGATAACGAACGCTTCCAGCGGCTCAGTCCGGACGACCGCCTGATCGTCTCCGAGCCCTTCTCGGACCTGCCCGGCGTGTGGCACGAGATACCCCCGTCCACCGCCGTGAGGGTGGGCCGGGGCGGCGTCCTCGAGCAACGGCCGTTTCGGCCCCGGCCGTCCGACGCCCGGGCCGGAGACGCGCAGCCGGCCGAGGCGTGGGATACGGCTGAAGTCTGAGCCCGACGATGGGCGCCGCAACGCGCCGGAGCCTGGGAGACCGGCTCGAGACCGCTCTCGAGCACCGGGCCGACGTGCCGGGCGAGATCGCCCGCGGAGACGCGCGACGCCCGTCGCGCAGGCGGCTGCTCCGGTCCGCCGCGTGGCTGGCCGTCACCGCGATCTCGCTCTATCTCGTCGCGCCGACTCTGATCGAGACGCTCGGCTCCTGGCAGAGCCTCGCGGAGCTGACGCCGGGCTGGTTGGCGGTCATGACGGCTTCGCAGGTGGCGGCGGTCCTGTGTCTCTGGTGGCTTCAGCGCATCGCGACGCGGGCCGGCTGGTTCGCCGTGGCCACGTCTCAGCTCGCGAGCAACGGCGTGGCGAAGATCGCGCCCGGCGGCGCGGCGATCGGCGCGGCGCTCCAGTACCGCATGCTGGTCGAGTCGGGGATGCAGCGCGCGACCGCGGTTTCCGGACTCACCGCTGCGAACCTGCTGACACTCGCGATCGTGCTGGCGCTCCCCGTGCTGGCCGCGCCCGCGCTCGCCCGGGGCGCCGTGAACAGGAGCCTCGTCGAGGGGGCCATCGGCGGACTGGGGCTGTTCCTCGTCCTGTTCGTCGTCGGCGTGACGATGCTCGCCTTCGACCGGCCGCTCGAGTGGGTCGGCCGCGTCGTGCAGAGGGCGCGCAACCGGATCCGGCGGCACGCCGAGCCGCTCCAGACGCTGCCGGCTCGGCTGCTGCGCGAGCGCGCCCGGATCCTCTCCAGCATCCGTCCGCGGTGGCCGTCCGGGCTTGCGGCCGGCGTGGGCCGCTGGGCCTTCGACTACGCGACGCTGCTGGCCGCTCTGGCCGCCGTCGGCTCTACGCCGCGGCCCGCGCTCGTCTTGCTTGCCTACTGCACGGCGCAGCTACTGGCTCAGATCCCGATTACGCCGGGCGGGCTGGGCTTCGTCGAGGCGGGCCTGACGACGACGCTGGCGCTCGCGGGGGTCGAGCCGGCGGATGCGGTGGTCGCGACATTCGCGTACCGGCTCTTCACGTACTGGCTGCCGCTACCGCTCGCCCTGTTGGGCGTGGTCCTGCACCGGAGGCGATACGTTCGCCCCGGTCCTCACAGCGCCGACGGTCGCGGTCGTCCGATGTGAAACCCCTGGGCCCTGTCGACGCCCAGGGCCCGAAGCGTGGACAGCGTCTGCCCCTGCTCCACGCCCTCCGCCACGACCCGCTGGTCGAGCTCTCGCGCGAGGGCGACGATGCCGCGCACGACCTGTCTGGCTCGCGGGCTCCAGTCGACGTCGCGGACGAACTCGCGGCCGATCTTGATGGTGCTGATCGGCAGCGCCTTGAGGTACTTGATCGCCCCCCAGCCGCTCCCGAAGTCATCCAGGGCGATGCTGAACCCGCGCGCCGCAAGCCGCCTCGCGAGATCGCTGGCCTGAGTCATGTCGCTCGCAACGGCCGTCTCGGTGATCTCGAACGTGATCCGGTGGGCGTGACCCCCGTGCCTTGCGACGGCGTCGATCACGTCGTCGTAGAAGCACTCGTCCGTCAGCGTCGCCCCCGAGAGGTTGACGTTCACCACGCGACCACTCGCCGCGAGCGCGGCCGCATTGTCGATCATGACGCGATCGATCATCGCCGCGAGGCCGTGCTCCTCGACGATGGGGAAGAAGATGTCCGGGGAGAGCCACTGACCATCGGCTGTCGCGATGCGAACGAGCAGCTCTTCCGAGGCGATCCGGCCCGTTGAGAGCTCGATGATCGGCTGCAACATCACGCGGAGCCCGTCATCGACGAGGGCGCGACGGACGAGCTCGACGACGGTTGCGGGGTGGTCGTTGATCACAGAAAGAGCGTCGGCCATCGGGCTTCGTGCGCCAATACCGCAAATGCGCGATCGTCACAACGTCACTCGAAGAGGAACTTGACGATGACCGGCTGGGCTGGGCTGTTCCAAGTCGCCTTCCGCGAGTCGCGAAACGCGATGGTGCTGCTGGACGAAAGACGCCTCATCGTCGAGGTGAACGGCGCGTTCCTCAGGCTGCTCGGGTACAAGCGCGAGGCGCTCATCGGGCGCCCGGGTCACACCGTGAGCGCCGGCGCGCCTGCGCTCACGGCCGAGGAGTGGGCCGCGGGACTTGCGAAGCGTCGCTTCTACGGCGAGGTGAACCTGCTGTGCCAGGACGGAACGGTGGTCGTGCAGCAATGGGGCGCGACGACCGAGGTGATCACCGGTCGCCGCCTCGTGCTCTGCGTCGCGATGGCGACCTCGCGGTGGGGCGACCAGTTCCGCCGCCGGTTGGTGGACGAGGAGACACGGAGCGATCTATCCCCGCGTGAGCGAGAGATCGTCCATCTGGTCGCCCTTGGACGGAGCGGGCCGGAGATCGCCGACGAGCTCGGAATCGCCCACGACACGGTCCGGACTCACGTGCGGAACGCGATGGGCAAGGTCGGCGCCCGGTCGCGGGCGCATCTCGTTGCGAAGGCGCTCGGCGAGGGCCACGTCCCCGAGGGGACGGGAGACCGATGAGGACAGGCCGGCGCATGCCGGAGTGGGCGAGCTGGAACCCGGCCGCGGCTGAACGCCCGTGGACCGTCGGCGCCGAGGAGGAGGTCATGCTCCTCGATCCTCGCGAGTGGACACTCGCCGGGCGGGGTGGCGACGTCCTGCAAGCCGTGCGCGGGACGGCCGCGGCGCATGCCTCGGCCGAGACGCACTCCTGCGTCATCGAGCTCGCCACTCGCCCGCACGCCACAGCCGCGGCCGCGGCCGCTGAGCTGGAGGAGATGCGCCGTGCGCTCGCCGGCGTGCTCCGGTTTCGCTCGGGGTTGTGCGCGGCCGTGGCCGGAACCCATCCGTTTGCCGCGTGGCCCGATGTGCAGATCTCCGAGGGGCCCCGCTACCGGCACATCCATGCGTCCTTGCGGGAGCTCGCCCAGCGCGAGCCCACCTCGGCACTGCATGTTCATGTCGCGGTGCCCGACGGCGAGGCCGCCGTCCGGGCCTTGGACGGTCTCCGCGCCGTCCTGCCCACGCTGCTGGCGCTGTCCGCCAACTCGCCGTTCTGGCAGGGTCGTGACAGCGGCCTCGCCTCGGCCCGCACCGCGATCTTCTCGGCGTTCCCGCGCACCGGCACCGCGCGTCACTTCGGGTCGTACGCGGCATACGTCGATGCGGTCGACGAGATGCTCCGCTGCGGGGCCGTGCCGGACTACAACTTCCTCTGGTGGGACGCGCGTCTGCAGCCGCGTCTCGGAACGGTCGAGGTCCGGATCATGGACGCGCAGACACGGGCCGGCGACACGGCGGCGCTGATCGCCCTGGTCCAGTGCCTGGTCGCCCTGTATGCCGAAGGGCATGGCGTGCCGAGCCGAGGAACGCCGGAGACACTCGCCGAGAACCGCTTCCTCGCCGCCCGCGACGGGATGAGAACCGAGCTCATCGACCTCGATCGCCTCGTCATGCGTCCGGTGCAGGAGCACCTGGTGTCGCTTCTGGGCGAGTGCCTGCCCGTGGCGCGGGAGCTCGGCTGCATTGCCGAACTGGGCGCCGCAGCGCGGCTGGCGGCGGATCCGGGCGATGCGCGCCAGCGCGCGCTGGCGGGGCGGCTCGGACTCCGGGGCCTGGTCGAAGCCCTCGCAGGCGAGTTCGTGGGCGACGCGTGCAGATCGGATCGACACGCGCGTCCGCCGCGGGGACCCCACGCGATCGGGGCCACCCAGCGCCACTGAAGGAAGCTGCTCAGACCGCGGCGGCCGTCGCACGCTCCTCGTCGCTCAACCGCACGCGGCGACCGGCTGTGCGGCGACTCTCGCGGATCTCCAGCCGGCGCGACAGCCGCGACAGCGTCAGGTTGACCGCGACGAAGAGCAGGCCGATGAAGATCATCACGTGGAGGATCGGGGCCTGCACGTCGCCGCCGACGAAAGGGTTCCCGGCGGTCTGAGACAGGATGCGGCCCGACCGCACGACCTCCTGGATGGCGATGATCGAGACCAGTGTCGTGTCCTTGATCAGCGTGATGAGCTGCGACACCGTGGCCGGGACCATTCGCCGCAGCCCCTGCGGCAGGATCACGAGCCGCATCTGCTGGCGGTAGTTCATCCCCAGCGCCGCAGCCGCTTCGCGCTGCCCGCGGTCGAGCGACAGGATGCCGGCGCGCATGATCTCCGCCAGCACCGCGGAGTTGTAGAGGACGAGGCCGAGGATGCCGGCGAGCACCAGCTCGCCTCGCAGTGCTTCCGGCAGGAAGCCCGGCGCGTTCTCGGTCCAGTACTCGCGCACGCTCTGCGGCATCGATAGCGCCAGATACAGGATGAGGAAGATCAGCGGCAGGTTGCGGAAAACATCGACCCAGAGCTTCGCGCCCAGCCGCAGCGGGGTGAACCGCGCGAGTGAGAGGAGCGCGAGGGCGAGCCCGGCGACCAGCGCCAGCACCATCGAAACCGCCGCGATCTGCAGGTTCACGAGGAAGCCATCGAGCAGAAAGCGCAGATTGCGGTCAGTCCACAGCCATTCCCAGTTGTCGGGGTCGAAGAGGTAGTCCATCAGCGGTCAGCGCCTGATCGCGTAGCGCGCTTCGAGCCCGCGGAAGATCGCGGTGGCGGTAGCGGTGAGTAGGAGGTATCCCACCGCCGCCCAGAAGAACGTCTCGGTCGTCTGGAACGTGTTCGAGTTGACGATCCGCGCCTCTTTCAGCAGGTCGGGTAGCGCGAGCAGCGAGGCACCGACGATCGCCGAGTTCTTGATCATCGCGATCGTGATCGAGCCGAGCGGGGCGATGACCGTCCTGAAGGCCTGCGGAAGGACGATCCGCCGCAGCACCCCCCGGTTGGTGAAGCCAAGCGAGAGGCCGGCCTCCATCTGTCCCTTGCTGACCGCCGCCACACCGGAACGCAGGGCCTCGGCAATGTAGGCGGAGGTGTAGATCCCGAGCGAGAGGGTGCCCGCCGTCCATGCCGAGATGTCGATGCCGCCGCGTCGCACCCCCGCGAAGGCGATGAACAGGAGGACCAGCAGCGGGAGGTTCCGGAAGATCTCGACGTAGATCCCGCCGAGGCTTCGCAGCAACCTCGATGGGGCCACACGCAGCGCCGCGACCAGCGTCCCGAGGACGAAGGCGACGAGCAGGCCGATCCCGACCAGCCGGACCGTCACCCACAGACCGGCGATGAACCGGTCGAGGTTTTCGGTCAGGACGTCGATCACGGCGCCGCGGAGGCCTTGACTTGCCTACTCGATATTGCCCTCCAGTGCGTCCTGGAGTGTCGCGTCCGGCGGGGTCTGCTCCACGCCGGTGTGACGCCCGAGCCAGAAGTCGTAGCGCTCCTGCCAGCGGCCGTCGGCCTTGTACTCCGTGATGACCTCGTTGAGGAACTCCCCGAACTCGTCGTCGTCCTTCTTGAAGCCGCCTCCGTACGGCTCGACCGTGAGCTCCTCACCCACGAGCTTCAGCGAGTCGTCCTGGATGATCATGCCGGTCAGGATCACGTCGTCGGTCGAGATGGCGTCGATCGCTCCGTTCTGGAGCAGCTCGAGGCACTCCGAGTACGTGTCCACGAGCCTCAGCTCGGCGTCCGGTGCCTGCTCCCGGAGCGTCTCCTCGTACGTCGAGCCGAGCGCCGTGCAGACGGTGGTGCCGCCCAGGTCCTCAACGCCCCGGATGTCCGAGTCCTTCGGCACGAGGATGCGTCCGTGCGCGATGAAGTAGGGATCGGTGAAGCCGATCTCCAGCGCGCGCTCCTCGTTGATCGTCATTGTCGAGAACACGAGGTCGACGGTCCCGTCCGTGATGAACGGGATTCGATTGTCGGAGATCGCCTCGACGAACTCCACCTCGACTCCGAGCGCGTCCGCGACCGCCTTGCCGAGATCGACGTCGAATCCCTCGATCTCGTCGTTCTGCGGGTTGCGGAAGCCGAACGGCGGCACGTCGTACTTCACGCCGATCCGGATCGTGCCCTCCTCCTGCAGCCGAGCCATCGTGGTCCCCGGCTCGAACGACCGCTGCTCGGTCGTGGTCTCCGTCGTATCGGCGCTCTCGTCGTCGTCGTCATCGCCACAGCCAACGGCCACCAGGCCGATGACGAGCAATGCCGCCAACAGCAACAGCCAGCGATGTCCCTTCATTGCGTTCCCCCCTTAGTGGTGAATGATCTTGTCTACGAACTCGCGCGCCCTCTCGCTGCGCGCCTGACTGAAGAACTCCGCGGGCGGGGCTTCCTCGACGATCTGGCCGTCGTCGATGAACACGAGCCGGTCGCACACCTCGCGCGCGAACCCCATCTCGTGCGTGACGACGATCATCGTCATCCCCGAGCGCGCGAGGTCGCGCATCACGTCGAGCACCTCGCGAATCATCTCCGGGTCCAGCGCAGAGGTGGGCTCGTCGAACAGCATGAGCTTCGGCTCCATCGCGAGCGCGCGCGCGATCGCAACCCGCTGCTGCTGCCCTCCGGACAGGTCGGCGGGATAGTCCCCGGCCTTCTCCGGTATGCCGACCCGTTCGAGCAGGTCGGCCGCCCTTCCACGCGCGTCGGCCTCCTTCAGCCCGAGCACCTTCAGCGGGGCGAGCATCACGTTGCGCTCGACCGTCATGTGCGGGAAGAGGTTGAAGGCCTGGAACACCATCCCGATGTTGCGACGCAGGCGCGGCAGGTCGCGCCCGGCCGAATCCACCCGGCGGCCGTCGAAGCTGATCGTTCCGGCGTCGATCTGCTCGAGGCCGTTGATGCATCGCAGCATCGTCGACTTGCCCGAGCCGGACGGTCCGGCCACGACTATTGCCTCGCCGTGCCCGACCCGCAGGTCGATGTCCTCAAGGACGACGTTGTCCCCGAACGCCTTCCGTACGGCGGCGAGCTCGACGAGCGCACCGTTCGCGGGCCCCTCCACGACCGATGACGCTACCGCACGACGCCTGCTTTGGCCTCGAGTCAGAGCGCATCGCCCTGGGCAGCGGCGCCTCCCCTGGGAATAGCGATCCCGTTCGCCTTAGCGAAGCCCGGCCAGTACTCGTCGATGCAGCCGTCCAGCTCGTCGGCGTAGCCGAGCGCGACCGCCGCGAGTCGCTCCTTGGGCTGCCCGTGCGCCTGCGGATCTTCGAAGGGCGTACCGGGTGCGTCGCCAAGACCGAAGATCGTCTCGAGCGCCAGGTCGATGTCGCCGGCGTCGCCGGGCGCTACGCCGTCGAGCAGGTCGGCGCGGTCCATGCCGCGTAGCCACGCCCCGGCCAGGCAGTCCGCGTTCAGTTCCTGCTCATAGGTGATCCCGAACCCAGCATCCGCGCGGGCTTGTACGAGGTGGCCCCACTCGTGGGCCAGCACGATGCCGACCGCCAGTTCGCCGCGCTCGAAGAAATACGGGAGGAACAGGCCCGGCTCGTCCCAGCCGATCTCGTTCGTGCCGCCACAGTAGAAGGCGTTCTCGGGCGTGGCGGCATCCTCCCCGCCGCAGATCACGTCGGTGTCCTCGCCGGGGTAGTAGCCGTAGACGTCCGCGGGCGACCGGTAGGTGTCGAGCCCGTTCTCCCTGAAGGCGTCCGACCAGTAGGCATCGAGCAGGTACGCCATTGCTGCGACCGCCTCCTCGTACTCCGCGTACGCCTCCTCCGTGAGCTCGTCCCCACGCTGAGCCCGAGCCGTCAGCTGGCGGTGGGCCTCGGCCGCCGCCGGCGAGAGGGGGATCTCCCTGGAGCCGTCGGTCGGCGCCTGATACACGGCGGCACGGTTGCTGTCCTGCTCGTCGTCGTCACCACCACAGCCGGCAACGAGGGAGCACACCGCGAGTGAGACGGCGAGCGTCCCGGCGCGAGTCACGAGGCGATCGTACGCCTACGGGTAGCGCAGCATGTTCTTCAGCAGGGTGTACCCGGTGTAGGTGACCGCGTAGTTCTGGAGCCCGTACGGATGGTCGAACTCCTCCGTCGGATCGGGCAACAGCGCGCCCAGGAACCGCACCCGGCCCTCGCCGAGCGGCTTCTCCCCGTAGATGGTCTGGCCCATGCCGTTCGTGCCCAGCGTCACGCCGCCGTCCGCCTCCCACGCCTCTGAAGCGACCTTCCAGTTGGGGGCGGAGTTCTCCTCGCCGAAGCGGTAGCCGATCGGCACGGTGTCGTAGGTCTGGCTGGCGACCCCGCGCAGGCCGTCGTTGAGCGGATGCGAGCGGTCGCCGAAGTCGACGAAGCCCACGTAGTGCTTGGCCATGCTGATCGCGGACTCAGGGACCAGGCCGAGCCTGGTCAGGGCCGGCTGTGCGGCGGCATCGGTCACGATCAGGTTGCCGCCGCGCCTCACCCATCGCTTCAGCTTGCGGTACCACGCCGCGGCTTTCCGCCCCTCGGGCATCGCGTCGTTGGCCAGGACCAGCGACTCGTAGCGGTTCAGCTTGGTCCGGCCGCGCAGGATCTGCGGGACGCGGACCCGGCGGACGCGCCGGGTCGCGTGCTTGTTCAGGTCCCTGAAGAACCGCATGCGGGACACGCGATACGGCCGTTGTGCCTTGCCGGCATCGAGGGGGCCGGCGCCGTTCGCGTCGTCGTCCGTGATGACCTCCGGGTCGTACACGTAGGCGGCCCTCGACCCGACCTTGAACGTGAACTTCTTCGGCTCCACGGCGTGCTTGAACATCGTGTAGTTGATCGCGCGAATCGAGTCCACCCACACCTGGTTGAGCGCCGCCGGGTAGACGAGCCAGTTCACTTCCGTCCCCACCGTCAGCTCGGTGGCGAAGCCGGTGCCGTTCACGCCCGTGGGCGTGTTGTAGTAGTCGATCATTGAGCCCGACGCGGAGTAGCCGAGCATGTCGTAGAGCGTGCCCCAGTGGTAGGAGCCCATGTCCTGGCCGGTGCTCGCCCGCAGGTCCTCGAGATCGCTCAAGACGCCGTAGGACTTCATCGACTCCGTGATGCCGTCGGCGAAGCGCGCGAGCGTCTCCGACTTCTGGTAGTCGAACTGGCCCACGATCTGAAGGCCGGCCGCGGCGTAGGTGTCCGGACCCTGGCCGTGGTTGTCGGTCCCCAGGTACCACTCCCCCTTCGAGAACAGGCTCTCGAGGACAGCGTTGCCCTCGGGCTCGGCGAGCGGCGCGTTGTCGAAATCGATCCAGCCCTTCACGGGGAACTGGCGATTCAGATCACGCCCGCTGTCGTTTCCGCGTGTCGCCATCACGCCTGGCTCGTACGAGTTGATCACGTCGCCCTTCGCCCAGCCGTCCGGGTTCGGGAACAGGAAGTGGATCTCGTACTGCTTGAGCACCTGCTGGACCCAGGGGTTCGAGGCGTTGCGCAGGAGCTCCGGATCCGCCATGTCCTCGATCACGCGGGCAGCGCCCTCGCGGCCGCCGACCTCGTTGCCGTGGATCGAGGAGACCACGAGCAGCTTCCGCTTCTTTCTCTTCACCCGCTCGTCCGTCATCACGATGTCGTAGATCGGACGCTCGCCCTTCGACTCGCCGATGGTCCGGGTCTCGATCAGCTCCGGGTAGCGGCCCTCGAGCAACGCGATACCGCACTCGAGCTCGTCGATGCGCAGGAAGTTGGTGGACACGTTCGCCTCCGGGAACACGCGGCCGTCCGGCGTGGAGGCGTCATCCGTGCACTTGACGGGCGTGGCGGCGGCCGGCGGCGCTGCGATCGCCGCGATGAGGGCGACCGCGCAGAGCAGAGGGCGGCGAGGAAGCTTGGGCATGACGGCTTCAACGCCTCGGCCGCCGGAAACTGGCGGGCGGCTCAGGCGCCGGTGAAATAGAGCGACACGCTCCAGGAGGCCGAGCCCGCCACCGATGCAGCGTCGGAGTCCACTTCCGAAAGCGCCTGCGTCTCAAGCGTGTATATGCCGGGCTGAAGCGTCCCGGAGGTTGATCCGACCGCGGCGGGCGTCGTCCCGCAATTGGGCCCGTCCCTCTGCTCTCGATGGAAGACGCCACCGCTGATGCTCACCCACGCCCGCGAGCAATCGTCGCTGCCGTCGTTTTCGGCAATGAGGGATTGGCTGACGACGTAACCGACGGGCGCCGTCACCTCGAACCTGACGGTGAACTCGGACCTGACGTTCGCGAACGGCGTGCCGAGGTTCTGTGAGGTGGCGCTGGAGCGGGCGTGGCCAGAGGCGGTCAGACTCTCCAGGGTCTTCACCCCGTCGACGGTCGGGGTCGTGACCGTCGCGTTCTGGTTGGCGGTGGCGCTGGCGGGACCTCCGGAGGCCGTCTTCCCGTTGCCCGGCAGGCTCCTCGTGATCTGATCGCTGAGGGTGGGCTGATCGAAGGACTCGAACGTGGTCGAGTCCTTCTCGGTATCTGAAGGCGTACTCAGAACGAACAGGCTCATGTGCGTGTCGTGGGTCTTCCAGGTCACCACGGGGGCGACGCACTGGTCGGCCGCTGCAGATGAGGCACGGTCGGCGCCGCCCCCGCCTGAGCACTCGCAGCTCAGCGAGGCGTCCGCGAATTCCTGCCGCATGAAGCCCGTGGCGCGCGCGATCGCGCCGCCGCGTTCGAGGAGCGCACGGCCGCTCGCGGGATCGGTCTCGCAGAGCTCCTCGCCGTCTGCGAGCGTCTTCTCCATCGCGCCGGTGAAACCAGCTGCGAGCTGGCCGCCGAGGTCGTCGTCTCCGAGGCGCAGGGCCCAGCCGCCCAGATACCAGGTCCACTCGATCCACGACAGCTTTCCGTCCCCGGTCAAGTCGGCCAGGGCGACCGATGACAGCTGCAACTCGGTGTTCGTCCTGTCGAACGGCCTGGTTTCCACGTTCGCGATCGCCGGCTCGGCGAGCGCTTTGAGGATGTCGTAGACGCAGTCAGGCACCGCTGCGTCCCCGGCGAGCAGTTCGATCTGCGCGACGAGGTCGAGCAGAATCGAGATGCCCCCGACGCTCGGTTGTGAGGTCTGGCGGATGCATTCCTGGTCGATCAGCCGCTTGAGCGACTCCCGGGCGCGCTCCTTGACGTCCTCGCAGATGGTCTGGACCTCGCAGAAGTCCGGGAAGCGGTTCTGGACGATCTCGATCTCCCTCAGAAGCGTCTCCACCTGGCCGCGGGTGAGGATCGCGTCAGTCGAGTTCAGGAACTGCGCGAAGAGATTCACGTAGTCCTGCGGGGTCGGACCGCCCGCGCCCGGGGTCGAGAAGTGCTCGACCGCCACCGTGACTCGCCTGCCGTCTTTCTCCGCGGGAACGAGCTCGAGGCCGCGTCCCCTGTCGGTCATGGTGAAGCCGACCTGGCGCCCTGGTTTCTTCATCCCGGTGATCACGAGCTGCGCCGGCGTCTTGAACTCCAGACCGCTCGGTCGGAGCTGAACGGCCGCCGGCGCGCTGCCCGTGAGCGGCAGGTTCTTCAGCTTTGCGACCGGCGTCATCGTGATCGCGGTCTTCTTCACAAGGGCACCGGCCGGCACCTCGAGCTTGTATTTGATCCCGTCGTGGCTCGCGCTGATGGACCCGCCGTTCGGCCCGACCTTCTTCTTCTCGGCGTGCTTCCCGGCCAGGGTGACGCCGACCTTTCCGCGGAAGCGCTTCAGCACCTCGAGTGTCGCCTGCGCGTCGCCCGCGCGCACGGCGCGAGGGCCCGCGGACACTCTCGGCACGACGAACCGCAGCCGCGATCCCTCCCGGGAGACCACCTCGGCGCGCTTCCCCGCCACTTTGACCTTCCCCTTCTTCGGGAGGTCGCCTCCGCGGAGCTCGACGGTCGCGCCCGGGACCGCCTTCGTCGGGACGACCCGAGCGGCGTGCGCGGCCGGCGCCGCGGCAACCACCGCTACCGCCAGAGCGATAGCGGTAGGTGCGAGCCTCACTAACCGACCATACGCCCGTTTGGACGCATTAGCGAACTATTCATTGGCTTCAGACGTCGTCGCCACTTGGGGTGACGTCGAAGCTGAACATCATTCCGCTCTCGTGGTGCTCGGCGATATGGCAGTGAGCCATCCACCGTCCGGGGTGGGTCACGTCGAGCACGATGTCGATGACCTCGCCTGTCCTGACCAGCACCGTGTCGGTCCACACCAGGTTCGGATCCTCGACCCCGTCACGACTGAGCACGAGGAATCGACCCGCCCCGTGGATGTGGAACGGATGGTGCATCGGGTGGTCGGAATCCATCTCGTTGATGAGGCGGATTTTCACCCGATCGCCGACGCGGAACTTCCAATCGATCGCGTGGTTCTCTGCGCCCGTCGAGCGGTCGATCAGCTTCCAGCGCGTGTTGGCGGGCGTGGTCTTCCGGTTGACCTCGACCATGTCGTCTTCCCACTCGATCGCGCCCGATGCGTGATCGTGCGTCTGCCCCGTGTCGTTGTCAGCCCCGGCGTGGTCTTTCGCCGACCCTCCGGCGACGTTCAGGGCCGGCATCAGCTTCATCCCGCACTCGGGACACTTGCCTTGCTCATGACTTGTGACCTCGAGGTGCATTGGGCAGGCGAAGGTCGCGACCGGGATCGCCGGCATCAGCTTCATGCCGCAGTCGGGGCACTTGCCCTCAGCGGCTCGGATGACGCTCGGATGCATCGGACAGGCGAAGAGCAAGCCGCTCTCGCTGGGCATCAGCTTCATGCCGCAGTCGGGGCACTTGCCCTCCATCGCGCTGACGACCTCGGGGTGCATCGGGCACGTGAACAGGGCTGCGGCCGCACGCGGCATCAGCTTCATGCCGCAATCCGGACACGACCCCTCCTCGGCGGTCACCACGTCCGGGTGCATGGGGCATTCGAAAACGACGCGTCCTTCCGGCGTCTCGAAGTCCATCTCGGCCACGAACGCGATTGTCTTGTCCGGCTCGACATCGCGGTACGGCTCGATACGTTCGCGCTCGGCGACCAGCTCCGCGTTCGTGCGGAGCTTGCGGAACATCCGCGTCGGCTCCGGGTCAACGGCTCCGTGCGCGATTTCGACTGACACGAGTTCGTACGTGCGGTCGGGCGTACGATGCTCCAGCAGCGCCGCGTCGGCCGCGTCGAACAGAACATCGACCACGACCCGTTCCGACGGCGCGAGTACGACCGCGTCGACGAATTGCTCGTGCTCACAGCGCCCGCTGTCACCACCGACGAGCTTCATTCGGCCTCCGCGAACTGCCACGTTGAAGACGCGTGTGTTGGCGGTGTTGGTCAGGTAGAAGCGGACGACCTCCCCCTGCTGGGCGGCCATTGCCAAGTCGGTCTCGCCTTGCACGAGCATGTGGTTCCCGAAGCGGCCCATGGCGGAATAAGTGGTCTCCGCCGGACTGAAGTGAGCAACGTGGCCGTCCTCGATCAGGATGTCGTCGAGGGTGAGTGCGAGCTCTCGGTGAACCGGCGGCCAGTAATCAGGATCGGCCGGCACCACGATGATGTTGCCGTAGAGCCCCAGTTCTTGCCCGTAGTCCTGCCGGATGTGCGGGTGGTACCAGTAGACGCCGGGATCAGGGAAGGAGATCCGGTACTCGAAGCTCTCCCCGACTTCCATCGGCCGCTGCGTTTCGTGTGTTCCGTCGTAGCGGTTGTCGAGTCGTAGTCCGTGCCAGTGGACCGTCGCCTCGAGGTCGCCCTGGTTCTCGACGTTGACCGCGATCTCCGAACCTTCCGCGACCCTTAGCGTGGGCCCCGGAATCGAGCCGCTGTAGGCGAGCATCCGTACGGTGCTGTCGCCGATTTGCTTCGCGACGGGAGCGATCCGAAGCGCAACAGATCCGCCGTCGCAGACGTCGAGAATCTCCGGCATCTTGCTTGGCGCGAGATTCGAAATGTCCGTCGGGAAATGGTCAATGTGAATAGCCATGCGAGCCTCCAGTTCGGGTTTGTGGCTAAGGGGTTGGCTTTGCAGCGATCGCGGGCGGCAGCGAAGGCGGGCCCGCTGTAGCGCGTGCCGCCTGGCGCGCGCCGATCTGCTCCGCCAGGTACTCGGCGTCGTCCCTGACCCAGCCGAGCAGCGCCGAGCCGCGCGTGTGCTGCCACAGGAGGCCGAGGAAGTAAAGACCCGGCGATGCGGTGACGCCGCGGGTGTGCGCCAGGCGTCCGTCCTCGAACACTGGCGCATCGATCCATGAATGGTCGAATCGGAATCCGGTCGCCCAGATGACCGTGCTCGGAGCGACCCCACTGCCGTCCGTGAAGGTCACCGTCCCGTCCGTGGCGCCCGTCGCTCGGCCGTGGATCACTACGCCGTGCCTACGCCGGAGGGTGCGTGGACTCGAGCCGATCAGGGTGTCGCGGTCCTTCATCCGCTGCCCGAAGCGCGAGTCGACCGTCTTGTGCATCAGGCCCATTGCCTCGAGCCACCTGAACAGATCCCTGCCCAATAGGCGCTGAGGCAGTGGCATCTGGCGCGAGCCGATCGACAAATGCACCTCGCGCGACCCTGCAAGCTCGGCCGCGATCTGGAAGCCCGTGTTGCCGCCGCCGACGACGAGCACCGGCCCTGCCGGCAGTCGGTCGGCGTTGCGGTATTCCGTGCTGTGCATCTGCGCCACGTCCGGCGCGAGTCCGTCCGCGATAGCCGGGATGAACGGAACCTGGAATGGCCCGGTCGCGATTACGACTTGGTCCGCATCGAGCGTCCTGTCGGCGAGTTCGACCGCGTACCTGTCCCCGCTCAGACGTAGCGCTTGGACGCGGCTGTTCAGCTCAATCGGGAGATCGAAGTGGCGCGCGTATTCGGTCAGGTACTCGACGACCTCATCGCGCTCCGGGTACCGATCTGGATCGCCTGGGAAAGGAAGCCCCGGCAGCCCGTCGTACCGCGCAGGTGTGAATAGGGTGAGCGAATCCCAACGCTCACGCCAAGAGGCGGCTGGCTCTGCTGCGGCCTCGAGGATCGTGAAGCGCCGTCCTTGCCGGGCCAGGTAGTAACCGATCGCGAGACCAGCCTGGCCGCCGCCCACGACGATGACTTCGTTCCGTTCGAACGTCATGCGACCGACTCCGGACGGGGCTCCACGTGCTCCTCGATGGTCACGTCGACACGCGCCTCCACCAGCTCGTCCCCGATCTTGAACGGCTCTCGCAGTCTGCGCTCGATTCGATCGGCAGCGGCCGCTGCGTCGCGATGGCTTCGGAGATCGGGCAGGAATACGGCCATCCGTCCGCCACCCAGGTCGGCGAATGCATCACCCGGACGCAGCGTTCGTCGCATTCGCTCAACGGCGGCCATATGCAGCGCGCCGTCTTGACCGACGTCGATCCAGAGGCCGGCCGCATGCGGCGTGCCGGCCAGCCACTCGCGAACCGTCGCCTCGTCGACGACGTCGGGGCCCGCGTCCCCGAGGTCCGGCTCCGGAACCGTCGGTTCCTTGATCCTCATCCAGCGGGCCACTCGATCCGGGAGGTACCAGTTCCAATCGCCCATGAGTTTCATCGTGGCCGGCACCATGATCATTCGGACGATCGTGGCGTCGAGCAGGATCGCGATGGATAGCCCGACCCCGAACATCTGCAGCCCGACGAAGGTGCCGGCTGTGAAGCCCGCGAATGCCGCGATCATGATGATCGCCGCCGCGGTGATGATCCGGCCGGTGTGCTGGAGGCCGAAGGCGACGGCGTCCTCGTTGTTCCGCCGCTTGTCCCACTCCTCGCGCATCCGCGAGAGCAGGAATACCTCGTAGTCCATCGAGAGCCCGAAGAGCATCGCGAAAAGGAAGATCGGAATCCAGGCCTCGACCTGCGGCGAGGTGTCGAGGCCGATGTTCGCACCCAGCTCGTGCTGGAAGACGAGCACCAGCACGCCGTATGTGGCCGCGACAGAGAGACAGTTCAACGCCACCGCCTTCAACGGCAGGAACAGCGACCGGAATGCGCGCAGCAGGATCAGGTAGCTGATCAGAAGGACCGCGAGGATGAGGAACGGGAACGCCCCATATGCGACGTCGATGAAGTCGACCCCGAACGCGGCTGCGCCCGTGACCGTCACGTCCGCACCGGCCGGGAAACCAGATTCGGGGACGTACCGGTCCCGAATTCGCTCAACCAGGTCCTGCGCCTCCTTCGAGCCGGTGTCGTGGCGCCCGGCCGCGCGGATCTGCACGTAGCGCCCGGTGCGGTCCACAAGGTTGCTCTTGCGGGCTAGCCCGACGAGCTGGTCGGGCGGGACCCCCGCTTGGTCCGTGATGGTGCCAGCGGTCTCGACCGTGGCATTGTCGATCTCGGGATCGCCGGAGAGCTTGGCCGCGAGCCTTCGCTGGGCAGCCATCATGTCCGCTCCCCAAGCGCCATCCACCGCGCCGGTGTCAACCACGATCTGGTTCGGGGACAGCGCGCCCGGACCGAGTGTGTCGTCGAGCAGTCCGAGACCCTGCGTCGCCTCGGTCGTCTCCGGAAGGCCGCGGTTGTCCCCACCGGTCAGGTCCATCTCGGTGGCGGGGACGGCCAGCGCGATCATGATGGCGGTGGAGATGGCCAGGTATGGGACAGGCCGGCGCATGATCGACTGAGCGAGGCGCGCCCAGACGCCTCCCTCGCCCTTGCTGCGGCGCTCAAGCACGCTCTTCGGCACCACTCGCAGGCGGTTCACCTTCGCCCCCATCACGGCTAGGAGGGCAGGCAGTAGCGTCGCCGCGGCGGCGATCGACACGAGGGGAACGAGCACTCCGCCGATGCCCATCGACTGCATGAACGGCAGCGGCATGAAGATGAGCAGCCCGAGCCCAACCGCCACGGTCATGCCGGAGAAGATGGTCGCGTGGCCCGCGGTCTCCATGGTGGTGACGAGAGCCTCGGTCGGGCTGTCGTTTCGCCGCAATTCCTCGCGGAAGCGGAACACCACCAGCATCGAGTAGTCGATTGCGATCGCCAGCCCGATCAGCGTGACGATGTTCTGCACGTACTCGGCCATGTCGAAGGCATGCGCGACAACCCAAACGCCCCCGAGGGTGACGGGGATGGTCGCCAGCGCGAACAGCAACGGGACAGCGATGCCGGTGAGGGTGCCGAGCATGAACGCCAGCACGAGCAGCGCGATCGGGATCGCGATCGTCTCACCCTTGAGCAGGTCTTCCTCGTAGACCGGTGTCATGTCGTGCTCGATCGCAGGCGCGCCGGTCAGGTACGTCTTGACGCCTTGGACGTCCCCGATCGCGTCGCGCATGTCCGGTACCCGCTCGGCGGCGTCGGTCTGCTCGAGCGACGTCGTGATCTGCGCTATCAGGAGCGAATTGACGGGACGCACGGCCCCGGCCTTGCCGTCCTCGACCTGGAGAGCCGCCTCGTCCACGGCCCGCTGGAGGCGAGCGATGAGCACCGGGCCCACCTCGGCTCCACGAGGCTCCGCGACCAGCGTGAAGTTGAGGCCGCGCTCGACGAACTTGTCCTCGAGTAGCTCGAGGCCCTCTTCGGCCTCCGCGCCGGGGACCGAGAACCGATTGCTCAGGAGCTCCGCGAGATTCGCCGAGAGCGCGGCGCCGGCGATGACGGCGACAAACCACGCAAGAAGCACCTTCTTGCGGTTTCGAATGACGAACCGAGTCCAGCGAGCCATGCGGGAGTCCTCCTACGAGTCCAAGGGGAGCAGGCAATCCCGCCGATGCCGCCCAACTCCCTTCAGTCTTTCATCAACCCTCGTGGGTGGCCACCCTCCGATCGGGTGATCTTGGGTCGTGCTTTCGACGGGTTGCCCTTACTGCAGCAACGGTCAGGCGAGAAGCGCAATCCCGATCGCCACGAGCCAGATCGACCACAGGACGTAGGCAATGGGCGTCAGCTTGCCGGCGAGCTTCCAGCCGGAAGCCTCGAAGCGTCCAAGGAACTCGACCGCCGATACCGTGAAGAGCGGCCCGATCGCGATCCCCGCGACCCCGAGCGCGGCCGGCACCGCTTCGGCCTGGATCAACGCCACTCCGGCAAGCACCGTCCACAGCCCGGTCAGCGCGTATCCGAGATGCTCTCCCACCGCGACCCCGAGGTACCGGTTGAACGACTGGAACACGACATCGACAGCCTCCGCGCGGGCCGAGCCTGCGGGGGCCTTTTCGGCTTCGCGAGCCAGGTAGGGCACGAGGAACGGCCAGCGGATCAGACCGAGAAATTGGACCGCCGATGCCAGGACACCGACCACCACGGACATGGCTACCACCGTCCCGTCCGCACCAGCAAGCTCACCGGCGAGCAGGACCGCGAGCAGAGCGAAAAGCACAGCCGTCACCGCGAACATCCACCAGATCAGGAGGAGGGCTGAGCCGCCCTCGCGGAACCGCCTTAGAACGTCGTGGCTGGGCTGCCGGAGGACGTCGGGGTAGTCGAAGCGCTGCGCGAGCAGAGCGAACCCCACGTTGAACAGGATTGGAACGGCGATCAACGTCGCCCCGGTCACGCCTCGGCTACCTCGCGCGCCGGCATGAAGCGTGCCAGCAGCAGGCCGCTGAGCACCATGAAGACAACAGCGCCTGCCGCGCCGAAGACAGTGAACTGCTCGTCGACGTCGATGCCCGCGACCGTCGTCACGCTCCACCCGACTGCGAGCAGCAGCGGCATCGCACCACCCCAGGCGATAGCGAGCTGCTTCTGACCCTGCCGTGCGAGGGCGAATGCCTGGGCGCCGCCGAGAACGGCTCCGCTCACCGCGCCCATCGCAGCAAGCGACCCCAGGCTGGTCTCGTATCCGACGAGTGCCGCGCCCGCCGCGAGCCCGACGGCGTAGCCCACGGCGCTCGCCGCGACCCACGCCGGCCACGGACCGAACATCTCCTTGGCCGCGAGCCACTGGGCCGCGCCGAGACCCGCGCCCGTGATCGCGCCTCCAATGAGCGCGGCGCTGGCCGAGTCGACGTGCCCACCGACGGCCCACCCGGTCAGGCCGGCCACCGGGAATGCAAAACCGACGACGAGAGCCCAGCGCCAGCCGGGGAACACCGGGTGTCCGTCCGTGCCGGGGCGCGGATCGGACGACTGTGACAGCGGCATGGCCGCCTCCTTTATGGAGAAAACCGGAAGCCGTGCGAGTCCGTCGAGACTCCGGCGTATCCCAACGTCGCCACCACGGGGCGCCGATGTCGCAAGCGCCGAAGTGTGCGCGCGAGAGGCAGCCGAAGCGAAGGGGTGGCCTCAGTCGACCGTACACCGCATCGAGTTGCCGCGCCAGCGGCGCGCCTCGCTAGAAGGTCAGCACCACCGTGGCCGACGCCGAGCCGTCGCAGCTGAAGTCGACTTCATCGATGGTGCTCGTGGTCGTCGACATGAACCCGTGGCAGGACACCCCCGCGCCCAGCGTGTACGTGCCCGGGGGCAGCGTGCCGCTGCTCGGCAGCCCGTCCATGCCCGCATAGCTCTCGGCCTGGCTGCCCGCCCCGTCGTTCGCCTGGTGGCTTGACGTGAGCGTGTAGGCGACGGAGCCGGACAGCACCGTGAACGTGATCGCGCCGTCAGCCGACATCCCGGCGATGTTGAAGTTGCGCTCGTGGCCCTCGCCCTGCATCGAGCCCTGGCCGCTCACGCTCAGCGTCGCTCCCGTCGACGTCACCGACGCCGAGCCGGTGGCGCTGCCGCTTCCGCTTGCTTTCTGCAGGCCATGGGCGCAGTCGGCGGCGGGGATCTCCCCCTGCCCGCCCTTGGAGATCGAGAAGTTCGCGTTGGCCGAGGCGTCGGAGTCTCCCCACTCCTCGGGGGAGGCGTTCAAGCAGCTCAGCTCGCCGGCGGCGCCCGCACTCCCACCGCCCCCGTCGATCCGAATCGTTTCGGCAACGACCGTCACCTGGGCGCTCGATTTGCGCGCCGGGTTGTGCGTGCTGGTAGCGGTGACCGTGTAGGTGCCGGGCTGGCTCGGCGCCGTGTAGAAGCCGGTGCTCGAGACCGTCCCACCGCTCGCCGTCCAGGTGACGCCCTTGTTGACGGCGGGATTGACGAGGTTCGAGACGACGGCCGAGAACTGCTGTGTGCCGCCCGGCTGGAGCGCCGCGGCGGTCGGGTCGACGGCGACTGCCAGCCGGCAGAAGTCAAATGCGTCGTTGTAGGCCTGGGCGGGGAAGCTCGAGTCTTCCAACGCGACCCCGTAGGCGATCCCGGTCTGCAGCCGGCGCAGTGCGCCGGCCAGGTTCGCGCCGCAAATCGACCGCGCGTGCGCCGGGATGCCGGCGATGGCGTTGTCAGCGCAAGTCCGGGCGGTGAGCTCGGCCGTTTGCAAGCCCTCGGTCGAAAGCACGCCGACCATCGCGTACATGAACTCGAGGTTGGTGAAGTCGCCGTCGCCGTCCAGGTCGAGCGTGGCCTGCTGCTGCCCGGCGAACCAGTGCCGCAGGTCGTCGATCTCGAGGACGTTGCGGGCCGCCAGTGGGTCCGCGCCCTGGTCGCAGGTCGCCGCCTTGGCGGCGGTCAGGACGTCGGTGAGGATCCTCTCGCGGCAGGTGCGGCTGGGATCGTCGGTGGCGTCGAGCTGCTGCCGCATCGCCTGCAGGCGCAAGATTCCCGATGCGGCGCGCAGCGTGCGCCCGAAGGGCGTCGTGTCCGCGCAGCGCGTCGCGATCGTCGTGTCGAGCGAGCTGAGCGCTTGCGCGATGGCATCGCCGCACGCCGGCTGGATGGGGCAGAAGGGCGAGAACGCGACCTCGTAGGTCGCGATCAGGTCGATCATGCTGCGGATCGCCGCCTCCTGCATCGGCTGCTGGACGAGCAGCGGCGCCACGGCGTTGGCGAAGTCTGCTGGGTTCGTGGGCACCACCCCGCCGCTGCTGAAGTGATCGATGCGGATCTTCAGCGTGCGGCGGCCGGCTCCGAGCGCCTGGACCTCGAGCGCGCCGCCGTCGGAGGCGGTGCTGAAGCCGACCGTCCCCTTCGGCAGCGCCTTCTTGACCGTGATCGTCAGCGTGGCCGGCTCTGCGAAGGTCAGGCCGGAGGGCTGCAGGCTGGCGCCGCGGGCGCGGCCGCTGAACGGTAGCCCGGAGAACGACTTGACCGGCGTGACGGAGATCTGCCTCTCGCTCGCCAGCGCGCCGGCCGGGACGGTCAACTCGTAGCGGGTGCCGTCCGCTCCCTCGACGCTGACGGCGCCGCCGGCCGGACCGATCCCGGCGGTCTTCGCCTGCGACTTCTCGAGCCTGAAATTCGCGGTGCCGTCGAACCGCTTGAGGATCCGTAGCACCGCGGAGGCCTTGCGCCGCCCCTTGCGGACGACCAGCTTCCGCTTGCCGGGCTTCGCAGCAGGGACGACCACGCGAAGCTTCTTCTTGGTCGAACCGAGCACCTCCGCCTTCTTGCCCGCAACGGTGACCTTGGCGCGCTTGAGGTCGGTGCCCTTGACCTCGATCGCGGCGCCCGGGACCGCGGCCGCGGGTAGCACGCGCTTCACCTTCGGCTTGGCTGCCGCCGCTGCCGGGGAGGTGCCGAGCAGCGCGAGGGCCGCCAGGAGAGCGAGTCGGGCCACGAGGACATGGTCCCAGCGACCGGTCGATGACGCAAGAAGAACTAAGCAGGCTTGTTCGTCAGCGGCCTGGACCTCGGGGCGGCGCCGAGCGGGCGGCCCCCGGGGCCGTCGGCGAAAGTCATCCACGGCCGCGAGCGCTGCTGTCCGACGCCGGGTCGGCGGTAGTCGCACACGCCGCCCGGGAAGACCTCGGTCAGCCGGTCCCACTGCGCGTCACTGAAGGTGATCTCGTAGGCCGAGCGGTCGAGCGGCCGCTGTCGGCACTTCAGCACGTCGTTCGAGAACGGCGCTCCGGCCGCGATCCGCGGGTTGGAGTAGTACGGGAACAGCTGCCGACAGCTGTTCTGGTCAACCACCTGATGGCCCTCGAGGTAGCAGGCGTCACCAAGGCCGGGGGGCCTGTTCTCGATGACCTTTCGCCGCAGCGAGGCCCTCGACCTATCGGCCTCGACCGCGGCGAGCCACCTGTCCATCTGGATGAACGCGCGCGTCGCGAAGGTCGAGTCGCCCGCAAGCGGCACCGCACCGGTCCATATGACCTGGTTGGCGTGCGTTCCGTTGGCTGCGTCCAGCCGCGCGCGCACCGTGTACGAGTAGTAGGACTGGTGGATCTCCTCGTTGTCCTGGCCGCGCAGGTCGATGATTGGGACCTTCGCGAGCTGGCGGGCGTCGGCCACGCGTGCGGTGCGGTAGGCGATGGGCAGCGAGCGAGGATCGGCCCGCATGCGTTCGGGCATCGGCTCGAGGTCCATGTCGTAGCCGCCGATCTTCTCGTTGAGATCGACGAACTGTTCCGTCGAGATCAGCCCGGCGTTGAGTGCATCCAGGCCGTACTGGATGCCGACGTTGTCGACGGGCCGGCGCGCCAGGCCGTCGGGCCGGTAGCCGTAGATCGAGCCCTGGTAGGTACCAATGTCGCAGCGCACGCCCTCGGGGTTGTTCTGCGGGTGGTACTTCTGGTCCGCGGGGACGCCGCAGTCCAGCGCCTGGACGGGAAGGCCAAACGGCCCGCGGCCCTGCGGGTCGCCGGCTGGAAGGAACAGCGCGGTCCAGGCCGCGCACGACGACCCCACGTTCGCGTGCCCCTCCGCAGCGGCGCGCTGCGCGCCGTTGGCCCAGAGGTGGGGCGACGTGTTCAAGTAGTAGTTGTTGAGGAGGCCGCAATCGACGACCTCGGCCTCCGTCGTCACCACGTCGGCGAACGAGGCACTCGGCATGATCCCGTCGAGCAGGCCGGGATACGCGGCGGCGATGTCGTACTGCTGGATCGCGCCGCCCGAGCCGCCCGTGCCCATCGTGTAGCGGATCGCCCCGAACTGCTCGACGATGTGCTCCTTCTGCATCATCAGGGCCTCGGCCGAGACCGCCTCGTTGCAGTTCTGGTTGAGCGTGTTCAGCCCGCTGGCCGTAACCATGAACCCGCGCGCGAGCGCAAACTCGTCAGGCGTTCCCTCGGGGACCGTCTGCCTGTAAAGCGCCGCGCAGCCGCCGCCGAACGGCACGAACAGCTTGTGGTTCCAGCCGGGTAGCCGTCGCAGGTCATCGGCTGGCCGCGCGAGCACCGCCGTCCGGTAGATGCCACGGTCCTGCGTGCCCATCTCGACCCGCACGACGAACGGGACCGTCTTTCCCTGGTCGGTCGTCGTCTGGGCCACGTCGGTCGGCGGATCCGCCGGGTCGTAGGGCTGAAGCGCTCCGCCGCCGGTCGACTTGTAGACGTAGGTCACCTTCGTCGGCGCGTTGCACTGCGGATCCGTCGGCTCACCCAGCCCCGCTTCCTCGGTCGTGCAGGTCCACGGCTGGACCTGGGGGCCGGCGAATACCGGACCGCCCACCGGGTGGTTCGTAATCGTGAGCTCCGCGGACCGCGCGCGCCCGGCGCGAGCGGCCACTCGATTCTCACCGATTCTCAGGCCCGTGATTACGCCACGGGCGCGACCGCCCCGGCGCGTCGTGAGCAGGCGAGTGACATTGCGCCCATTGACCCTCACCTTGAGCTTGGACGCCTTCTTCGGCAATGTCACCTGGATCAGCGCGTCACCGCCGCTGATCAGATCCGCGCGGTTGGAAAGCGTGCGGATCTCTGGCGCCCGTTTGGCGTCAGCCGTCGCAAGCGGCAGCGTGAGTGTCAGCGCAGCGACCAGCGCCCCTGCCCGGATTCCCCCCATAGCGACAGAATAGGACTCGGGCGTGTGGGCCGGGGCGCCGTCTCGCCAGCGGGGGAACGAATATGGGAACGGGAGCTAGTACAAGACCCCTCCGCCATGGCGCGCACCGGCGCCAGCAAGCATTCCCCGCGCGCTTCGTTGTAGACACCATGGACGGGCAGCTCCTCACCCGGCGGCGACTCCTCGCCGCCGGCGGCGCGGGCGTCCTCGGCCTCACGGGAATGACCGCCGTCGCCGAGGCGCTGGCGGATGCCGGTGCGGCGATGGCCGCCACCGTGCAGCGGTCCCCGGTACCCACCGACGAGGCGGTCCGTGCGACCGTCGCGGCGCTCGCCGACACGATCGTTCCCGGTCCGGCCGGTGGCGGCGATCACGACCCAGGCGCCGTCGAGGCCGGCGTCATCGACGTGCTCTACGACCCGTTCTACGGCCTCGCCACCGTCTTTCCCGTGATCCACACGGACGTGCAAAGCGCGACGCCGGTCATCCTCGGCCGTCTGGCGGCCTTCGACCTTGCGCTCCCCTACGCCGACCGCGAGCGCGTGCTCGACGACCGCATGCCGGGCTGGCCGGACGGCGGCTCGAACCCCACGGCCCTCGCGTACTCGCTGTTCGGCGTGCTCACCTATCTCGCCTACTACGGGCAGAGCGCCGGCGACGTCGGCCTCAAGGTCATCGGACTGCCGCCGCACTCAGACGGCTACTGGCCGCACCACACTTACGAGCTGAGCTTCGAGGGCATGACGGCGGACGGAAACCCCCGGTGAGCCCCGAGCGCACCGACGTCTGCATCGTCGGCACCGGGTTCGGCGGCGCGATCACGGCCTACTACCTCGCGCGCGCGGGACGCCGCGTGGTCATGCTCGAGCGAGGGCGCCGCTACCGCGATGACGAGCTCCAGGTCGACATCGACCCGAAGAAGCTGCTTCCGCTCGTGCACCAGTTCACCGGCAACGGGCTGACGGTGCTGGCCGGCACCGGCGTAGGCGGCGGCTCGCTCGTGTACTCGGGGGCGAGCCTGCGCGCACCCAGCTTCGTGTTCGACCGCGAGAACGCGCGCGGACGCATCTGGCCGCGCGAGCTGTCGCGCCGTGCGCTCGACCCGTGGTACCGGCGGGCAGAGGCCGCGCTCGGCACCCACCAGCTCAGCTTCCGCGAGGTGGCCAAGCGCGGCGGCGTGTGGGCGCGGCACATGAATGCCCTCGGCTACCGCGTCGACCCGATCCGCCAGGCCACGACGGCTTGTCTCCACTGCGGTTTCTGCAACACGGGCTGCCGCTTCGGTCGCAAGAACCACTTACCGATGAACTACCTGCTCGGCGCCGAACGGGCGGGTGCCGAGATCCGCCCCAAGAGCGAGGCCGTCCGCATCGCGCCGGCTGACGGCGGCTACCGGGTCACCTACGGCCCGCCGGACCAGACGAACCTCATGTCGCCGAAGGGGCCGTCGGCGACGACCGAGATCCAGGCTGAGCAGGTAATCGTGGCGGGTGGTGCCATCGGGACCGCCGGCCTGCTCCTGCGATCGCGCCCCTTCCTGCCGGGACTGTCGCAGCAGCTAGGCAAAAACCTCTCCGGCAACGGCGACTTCGCGCTCGCTGCGCTCCTGCCCGAGGACCCCGCCCTTCCCGGCAACGGACTCGCCCGTCAGCACGAGGGCGTCGCGATGGACACCGTCTGTTACGAGTTCCTCGAGAGCCACGGGTTCATCATCATCACCCAGCACCAGCTGGCCCCCGCCACGCTTCTGAACGGTGACGCGCATGATCGCTGGTGGGGGCGGGGAAAGAAGGACGTGATGCGGGACTACGGGCAGCGGATGGTCGGCCTGGCCATCATCGGGGTGGACGGAAGCCCGGGACAGGTGCGCACCGCCGTCTCGTCCAGCGACCAGTACGGCCTGAGCCCCGCCTTCGGCATCTCGGATATCGACTTCCCCGTCGACCGGACGACGCAGAAGCTCTACGAGGACGCCCGCCGAATCGTGGGCGGCCTGCTCGAGCGCATGGGCGGCCAGCTTCTGGACGTCGCCTTCAACGTCTCGCCCACCTACGGCGAGATGGCCTACTCCGCGCACCCGATCGGCACGGCGCGCATGGCCGACACGCCCGAGACGGGCGTCGTCGACGCCCACGGCGAGGTCTTCGGCCACCCCGGTTTGTTCGTGACCGACGGCGCTGCTGTCCCGACGGCGTTGGGCGTCAACCCGTCGCTCACGATCGCCGCCAACGCCGAGCGCATGGCCGCGGGGCTCGTGCGCCGCCTCGGCAAGAATCTCGCTCCTCCACCCGTGGCAAATCCCCACCACCGCCCTCGCCCCGGCGAAGGCCGACTGCGAAAGGGTCGCCGATGATCCGTATCTCACTTCTCCTCAGCCTGGTCGCGTTCGCGGCCACCCCCGCGGCGCACGCCGTCGAGCTCGTGGGGTACGACGGGACGAGTCCCTTCAATTGCGAGCTCCAGCAGGCGGGCAGGGGCACGGACATCCCGGACCCCGACGCCGACCCCCTCTGTGTCGAGTACGACAAGACGGGCCAGAGCGTGCTGCCGGATCTAGGGATCGTGGACTTCCTGAGGGGCGAACCGGCGCGCGTCGACTACGCGGCCGACAAATGCTTCTATTACCAGCACGACCACTGGCGCGGCGCGATCGACCAGGATGCTGAGCAGACCGAGACCTACAACTGGGACGGCGGGTACTTCATCGACCGCGCACGCGGAGTCGGCGGCGCTGCTGTCCAGAACTTCACCTTCGCCAACGTCTCGGGCGATCCGTCCGCCTTCCCGTGGTTCCCGGAGGCGTGGGAGCCCTACTTCGGCTACGGCCGCGGCGGCGCGCAGGTGATCGACTCGGTCCCCGTCGACCGGGCGTGCGCGGAGAAGGCCGCGCAGGAGGACGTCTACCGGGATCCGTGACCGGCGAGCCCACCATGGCAGCGGCGGCGCCCTCCCTTCCCTCACTGGCCACCTCCTGGGACCTCCTACGCAGGGGGCTACGCGTCGACGGGCCCATGGGGCGCGGCGTCGAGGGCCATGACATAGCCACGGTCCGGCTCGGGCGGCGGCGGGTGTTCGTGCTGCGCCACCCGGAGTTCGTGGACCACGTGCTCCACGAGGCAGCCGACCGCTACCACAAGAGCGTCGAGTACGAGCTTCTGCGGATGGTGCTCGGGCTCAACCTCTTCACCGACGAGGACGCGTCATGGCGGCGTCACCGGATGCTGCTCAACCCCGTGATGGCCAAGCGCCACGTGCGCGGGATGGTCGACCTGATGATCGACCCGATCGCGGCCTTCGTCGACGAGCTCGACTCGGGGTCGGAGCAGGTCGAGGTCGAGATGACCGGCGCGATGGTCGAGCTGACGCTCGACGTCGTCGGCGCCGCGCTCTTCGGCCACCGCTTCGGAGACGTCGCCCGCAGGGTGCGCCGCGCCGTGACCGAGGGCCTGCGCGGAGCCGAGATCGCGACGCGCGTGCTGATGGTCGCCGGGCCGCCGGCATGGAGCGTTCGCGCGACGGGCGGCGTGATCCAGCGCTCGCCGTTCCTGCCCCGCGGGCTGGGCCGCATGCAGTGGGTCATGCGCACAGTCGACGAAGCGGTCTGGGAGCTGATCGACGAGCGCCGCGCCAACCCCACCGACGGCGACGACCTCCTGAACCTCCTCCTTCACGCCGAGGACGGGCACGGTCGGCTGCCACTGCGCCGGGTGCGCGACGAAGCGACCACTTTCATGCTGGCGGGCCACGAGACCACGGCCAACGCGATGGCGTGGATGTGGTACCTGCTGGCGCTGAACCCCGGCGCGCGCGAGCGCATGCTCGCCGAGGTGAACGCCGTGCTCGGCGAGCGCCAGCCGACGGTCGACGACCTCCCGCAACTGCCCTGGACCACCGCCTGCTTCCAGGAGGCGATGCGCTTCTACCCGCCGGCGTGGAGCATCCCGCGCGTCGCGATCGCCGCCGACGAGATCGGCGGGCACCGCATCCCGAAGGGCTCGAGCGTGATCATCCCGATCCACGGTATCCACCACGACCCCCGCTTCTGGCCGGACCCGGAGCGCTACGACCCTGAGCGCTTCATGCCGGGGAACGGAAAGGGCCGGCACCGATCGGCATACCTGCCGTTCGGTGGCGGCCGGCGGGTCTGCATCGGCTCGAGCTTCGCGCTCATGGAAACGACCCTGATCACGGCGATGCTCAGCCAGCGCTTCGTCTTCGACTTGGTGCCCGGGCACGAGGTCGAGCCCGAGGCCACGTTGACCCTGCGCCCGCGGAGCGGGGTTCGCATGGTCGGCACACGAGCTGCCGCAGCCCGCCGCTAGCGGAGGGGGAGGGATTCGAACCCTCGGTGGACCGAAAGGCCCACAACGGTTTTCGAGACCGCCCCGTTCAACCACTCCGGCACCCCTCCGAGTACCGCGGCCAGTTTAGGGACGCTGGACTCCCCGGCTGGCGGCCGCGGCTCGTGGCCGCGGCCGCCTTCCGGGAGAAGCGTCCGACTAGAGGTCGGCCGCCTCGAACTCGTACTCGCTCGCGTGTTCGGACTCGTACTGGTACTCGAGCGTCCCGAGGCCGAAGGGCTTCTTCGGATCGACCTCGAAGATCGTGCTCTTGGTCGGCGGCACCCGTTCCTCGGCGGCGCCGTACGTGTAGTCGTCGGTCAGGCCGTCGAAGCTGACCGTCCCGAGCTCCTCGGAGGCCTGCAGCATGCCTTCATGCGACAGGTCGCCGAGCTCCACCGCCTTCTCCAGGAGCGCAACCATCGCGCGCGCCTGGTTGTACCCGAAGGCGAAGTAGTAGTCGGGCTCCTGCTTCGGGCTGTGCTCCTCGATGTCGGCGAGCATCTGCTCCATCCCCGGCACCGAGGTATCGCCCCACTCCGTGCCCTCGGCCGCGATCCACGTGGTCTGGGCGAGGTACTCCGCCAGCGGCGAAGCGCCCAGCTCGTCGATCCACGACGGCGACTGGGCGATCCAGCGCGGCGCGTACTCGAGCCGTGCCGCGGTGCCCCAGATCGTGCCCGCGTCCGTGGGCGTCGCGACCAGGAAGACCGCGTCGCACTCGGACTCGGAGAGCTGCTGCACCTGGCCGGTCACGTCCTCGTCACCGATCTTGAACCGCTGCGTGTCGACCACCTCGAAGCCGAGCTTCTCGGCCGCGAAGTCCACGCCGGCCTGCCCCGCCTCACCGTAGGCGTCGTCCTGGATCATCGAGCAGATGTTCTTGCCCTCCCCATCCGCCTCGTTGACGTAGTAGTCCAGTGCGTTGATCGCCTGGATCTGGTACGGCCCGCCGATCGGCAGCAGGTTCGGCTCACGCACCCAGAATGCGTCCAGCGATGCCGGCGAGGCGATCATCTGGTCGCGCTTCAGCTGCGGAAGCACCGCGAGCGTCGGCGCTGTGCCCAACACCTGCACGAACGAGACGACCTCGTCCTTGACCTTGTTGTACTTCTGGACGGTCACGTTCGGGAGGTATTGCGTGTCCTCCTGGACGAGCTCGATCGGGTACTTGCCAGCGATCCCGCCCTCAGCGTTGACCGCGTCGATGAACACCTCGTTGCCCGCCGTCAGCGGGTTGCCGATCACGGCGACGGGGCCGGTCAGCGGCGTCAGGATTCCGAGCTTGATCGACTTTCCGTCGAAGCCCGGCACTTCCGATACCTCACCGCCACCGCCACCGCCGTCGTCGTCGTCGTCAGCGCCTCCGCAGGCGGCGACGCCGAGCGACAGGGCGAGAGCGGCTAGCACAGCTAGCCATCGGTGGACCTTCATTTGGGACCCTCCTCCCGGTTGGAACATTGCCTCAGTAGCTGAACGGCCATGAGCGGAAATAAGCCTTGGTGCGCAGCCACACGGCGGCGAGGCCGCGCGGCTCGAAGACGAGGAACAGGACGATCAGCAGGCCGAAGATTGCTTGGTTCAGCGAGAAGACGCTGATGAAGCCGTCGTCCCTCGCGCTGGTGGCGACGAATGGGATCGAGTCGCTGTACCGGTCGATCAGGCCGGGCATGCCGCCCAGGACGACCGCCCCGACGACCGCGCCGAAGATCGTGCCGATCCCGCCGACGATGATGATCGCGATGTATTGGATCGACAGGAATAGGGACCATTCGTCGGGCGACACGAACTGCTGGTAGCTGCCGTAGAGCGCGCCGCCCGCGGCCGCGAGGCCACTCGAGACCGCGAATGCTCCCACCTTGTACCGCCCGAGGCGGACGCCGATGATCTCGGCGGCCACGTCGCGGTCGCGCACGGCCTGCATCGCGCGACCGGGCCGCGTGCGCACGAGGTTCTTGGCGAGGAGCGTTGCGAGGATCACGACGCCCCAGATCAGCCAGAAATAGCCCTGGTTCAGCGAGAAGTCCTCGCCGCCGAGCGTGAGGTTCGCGAAGTCGAGGCCGAATATCTCCACCGGGGCGAGGACCGACGTGCCCGAGTTGCCGCCGGTCAGGCCGTCGAGGTTGCGGAAGAGGTGCTCGCCGATGAAGACGAGCCCGAGGGTCACAATCGCCAGGTAGTTGCCGCGCAGCCGGAGGGCGAACGGACCGATGACGGCGCCGATGAAGGCGCCGATGACGATCGCGGCTATCAGCCACAGGGGGAACGCCCAGTCCAGCTCGCCGCCCACGTGGGCCGCCGTGTATGCACCCGCTCCGATGAAGAACGCGTGGCCGAGCGAGACCTGCCCGGTGTAGCCCGTCAGAAGGTTCAGGCCGATCGCGCCGATGGCCGCGATGCCCGCGTAGTTGAGGACGCTGAGCCAGAAGTCGTCGACGAGGACGTACGGGAGGAACAGGTACGCGACGAGCCCGAGCCCCAGGCCGAGCTTCGCCCACCCGCCCCGGAAGAGCCGCAGGTCGTCCGCGTAGCGCCGCGTCATGCGCACGTACGGGCGCGCCATCAGACCCGTCGCACCTCAGGCGTTCCGAAGAGCCCGTGCGGGCGCACGAGCAGGATCACGATCATCACGAAGTAGGGCATGACGGCGGCCAGGTTCTCGCCCGCCCAGGGCGCGAAGTCCTCCTGGTAGCCGGCCGTCAGCGCCTGTGTGAGCCCGATGATCAGCCCACCGAGCACCGCGCCGCCGGGCGAGTCCATGCCGCCCACGATCATGGCCGGGAAGGCGACCAGCGCGATCGCTCCGATCGACGGTGACAGCGCGGCGGGCCCGGCGGCGACCGTGAGCCCGGCGATCGCCGCGAGCGCGCCCGAGATCGCCCACGAAACGGCGACGACGCGCCGGACGCTGATCCCCTGCGCCAGCGCGACCTCCTGGTCGAAGGCGACGGCACGCATCCCGACGCCGAGCTTCGAGTAGCGGAAGAAGACGAAGAACCCGACCAGCGCCGCGGCGGCGAGGCCGATCGTCCAGATGTCGCGCACGGCGATGACGACGTCGCCGGCCTTGACCGTGTCGACCCCCCACGGGTCGGCCAGGTTGAGGTTGTCGAACCCCCAGATCGAGGTGATGACCTGCTCGATGATGAAGAGCAGGCCGATCGTGATCATGATCACCGCGAAGACCGGCTGGCCCACCATGGGTCGCAGCACCACGCGCTCCGTCGCCGCGCCCACGGCTGCGGTTGCGGCCACAGCCGCAACCGCAGCTAGCGCGAACGGCCAGTCGGCTGTGTTCGCGAAGGCGTAGGTGAAGTACGCGCCGAGCGCGAGCAGGCCGCCCTGGGCGAAGTTGATCACGCCGGTGGCGCGGTAGATGATCACGAAGCCGAGCGCGACCAGCGCGTAGCGGGCCCCGAGCGCCGACCCCGCGACGACGAGCTGAAGGAACTCGGTCACCGGTAGAGCGCCTCCACCTCGTCGGCGAACTCCTCCGAGATCGCCGCGCGCTTCACCTTCTGCGTGGCCGTGAGCTGGCCGTCCTCGTGGTCGAGCTCCTTACGGAGCAGGCTGAACTTCTTGACGCGCTCGACCTGCGCGAGATCGTCGTTCACCTGCTCGACCCACTCGCCGATCAGCTCGCGCACCGGGTCCTTGGACGCCAGATCACCGTATGTCGTGAACGGCACGCCCCGCCGCGTGGCCCAGTCCGCCACGGTGTCCAGCTCGATGCCGATCAGCGCGCTCAGGTACTTGCGCCGGTCGCCGATGACGATCGCCTCGCGCACGTAGGGCGAGACCTTCAGCTTGTTCTCGATCTCGGATGGCGAGACGTTCTTGCCGCCCGCGGTGATGATGATGTCCTTCATGCGGTCGGTGATGGTCAGGTAGCCGTCGCCGTCGAGCTCGCCGACGTCGCCCGTGTGCAGCCAGCCGTCCTCGTCCACCGTCGCGCGGGTCGCGTCGTCGTCGCGGTAGTAGCCCTTGAAGACGCCCGGCGACCGGACCAGGATCTCGCCGTCGTCCGCCGTGCGCAGCTCGACACCGGGCACCGCGGTGCCGACAGTGCCGATCCGGATCCCGCCCTCGGGAGTCGCGGTCGCCACCGCCGTTCCCTCGGTCTGCCCGTAGCCCTCGCGCACGCGCACGCCGATCCGGGCGAAGAACTCGAGCACCTGCGGCGCGATCGGGGCGGCGCCCGAGATGGCGGCGCGCACGCGAAGGAGGCCGAGCTTCTCGCGCAGGGCGCGGAAGGCGAGCAGGTTCCCCACGACGCCCCCGCTCGCCAGCGCCAGTCGCCAGGCCCAACGCTTCAGCCTGCTGGCGTCGGCCATGCGCACCTCGACCGTCGCCAGCATCTTCTCCCACACGCGCGGGACGCCCAGAAACACCGTCGGCTGGACCTCGCGCATGTCGGCCGGAAAGGACTCGCCGCCGGCGCCGAAGTTCACGACGTAGCCCGCCTCGACCGCGCCCAGGACCGAGAAGAGCCGCTCGGCGATGTGGCACAGCGGCAGGTAGGAGAGGACCTCGTCGTCGGGCCTCGTCCCGTACGCGTCGCGGAAGATGCGCGCCGCGTAGAGCATGTTCGCGTGCGAGAGCATCGCGCCCTTCGGCGGCCCGGTCGTGCCGGAGGTGTAGACGATGATCGCAGTGTCCTCCGGGTGGAGATCTGCCGCGGCCGCGGTCAGGTCGAGCGGCTCCGCACGTTCGAGCTCCTCCCACCGCCGCGCCTCGGTCGCATCCACCCCGCGCGGATCCACCACGAAGACGTCGGCGAGGTCCGGGAGGCCGGCGCGCACCTCGAGCGCCTTGTCCACCTGCTCCTCGTCCTCGGCGATCAGGAGCTTCGCGCCCGAGTGGCGGAGCAGGTAGTCCACCTCGGCCGCCGGGCTGGTCGGATAGACGCCCACCACGATTGCGCCGATCGCCTGCGCCGCCAGGTCGCCGATCAGCCACTCCGGGCGGTTCTCGGACAGGATCGCGATCCGGTCGCCGGGCCCGAGGCCGCACTCGCGCAGGCCGGCCGCGACGCGCGCGACCCAGGCCTCGTACTCGCTCCACGTCCACTCCCGCCAGCGGCCGAAGTCCTTCTTGCGCAGCGCGACGGCCCCCGGGCGCTCGCGCGCGTGGCGCACGAGGCAGCCGGGCAGCGTCGCCGGCTCGCTCACGCCGCCGCCCCGCCGAGATAGGCCTCGGCGACGCGTGGATCGTTCTGCACCTCGGCCGGCGTCCCCAGCGTGAGCGGCCGGCCGAAGTCGAGCGCGAAGACTCGGTCGGCCAGATCCATCACGAGCGCCATGTGGTGCTCGACCATGATCATCGCGAGGCCGAGCTCCTGTCGGACCTCCACCAGGTAGCGGGCCATGTCCTCTGTCTCCTCGAGGTTCATGCCGGCGACCGGCTCGTCGAGCAACAGCAGCGTGGGGCTCATGGCGAGCGCGCGGCCCAACTCGGCGCGCTTGGCGACGCCGTAGGGCAGCAGACCGGCGGGCGTGCGCCGGTAGGGCTCCAGTTCCAGCAGCTCGACGATCTCCTCCACCGCCGCGCGGTGGGTGATCTCCTCGCGTTTCGCCCGTCCCCACCAGAACATCCCGGCGAGCATGCCCGTGCGCATCAGGTGGTGCCGGCCGAGCATCAGGTTCTCGATGAGCGTCAGCTGCTCGAACAGACCGAGGTTCTGGAACGTCCG
>DASPHG010000044.1:0-62011 GCA_035629775.1 Thermoleophilaceae bacterium | reverse complement strand
GCCGGCTACGCGGCCGACAAGCTCGCCGTCGACGTGCTCGTGCTCGACCTGCACGGCGTCATCGGCTACACGGACTACTTCGTCATCTGCTCCGGGAACTCCGACCGCCAGGCCAAGGCGATCCACGACGGCATCCACCTCGGGATGAAGCAGGACCACGGGATGCTCCCGCGGCGCGTCGAAGGGCTCTCCGAGGCCCGCTGGGTCCATGGACTACCTCGACGTGATCGTCCACGTCTTCACGCCCGAGGCCCGCGACTACTACCGCCTCGAGCAGCTCTGGGGCGAGGCGCCGCGGCGGGCCGTTCCGACTTAGTGGAGCTGAGGGGGCTCGAACCCCTGACCTCGTGGCTGCCAGCCACGCGCTCTCCCAGCTGAGCTACAGCCCCATCGGGAAGCGGCAGTTTATCGCGGCGCTAACCTCCGCGCCCCATGAGCACCGAACGCCGCTATGACCCGACGACCGTCGAGCCCAAGTGGCAGGCGGTGTGGGAGGACGAGCGGACGTGGGAGGTCAGCAACGACGACGTGCCCGGCGCCGACAACTACTACGTCGCCGAGATGCTGCCCTATCCGTCGGGCGAGCCGCACATGGGGCACCTCAAGAACTACGCCGTGGGCGACGCGGTGGCGCACTTCCAGCGGCGCATGGGCCGGCGCGTGCTGCATCCGATCGGCTATGACGCCTTCGGGCTCCCGGCCGAGAACCACGCGATCCGGAGCGGTCGGCACCCGCGCGACTCGACCGCGGAGGCGATCGCGGCCTTCCAGCGCGAGTTCCGCTCCTGGGGCATCTCGTTCGACTGGTCGCGCGAGATCTCCTCGCACGATCCGGCCTACTACCGCTGGACCCAGTGGATCTTCCTCAAGCTCTACGAGCGCGGGTTGGCCTACCGCTCGCGGGCGGCGGTGAACTGGTGCCCGAAGGACCAGACGGTGCTGGCCAACGAGCAGGTCATCGACGGCCGCTGCGAGCGCTGCGGCACGCTGGTCGAGGCGCGCCAGCTCGAGCAGTGGTTCTTCCGCATCACCGACTACGCCGACCGGCTGCTCGACGACCTCGCCACGGTGGAGTGGCCGTCGCACGTGGTGCGGATGCAGCAGAACTGGATCGGGCGCTCCGAGGGCGCCGAGGTCACGTTCACCGCACCGGAGATCGGCGTCGACTACCCCGTCTTCACCACCCGCCCGGACACGCTGTTCGGAGCGACGTTCTTCGTCATGGCCCCGGAGCACCCGGACGTGCTCCGCCTGGCCGAGGGCACGGAGCACGAGGCGGCCGTCAACTGGTGCCCGAAGGACCAGACCGTGCTCGCCAACGAGCAGGTCATCGACGGCCGCTGCGAGCGCTGCGGCACCCCGGTCGAGGCGCGCCAGCTCGAACAGTGGTTCTTCCGCATCACCGACTACGCCGACCGCCTGCTCGACGACCTCGAGACGATCGACTGGCCGGCGCACGTCGTGTCGATGCAGGAGAACTGGATCGGCCGCTCGGAGGGCGCCGAGGTGGTCTTCCGCTGCGAGGAGTTCGGCATCGACTACCCCGTCTTCACGACCCGGCCGGACACCCTGTTCGGGGCGACCTTCTTCGTCCTGGCTCCGGAGCATCCCGACGTGCTGAAGCTGAACGACTCGCAGGAGGTGCGCGACTACATCGCGCGCGCCGCGGGCGCCTCGGCCGAGGAGCGCGGCGCGGAGGACAAGGAGAAGACCGGGGTGTCCCTGGGGCGGACCGTCACGAATCCGGTGAACGGCGAGGAGCTGCCGATGTACGTGGCCGACTACGTGCTGATGGAGTACGGCACGGGCGCGATCATGGCCGTCCCGGCGCACGACGAGCGCGACCACGCGTTCGCCGGGAAGTTCGAGCTGGAGATCCGCCGGGTGATCGACGGCGGCGAGGAGCTTCCGTACACCGGCGACGGCGCGATGGTGAACTCCGGCCGCTTCGACGGCATGCACAACCGCGAGGCCTTCGACGCGATCGTGGCCTGGCTCGAGTCCGAGGTCAAGGGGAAGCCCGCGATCAACTACCGCCTGCGCGACTGGCTGCTCTCTCGCCAGCGCTACTGGGGTTGCCCGATCCCGGTGGTCCACTGCGAGACGTGCGGGATCGTCGCCGTCCCGGACGACCAGCTGCCGGTCGAGCTGCCCGACGTCCGCGACTACGCGCCGAAGGGGAAGTCGCCGCTCGCGGCCGCCGAGGACTGGGTGGGGACCGACTGCCCGAGCTGCGGCGCGCCGGCCCGCCGGGAGACGGACACGATGGACACCTTCGTCGACTCGTCGTGGTACTTCCTCCGCTACTGCGACGCCGATAACGAGGAGGCGCCGTGGGACCGCGCGGTCGTGGACGGCTGGATGCCGGTGGATCAGTACATCGGCGGCGTCGAGCACGCGATTCTGCATCTGATGTACGCGCGCTTCTTCACGAAGGCGCTCGCGGACCTCGGCCTGCTCCGCTTCCAGGAGCCGTTCGCCCGTCTGTTCACGCAGGGGATGGTCACGCGCGACGGCGCGAAGATGTCCAAGTCGAAGGGCAACACGGTGAGTCCGAGCGACTACGTCGACCGCTACGGCGCTGACGCCGCCCGCTCCTACATCCTCTTCGTCGGCCACCCGGCCGAGGGCGGCGACTGGTCCGATCAGGGGATCACCGGGATCGTGAACTTCTTCGACCGCCTCTACCGCGCGGCCGATTTCGTCGGCGACGCAGATCCGGCCGAGCCCACCGACCTGCTTCGCAAGGCCCACTGGGCGATCGACAAGGTGACGCGCGACCTCGGCGAGCGCTTCGCGACCCACACCTCGATCTCCGCCGTGATGGAGCTCGTGAACGAGATCCATCGGAACCGCGAGGACCCGCACGTCTCCTTTGCCGTCGCCACGGCGGCGTCGCTCCTGTTCCCGTTCGCGCCCCACCTCTCCTCCGAGGTCTACGAACGGGTGAGCGGCGAGCGCGTCTGGGAGCAGCCGTGGCCCGCCGCCGACCCGAACCTGTTGACCGCCGAGACATTCGAGCTCGTCGTACAGGTGAACGGGAAGGTGCGCGACCGGATCGAGGTACCGGCGGGCGCGGACCGCGACGAGCAGGAGAGGCTTGCGCGCCAATCGCCGAAGGTCGAGGCACATCTGAACGGCGGGGATCTCGCACGAACGGTCGTCGTGCCGGGCAAACTCGTCAACTTCGTCGTGCGCTAATGCGCTGAAACTTGCGCATCCGGACAGCGCGGCTAGGCGGGATCACCACGCTCGCGGAAGCTCCTAGGCGTGTTTCGGCGAGTCGTCCAGACGGGAATCCTGCAGGCAGAGGAGGCTAGATAGCTGATGGAGTTCCCGGAGGGCCAGGCGGCCACCCGGCGGCAGGGAGGTCAAGCGCGTTCGCCCCTGACAGATCAGGAACTGAACGCGGCGATCGTCGATGCGGTCGCAGACCCGATCGTCACGGTGGACCATCGGCATCGCGTGATCGGGATGAACGCCGCTGCCGAGTCCGCCTTCGGCTGGGAGCGCGAAGAGGCCGCGGGGCGCGAGCTCGTCGAGCTCCTCATCCCGGCTGACATCCGCGCCCGTCAGCGGCGGACGCTCGAGGGGTTGCTCGAGGAGGCCGACGAGGAGACCGGTGCGCACTCCACTCGGCTGATCGCCGCGCGCCGGGACGGCCGCCGCCTGCCGGTGGAGCTGTCGGTGGCGCGCCTCGGGCCGCAGTGGCCGCCGCGGTTCGCGTGCTTCGTCCGCGAGACGATGTTGCCGGCGAGCGGGACGGCCGCCGAGCGCGATCCGCTCACGGGGCTGGCGACCCGCGCGGCGCTCGAGCACCAGCTCGAGGCGGCGTTCGCACGTGCGCGGCGCCGCGGGGTCGCGGTTGCGTTGATCCACGTCGACCTGGAGGCCTTCCGGCTCGTCAACCGCAGCCTCGGGTACGACGCGGCGAACGAGCTGCTGCGCTGCGTGGCCGAGCGACTCCTGCGCGTGGCCCGCACGAGCGACATCGTGGCGCGCCACAGCGCCGACGAGTTCCTGCTTCTGCTGCCCGACCTGGACGTGGGCGATCCCCAGACGCCGGAGGGCACCGGCCGGCTCGCGGCCGCGGCCGAGACCGTCGCGCAACGCATGCACGCGGCGCTCGCACGCCCGTTCACGATCCAGGGCACCGAGCTGTTCGTCCGCGCTCGCGCCGGCATAAGCATCTTCCCGTTCGACGCGAACGAGCCGCGCGTCCTGCTCCAGCACGCCGACGCCGCCCACTACCAGGCGAAGGAGCCGGGCTCGGCGCCGACGCGGGTATTCGCCGCCGGCTCGGAGGCCGTCGAGCGTCGCCTCGAGACGATCACGCGGCTCCGCAAGGCGGTCGACCGGCACGAGTTCCTCCTGCACTACCAGCCGGTCATCGACCTGACGCGCGCGCAGGCCGCGCTGGCCGCGGGGGAGGGCAGCGTGCCGATGGTCGGGGTCGAGGCGCTCATCCGCTGGGAGGACCCGGACCGCGGGCTCGTGCCGCCGCTCGAGTTCATCCCGCTGGCCGAGGAGACCGGCCTGATCGAGCCGATCGGCGAGTGGGTCGTCGAGGAATCGTGTCGCCAGGCGGCCGTCTGGGCGGCGGACGGGCTCGAGTTGGACGTCGCGTTCAACGTCTCGCTCCGACAGCTGTGGGCGCCCGACTTCGTGGACAAGACCCTTCGCGCGGCGCGCATCGCCGGGGTCGACCCGCGGCGGATGGTCGTCGAGATCACCGAATCCACGGTGATGGCGGACCCGGCGCGGACGCAGACCATTCTCGAGCACCTGAACGAGTGCGGCTTCCGGATGGCCATCGACGACTTCGGGACCGGCCACTCGTCGCTGGCGCGGCTGTGGCGGCTCCCGGTGGACCTGCTGAAGATCGACCGTTCATTCGTCGCGGAGATGCCCGACGACGAGGCCGCCTCGACCATGGCGTCCACGATCATCCATCTCGCGTCGAGCCTCGGCATCGACCACCTCGCCGAGGGGATCGAGCGCCCCGACCAGCTCGACTACCTCGTCGACCAGGGTGCGGGCCTCGGGCAGGGATTCCTGTTCGGCCGCCCGATGCCGGCGAGCGAGATCGCCGCGCTGGCTGCGTAGATTTCGCGCATGCGCATCTTCGTCGCCGGGGCGACCGGCGTGATCGGGCGCGCGCTCGTCCCGCTCCTGCTGGAGGCCGGCCATGACGTCGTCGGCATGACCCGCTCATCCGAGCGCGCCGCAGAGCTGCGCGATCGCGGCGTCGAACCGGCCGTCGCAGACGCCTTCGACGTCGCCGCGGTCGAGCGGGCGGTCACCGCCGCGCGGCCCGAGGTCGTCATCCATCAGCTCACCGACATCCCGAAGGCGATCGACCCGCGCAGGATGGAGACGCAGTTCGCGCTGAACGACCGCCTCCGGCACGACGGCACCGCGAACCTCCTGCGCGCGGCCAAGGCCGCCGGCGCGCGCCGGATGATCTCGCAGAGCATCGCGTTCGCATACGCGCCAGGCGATCGCCTGCGCCGCGAGGAGGACCCGCTCTTCCTCGACGCGCCCCAGCCATGGCGGCGCAGCGTCGAGGCCGTCGCAGCGCTCGAGGACCAGACCGTCGGCGCGGAGGGTCTCGACGGGATCGCGCTCCGCTACGGGTACTTCTACGGGCCGGGCACGTCCTACGCGACGGATGGCTCCACGGCCGCGATGGTGCGCAAGCGGGCCTTTCCGGTCGTCGGCAGGGGCACCGCCGTCTACTCGTTCATCCACGTCGAGGACGCCGCGTCGGCGACCGTGGCCGCCCTAGATCGCGGTACGCCCGGCGTCTACAACGTCGTGGACGACGACCCGGCGCCCGTCAGCGAGTGGCTTCCCGAGTACGCGGCGGCGCTGGGAGCGAAGCCGCCGCGGCGAGTGCCGCGGTTTGCGGCACGCATCGCCGCGGGTAGGTTCGCTGTCTATCTGATGACGCAGCTCCAGGGTGCGACGAACGAGAAGGCGAAGCGCGAACTCGGCTGGGCGCCGAGTCGGCCGAGCTGGCGGCACGGGTCCGGGGAGACGCTCGGCTGATGCCGCGGCGGATCGACGCCGGCGGCATCGTGGCCGCGCTCGGCGCGGTGCTGCTGGCCGTGAGCCTGTTCCTCGATTGGTATGGCGACGAGGACGACGGCTTCACGGCCTGGACCGTGTTCGAGGTGATCGACCTCCTGCTGGCGGGGATCGCGCTCCTCACGGTCTCGACCGTTCTCGCCCGGGGCGGTGTCGAGCCGCGCCTTCCGCAGGTGTCGCCCGTCGCGCTCGGGACCGCGGCGCTCGTGCTCACCGCCTCGCAGCTGATCGACGCGCCACCCGCCGTCGCGCTGCCGGAGCTCGACCTCCAGACCGGAGCGTGGCTGGCGCTCGCGGGGTCCGCCCTCCTTCTGGCCGGCGCGTTCCTCTCGGTCGCGCGCGTGTCGCTCGCATTCAGCGTCGAGCACCGCGAGCGGCGCCCGGCATCGGCGCCGCCGTCCGAGCCGCCGCCGGCCGCCGACCCGGAGACCGAAACCGTCAAGCTCAGACCGCCGGACGCGCCTGCCTGAGCGCCCCTACATCGCGGTCGTCGGGCCCGGCGACGCGAGCGACGCTGAACGCGCCGTCGCCGAGGAGGCGGGGCGCCTGCTGGCCGAGGCCGGCGCGGTGGTCGTCACCGGCGGCTGCGGCGGTGTGATGGAGGCGGCCTCCAAGGGTGCGCGCGAGGCGGGCGGGACGACGCTCGGCATCCTCCCTGGTGGGGACCGGTCGGGGGCGAACGAGTGGGTCGAGGTGGCGGTGCCGACCGGCATGGGGGAGGCCCGCAACGCGCTGGTCGTGCGCGCCGCGGACGCGCTCGTGGCGGTCGGGGGCGCGTGGGGGACGCTGTCGGAGATCGCCCTGGCGCGCAAGGCCGGGAAGCCCGTCGTCGGCGTGGCGTCGTGGGACCTCGACGGAGTCGAGCGTCACGATTCGGCCGCCGAAGCGGTGGCTGCGGTCCGGCATAGACTCGGCTGATCCACGCCGCGCCCGACTCCGCTCCCTATCTCGACGCGCTGCGCGCGTACGCGGCTCGGGGGCCCGCGCGGCTTCACGTGCCCGGCCACAAGGGCGGGCCCGGGGCGGACGGAGAGCTGCGTGAGGCGCTCGGCGACGCCGCCCTCGCGCTCGACATCCCGGCGCTCATCCAGGGCATCGATGCCGGTCCCGAGCCCACCCCGTGGCAGGAGGCGCAGCGCCTCGCCGCCGAGGCCTGGGGCGCCCGGCGCACGTGGTTTTTGACGAACGGCGCATCGCAGGGCAACCACGTCGCCTGCCTCGCGCTCGCCCACGTCGGGGACGAGATCGTCGTGCAGCGGACCGCGCACTCGAGCACGGTGGACGGCCTGATCATGTCGGGGTTGCGGCCGCGCTTCGTCCAGCCGGAGCTCGACCCGGACCTGCGGATCGCCCACTGCGTCACGGCCGACGCGCTCGACGCCGCGCTGTCGGCCACGCCGGGAGCGGTCGCTGCACTTGTCGTCTCTCCGACCTACTTCGGCGCGGTCGCCGATGTCGAGCGCTTGGCCGAGGTCGCCCATTCGCACGGCGTGCCGCTGATCGTGGACGAGGCGTGGGGCGCCCACCTCGCGTTCCACCCGGACCTGCCCGTGCACGCGATCGCCGCCGGCGCCGACCTCGTGATCTCGAGCACGCACAAGATCGTCGGGAGCCTCACGCAGTCCGCGATGGTGCATCTGAACGGCGAGCGCATCGAGGAGCATCTCGTGGACCGCGCGGTCACGCTCACGGAATCGACCAGCCCGAATTCGCTCCTGTGCGGGTCGCTCGACGCATCGCGCCGGCTGGCGGTCGTGCACGGGGAGGAGCTGCTCGGAGAGACGATCGAGGCGCTCGCGGCAGCCCGCGCGAGGATCCGCGCGCTGCCGGGCCTCGACGTGCTCGACGAGGGCATCGCCGGGCGGCCCGGGGTCCACGGCTACGACCCGCTGCGGCTGGCGGTTGACGTGCGCGGCACCGGCGCCACGGGCTATGAGCTCGCGGCCACGACGCTCGAGCACGACGACATCGTCTGGGAGCTCTACGGCGAGAACGTCGTGGTCGCGGTGTTCGGCATGGGGGAGCACGTCGGCCCCGAGGTCGAGCGGCTGGTGGCGGCGCTCGAGCGCGCGCTCGAGCGCCTAGACGCCGAGGGACACCGCCACGACGAGCCGTTCGCGCCGCCGCCGCCATGGGGCGAACTGGCGCTGACGCCGCGTGAGGCGTTCCTCGGCCACCAGGAGGCGATCCCGTTCCAGGAGGCGGCCGGCCGGATCGCGGCGGAGTCCCTCGCCGCCTACCCGCCCGGTGTCCCGAACGTCCTGCCGGGCGAGCGGTTGACGGAGGCGACCATCGATTACGTGAGGCAGACGCTCTCGCAGGGCGGGGCGATGCGCGGGGCGGCGGACCGCAAGCTGCGCACCATCCGCGTGGTGATCGAGCGGTGAGCATCCCGCGCTACACGGGCGTGCGCACCTTCGCGCGGCTGCCGCATACGACGGAGCTCGGCGGCGTGGATGCGGCGGTCATCGGTGTGCCCTTCGACACCGCGACGTCGTTTCGCCCCGGCGCGCGCTTCGGACCCGAGGCGATCCGCTCGGGGTCGACGCTTCTGCGGCCGTACCACCCGGCGGTCTCCGTCGACGTCCTCGGGTCGCTCAACGTCGTCGACTACGGCGACCTCGTCACCACGCCGGGCAACGCCGAGCGCAGCGCTGCGCAGATCGCGGAGGGCCTCGCGCCCGTGCTGGATGCCGGGGCGGTTCCGGTCGTGCTGGGTGGGGATCACTCCATCGTGCTCGGCGAGCTGCGCGCGCACGCGGCAGCGGCGGGCGAGCCCGTCGGCGTCGTGCTGCTCGACGCGCACGCCGACACGTGGGACGAGTACTACGGAGAGCGCTACTTCCACGGGACGCCCTTCCGGCGCGCGGTCGAGGAGGGCGTGGTCGCGCCCGAGCGATCGCTGTTCGCCGGCATGCGCGGCCCCCTCTACGCGGAGAGCGACCTCGAGGATGCGCGCGCGATGGGCTTCGAGCTGATCCAGGGCGACGAGCTGCGCGCGATCGGCCCGGGCGATTACAGCCAGCGCGTGCGGGCGCGCGTGGGCGACGGCCCGGTGGTGATGTCGTTCGACATCGACGTGATCGACCCCGCCTTCGCGCCCGGCACGGGGACGCCCGAGGTCGCGGGGCTCCTGCCGCACGAGGCGCTCGTGCTCCTTCGCTCGCTGGCCGGCATCGAGTTCCGCGGCTTCGACGTGGTCGAGGTCGCACCGCCGTACGACAGCGCGGCGCAGACGACGGCGATGCTCGCGGCGAACGTCGCCTACGAGATGCTGGCGCTGACCGCCGTCGCGCGCGGATGAGGAAGCGGGCGGTCGCCCGGGGACGCGTGCAGGGCGTGTTCTTCCGCGACTCGGTGCGTGAGCGCGCGGAGGCGGCCGGAGTGGCCGGGTGGATCACGAACCGCGCGGACGGCACGGTCGAGGCCGTGCTCGAAGGCGACGCTGGGCCGGTCGAGCGCGTGCTGGACTGGATGCGCGAGGGGCCGCCGCGTGCCGACGTCGAGCGGATCGACGTGACCGAGGAGGAGCCGGAAGGTCTGAACGGCTTCGAGGTGCGCTAGCGCTTCGTTGCGTTCGTAGCTCACGCGTAACGGGCGTGCGCGTAGCGTCGCGCGCGTGTTCGAGGAGGGGCGCTCGCGGGGGTTCGTCTGGGTGGTCGCGGCCGCGCTCGTGCTGGCGGTCGGCTACCGCCTCCTCGGCGACCGGCCGCCCGAGTCGCCGCCGGTCACGGTCGAGGGCGCCGGCGCTCGGGAGCCGAGGGCGGGCCCGAGCCGCGGCGCCCGCCTGTACGTACACGTCGCCGGTGCGGTGCGCCGGCCGGGCCTCTACCGGGTGCGCGAGGGCGCGCGGGTCGCCGCCGCCCTTCACCTGGCCGGCGGCCCTAAGCCGAAGGCCGACCTGACGAGCGTCAACCTCGCCGCGCGCGTGCAGGACGGCCAGCAGGTCGTCGTGCCGAAACCCGGCGCGGCGCCGCCGCCCGCGACCGCTGGGACGACCGGTACGGCGGCCGGCTCGGGGTCCGGCCCGATCAGCCTGGCGGCCGCAACCCAGGCGCAGCTCGAGGAGCTGGACGGGATCGGCCCGACGCTCGCCGGGCGCATCCTCGAGTACCGCGACGAGAACGGCGGCTTCCGCTCGGTCGAGGAGCTCGCCGAGGTGGATGGGATCGGCGAGGTCCGGCTGGAGGCGCTTCGCGAGGCCGTGCAGCCGTAGCGGCTGCGGAGGGGCGAAGCCCCGGTCACGGCGGCTGGATGCCGCCCTCGTTCTCAGGACGCGGACAGGGATGTCCGCGGAGGTACACTCGCCACGTGCAGGAAGAGCGGCGCGCCCTCCTCCGAGCGGTCTGCGACACGGTCTATCCGCGCATCGAGCGCGATAGCGACCCTGACGGCTTCTTCGCGCGCTCGGCCTCCGACCTCGGTCTGCCGGACGCGGTCGAGGATCTGATCGAGCAGATCCCCGACGAGACGATCCGCGGCGGGCTCGAGCAGCTGCTCGACGTGCTGGGCCAGCAGGGCTTCCTGCGGATGCCGTCGCAGGACTCGCGCGAGCAGCTCCTGCGCAACCTCGCGCTCGCCTCGGCGGACGCGGCCGCCGGAGTGTCGGCGCTGGCGGGGATGACGCTCTTCCTCGCCTACGGCGCGCCGGACCCCGAGAGCGGGCAGAACCCGAACTGGAGGACGTTCGGCTATCCCGGCCCGGCCGGCCCGCCGCCGCAGGTCCCGAAGCCGCTCGAGGTCAGGGCGCCCGCGGACGGCGCGACGATCGAGGCAGACGTCTGCGTGGTCGGCTCCGGCTCGGGCGGCGGCGTGATCGCGGCGACGCTTGCCAAGCAGGGCAAGCACGTCGTGGTGCTGGAGGCCTCCGGCTACTTCAACGAGTCCGACTTCGCCCAGCTCGAGCTGAAGGCCTACCAGGAGATGTTCTGGCGCGGCGGGCCGACGCCGAGCGCCGACGGCAACATCAGCATGCAGGCCGGCACCACGCTGGGCGGCGGCACCACGATCAACTGGACGAACTGCCTGCGCACGACCGACTGGGTGCGCAGCGACTGGGCGAACGATCACGGGCTCGAAGGGCTCGACGGCTCGGACTACGACCGCCACCTCGACTCGGTCCTCGCCCGCATCGGGGCGACCGACAAGTGCAGCGACCTGAACGGGCCGCAGCAGCGCATGAAGGAGGCGGCCGACGCACTCGACTGGAGCTTCAAGACGATCGTCCGCAACGCGAACCCCGAGAAGTACTCCCCCGACAGCGCGGGCCACCTCGGCTTCGGCGACCAGTCGGGCGCGAAGAACTCGGGCGACCGCACCTGGCTGCGCGACGCGTTCGAGAATGGCGCCGACCTGTATGTGCGCAGCCGCGCGCAGCGCGTGCTGACCGAGAACGGGCGCGCGACGGGCGTCGAGGCGCTTCACATCGACGCCGAGGGCAACGTCGTCGGCAGCTTCACCGTCAGGACGCCCACCGTGGTGGTCGCGTGCGGCTCGCTCGAGTCGCCCGCGCTCCTCCTGCGCAGCGGCATCGGCGGCCCCGCGGTCGGCAACTACCTCCGTCTCCATCCCTGCGTCGCGCTCGTGGGCTCCTACGCCGAGGACCAGCGCGCCTGGTGGGGCGCGCCGCAATCCGGCCTCGTCGACGAGTTCGCGAACGTCGAGGACGGCTACGGGTTCCTGATCGAGAGCGTCCAGTACGCGCCCGGACTGATCGGCTCGGCGATCCCGTGGGTGTCGGCGGAGACGCACAAGGACCTCGTAGCGCGCGCGAAGTACAACGCCACGTTCGTGCCGCTGCCGCGCGACCGCGGCCACGGCCGTGTGGAGGTCGACGGGAGCGGCGAGGCGGTCGTCTGGTACTCGGTGGAGGACGAGCAGGACCGGCGCACGATCCACCTCGGGATCGACAAGGTCGCCGAGGCCCACCGCGCCGGCGGGGCCGTCGAGATCGCGGCGCTGGCCACCGGCCTGCCGAGCTGGCGCCGCGGCGACGACCTGGGCCGCTTCACCGAGCGCGTCAAGCGGATCCCGCTCGGCCGCGGCGGCTGGCGGCTCTTCACCGCGCACCAGATGGGAACGTGCCGGATGGGGGCCGATCCGCAGACGAGCGTCGCCGGCCCGTTCGGCGAGCTGCACGACACGAAGGGCGTCTGGATCGGCGACGCGAGCGCGTTCCCCACGGCGTCCGGCACCAATCCGATGGTCACGGTGATGGCGCTCGCGCACCGCACGGCCGAGGCAATCGCAGGCACGACGGAGGAGACCCATGGCAGTCGAGACGCAGAGCCCGCAGCTCACGCATGACGTAGGGCCGATCGACCACGAGCGCCTTTACATCGGCGGCGAGTGGGTGGACCCGGACGGAAGCGGCCGGATCGAGGTCCGCGATTCGACGACAGAGGTCGTGATCGGGCGCGTGCCCGAGGGGACGCCGGCCGACATCGATCGCGCGGTCGCCGCGGCGCGCGGCGCGTTCGAGGGCTGGGCGACGACCGCGGTCGAGGAGCGCAGCGCGCTGCTGCGCGCCGTCGCGACCGAGCTCGGCGCGCGCGGCGAGGAGATCGCCGCGCTCATCAGCCGCGAGCTCGGGATGCCCTTCGGCCTCTCGCAGATGATCCAGGCGGGTCTGCCCGCGATGTCGTTCGGCTCGATGGCCGACCTGATCCTGGACGCGGAGCTCGAGGAGCGCGTCGGCAACTCGCTCATCGTCCGCGAGCCGGTCGGCGTGGTCGGCTGCATCACGCCGTGGAACTACCCGCTCCATCAGATCGCGGCGAAGGTCGCGCCCGCGCTCGCGGCGGGCTGCACCGTCGTCCTGAAGCCGAGCGAGGTCACGCCCCTGAACGCGTTCGTGCTCGCCGAGATCCTCGCGGCGGCGGGGCTGCCGGCGGGGTGCTTCAACCTCGTGACCGGGTTCGGCCCGGTCGTGGGCGAGGCGATCGCCACGCACGGGGACGTCGACATGGTCTCCTTCACCGGCTCGACGGCGGCCGGCAAGCGGGTCAGCGAGCTGGCCGCGCAGTCGGTCAAGCGGGTGGCGCTCGAGCTCGGCGGCAAATCGCCGAACGTGATCCTCGACGACGCCGATCTCCAGGCGGCGATCGTGGACGGGATCGGCAAGTGCTATCTCAACTCCGGCCAGACCTGCAGCGCGCTGACGCGCATGCTGGTGCCGCGCGAGCGGCTCCCCGAGGCCGAGCAGATCGCCGCGGCGGTGGCGTCGCAGCTCAAGGTCGGCGACCCGTTCGAGCCGGACACCAACCTGGGTCCGCTTGTCTCCGAGACCCAGCGCGAGCGCGTGCAGGGCTACATCCGGAAGGGTGTCGAGGAGGGCGCCAAGCTCGTCGCCGGCGGAGCGGACCCGCCGCCCGACCGTGACACCGGCTACTTCGTGCAGCCGACCGTGTTCTCCGACGTCACGCCGGATATGACGATCGCGCAGGAGGAGATCTTCGGGCCGGTGCTCGCGATCATGCCCTACGACTCTGAGGACGAGGCGGTCACGATCGCGAACGACACCGTCTATGGCCTGGCGGGCGGCGTGTGGTCGGGCGACCCGGAGCACGCGCAGCGCGTGGCGCGGCGGTTGCGAACCGGCCAGGTCGAGATCAACGGCGCGGCGTTCAACCCGCTGGCTCCGTTCGGCGGCTACAAGCAGTCGGGCAACAGCCGCGAGCTCGGCAAGTACGGGCTCGAGGAGTTCCTCGAGGTCAAGGCGATCCAGCTCTAGGGGGCGATGGACTGATGGCGGACGACGACCCGTTCGAGGCGTACGAAGAGGTCGAGACGGGAGAGGCGTTCACGCTCCAGAACCGGCGTCTGCTGAAGGTCGAGCTCGCGGAGGGCGCCGTTTTCGCCAAGAACGGCTCGATGATCGCGTACCAGGGCGACGTCCATTTCGAGCACAAGGGTGGAGGCATCGGCCGGTTCCTGAAGAAGGCCGCGACCGGCGAGAGTCTGCGGCTGATGGAGGCGTCAGGCAGCGGCGAGCTGTTCCTGGCCCATCGCGCGATGCTCGTCCACACGATGCGGCTGCGCGATGAGTCGATCACGGTGAACGGAAGCAACATCCTGGCCTTTGGAGAGGGCATCGAGTGGGACATCACGCGCGTGAAGGGCGGCACGGCGGGCGTGCTCGCCGGCGGCCTCTTCAATGTCCACCTCCGCGGCAGCGGGCACGTGGCGCTTGTCTCTGACGGCGAGCCGGTCCGCCTCCGCGTGGCCGACGCGCCGACGTTCGCGGATCCCCAGGCCGCGATCGCCTGGTCCGGCGGGGTGACGACCAACCTGAAGACGGATCTTCAGGCGAAGGCGCTGGTCGGGATGGGGTCAGGCGAGAGCATCCAGCTCGGCTTCAGCGGCGACGGTTGGGTTCTCGTCCAGCCGTCCGAAGGACGGGCCGTGGCGACGGCGTAGTCGGTCAGGAGCGGACCAATGCCACGGCCGCGGCCACGCAGCTCGCGACGACTCGGTCGTCGTCGATGCGAAACAGGTCGGGCACACCGGGGCCAAGCTGCCTCAGCCCGACCCGGGAGCGGGCCAGATGCATCGTGCCGAGGGTCTGGGTCCAGAGCACGTTCGAGGTGTACTCCGGATCCTCCGCGTCCAACTGCCGGAGGATGGTCGTCAGCGGCTCGATGCAGCTCGCCATTCCCTGACCCAGGCGAAGCCACACGGACTCCGACACCTCCTCCCGGAGCTGCATCGCCGGCCGGCGCATCAGCGAGAGCGAGCAGTCGAGGAAGGCGGGGTAACGGAGGCAGAAGCGCGCGTAGGCCTCGGTCACCAGGTCGAGCTGCTTGGCCGGGCCCTCGCTCCTCGTCATCGCGGTGCGGATCAGCTCCGCGAGCTCGGCGAGGTAGTCGGTGACCGTGAGGACGAAGAGCTCCTCCTTGGAGGCGAACTGGCGGTAGATCAGCCCCCGCGCGATGCCGACCGACCGCGCGATCTCCTCGATCGGAGCGTCCTGCATGCCGCGCTCGTCGAAGAGGCGCCGAGTGGCGCTGACGAGATCGCGCTCGCGGACTTGGCGCAGGGAAGTGGAACGTACGTTTGACACCCGTTCTCAACCGGTAATACCCCGGTGTGGCGGAAGTAGGCGCACCCCCGAAGGTCTCCGGCGTCCGCCGCCGCGCGCTCAAGGCCGTCCGGTCGCTGTTCACGCCCCTCCTGCCGGACGACTACCTCGAGCTGATCAACCCGCTCTGGTCCACGCGCGAGCTGCGCGGCCGGATCGAGCGTGTCGAGCGCGAGACGGGCGAGGCGGTCACGATCGTGATCAAGCCCGGGTTCGAGTGGGAGGGACACGACCCGGGCCAGTACCTCCGCGTCGGGGTGGTGGTGGACGGCGTCCACCACTGGCGGGCGTACTCCCTCACGTCGGACCCGGAGCGCTCGGACGGCTGCATCTGCATCACCCCCAAGCTCGTGGAGGAGGGGAAGGTCACCCCGTACCTCGTGGGGCAGGCGAAGCCGGGCGCGCTCGTCCGGCTGGGCGGCGTCGAGGGCGGCTTCACGCTTCCCGACCCGCTCCCCGACAAGCTCCTGTTCATCAGCGCCGGAAGCGGGGTCACCCCCATCATGAGCATGCTGCGCCACCTCGACCACGGCGGTGAGATCGAAGACGCCGTCCACGTCCACTCGGCGCGCACCGCCGACGACGTCATCTTCGGCGGCCTTCTGCGCCGGCTCGACGAGCGCCACGACGGTTACGTGCTGAAGCTCCGGCTGACGGGCGAGGAGGGTCGGCTGAAGCCGGCCGACCTGGACGACGTCTGCCCCGACTGGCGCGAGCGCCAGACCTTCCTCTCCGGTCCCGAAGACATGATCGACGCGATGCTCGACCACTGGGAGAGCGACTCTCGCGCGGACCCGGATCGGCTCCATCTCGAGCGCTTCCAGCCCAAGATCACGGGCGGGGAGGAGGGCGAGGGCGGCGAGATCAAGTTCCTGAAGAGCGACGAGACCGCCGAGTCGGACGGCAGCCAGCCAATCCTGGTCGCCGGCGAGGAGGCTGGGCTCGAGCTGCCGTTCGGGTGCAGGGAGGGCATATGCCATACCTGCATCGGGAAGCTGTGCGAGGGTCAGGTGCGCGACATGCGCAACGGGAAGGTTTACGGGACCCAGGGTGAGATGATCCGGACGTGCATCAGCGCGCCCGAGGGGCCGATCGCGATCGAGTTATGAGGAGGCGCAGTGGCTGAGACGGTTGAGCTGGAAGAGAACATCGAGAGCCCGCTCGCGAAGCTGACCGAGGAGCAGCGCGAGCAGCTCGGCAAGGAGTTCGACGCGATCCATGACGAGGTCTACGAGGATCTCGGTGACCGCGATCGCAAGTACATCGTCTCGATGATCGAGATGCATCGCCGGCTGGCGGTGCTCAGCCGCGTGCTGCTGCTCTTCGCACGCCACAAGCCATTCTGGGCCGCCGGAACGACGGCGAACTCGCTGGCGAAGATCCTCGAGAACATGGAGATCGGCCACAACGTCCTGCACGGCCAGTGGGACTGGATGAACGACCCCTACATCCACTCCTCGACGTGGGACTGGGATACCGCCTCGACCTCCGAGGCCTGGAAGCACTCCCACAACTACGTCCATCACACGTACACGAACATCCGCGGCAAGGACAAGGACCTGGGCTACGAGATCATGCGGATCGACCCGCATCAGAAGTGGCACCCGGTCTACCTCGCCCAGCCGGTCTACAACCTGCTCCTGATGCTCTTCTTCGAGTGGGGCGTGGCGCTGCACGACCTCGACTTCGACGCGATCCGCAGCGGCGAGAAGCCGATGAAGCAGGTGCGCAAGGAGCTGAAGGGGATCGCCGGCAAGGCGCGCACGCAGATCACCAAGGACTACATCGCCTGGCCGCTCATGTCCGCACTCGCCGTGGCCGCGCTCGACGTGGCGCGCAACGCGCCCGAGCTGGGCAAGAAGCGACGCCTTCGCAAGCGCGACCCGCGCCGGATCGCGGCGGCCGCCGGCGCGATTGCGCTGAAGAGTGGGCTTCGCACCTACAGGTCGACGGTGACCGCGAACGTCACCGCGAACATGGTCCGGAACGTCTGGGCGTACGCGATCATCTTCTGCGGCCACTTCCCCGACCAGACCTACACCTTCAGCCAGGAGGAGGCCGAGGACGAGAGTCGCGGCGGCTGGTACGTCCGCCAGCTGGTGGGCGCGGCGAACATCGACGGCGGCCCGCTCTTCCACGTGGCGAGCGGCAACCTCGGCTACCAGGTGGAGCACCACCTGTTCCCCGACATGCCGAGCACGCGCTACGCCGAGATCGCGCCGCGCGTCAAGGAGATCTGCGAGCGATACGAGCTGCCCTACAACACGGGCCCGTTCATGAAGCAGCTCGGCATGGTGCAGCGGACGATCCTGCGGCTGGCGTTCCCGGGCGGAAAGCCGCGGCCGAAGCCCGGCCCGTACCGCGGCGGCGACACCGACGGCGTCGTGCCGGCGGAGAGCGTGCGCGAGAGCCGGCCCGGGCCGAACGGCTCGGGGCCGGAGCAGCCGGACGAGGGCGTGCGCATCTCGATGCCCGACACCGATTGATGCATTGACCCCGCCATGACGGGGTCGATCCATCAATCGCGCGGATCGTTGCGCTCGTAACGCCGTCGTCGCTCGTCGGCGCCTAGTGTCGCGCGGGTGCGAGGGGCGGCGGGGGAGGTGGTCGATCGGCTCCGCTTCCACCTCGCGATCGGGGCGCTGGCGGCCGGAGTGGCGCTGGCGCCGGCAGCCGTCGAGCCCGCCGCGGCAGCCGCAGCCGTCACGGGCATCGCCCTAACCAGCCTCGAGCGGCCGCGACTTGCCGCGGCGGTCGTAGCCCTCCTCCTCGCTGCCGTCGGACTGGGCGAATGGCGGCTTCACGCGATCGACCGCCCCGGCGAGCGGCTGCCCGCCTACACGCAAATCGACGAGCGCGCCGAGCTCCTCGAGCGGCCGCGCATCACGGCGCGCGGCACTCGCGCAGAGATCCGCCTCGCGAGCGGCGCGGCCCGTGGCGCGAAGGTGCTCGCGACCGCCGAGGGCCCCTGGCCGGGCCCGACCGAGCCGGGGACGGTTGTGCGGGTGCGGGGGGTGGCGCGCCCGCCGGCGAGTCAGGACGACGCGCCCTTCGACTGGGCCGCGCACCTCCGCCGACGCGGGGTCGCTCGCGAGCTCGCCCTGAGCGAGGTCGAGGCGACGGGCGTGCGCCGCGGCGGGATCGCCGGGGCGGTGGACGCCACCCGCCGGCGGGCGGAGGCAGCGATCGAGAGCGGGTTGCCAAGCGACAGGGCCGCGCTCATGCGCGGCATGGTGCTGGGCCAGGACGAGGCCATCGACCCGCTCGTTCGCGACGACTGGCGCGACTCCGGCCTGGCGCATCTCCTCGTCGTGAGCGGCCAGAACGTGATGCTCCTGTGCGCGCTCGCGTATCCGTTCTTCGCGCTCACCGGCGCCTCGCCGCGCACGCGCATCGTGGTCCTGCTCATCCTGATCGCGCTCTACGTTCCGCTCGCGGGCGCCGGTCCGTCGCTGCAACGCGCCGCGGTCATGGGGGGCGCGGGCCTCGTCGCCCTGGCCTCGTCGCGGCCGGCGTCTGGCGCGTACGCCCTGCTGCTCGCCGCGGCGGTGACACTCGGGCTCAATCCGCGTGTGGCGGGCGATCCCGGCTGGCAGCTCTCGTTCGCCGCGGTCGCCGGGATCCTCGCCGCGCGCCCCTACGCGCCGCGGTCGCCGGTGGCGGCGGCCGTCTGGCTGAGTGTCGTGGCGACGCTGGCCACCACCCCGCTGCTGGCGCTCCACTTCGAGGCGGTGCCCCTCGTGTCCGTGGGCGCGAACCTGGCGGCCCTGCCAGCCGTCGCGCCCGTGATGTGGGCCGGGATGCTCCAGGCGGCGGTCGGCCAGCTCGCGGCGCTCGGCGGCGTGGGTGAGGGCGCCGCGTCCGCCGGGGGCGCCGCCCTCGGCCTCGTGGTCGAGCCGTTCCTGGCGTGGCTCGACGGGGTGGCGGCGGAGGCGGCCGCGCTTCCGCACGCGGTCGCGGAGGTCAGCCTGTCGAGGGCCGTGCTCGTCGCTGCCTACGTCGTGATCGTGGCGGCCTTCGTCGTGACCGCCCGCGGCCTTCGCCGGGCGGGCCCGCGCGTACACGAGGCGCGTGCGGTCCTGCGCGTCACCGACGGGCGCACGCTCCTTGCGCTCGCGGCGGGCGGCGCGGCGGCGCTGGTCCTCGTGGCCGCGCCGCTCGCGCGCCCGGGCCCGCCCGACCGCCTCACGGTGTCGTTCCTGGACGTCGGCCAGGGCGATGCGACGCTGATCCAGGACCCCGCCGGCCCCGCCATCCTGTTCGACGGCGGCCCGGCGGATGCGCGCGTCGTGCGGCTGCTGCGCCAGGCCGGGGTGACGCGGCTCAGCGCCGTCGTCGCCACTCACTCCTCGGCCGACCATCACGGCGGCCTGCTCGAGGTCCTGCGCCGCTTTCCCGTCGACCGCCTGCTCGACGGCGGCGACGGCACCACCGACCCCGGGTTCCGCGCACTTCTGCGCGAGGCGCGGGCGCGCGGCGTCCCGGTCACGCCTGCGCGCGCGGGCCAGCGGCTGCGGGCCGGCCCGCTCACCGTCCGGATCCTGTCACCGCCGCTGCGACCGCCCGGGCCGGCGCCCGCGGACCCGAACCCGCGCGCCGTGGTGGCTCACGTCGAAAGCGGCGGCTTCGACCTGCTCCTGTCCGCGGATGCGGAGAGCCCCACACTCGTGCAGCTCCCGCTGCCGGACGTGGACGCGATCAAGGTGCCTCACCACGGCAGCGCCGACCCGGGGCTGCCCGCGGTGCTGCGCGCGCTGAGGCCGGCCCTCGCCGTCGTCCCCGTCGGGGAGAACTCCTACGGCCACCCGCATCCCGACACGCTCGCCGCCCTCAGGCGGGCGGTGCCGAACGTACGCCGGACCGACCGCGACGGCACCGTGAGGCTGTCGGTGGACGGCGGGCGGATGTTGCTCGATTAGCCGCCGGGGCCGAGACGTACACTCGCGGGCGTGGCCGACCTGAAGCCCGTCTACCTGATCTCCGGCGACGACGACGCGAAGATCGACGCCTGGCGGGCCCGCGTCCGCGCGCGGGCGGAGCGCGAGCTCGGTCCGGGCGGCCTGGAGCACTTCGACGGCAAGATGGACGGCGCCGAGGCGGTCGCCGCGGCGCTCGCGGCCATGACGTTCTCCACCGGCACCCGGTACCTGCTCGCCGAGCCCGTCGAGGGCTGGAAGGCCGACGACGTCGCGGGGCTCGAGCCGTCGCTCTCGGCCATGCCGCCCGACACCGTGCTCGTGCTGGTCGCCCGCGGCAAGCCGCCGGCGCGGCTGGTGAAGGCAGCGGAGCAGGCCGGCGGTGAGACGCGCGACTACGGCGCGCCCAAGCCGTGGGAGCTTCCGAAGTGGGTCGTGGCGCGGGCGCATGAGGAGGGCCTCACGATGGACCCCGAGGCGGCCAAGCAACTCGTGCAGACGGTCGGCTCGCGGCAGCAGCAGCTCCAGCGCGAGGTCGAGAAGCTGCGGGTGGCGCTGCACCCGTCCACGCGCGTCACGGCCGCGGACGTCGAGGCGCATGCGGCCGCCGAGACGACCACGCAGGCGTACGAGCTGGCGGACGCGATCGTCGCGGCCGACCTGCCGGCGGCGCTGGCGCTCGCGGAGCAGCTCCGCAGCGCGGACGAGCGGCCCGGAAAGACCAGCTTCCGGCTCGTCAGCCGCCTCCGCGACGTCCATCGCGCCGCGGTGCTGATCGACGCGGGCATGCCGGAGCAGCAGGTCTCGGGTGCCATGAAGATGCCGCCGTGGGCCGCCAAACGGGTCCTCGCGCAGGCGAAGAAGGCCGACCGCGAGGTGCTCGAGGGCGCGCTGGAGGCGTTCGCGCAGTTCGAGCTCGAGTCACGCGGCGGGGGCGAGCGCGACCTCGACGAGGACACCGCGTTCACGATGACGCTCGCCGCCGCGGCGACCCGCTGAGGGACAACCTCCTCGGGTCTTACGGGTCGCTACAGGCGACTTCTGAGCCGCGCGGCGCGGCTCTTCTTGCGCGCGCCGGTGTTGCGGTGCAGGGCGCCGCGCTTCACCGCGCGGTCGATCTGCGAGACGAGCTGCTTGTGCTCGGTCTCGGCGGTCGCGGCATCGCCCGCGTCCACGGCCGCCTCGAGCCTGCGGAAGTACGTCTTGATGGTGGACGTGTAGCGGCGGTTTTCGAGCTGCTCGCGCTCCGCCCGGTGGATCCGCTTTTCTTGTGAGGCGATGTTGGCCATGAACGGCGGCGGATATTAGCGACGGGGCGGCGCCGCCCCGTCGCCGTCTGGCGCTCAGCGCGGCGTTCTTCTCGTTCGCGACCGGGCTCTCGCGGGTCGCTGGCCTGGTCCGCGAGATCGTCGCCGCGAGCTTCTTCGGCGTCAGCAGCGCGATGTCGGCGTTCACGATCGCGTTCCAGTTCCCCAACCTGATCAGGGCGCTGTTCGCGGACGCCGCACTGCAGGGGGCCTTCGTGCCGGTCTTCACCGAGCTGCTCGAACAGGGGAAGCGCAAGGAGGCGTTCCGGGTCGCATCGAGCCTCTTCTTCCTGATCTGCCTGGTGCTCGGTGCGCTGACCGCGCTGTTCATGCTCCTCGCGCCGGTCGTGATGCCGCTGCTCACGCCGGGCTTCGACGAGGAGACCCAGGACCTGACCGTCGGCCTGTCGCGGGTGATGTTCCCGATCGTCCTCCTGCTGGCCCTCTCCGGCCTGGTGGTCGGGATGCTCAACTCGTTCGGCCACTTCAGCGTGCCGGCGCTCGCGCCGCTCGCGTGGAACCTGGTGATCATCGCCGCGCTCGTCGGCCTCGTGCCGGTGTTCCCGGAGGAGGACGAGATCTATGCGTACGCCATCGGCGTGCTCCTCGGGACGATCGTGCAGCTCGTCATGCCCATGCCGTGGCTGCGCGGCCGCGGCGGACGGTTCACGCTTTCGTTCGACTTCCGCGACCCGCGGGTGATCCGCGTACTGAAGCTGATGCTGCCCGTGACGATCGCGCTCGGGCTCATCAACTTCAGCCTGCTGATCAACTCCTTCTTCGGCACGCTCGTCCAGGAGGAGGCGCCGGCGGCGATCGACAAGGCGTTCCGGATCTACATGCTTCCGCAGGGGCTCTTCTCGGTCGCGATCGCCACGATCCTGTTCCCGACGCTGGCTCGCTACGCGGCCCGCGGAGACCGCGACTTGCTCCGGGCGACGATGGGGAACGGCGTCCGGCAGATCGCCATGCTGCTGATCCCGAGCGCGGTGATCATGGCGGTCCTGGCCGAGCCGATCACGCGCCTCGTGTACGAGCGCGGCGAGTTCGACGCGGCCGCGACCGAGCTGGTGTCCGAGGCGATGCTGTGGTGGTCGGTCTCGCTCCCGTTCCAGGGGATCAGCCTGCTCTACTCGCGCACGTACTTCTCGCTCCAGAAGCCCTGGACCACGACGGCGCTGGCCGGGCTCAACCTGGTCGTCAACGCGATCGTCGCAGCGGCCCTCTACGAGCCCCTGGGCGTGGCGGGGATCGTGATCGGCACGGTCGTCGCCACCGTCGGGATGACCGTCGCCCAGGGATGGATGCTGCGGCCGGAGCTCGGCGGGGTCGAGGAGCGCGAGACGCTCGTGGCGGGCGGCTACATGCTGGTGGCGGGCGCCTTCCTCGGCATCGTCACCTGGGCGACCTGGACCGTGCTCGACGACGTCCTCGGGCGGGCGCTCTTCGCGCAGGCGACCGCGGTGGGCGTGGCGATCACGATCGGGCTCACCGCCTATGCCCTGCTCGTGCGCGCCATGGAGCTCGAGGAGGCGCGGCAGATCCAGCGCCTCGTGACCGACCGGCTCAGGCGCTCAGGAACCGCTTGAGCAGGCTCTCGGTCTCGCCCGGGAGCTCGATCTGGGGCACGTGGCCGCAGTCCAGGGTCGCGTGCCTGGAATCGGGCAGCGCCTTGCGGACCGGCCCGGCGAAGGCCGCGGGGATGAGCGGGTCGTGGCGGCCCCAGACGAAGAGCGCCTCCCGCTCGAGGGCGCTGAGCCGCTCCCAGAACGGCTCGTACTTCTCGAGGAAGATGTTCCGCGCCGCGGCGTAGAAGGCGGCGCGCCCGCGCGGGGTCAGGTAGGAGCGCAGGAACTCGTCGACGCCCGCCGCGGTCCAGCCCTGCCTGCTCATCGGAATCGCCCGTCTCACGATCTCCTCGACGATCGCGCGCGGAGCCGGCTGGATCAGCCCGAGCTCCGGGCGCACGAGCGGGAGATAGCGAGCCCAGGCCGGGCGGTGCTTCCACGGCAGCGCGCAGCAGAGCAGTGCGAGGCGGCGTGTCCGATCGGCGTGGACAAGTCCCAGCTCGAGCGTGACGCGCCCGCCGAGGCTGTTGCCGATGAAGTCGGCCGTGTCGATTCCGCGCTCGTCGAGGAACTTCACGACCTGGTCGGCGAGGTAGGCAGCGTCGTACGGCGCGAATACCGGCTTATGCGAGTCGCCGAAGCCGGCCTGGTCGATCGCGATCGCCTGGTAGCCGGCCTGCCCGAGCGCGACCACTGTGGGGAGGAAGGACGCCTTCGTCCCGCCGAGCCCGTGGATCATCACCACGGGTTCGCCGTCACCCGCCTCCATGAAGGCGAGGCCGGCGGCGCGGCCGAAGCGCAGGCGCCGCTCGGCGGGTGCGCCGCTCGTCGCCGAGAGGAACCCGACGCCCACGTGCAGGTTGCCGCGCATCTTCAGCTTGCCGCTGCCGAAGGCCGCCAGGCCCGCGCCTGCACTCTGGGCGAGCTGCTTCCAGACGCGCTCGTCGGCCTCGATCAGCGTGTCCGCCCGGCCATCCTGCGGCGGCTGCACCCGCACGCTCCGGCCGCGGATGGACACGTCGCGGGCGTCGCCGTTCCAGCGCACGCGCACAAGCGCGCGGCCGTTCGGCGCGTCGAACCCCTCCGGGTCGAAGCGCTCGACCAGCTCGTCGAGGAAGTCGGGTGTCAGCAGGTCCTCCGCCAAGCGCGCAGGCTGAGTCGTTTCCTGATCGTGCTGAAGCTCAAACCATGCGCGCGCCCGCAGCGCAGGCGCTTGTATTCCACGTTGAAGACGGGCTTGCCGGCGCGGATGAACGGCCGCAGCCGACGGCACTCGCGGTACTGGAAGCACTGCTCGTTGATCGCGAAGTCGAAATCGGAGACGAGCTGCCGAACCTGGCCGAGGTCGTTCTTCAGGCCGATCGCGAGCCCAAGGTCGTGTGCGGCGCGCGCCAGGGCGCGGTTGTATCGGCGCTGGTGGTGCGCGCTCAGCGGGAAGCCGGTCGGGTGCCGGTAGCCCTCGACGTTGTCGGGATCGACGGCGTCGAACCCTTTGCGGGCGCAGCGCTCCATCCGGGCGTGCATGATCGGCAGCAGGACCCCGCGGCTCCGGATGTCGAGCCAGCGCTCGCCCGGCCAGCCGGCGAGCGGACGGCCGATCACTCGGTCCGGGAAGCGGCGGCGGTCCGCGCGCCAGTTCTCGTACGAGCCTGCGCTCAGGTAGCAGACGGCGCGCGCGCCGCGATCGTGGATGCGCCGCACGGTTCGCTTCGGCGTGTCCGCCCCGTCCACGGCGTATACGCCCGCGCGCACGGACAGGTCGACCTTCCCCTGGAGCTGGTACTGCCACGGGTCGGCCGTGGGCGCGGGCGACCAGATGGCGGCGGCGAGGAGGAGCGGCAGCACGTCTCCATAATGCCTGCGGCGTGGCCGCTCCCGCAGGCAACATCCGGAACTTCTCGATCATCGCCCACATCGACCATGGGAAGTCGACGCTGGCCGACCGCATCCTCGAGGTCACCGGCGCCGTGGACAAGCGCAACCACAAGCCGCAGATGCTCGACTCGATGGACCTCGAGCGCGAGCGCGGGATCACGATCAAGGCCCAGGCCGTCCGGGTGGAGTACAAGGCCCGCGACGGCGAGACCTACCGCCTCCACCTGATCGACACCCCGGGTCACGTGGACTTCTCGTACGAGGTGTCGCGCTCGCTCGCCGCCTGCGACGGGGCGCTGCTCGTGGTGGACGCCTCCCAGGGGGTCGAGGCGCAGACGATGGCGAACACCTACCTCGCCGTCGAGGGCGGGCTCGAGCTGATCCCGGTGCTCAACAAGATCGACCTTCCCGGCGCCCAGCCCGAGCAGGTGGCGGGCGAGATCCACGAGCTGCTCGGCGAGGGCGACGAGGTTCTCCGGATCTCCGCGAAGACCGGACACGGGATCGAGGACATGCTCGAGGCGATCGTCCAGAAGATCCCGTCGCCCGAGGGCGACGCCGACGCCGCGCCGCGCGCGCTCATCTTCGACTCGGAGTTCGACCAGTACCGCGGCGTCGTCGCCTACGTCAGGGTCGTGGACGGGGTCCTGCGCAAGCACGACCCGATCGTCGCGATGCAGAACGGGACCGAGGCGGACATCGACGACATCGGGTTCTTCGGTCCCGAGATGAAGCCGGTCAAGGAGCTCCACGCCGGCGAGGTCGGCTACGTGATCACCGGCATCAAGGACGTCTCGCTGCTGCGGGTGGGGGACACGCTGACGACGCGCGAGAACCGCGCGGCGGAGGCGCTGCCCGGCTACAAGGAGGTCAAGCCGATGGTCTTCTGCGGGCTCTTCCCCGTCGAGACCGACGACTTCGAGAACCTGCGCGACGCGCTCGAGAAGCTCGCGCTCAACGACGCCGCCCTGTCATACGAGCCGGAGACGTCGGAGGCGCTCGGCTTCGGCTTCCGCTGCGGCTTCCTGGGGCTGCTGCACATGGACATCGTGCGGGAGCGCCTCGAGCGCGAGTACGACCTCTCGCTCCTGGCGACCACGCCCAACGTGGAGTACGACGTGATCCTCACCGACGGCAGCGAGGTGCGGGTCCACTCGCCGAGCGACATGCCGGAGCGCGTGCGCATCGAGGAGATCCGCGAGCCGTACATCCGCGCGACGATTCTCGCGCGCAAGGAGGACGTGGGGCCGATCATGGAGCTCTGCCAGGACCGGCGCGGCACGCACATCGGCATGACCTACCTCTCCGAGGCCCGCGTCCAGCTGCAGTACGACCTGCCGCTCGCCGAGATCGTGCTCGACTTCTTCGACCAGCTGAAGTCGAAGACGAAGGGCTACGCCTCGCTCGACTACGAGCTCATCGGGGAGCGGCCGTCCGACCTCGTGAAGATGGACATCATGCTGGCCGGCGACGTCGTGGATGCGCTGTCGATGGTCGTGCACACCGACAAGGCATACGCCGCCGGGCGCTCGCTCGCCGAGAAGCTCCGAAAGCAGATTCCGCGCCAGCAGTTCGAGGTCGCGATCCAGGCGTCGATCGGGTCGAAGATCATCGCGCGCGAGTCGGTGAAGGCGGTACGGAAGGACGTGATCGCCAAGTGCTACGGCGGCGACATCACGCGCAAGCGCAAGCTGCTCGAGAAGCAGAAGGAGGGCAAGAAGCGCATGAAGCAGGTGGGGCGGATCGAGGTCCCGCAGGAGGCGTTCCTCGCCGTCCTCTCGCTCGGCGAGGAGAACGGCAAGAGCTAACTAGCGCCTCGGCCCCGCCCGCCGAACTTTGTGTCTCGCGCGTCGGAAACCGGCGCGGCGCTCACAAAGTTGAGCCGGCGTGGTCCGCCCCGTCATGCAGCCTCGGACTCCACCGCCAGCGGAAACAGGGGCACGACGTTGTCCTCGTGCGTCTCCGCGAGGGCGTCGAGGAGCTCCTGCAGCTGCTGCTCCGGGATCTTCAGCCCGGCGATGCTCTCGGGTGTCATCTTCGCCTCCTGGGTTGCTTGACGAAACTAACTCAAGAAGCTACAGTTGCATGAAGCAACCTAGTGTGAGGCGCGTCACATGCTCGGAAACAAATACGAAGGCCAAGCGTGTTCGATCGCCCGCTCGCTCGAGTTGATCGGCGAGCGTTGGACGCTCTTGATCGTGCGCGACATCTTTCGCGGACTTCGCCGCTTCGACGACATGCAGAAGAGCCTCGGGATCGCCAGGAACGTGCTGGCCAACCGGCTCGAGCGGCTCGTGGACGAGGACATCCTCGAGAAGCGGCCGTACCAGGAGCACCCGCCTCGCTACGAGTACTTCCTCACCGAGAAGGGGATCGATCTCTGGCCCGTGCTCGTGTCGCTGATCAAGTGGGGCGACAAGTACGAGCCCTTCGGCGGGTTCGACGGGCTCCCGCCGGTGGTCATCCGGCACAAGGAGTGCGAGGGCGAGGTCGACGAGCACTTCACCTGCACCGAGTGCGGCACCCGCGTGTGGGCGCGCGACTGCCGCGTGGAGCGCCGTGTGCCGCTCCGTTCCGTCGCGTAGGCTGCCGCCGCATGGCGCTAGACACAAGCTTCGCAGGGAAGACCTACGACCCCGTGGCGTTCGAGGTTGAGGCGCACCGGATCCGCCAGTACGCCGAGGCCGTCCACGAGGAGAACCCCGTCCACCACGACGCCGACGCGGCGCGGGCCGCCGGCTTTCGCGACGTCGTCGCGCCGCCCATGTTCGCGGTCGTCTACTCGGCGCCCGCGATGGGCCCGCCGATCTTCGAGGTGATCGGCGAGGCCCTGCCGCGGATGGTCCACGGCGGACAGGAGTTCGTCTGGGGGGAGCCGGTCTGCGCCGGCGACACGATCACGACCGCGGCCACCATGAAGGAGATCTACGAGAAGGACGGCAAGGGCTTCTACGTCTTCGAGTCCGTGTCGAAGAACCAGGACGGCGCCGAGGTGGTGCGCGCGACCTGGACGAACATCGTGCGAGGAGTCTGAGATGAACCAAGGCGATTCGATCCCCGAGCTCAAGGTCACGCCCGACGCGGGCCTGACCAAGCGCTACGCGGCCGCGTCCGGCGACCCGAATCCGATCCACACCGACGAGGAGTTCGCGCGGAACGTCGGCCTGCCCGGCTGCATCCTGCACGGGCTCTACTCGATGGCTCAGGTCGCCCGTGCGAACACCGCGGCGGCGGGCGGCGACCCGCGCAACCTGAAACGGCTGTCGGTGCAGTTCCGCGGGATGGGCTTCCCGGAGCAGGAGATCACGGTCTCCGGCACGGTGGTCGAGGAGCGCGACGGCACCGTCGTGGTCGACACCGTGGCCGAGCAGACCGGCAATCAGATCATCAAGAACGCCGAAGCCGAACTGGCGCTCGGCGACTAGCTGGCCCCCTGAGGCGCTCGCCGTCCCGCCGCTGGCGGCGGCGGCGCTCGGCGTCTTCTGGGACGGGGGCTACTCAGCCGGCCCGCGCGTCGCATTCGCATGCGCCGGCGTCGCCGCGGCGGGCACCGCACTCGCGGCCAGGCGGCCGGAGGCCATGCGCGCCCTGCGCGAGCCGCTCACGATCGTGCTCGGACTCCTCGCCCTCCTCGCCCTCGCGTCGATCATGTGGACCATCGGCCCGGAGGAGCGCACGGCCCGGTGGGCGGCGGTGACGCTGGGCTATGCGGGGGTGTTCGTAGCAGCGACGGTGGCCGGGCGGGCGCCGGGCGGGCGCCGGGCGCTCGCGGCCGGGATCGCGCTGATCGCAGCCGTCGCCGCGGCCATCGGTGCGGCCGCCGTGATCCTCGAAGAGCGCCCGTACGCGTTGTTCCTGGGCGGGGAGTGGCGGCCGGCAGGCCCGCTCGAGTATCCGCCGGCGCTCGCGCTGCTCGTCGTCGCGGCCCTGCCCGTGTTCATCGACGCCGCCCGCTCCCGCGCGCAGCCGCTCCGCGCCGCGGGGACCCTGGCGCTCGCGCTGGCGGCGGTCGTGCTCGTCCTCTCGCAGAGCCGGCTGGCGCTCGCCTTCGGCCTGGGGGTCGCCGCGCTCGCGCTCTTCCGCCTCACGCGACAGCGCGCCGTGCTCGGGGTCGGGGCCCTCATGGCCGTCACCGCCGGTAGCGTCGCGTTCGGTCAGGGTGACGGCCCCGCGAGCGGCTTCCTTCACGGCCGCGAGGACACCTGGGAGGCGGGGATCGAGAGCTTTCTCGACCGGCCGCTCGAGGGCGCCGGGGCCGATGCCTTCCTGGCGGCCAGCGCGCGCCACCAGGACGGCGCCGCGATCCTCTTCGCGCACGACCTGCCGCTCGAGCTCGCGGTCGAGCTGGGCGTGGCCGGCCTCCTGCTCGCGCTCGCGCTGTACGTCGCGACCGGCCGGATCGTCTGGGAGGCACGGGCCTCACACGCGGCCTGGCTGTTCGGACCGGGCGTCGTGGCATTCCTCGTCGCGAACCTGCTCGACTGGCCCTGGCACCTGGCGGGAATGGGCGCCATATGGGCGGTCGGCTGCGGCGCGCTGGCAGGGACTCGGGCCTCGTTCGCGAACCGTGCTGGCACCGAACCTTCCGGACAAGGAGATCCATGACGCTCACCCGTTCCTTCCTGCTCGCCCCGCTCTGCCTGCTCCTGTTCGCCGCCGGCTGCGGCGGCGACGACAACCAGGCCCTGAGCTACGACGAGACCGGCACCGAGGTGAGCGAGATCTGCCAGAGCGTGGAGTTCAGCGGTCTGACCGGCGAGCCGGAGAATGACGCTGCGCAGCTCGAGGTGATCATCCCGGACTTCGAGGCCGCCATCGAGGACGTGCGCGAGCTCGAGGTGGACGAGGAGCTCGAGACCGACCGCGACGCTTTCGCCGACAACGCGGACGAGCAGCTCGCGATCATCCAGGAGGCGCAGACGATCGCGGAGTCGGGCGACAAGCGCGCGTATCGCGAGAAGGTCGAGGAGACGCAGCCGCTCGACCGCGAGAGTGACCTGCTGGCGTCCCGCCTGGGCGCGTCGGGCTGCCTAGAGGACTAGCACGCCATCATTAATGGCGTGGAGCTGACGCAGCGCCAGCAGAACATCCTCAAGGCGGTCATCGAGGGACACGTCGATGTCGGGCAGCCGGTGGGCTCGAAGTGGCTCGCCGAACAGGAGGCGATGCCCTGGAAGCCGTCCACCATCAGGGCCGAGCTGGCGCGGCTCGAGGAGCTCGGGCTGCTGCAGCACCCGCATACCTCCGCCGGGCGGGTGCCCACCGACCAGGGCTACCGCCACTACGTGGACGAGCTGCTCGAGGAGGGCGGCCTGCCGGTCCCGCGCCGCGGCGTGCAGCTCGGCGACATGCGCCGCGAGATCGACGAGGCGATGCGCGCGACGACCGAGCAGCTCTCGCAGATGACCGACCTGCTCGCCGTGGTGTCCGCGCCGCCCATCGCGACCACGACGATCCGCCACGTCGAGGTGCTCCTGCTCCAGCCGCAGGTCGCGATGGTGGTCGTGATCACCTCGACCGGCGGCGTCACGAAGCGCGTGATCTCCTACGACGAGCCGGTGGACCCGGGCCTCGTGGACTGGGCCGGCAGCTATCTGAGCGAGACGCTCGACGGCATGAAGATCGGCGCGCGGATGATCCACTCACGGCTGAACGACGAGTCGCTCGGGCCGCGCGAGCGCGCGTTCCTCGCCACCCTTGCGCCGGCTTTCACCGAGCTCGAGGAGACGGCCGGCGCCTCGCTCTACTTCGGCGGCGCCGCCCGCCTGCTCCAGGAGGAGCGTTTCCAGGAGCTCTCGCAGATCAACGAGCTGATGCAGCTCCTCGAGCGGCGCAAGGCTCTGCTGGCGCTGATCCGGCACGCGTTCGACGCGCCCAACGTCTGGCTCTCGATCGGCGGGGAGAACGAGCGGCCCGAGCTGCGCAGCGTCAGCGTCGTCGCCTCCGGCTACGGGCTCGCGCACCGTCCGCTCGGCGCCGTCAGCGTCATGGGCCCCGTCCGGATGGACTACGCGCAGGCGATCACGTCGGTCCGCCAGGCCGCCGCCGAGCTCTCCCGCTTCGTCGAGGACATCTACGAGGACGAATGAAGCGCGACCCCTACGAGGTGCTCGGCGTCTCACGCCAGGCCTCCGAGTCAGAGATCAAGAAGACCTTCCGCGGCGTCGCGCGCGAGCTGCACCCGGACGTGAACACGGAGGACCCGGAGGCCGAGGAGAAGTTCAAGGAGGCGGCCGAGGCGTACGAGATCCTCTCCGACCCCGAGCGCCGCTCCGTCTACGACCGCTATGGCCACGAAGGCCTCAGCTCGAGCGGGTTCCACTCGACCTTCCAGGGCTTCGGCTCGTTCGGAGACATCTTCGACGCCTTCTTCGGCGGCGGCGACCCCTTCGGCTCCGGCCGCGGCCGCCAGGGTGCGGTGCAGGGCGGGGACGTGGCGGTCCAGGTGGAGGTCAGCCTCCAGGAGGCGGCGCGCGGGACGTCCGCCCAGGTCGAGTACGAGCGCGTGGGCACGTGCGAGGCGTGTCGTGGCAACGGCGCGAAGCCCGGCACCCCGATTGACCCCTGCGGCCGCTGCGAGGGCACCGGTGAGCTGCGCAGCGTCGCGCGCACCGCCTTCGGCCAGATCGTCCGCAGCCACGTCTGCGACACCTGCATGGGCGAGGGGAAGATCCCCCGCGAGCCGTGCGACGCCTGCCAGGGCCGCGGGCGCAAGGCCGCCCGAACGCAGTTCGAGGTGAACGTGCCGGCCGGCATCGCCGACGATCAGCGGATCCGCCTGAGCGGTCGCGGGCACGCGGGCGAGCGGGGCGGCCCGCCCGGCGATCTCTACATCCTCGTCCGCGTCCGGCCCGACGAGCGGTTCCATCGTGAGGGCGACGACCTGATCTCGGTCGTCGACGTGCCGGCCCCCGCGGCGGCGCTCGGCACGACGGTGTCCGTGCCCACGCTGGAGGGCGACGAGGAGGTCGAGATCGCTCCCGGCACCCAGCCCGGCGAGGTGATCACGCTCAAGGGGCGGGGCATGCCCACGCTCCGGCGCGGCCGGGCGGGGGACCAGATCGTCGTGGTCAACGTCGTCATCCCGCACAACCTGACCGACGAGCAGCGGAGCCTGCTCGAGCGGCTGTCCGCCTCGCTCGAGCCGCGGAACCTCGAGGCCGCGGACGCGGAGGGGCTCTTCGCGAAGGTCAAGCGGGCGTTCCGCTGATCCGGCTCGCGGTCCGGGCGTCCGCGGCGGACGCGGAGCCGGTGCTCGCGGCGCTGCTCGAGCTGGCGCCGACGGGCCTCGAGCAGGTGGACGGCGACGGGTGGGTGGAGTTCGCGCTCTACGGAGCGCCCGGCGAGCTGCCCTCGCTGCCCGAAGGCGAGGCGGACGTCGGCGGCCACCGCGTGCGCGTGCGCGGCGAGGAGGTGGCCGACGACTGGGCGGAGCGCTGGAAGCGCTTCCACGTCCCGGTGCTCGTCGGCGGGCGGCTGTACGTCCGGCCGCCGTGGGAGCAGCCCGCGGTCCGCCCGGGTGTCGCCGAGATCGTGATCGACCCGGGACGCGCATTCGGCACGGGCACGCATCCGACCACGCGGCTCTGCCTGGAGCTCATGCTCGGCCTCGAGGGCCGCGGCTCGTTCGCCGATCTCGGCTGCGGGTCGGGAGTTCTCGCCATCGCGGCCGCGAAGCTCGGGTTCGCGCCGGTGACGGCCGTCGACTCGGACGCGCTCGCCGTGCAGGCGACGCTGGTCAACGCGCGCGACAACGGCGTCGTCCTCGACCGGGTCGAGCGGTGGGACCTGCGCCGCGAGCCCCCGCCGCCCGCGCGGACCGTCACCGCGAATCTGATGCGCCCGCTCCTGCTGCAGGTGGCGGAGCGGATCGAGCCCCCCGAGGACCTGATCCTCTCCGGATTGCTCGACGACGAGGCGGACGAGGTGGCCGCCGCGTACGCCCCGCTCGTCGAGCGCCGGCGCCTCAGCGAGAAGGGGTGGACTGCCCTCCTGCTGAGTGGGTAGCGTGAACGTATGACCCGGATGGCGCTCGCACTCGTCCTCGCGCTCGTCACCGCCGGGTTCGCCGCATGCGGCGCCGAGGACGTCTCGCCGGAAACGATCGCCGAGGCGGCGAAGACGACGAGTGACGCGGGTGCGGCGCGGCTCGAGATGGATCTGGGGATGACGCTGCCGGACGGCCAGGAGCTCGACATGACCGGCACGGGCGTCATGGACCCGGCCGGCCAGCGCGGGCGGATGACCGTCGACATGTCGCAGATCCCCGGGGGCGCCGGCGAGCTCGAGCAGGTGTTCGACGGGTACGTGATGTGGATGCGGATGCCCGCCTTCGAGGCGGAGCTGCCCGAGGGCAAGGAGTGGATCCGGATCGATCTCCAGCGCGCGCAGGAGGAGCTCGGCATCGACATGTCGCAGTTCCCGCAGGTCGGCAACGACCCGACGAAGACGCTCGAGTACATGCGGACCGCGGGCGAGGTCGAGGAGATCGGCGAGGAGGACGTGCGCGGCACGCCGACCACGCACTACAGCGCGACGGTGGACTTCGAGAAGTACCCCGAGCTCGTCCCCGAGGACAAGCGCGCCGCCGCCGAGGAGAGCATCGAGAAGCTGATCGATCTCGTCGGGGAGTCCAAGTTCCCGGTCGAGGTGTGGATCGACGATGACGACCTGGTGCGTCGCATGAAGATGGAGATGCCGATGAACATCCCCGGCGCGGGCGAGATCGAGATGACGATCGACTACGAGCTTTACGACTTCGGCGTCGAGGCCGACCTCGAGCCGCCGCCCGCCGAGGACGTCGTGGACTACACGGAGATTGCGGCCGAGGCCGCGGGCGCGAGCGTTCCCTAGCCGGCTACCAGGCGCCGTCGGCGGGGCAGCCGCCCTCGCCCGCGGTGGTGCACTCGCGCACCAGCTCGCCGCTCTTCGCCTTGGTCACCCGGAACTCGTTGCCGGAGTCCGACGTCGCGACGACGGTGTAGGTGCTCGCGTCGGCGCTCTCCATCTCGGCCGTGGGCGCCTCCGCCTGGGCGCCGTCCGGCTCCATGCAGGCGCTGTAGTCGAGCTGGTCGACGAAGCAGGCCTCGGCGTAGGTCGTGAACTCGCGCGCGTCCGCCTTTGCCTCGGCGTCCTGGCCGATCGCGGCGGCGCTGTCGGTGCCGCTCGTCTCGGCGGTCTCGCCGTTGTCGTCGCTGCCGCAGCCCGCGAGGGTGGCGGCGATCAGGACGAGGATGCAAGCTCGGCGAGGCCCCATAGGTCCTTCCATTCGTGGTCCGGCGCGACTCCCCTGTCGGGGAGCCCCTCCGCGTGGCGGTTCACCCACGCCGTGGGCATGCCGAGCCGCTGCGCCGGGCCGATGTCGTACTTGAACCCGAACGCGACGTGCAGGACGTCGGCGGGGTCCTCGCCGAGTCGCTCGAGCAGATGCTCGAACCCCTTCGTCGAGGGCTTGTAGGCGCCCACGTCCTCGGCCGTCACGACGTCGTCGAACGGGACGCCGATCTGGCGCAGGGTGTGGTCGATGATGTCCCGGTCGGTGTTCGAGAGGATCACGAGCCGCACGCCCGCCTCGCGTGTGCGCGTCAGCGCGGGCCGGGTGTCGGGAAACGGCTGCCATGCGCGCATCGAGCCGACGATGGCCGCGGCGTACGGGCCGGCATCTGCGATTCCCCGCTCGCGACACCAGCCGACGGTCGTCTCGGCGAGTACCTCCTTGTACGGGAGGTAGTCGCCCTGGATCAGCTCGAACTGGATCTCCTCCCACCGCTCGCGCAGCTCGCCGCCGGGCGGCGGGTCGGCCACGCCCTCGCGCAGGAGCAGCGAGTAGAGGAAGCCGGCGATGCCGCCCTCCCAGTCGACCAGCGTGCCGTAGCAATCGAACGTGGCGACCTTGGGGCGCATCGCGGCGAGCCTACACTTGAGGTCATGTCGGTACTCGAACAGGTCCAGGCGCACACGAAGGACGCCCTGCGCGCCGGCGACAGGGAGCGCGTTGGTGCCCTGCGCATGATCGTCAACGAGCTCCAGAAGGCCGAGAAGGAGGGCGACGCGGACGAGCTCGCGGTCCTCCAGCGCGAGCGCAAGCGGCGGCTCGAGTCCGCCGAGGCGTATCGTGAGGCCGGCCGCGCCGACCTGGCCGAGAGCGAGGAGCGCGAGGCTGAGCTGATCGCCGAGTACCTGCCGCAGCAGCTCTCCGACGAGGAGCTGCGCGCGATCGTCGGCGACGTCGTGGCCGAAACGGGCGCGTCCTCGCCCAAGGAGATGGGCCAGGTCATGAGCCAGGCGATGCCCAAGGTGCAGGGGCGCGCCGACGGCAAGCGCGTATCCGCGATGGTCAAGGAACTCCTTACCTAGGGTGGCCACCCCCTAGTGGCGCGCACGCAGATCGAGCTCACGAACGAGGTCGCCGCCGAGCTGGCGGGACCGGGCGATGCGATCATGAAGACGCTCGAGGTCGCGCTCGACGCGGACGTGTTCCTGCGCGGGAACGTGCTCACCCTCGACGGCGCCGACCGCGAGGTGGAGATGGGCCGCACCGTCGTCTCCGAGATCAGCGACCTGGTCCGCCAGGGCCACGACATCGCTCCCGGGACGATCGAGGCGATCACCGGCGCCCTCGAGCAGCACGAGAGCCCGAGCCGGATCCTCGAGGACGTCGTCTGGCGACACCGCAACCTGAAGGTCGCGCCGAAGACGGTGAACCAGAAGCGCTACGTGGACGCCATCCGCGCGAACACCGTCACGGTCGGGATCGGCCCGGCGGGCACGGGCAAGTCCTTCCTCGCGGTCGCGATGGCGGTGGCCGCGCTGCAGCGGCGCGAGGTCAACCGCATCGTCCTGACCCGTCCGGCGGTGGAGGCCGGCGAGCGGCTCGGCTTCCTGCCGGGCGATCTGATGGCGAAGGTGGACCCGTACCTGCGCCCGCTCTTCGACGCGCTCTACGACATGCTCGAGCCGGAGAAGGTGAACCAGCACCTGGAGCGCGGCGTCATCGAGGTCGCCCCGTTGGCCTTCATGCGGGGAAGGACCCTGAACGACTCGTTCATCATCCTCGACGAGGCGCAGAACACGAGCCCGGAGCAGATGAAGATGTTCCTCACGCGGCTCGGCTTCAACTCGAAGATGGTCGTCACCGGCGACATCACCCAGATGGACCTGCCGAAGGACCAGCGCTCGGGCCTCGTGATCATCGGCGACATCCTCGAGGGGATCGAGGACATCGAGTTCGTCCGCTTCGGCGGCGAGGACGTGGTCCGGCACAAGCTTGTGCAGCGAATCGTCGCGGCGTACGACAGCTACTCGCAGCGCAAGAAGAGCTGAGCGTGATCGACGCACCGAGCGAGGAGCTGCGCCGCGCCGCGCGGGCGGCGCTCGACGCCGCCGCGCTCGAGGGCCATCTCGCGGTCGAGCTCGTGGACGCCGACCGGATCCGCCGGCTCAACCGCGAGCATCGCGGGAAGGACGAGCCGACCGACGTCCTCTCGTTCCCGATCGACGCGGACGGCCCGAGCGCGGGCCCGCGCGAGCTCGGCGACGTCGTGATCTGCCCGGAGCACACGGCCGACCTCGAGGAGGCGGTCGTGCACGGCGTGCTCCACCTGTGCGGGTACGACCACGAGACGGACAGCGGCGAGATGCTGGCGTTGCAGGACCGCGTGATGCGGACGCTTACCAGGGGGCCTGGCCCCGTGGTAAATCGCAGCGGCTTCGTCGCGCTCGCCGGGCGGCCGAACGCCGGCAAGTCCACGCTGCTCAACCGGATCGTGGGTGGGAAGGTCGCGATCGTCTCCGACAAGCCGCAGACGACCCGCCGTGCGATCCGCGGGATCGCGACCGGCCCCGACTGGCAGCTCGTGATCGTGGACCTGCCCGGCATGCAGAAGCCGCGCGACCTCCTGACCGAGCGGATGCAGCGGCAGGTGGAGCGCGAGCTGAAGGACGCCGACGCCGTCCTCTTCATGCTGAACGGCGAGCAGGAGGTCGGCCACGGCGACCGCTTCATCGCGCAGGCGATCGTCCGTTCCGGCATCCCCGCGGTGACCGTCCTGAACAAGGTGGACCGGATGAAGCCGCACGAGATCGCGGCGCAGCTGGCGGCTGTCCAGGAGCTCGGCGTCCCGGGCGAGGTCTTTCCCGCCAGCGCGCTGGACGGGCTGCACGTGCCCGAGATCGTGGAGGAGCTCCTCCGGCTCCTGCCGGAGGGCCCGCCCCTCTATCCGGCCGAGCAGCGCACGGACCTGCCCGAGACCGTGCGGATCGCCGAGCTCGTGCGCGAGCAGGCGCTCCTGCGCACACGGGAGGAGGTGCCCCACGCGGTCGAGGTCGAGATCGACGAGGTGGAGCCGCGCGAGGACGGCTCGTTCGTCGTGCGGGCCCTGCTCTGGACCGAGACCGAGTCGCAGAAGGGGATCCTGATCGGTGCCGGCGGGGGGATGGTCAAGGCGATCGGGACCGCCGCGCGCCGCGAAGTCGAGCGCGAGCTCGGCAGCACGGTCCATCTGGACCTGTCGGTGCGCGTCCGCCGCGGGTGGCGCGGGGACGAGGCGCTCCTCGACCGCCTCGGCATCGAGTAGCGCTCAGGCCACGACGATTGCCGCCTCGGCCACGCCGCGCAGGGCGGCGATGCGCTCGGCTTCGTCCTCCAGGTCCTTCCGCGCGAGCCGGCCGATCTTCTCGACCGTGATCTCCGCCTTCTTCCCCTTTGCCTTCACCTTCCAGAGCCCGGCCAGGCGGCCGTCGCGGAGCACGGCGCCCGGGCTCGCCACCGGCCGGAACAAACGCTTGCGCAGCGCGTCGTCCGGCGCCAACAGCTTGCGGTTCGGTTTCTGGAGGTACGGGTCGCCCGGTGGCACGAGTCGCGTGCCCGCGGCCGTGGGCGGAGATTCGAGCACGGGGAGGTCCGCTCGCACCACCCAGCCGTTCGTCTCGTCCACGCGCACGTCGACGAGGTCCGCCGCGACCTCGTCCCAGAGGCGCTGCGCGTGAGGTCGCGCGATCCCCGCCCACTCGGCGAAGTCACCCGGCTTCGCGGGTCCGTAGAAGCCGAGGAAGCGTCGGACAGCGTCGGCCGCCTTGGGCGCGCGACCCGGCTTCGCCATCCGATAGCGCCGTCGGGCGCCGAGCCGGACGCCCGCCTTCACGGTCGCGTAGCGCCAGAGCATCGGCGCTACGTGATGGCTGCCGCATCCACGGCACCAGGGCATCAGGTCCCTGCCGACCCGCTGCCGGAGCTCCTCGTGCAGCTCGTTCTTGTCGAGCGCCCGCCCGCGCGCGAGCGCGCCCTTCGTGGCGGCCGCGACCTCGTCGAGCGCTTCACGCGGGGAGAACCCCTTTTCGCGCGCGAGGCGCTGCAGGTGCTGGCCGAGCTGGGGCCCGAGCTCGTCGTCGTCGCGCGCGAGCAGCGCGCGGCCATAAAGCGCGAGGTCCCGGGGCGCCAGCGCGTGGATGGCGCCGCGCACCACGTGGGCGACCACGACGTCGCCCGCGTCCACGGCCTCGTCGTAGGCCTCACGGGTCACTCCCTCGGTCCGCGCGGCCAGCGCCAGCACCGCGGCGTCACGGCTGAAGTCCGAGGCGGGGCACGCCGCCGCGTCGGCCAGTGTGCGGGCCTTCCGGGCGGCCAGTCCGGACCGCGCGAAGCGAAACGCGAGCACCTGATCTGCATCCACGTGAGAGGAGTGTTCCATCCGGTTGCGACAATGCCGCCGTGGACATCCGCTTCGACGACGACGGCCTCGTGCCGTGCATCGCCCAGGATTGGCGGACGGGCGAGGTGCTGACGCTCGCGTACATGAACGAGGAGGCGCTCGCGCGGACGCGCGAGTCGGGCGACGTCTGGTTCTTCAGCCGGTCGCGGGCCGAGCTCTGGCACAAGGGGGAGACCTCGGGGAACTTCCTGCGCCTGCGCGCACTGCGCTTCGACTGCGACCTCGACGCCGTGCTCGCGCTCGTCGAGCCCGAAGGCCCCGCCTGTCACACGGGCGAGCGCACGTGCTTCCACAACGGCGATGCCGAGGTGATCGCGCCGCACGAGGCGCTCGCGACGCTCGAGCGCACGATCGCGGCGCGCCGGACCGCCGCGCCCGAGGAGAGCTACACCTCCGAGCTGCTGGCGGACCCGCCGCGGATCGCAGCGAAGGTCGAGGAGGAGGCGGAGGAGGTCGGCCGCGCCGCCGCCGGGGAGAGCGACGAGCGCGTGGCCGACGAGGCCGCTGATGTCCTCTACCACCTCGCCGTCCTGCTCGCTTCGCGCGGGCTCGCACTCGGTGACGCATTCGAGGCGCTCAATGGCCGTCGCCGCTGACACCGCCGACATCGAGGTCTCGCCGAGCCGCGAGGAGGCGCGTGCGCTCGCGCGCGAGCACACGCTCGTGCCGCTCCGCCACACCTTCATCGACGACTGCGAGACCCCGGTCTCTGCCTACCTCAAGCTGCGTGGTGCGGGGCCGAGCTTCCTGCTCGAGTCCGCCGAACAGGGTCAGCGGTTCGGGCGCTGGTCGTTCCTGGGCGTCCAGCCGCGGAGCGTGATCCGGCTGGCCGACGGCGTCCTGACCGTGGACGGCGAACCGCTTTCCACGGGGCCAGGCCCCGTGGAAAGCGACCCGTACGCCGCCGTCGCCGAGGAGCTGGCGCGCTACCGCCTGGCCGAGCTGCCAGGCCTGCCGCCCTTCGCGGGCGGCGCGGTAGGCCTGTTCGGCTACGACCTGGTCCGGTGGTTCGAGCCGTCCGTGGGGGAGGCGAACCCGGACGACGTCCGCATCCCCGACCTCGCGCTGATGGTGTCGGACGTGCTGCTCGCGTTCGACCACTTCACGCACGAGGTGACGGTGCTGGCGAACGTCTTCGCCGATGGCGGCGACCTCGACGCGAGCTACGACGAGGCGGTCGCGGCAATCGCCGACGTGCGCGAGCGGCTGTCCGCGCCGGTCCCGCGCACGCGCTCCGGCAAGCGTGAGCCGCCCGCGTACGAGTCGAACATGGGGGAGCACGGGTACGAGGAGGCGGTCGAGCGCGCGAAGGAGTACATCCGCGCGGGCGACGCGTACCAGATCGTCCCGAGCCAGCGCTGGAGCGCCGACCTGCCGGTGGACGCCTTCTCGATCTATCGCGGCCTGCGCGCGGTGAACCCGAGTCCGTACATGTACTTCCTCGACTTCGAGGACTTCGAGATCGCGGGCGCGTCGCCCGAGGCGCTCGTCACCGTGCGCGGCCGCGAGGCCCGCCAGCGGCCGATCGCGGGCACGCGGCCGCGCGCGGCCACGGCCGAGGAGGACCTGCAGGTCGCCGAGGACCTGCTGGCCGACGAGAAGGAGCGCGCCGAGCACGTGATGCTGGTCGACCTCGGCCGCAACGACCTCGGGCGGGTGTGCGAGTACGGCAGCGTGACCGTGGACGAGCTGATGGTCGTCGAGACCTACTCGCACGTCATGCACATCGTCTCGTCAGTCACCGGGACGCTGCGCGAAGACGTGAGCGCGATGGACGCGCTGCGCGCGTCGCTTCCCGCGGGCACTCTCTCCGGCGCGCCGAAGATCCGCGCGATGCAGATCATCGACGAGCTCGAATCAGTCAAGCGCGGGCCCTACGGCGGCGCCGTCGGATACCTGTCGTACACGGGCGACCTCGACACGTGCATCTACATCCGCTCGGCGGCCATCAAGGACGGCCGCGTGCACATCCAGGCCGGCGGCGGGATCGTGGCCGACTCGGAAGCCGGCTACGAGCAGCGCGAGACCGAGGCCAAGGCCGGCGCCGTGTGGCGTGCCATCGAGCTCGCCTGTGCGCAGCGGGACTGGGCGTGACGGTGCGGCCGCTTGCGGCGAGTGTCGCCTGAGCGCCCACTGCGGGCGTCGAGGCGACACTCGGTGGGCGGTCGGCTCGTCCGGCTCACGTGAAGCGGCGCTCGTACGGCGTCGCGCCGTCCTCGCGCATCAGGCGCAGGTCGAGCGTCGGCCGGTCCGGGCCGCCGCGCACCTCGAGCAGAGTCAGGTGGCAGCGGTCGTCGGCGTAGGCGACGCCGTCCTCGCCGCGCAGGTTGCGCGCGGCGAGCGGGTCCAGGAGCGTGATGTCGTTCGGCTTTGGGATCCCGACCGGGGCAGCGCGCACCTCGATGCGGCCGTCGGCGTCGTAGACGCCGGTCAGGTGGGTGTCGCCGGTCAGGAAGAGCGTGGTCCCGTCCACATTCGCGTCGATGTGGTCGAGCAGCGCGTCGCGCTCGGCCTGGAACTTCGTCGCCCAGTTCCCGTCGCGCGAGTTCGCCGGCATGAAGAGCGTGCACGGCGAGCAGATCACCTTGAAGGCGGCCTGCGACCGGGCGAGCGTGCGCTCGAGCCACCGCCGCTGGCGCTCGCCGAGGAGCGTCTTGTCCGGGCCGTCCGGCGCCTCCGGGTCGCTCTTGAAGAGGCGTTGGTCGAGCACCCACACCTCGGCGGCGCCGGCCGGGAAGCGGTAATAGAGGCGCCGGTTCATCAGCGCTTTCCAAGGGGCCAGGCCCCATGGAAAGTCGGCGATGTTCGTCGAGTTCGCGTCCTGGACCGCGTAGTCGTGGTCGTCGCGCTGCGGCGCGAACGCCGCCCGCTCGAGCACGGGCACGAGCGCCGGGTTCGCCAGGAAGTCACGCCAGATCCCCGCGTAGCCGGCGGTGGTCTGGGCGAGCGGGCCGTGCGTGTCGGGGTAGTTCAGGTCGCCCTGCCACACGAGCACGTCCGGCCGGGCGGCGGCGAGGTGCGAGAAGATCGGCCCGAACTGCGAGCCGCACGCCGCGACCGCGATCCGGAACGGCCGCTCCGCGCCCGCGCGCGGCGGCACCCGGAAGCTGCGGACGGGGCCGACCGTCCGGCGCCCCCCGCGGCGCAGGCGGGCGCGCCAGTACACGCGCCGGCCCGGCCGGAGCCCCCTGACCGTGGTCGACGCAGCCTGGAAGCCGCCACGGGTCTTGATCGGGATCCGCCGCGCGTTGCGGAACCGCGGCGAGTAGGACAGCTCGATCGCGCCTCGTGCCGCGAGGTCGGCCGCCACGTGCAGCTCCGCGCCGCCGCGGACCGGCGGCCCGGTGTGCGCCGCGACCACCGAGGGCCGGGTCGCCCGCGCGGGCCCGGGGGCGGTGACGACGACCTCGCGGAAGCCGGCGGTCGACCGGCGGCGGATCTCGGCGACGACCGCCTGGCCCAGCTCGGTCGCCATCACCGCCTGGCCCTCCTGGACCGCCCACGGCAGCAGGTGGAGGTTCCCGAGCGCCGGCAGGACGGGCGCGGGCTCGCTCGGGAAGACCGTCTCCGCCGTGGCGAGCACGCCCGGGTCGCCGGCCCGCTGGAGCGCGCCGAGCCCGTCACGCGCGTCGGCCGAGAACGCTGCGCCACCGGCGTCCACGAGCTCCGCGCGCAGCCGCGTCGGGTGCGCGCCGGTGGCTTCGAATGTCAGCACGAGTGGCGCGAGCGCGGCGGGCACGGCCACGCTCGCCAGCTCGTCCAGGTCGGCCCCGTGGCGGCGCAGGATCCGCACCCGCCCGCGACCGCTGTCGTACACGACCGCGTAATAGGAGCGCGCGGAGCGCCGCCGCAGCACGACGCCGGGGGCGGAGCCGGGCTCGGCGATCGTGGCCTCGATCATGCCGTCGCGCAACCGCGCGTCGACGGCGAAGGCGACCGGCCGCGGGTCGTTCGGGAACACGTCGGAGCCGGCCTCGATCAGCCCGAGCCCGCCGGCCTGGCGCAGGTTCGCGACGCCTGTGCATCGCCAGCCGTCCCAGCCGTCCCCGTCCGGCGACGCCGCGAAATCGATCCGGCGCACGACGCGGGAGCCCGGCGCGGCCACGGCGGCCCCATCCAGGGCGATCGCGGTGCCGGCCGCCGCGCCGGCGGCGAGCAGCTGGCGCCTGCTCAGCTCCATACGGCGCCGACGCTACCGCCCGCCGCCCGGCCGGGCGTCGGTCAGAATGCCCCGCAGGGATGGGCCAGACCCTGATCATCGACAACTACGACTCGTTCACGTACAACCTCGTCCAGTACCTGGGCGAGCTCGGGGCGGACCTCGCCGTGGTGCGAAACGACGTCGAGACGCCCGACGCGCTGCTCGCCCGCGAGCCGGCGCGCGTGATCGTCTCGCCTGGCCCGTGCACGCCGGCGGAGGCGGGAGTGTCGATCGAGGCGATCCGGCGCTTCGCCGAGGATCGAACGCCGGTGCTCGGCGTCTGCCTGGGGCACCAGGCGCTTGCGGCTGCGTTCGGCGGCAGCGTCGTGCGCGGCGATCCGGTGCACGGGAAGACCGCACAGGTCGAGCACGACGGGCGAACGATCTTCGACGGCCTCGACAGCCCGTTCGAGGCAGGCCGCTACCACTCGCTGGTGGTGGGGCCCGACCTGCCCGAGTGCTTCGAGCGCTCGGCGTGGTCGGGCGAGACCGTGATGGCGATCCGCCACCGCGAGCTGCCCGCCGAGGGTGTCCAGTTCCACCCGGAGTCGGTGCTGACCGGCGCGGGCAAGCGGCTGCTCCAGAACTTCCTGGCAGCCGAGACCCGGACTGCGGCGTGACGGCCTGATGCCCAACCCGGTCCTGAGCGATGCGATCAACGCCGTTTGCCGCGGCGACGAGCTGGCGGAGGACGAGGCCGCGCATGTCCTGCGCGAGGTCATGGAGGGCCGGTCCACACCCGAGGAGACGTCGGGCCTCCTGATCGCGCTGCGCACGCGCGGTGAGACCGCCGACGAGATCGCCGGCCTGGCACGCACGATGCGCGAGCTCGCGACCAAGGTCGACGTGCCGGTCGACGGGCTGCTGGACACCGCCGGCACGGGCGGCGGGACGCCGACCTTCAACGTCTCGACGACGGCCGCCTTCGTCGCGGCCGGCGCGGGCTGCCCGGTTGCGAAGCACGGCAACCGCTCGGCGACGTCCCAGTGCGGCTCCGCGGACGTGCTCGAGGCGCTCGGGGCGCGCATCGACCTCGGCCCAGAGCAGGTGGCCGACTGCATCCGGGGCGTCGGCTTCGGGTTCATGTTCGCCCCGCAGCACCATGCGGCGATGAAACACGTCGTGCCGATCCGGAAGGCGCTCGGCGTGCGGACGATCTTCAACCTCCTGGGTCCGCTCACGAACCCGGCCGGTGCGCCGCACCAGGTGATCGGCGTCTCCGACGGGCCGTTCCTCGAGCACATGGCGATGGCCCTGGCTAGGCTTGGCGGCCGGTCCGCGCTCGTCGTATCGAGTGAGGACGGGCTCGACGAGATCTCGATCTCAGCGCCCACGCGCGTCGTCGAGTTGAGGGACGGAAAGGTGGACACGTACACGGTCACTCCCGAGGAGCTCGGCGTCGAACGCGCGCCGATCGACGCGATCGCGTTCGGCACCCCCGAGGAGAACGCGCACGTCACACGCGAGGTGCTGTCCGGATTGGACCGCGGCCCTGCGCGGGGACTCACGCTCGCGAACGCCGGCGCGGCGATCTATGCCGCGGAGCGCGCGGACTCACTCGCGGCCGGGGTGGCGGCGGCCGCCGAGGCGGTCGACTCGGGCGCGGCGAACGACGTGATGGAGCGATTCGTGGCGCGCACGCAGGAGCTGGGCACCGCTTGAGCCGGCTCGACCCGATCGTCCAGGCGACGCGCGACGAGGTGGAGCGGCGGAAACGCGACCGGCCGCTCGCCGACCTCGAGCGCGAGGCCGAGCGGCGGCCGGAGGGCCGGCCGTTCCTCGAGGCGCTGGCGCGTCCCAGCACGTCCGTGATCGCCGAGTACAAGCGCCGCTCTCCATCCGCGGGCGAGATCCGCGAGGGCGCGAGCGTCACGGACGTCGTGCGCGCCTTCGAGCGCGGCGGCGCCGCGGCGCTCTCGATCCTGACCGAGGAGCGCCACTTCGGCGGCTCGCTCGACGACTTGAGGGAGGCGCGCTCAGCCAGCGACCTGCCGATCCTCCGCAAGGACTTCACGGTGGACCCGTACCAGCTGGTCGAAGCGCGCGCGGCCGGGGCGGATGCGGTGCTGCTCGTGGTCGGCTCGCTCGAGCCCGGTGAGCTCGCTCGGCTCTTCCAGGAGGCACGCGACCTCGACCTCGACGCGCTGGTCGAGGTCCACGACGAGCCCGAGCTTGCCACGGCGCTGGAGCTCGACGCGGACCTGATCGGGATCAACAACCGCAACCTCGAGGACTTCAGCGTGGACATCGCCACGACCTTCGAGCTGCTCGCCGACGTGCCCGCGGGCAAGACCGTCGTCTCCGAGTCGGGAATCATCTACCGCGAGCAGATCGAGGAGCTCGAGCGCGTCGGCGTCGACGCCGTGCTGGTGGGGGAGACGCTGATGCGCGCGGCCGACCCGGAGGCCGCCTGCCGCGAGCTAACGCGCTGGGAGGAACCCACCCAGGCGTAAGATCGGGAGGGCATGGCCGCCGTCCCGGAGCTCGACCCGACCGCAGTCGCCTCGCTCGGCGAGCGGCTGGCGGCGAACATCCGGCGCGCCGTGAAGGTCGACGAGCGGGTGCTGCGCGAGCTCCTCGTCGCGCTCCTCGCCGAAGGCCACGTCCTGATCGAGGACTACCCCGGCGTCGGCAAGACTGCGCTCGCGCGCTCCCTGGCCCGCTCCGTGGACGCCGAATACGCGCGCATCCAGAGCACCGCCGACCTGCTGCCGGCCGACGTCGTCGGCACGAACGTCTTCAACCAGCGTGAGGGCAAGTTCGAGTTCCGCCCCGGGCCGGTGTTCGCCAACGTCGTGTTGGTGGACGAGATCAACCGCGCCTCCCCGAAGACCCAGTCCGGGCTGCTCGAGTGCATGCAGGAGCGGTCCGTGACCGTGGATGTCCACACGCATGAGCTGGCGCGCCCGTTCGTCGTTCTCGCCACCCAGAACCCGGTCGAGTACGAGGGCACGTACCCGCTGCCCGAGGCCCAGCTCGACCGCTTCATGGTGCGCGTGTCGCTGGGCTACCCCAGCGCTGCGGAGGAGGCCGCGATGCTGGGCGAGCACTCGGTCAGCGATCGCGTGCTCGACCTGGAACCGGTGTCCGAGGTCGGCGAGCTGCTGGCCGCACAGGACGCGTGCCACCGCATCCACGCGAGCGAAGCGCTTCGCCGCTACGTCGTCGGGGTGCTGGATGCCACCCGCCGTGACGAGCGCACCGAGCTCGGTGGCAGTCCGCGCGCCGGCCTGATGCTGCTGAAGGCGGCGAAGGCGAACGCCGCGCTCGACGGGCGCGACCATGCGCTCCCCGACGACGTCCAGGCGCTTGCCGAGGCGGTGCTCGCCCACCGGCTGCTGCTCGCCCCGGAGGCGGCCGGCACCGACCGGGAGGCGATCGTCCGCGACTCGCTCGACCGCGTCCCGGCCCTCTAGGCGGTCGGCGTGCTGAGGCTGGCGGGCACGTTCGCGCTCGGCGCGACGATGGCCGCCGTCGCCGCGGCGTTCGGCTCGCCGTCGCTGTACGTGCCGGGGTTTGCCCTGATGCTGCTCGCCTTCGGAGCGGGCGCCTGGGTGTGGGCCGCGGCGCAGGGCGCCACCCTCGAGCGGCGGCCGGGGCCGGCGACCGTAGAGGAGGAGCGCGAGTGGCCGGTCGAGCTGGTCGCGAAGGCGGGGCTCGTGCCCGCGCCGGGCGGCGAGCTCGTCGAGCCGCTCCTCCGCGGCTCGCTGCCGATGGCGGGGCGCCGCGAGCGGCGGATGCGCGTCAGCGTGACCTTCGAACGTCGCGGCAAGCGCCGGCTCGCGCCAGCGGTGCTGGCGATCCGCGACCCGTTCGGGCTGCTCGAGCGCCGCGTGGAGGCGGGGGAGGCACACGAGGTGCTCGTGCTGCCGCGGGTCGAGCCCGTCGTCGCAGCCGGGGGAGGGGCGGGCGCCGTCGCCGAGACGGCCTCCGGCGCCCGCCCGGCCGAGGCCTCCGCGGAGATCGAGATGGAGTCGCTCCGCCCGTACCGCGAGGGCGCTCCCGCGTCGCGCATCCACTGGCCGACGGTCGCGCGGGTTGGGACGCTCATGGAGCGCCGCCTGCTGGCCGACTCGGACGCGCAGCCGCTCGTCGTGCTCGACCCGACCCACTCCGACAGCGACGCGGCGCTGGACGCGGCCGTGCGCGCCGCCGCGTCGCTGTGCATCCACCTGGCGCGCTCCGGCGGGTGCGCGCTGCTGCTGCCGGGGGACCGCCGCGCCGCCGAGCTCGGACCTGACCTGGGCGGCTGGCCGGCCCTCCACGCGCGGCTTGCGCTCGTCGACGAGAGTGCCGGCGGGCCGGCCGCGCGGCTCGAGTCACGTCGCGGCGCGATCTTCTGGGTGTGCGCCCGCTCCGGGACGCCGCGCGGCCTCGAGCGGGTCAGGGCCGACCGCTATCTCGTGAGCCCCGCCGGGGCGCGCGGAGCCGCCGCGTTTCGCGTGGCGGGCTGCGTCGGCGTCGCCCTCGGCCGCGGGATTCGGAGAGCGGCGTGAAGCTGTCGCGAAGGCTCGTTCTCGAGCTCGCGGTCTTCGCCGCGCTCGCCTGGTTCGCCGCCGCGCACTGGGCCAATGGGCTGGTCGCCGACGCGCCCGACACGCGCGTGCGCGCCTGCGTCTTTCTCGCGATCGCCGTCGGGATGGCTTTGGTGCTGTCGGTCCGCGCCCCGCGTCTCCCCGGGATCGCGCTTCGGGCCGCCGCCGTCGTCGCCGGCCTCGGCGCCGGCTGCGTCGCGGTCGGGCTCGACCGCCGCTATCTCGCGCCGGGGAACTGGGACGAGTTCCGCGAGGGGCTCGACCGCGGTCTTGCCGCCCTCGGCTCGGTCGAGTGGCCCTACGACGGACCTGAGCCATGGGCCAGCCTCACGCTGCTCCTGGCCATCCCGCTCGTGCTCACGGCCGCCGCCGCACTGGCCTTCTGGCCGCGCCACGACCTGCGGCCCGCCGCGCTCGTCCTGCTCGTCGCGCTCTACGCGCTGCCGGTGACCGAGCACCAGTTCGAGGGCGAGCTCGGTCGCGGGATCGTGCTGCTGGTGCTGATCGCCGCATGGCTCTGGCTGCCGGGGTTATCGGAGCGGGGCTCGCAGACGATGGCTGCCGCCGCCGGCGCCGTCCTGCTGGCCTGCATCGCCGCGATCCCGGCCGCCGCACGCTACGACGACCGCAAGCCGTGGATCGACTACGAGTCGTGGAACCCGTTCGCCGCGCAGGCGACGACCCGCTTCGACTGGTCGCACTCCTACGGGCCGATCGACTGGCCGCGCGACGGGACGACGCTGATGTACGTGCGATCGGAGGAGCGCCACTACTGGAAGGTCGAGACGCTCGATCGCTTCGACGGCTTCCGCTGGGTGCGCTCGGGGGCCGGCCGCGGCAACAGCCCCCTGCTCCCGCAGCCCTACCGCGACGAGTGGGAGACGGAGTTCAGCGTCACGATCCAGGACCTCGACACCGACCTTGTTCCGGTCGCGGGCACGGCGATCGCCGTCAGGGGCTCCGAGCCGATGGCCGTCGTGTCGAGCGAGGACGGAACGGTCGAGGCGATCGCCGACTCGCTCGACGCGGGGGAGAGCTACGACGTCCGCGCCTACGTGCCGGATCCGACCCCGGAGCAGATGCGAGACGTCCGGACCGCGCCCGGAAGGCGCCTGCCCTACATCCAGGACGAGATCATCCCGTACCTGGACGTCCTTCTGCCGGCGCCCGGCACGACCGCGCTCGAGGGCGCCGGCCGGCTGGGCGACGCCGCGCGGTCCAACATCGCGCTCGGGCCACCCGCCACGATCCCGGAGATAGTCGACTCGCCCTACGGACGCGTCCTGCGCTTGGCGCGCCGGCTGGCCCGCGGGCAGCCGACCCAGTACGACGTCGTGCAGGCGATCCAGCGCCACCTGCGCTCGGAGTACGACTACAGCGAGCGTCCGCCCAGCCAGGAGTTCCCGCTGGCCGCGTTCCTCTTCGAGGACCGGATCGGCTACTGCCAGCAGTTCTCGGGCGCGATGGCCCTGATGCTGCGGATGCTCCGAATCCCCGCTCGCGTCGCTGCCGGGTTCACCCCCGGGTCCTACAACCGCGACACGGGCGAGTACCGCGTGCGCGACCTGGACGCGCACTCGTGGGTCGAGGTGTGGTTCCCGGAGGTGGGCTGGGTGCCGTTCGACCCGACCCCGTCGATCGCGCCGGCCGAGTCGCAGTCGAGCGCGGACGCCGCGTCGGCCTCAGGCGGCGCCCTCGACGCGCCCGAGACGCCGGACCCGGCGGGCGGGTCCGGCGGGGGTGCGCTCTCCGAGCGCGCGGGGGATCCGGGGCTGCCCGCCGACGAGGACGACGCCGCCGTAGAGGGCTGGGTGGCCGTCGCCGCGCTTCTCGCGCTCGGGGCGATCGTGGCCGCGGTGCTGCGCGTCCGCGTGATCCTGGGCCGGCGCCGGCGCGGGCGTGAGGAGGGCGAGGACGCCGAGGTCGTGACGCTCCGCCGCGCGTTGACGCGCGCCGGCGAGCCCGTCCCGGCGCGGCTCACCCTGCGCGAGCTGGAGGCGCGGCTCGAGCTCATGGGCGGCCCGGCCGCCGCGCGATACGCCCGCTTGCTGCGGGAGCGCCGGTTCGCGCCGGCCTCCGGTGTGTCGCCGGACGCGGGCGCGCGCCGGGACCTTCGCCGGGCGCTGATGCGTGGGCGCCGGCTGCGCGCTCGGCTCGGAGTGCTGGCCGCGCTGCCGCCGGCGGCGTTTAGACGTGGTTGAGGGTCGCCTCGTATAAAGCCTCGCGTGGAGAGAACCCCGCGCGCGTCCCAGTTCCTCTCAGGCGTCCTCGGCGGGCTCGTCGTGCTCGTGCTCGGCGCGGTCCTGATCGAGACCGACGTGATCGACACTGGCGACACCACGCGCGAGGTGGTGCAGCAGCCGCTCACCCGCCCGGTGGTGGACGACGGCGACGATGACGAGGCCCTCACCGTCACCGAGATCTACGACCGCGACGGTCCGGGCGTCGTGTTCGTCCAGGCGGAGGTCGCGCAGGAGGTCGACACCCCGTTCGGCCTGCCGGACGAGGAGGGCGGACGGGCGACCGGGTCCGGGTTCGTGCTCGACAAGGACGGCTACATCCTCACGAACGCGCACGTGGTCGAGGGGGCCGACCAGGTGGGCGTTCGGTTCACCGAGGAGAGCCCGTCGGTGGAGGCCGAGATCATCGGCAGCGATCTGTCGACCGACCTCGCGGTGCTGAAGATCGACCCGGACGAGGCACCCGACCTCGTGCCGCTCGAGCTGGGTGACTCCGGCGAGATCAACGTCGGCGACCCGGTGATCGCGATCGGCAACCCGTTCGGCTACAGCCGCACGGTCACGACCGGGATCGTGTCGGCACTCCAGCGGAGCATCACCGCACCGAACAACTTCCAGATCGACAACGTCATCCAGACCGACGCGTCGATCAACCCCGGCAACTCAGGCGGCCCGCTGATCGATGCGCGCGGCCAGGTGGTCGGCATCAACTCGCAGATCGCCACCGGCGGCGCGAACGGATCGGTCGGCATCGGGTTCGCGGTCCCCGTCAACACCGCGAAGCAGATCATCCCTCAGCTCAAGGAGGACGGGAAAGTCGAGCGCGCCTACCTGGGCGTGACCACGTTGACGGTCGATTCGACGCTCGCCGAGGACCTGAACCTCCCGGTCGACCAGGGCGCGCTGATCCAGGAGGTCGCGGACGGCGGGCCCGCCGACGAGGCCGGATTGCGCGGCGGGCGCACGGCGGTCGCGGACGGGATCCGCGTAGGCGGCGACCTGATCGTGATGGTGGACGGACAGGACATGGAACGGAGCGCGGACGTCGCCGACGCGATCCTCGACAACCAGCCGGGCGACGAGGTCGAGATTGAGTACTTCCGCGGCGACGACCGGCGGACGGTGACCGTCGAGCTCGGCAAGCGGCCGCAGTCGCTCGACGGCGCCGGTTTCCCCGAGAGCGACGAGGCGCCCGAGGAGGGCCTGCCCTTCCCACTCCCGTAGTCCGGGCGTGCCACCATTGGCGCATGACTCGCGTCAAGGTCTGCGGCATCACGAACCTGGGCGACGCCCGCCGCGCGGCGGACCTCGGCGCGTGGGCGATCGGCCTGATCTTCCACGAGCCCAGCCCGCGCGCGTGCGCACTCCCCGACGCCGAGGCGATCGGGCGCGAGCTGAAGCGCGCCGCCCCCGAGGTGACCGGGGTCTTCGTGAACCGCCCGCTCGACGAGGTCGTGGCGATCGCCGACGCGTGTGAGCTCTCGATTCTCCAGCTCCACGGTGAGGAGGGCCCCGCTTACTGCGACGAGGCCGCGCGCCGGACGGGCTGCAAGGTCATGAAGGCGGTCCAGGTGCGCAACCGCTCCTCGCTAACCGCGCTGCGCCCCTTCCACGTGGACTTCCATCTGCTCGACGCGCATCACCCCGATCTGCGCGGCGGCACCGGCGCGACGTTCGACTGGGACCTGATCAAGCGCCGGCGCAGGGTCCCGATGGTGCTGTCGGGCGGGCTGACGCCGGAGAACGTGGCCGACGGGATCGCGGCCACGCAGCCGTTCGCCGTCGACACGGCCAGCGGCACGGAGGCCGAGCCGGGCAGCAAGGACCCGGAGAAGCTCGATGCCTTCTTCGGCGCGGTCGCGCACGCCGACGAGTTGGCCGCCGCGTGAGCTCGCCGCCGGTCGAAAGGCGCTTTGGTCCCTACGGCGGCCGCTACGTGCCCGAGACGCTCGTCCCGGCGCTGGACGAGCTCGAGGCGGCGTGGGTCGAGGCGCGCGACGACCCGGAGTTCCAGCGCGCGCTGGACGAGCTGCTGCGCGACTACGTGGGCCGGCCGAGCCCGCTCTACCGAGCGAAGGGGATCTCCGAGCGCGTGGGCCGGGACGTGTGGCTGAAGCGCGAGGACCTGAACCACACCGGCGCCCACAAGATCAACAACGCGATCGGCCAGGCCCTGCTCGCCAAGCGCATGGGCAAGCCGCGCGTGATCGCCGAGACCGGGGCGGGCCAGCACGGCGTCGCGAGCGCGACCGCCTGCGCGCTGCTCGACCTCGAGTGCGTCGTCTACATGGGCACCGAGGACATGCGCCGCCAGCGCCCGAACGTCGAGCGGATGCGGCTGCTCGGTGCGCACGTGGTCGGCGTCGAGGCCGGGGCGCGGACCCTCAAGGAGGCGGTCAGCGAGGCCATCCGCGACTGGGTCGCGAACTCGGCGACCACGCACTACATCATCGGGTCGGCGGTGGGACCGTCGCCCTACCCGTCGCTCGTGCGGGACCTTCAGCGCGTGATCGGCGACGAGGCGCGCGCGCAGGCGCTCGAGGTGACCGGCGCGCTGCCGGCACGCGTGATCGCATGCGTCGGCGGCGGCTCGAACGCGATCGGCACCTTCACCGCGTTCGTTGACGACGCGGACGTGGCGCTCGTGGGCGTGGAGGCGGCCGGGGAGGGGCTCGAGACGGGTCGCCACGGCGCGCCGCTCACCACCGGCGCGAGCGGAGTCCTCCACGGCGCGATGTCGGCGGTGCTGCAGGACGAGGAGGGCCAGATCGCAGAGGCGCACTCGGTTTCGGCCGGCCTCGACTACCCGGGCTCCGGCCCGGAGCTCGCTCAGCTCCGTGATACGGGGCGGGTCACCTTCGTCGCCGTCACCGACGAGCAGGCGCTCCAAGCTTTCCGCGAGACGTCGCGGCTCGAGGGGATCATCCCCGCGCTCGAGGCGGCGCACGCGATCGCCTGGCTCATGTCCGGCGAGGCCGCCGGGACCGTGGGCGGCTATGACCTGCTGACGCTCTCCGGCCGCGGCGACAAGGACCTCGCCGAGGTGCTCGGGCTCGAGGAGTGAGCACCGGCCCGGAGAGGATCGCGGCGGCCTTCGCCGGTCACGGGCGCGCCGCCGCGCTGATGCCGTACCTGATGGGCGGCTACCCCGACGTGCGCGCGTCGATTGACAGCGCCCTGGCCGCCGCTGAGGCCGGCGCCGACCTGATCGAGCTCGGCATCCCGTTCTCCGACCCGCTCGCCGACGGGCCGGTGATCCACTCGGCCGGTACCGAGGCGCTCCGCAACGGGGTCACCCTCGAGGACGTGCTCGGCGTCGCGCGGGAGGCATCGGCCGCGCTTCCGGTCGTGCTGATGGTGTACGCGAACCCGGTGCTGGCGCGCGGCGCCGAGCGGTTCGCCGAGGCCGCGGCGACGGCCGGCGCGGCGGGGCTGATCGTCCCGGACCTGCCCTACGACGAGGCGGACGCGGTCCGCGCGGCCTGCGAGGCGGCGGAGCTCGCCCTCGTGCCGCTGGTCGCGCCCACCACCGTGGAGGAGCGGGTGGCCGCGATCGGCCGCGACGCGCGCGGGTTCGTCTACACGGTCTCGCTGGCCGGGACGACCGGCGAACGCGACCGGCTGCCGCCCGAGCTCGCCGACACGGTCGCCCGCGTGCGGGCCGCGACCGACGTGCCGGTGGCCGTCGGCTTCGGGATCTCGACGGCGGAGCACGCGCGCCAGGTGGCGGAGCTTGCCGACGGCGTGATCGTGGGCAGCCGGATCGTGCGCGCCGCCGGCGAGGGCGGGGCGGACGCGGTGGGCGCCGCGGTCCGCGAGCTCGCGAGCGGGCTTGAGTAGGCTCCAGGAATGGCCACCGAATCGAAGACACGCACACCCGAGGAGACCGTCCGGTCCTACTTCGACGCCGTGATCGCCCGCGATCCGGACGCGATGGCGGAGCACTGGGCCGAGGAGGGGATCGAGGAGATCCTCCCGGTCGGGATCTTCCGCGGGCCCGAGGAGGTCAAGGCCTACTTCACGGAGCTGTTCACGGCGATCCCCGACTTCCAGATGGAGCTCGAGCGCGTGCTCGAGAAGGACAACGACGTCCTCGTCCAGTGGCGTGCGAGCGGCACGTTCAGCGGCGGGCCGCTGATGGGCATCGATCCGACCGGCCGCCGGATCGAGCTGCGCGGCCTCGACTGGCTCGAGGTCGAGGGCGACAAGGTCGTCCGCAACACCGCGTTCGCGGACGGCGCGGCGCTGGCCCGCGGGATGGGCCTCCTGCCGCCGCAGGGCTCCGCCGCCGAGAAGACGATGTTCAGCGCGTTCAACGCCTTCACGAAGGCGCGCGGCGCGGTCTCCGAGGTACTGTCCCGCTAGATGTCGATCCTCATCGCACTCACCATCGGCCTCGTCTGGTGGATCTCGGCCTGGGCGCTCGGGATCAAGTCGTTCGACGCGTTCATGCTCACCGCGCTGATCCTGGTGATCGCCGCCGCGTACTACGTCGTGAAGCCCTTCGTGGAGAGCTTCATGAGCCGCGGCGGCCCGGGCGAGCAGCCCGGCTGACCACGGGGCCAGGCCCCTGGTCAGCCGAAGAACGCCTCGGCGACCGCGTAGTCCTCGGGCGGGACCGTCTTGAGCGACGCGACCGCGTCGGCGAGCGGCACGAGCTCGATGCGCGGTCCGCGCAGCGCGGTCATCGTGCCCCAGTTGCCCGCGGTGGCCGCGTCGACGGCCGCGATGCCGCAGCGGGTCGCGAGCACGCGGTCGAACGCGGTGGGAGTCCCCCCGCGCTGCACGTGGCCGAGGACGGTGGCGCGCGTCTCGAACCCCGTCCGCGCCTCGACCTCGCGCTCGAGCACCTGGCCGATCCCGCCCAGCCGCCGGTGGCCGAACTCGTCCGTCTCGCCGCCGACCGTCGCGAGCGTTCCCTCCACCGCCGTCGCGCCCTCGGCCGCGACCACGATCGAGAAGTAGCGGCCGCGCTCGTGGCGCCGCTTCAGGTGGGAGCACACGCGATCGATGTCGAACGGCCGCTCCGGGATCAGGATCACGTCGGCGCCGCCGGCAATCCCTGAGTGGAGCGCGATCCAGCCGGCGTTGCGGCCCATCACCTCCACCACCAGCACCCGGTTGTGGCTCTCGGCGGTCGTGTGCAGACGGTCGATCGCGTCGGTCGCGATCTGAACCGCGGTATCGAACCCGAAGGTGACGTCGGTGCCGTTCAGGTCGTTGTCGATCGTCTTCGGGAGCCCGAGCACCGGCACGCCCGCCTCGTGGAGGGTCTGCGCCGCGCCGAGCGTGTCCTCGCCGCCGATCGCGATGAGGCCGTCCAGCGACAGCTTCTCCATGTTCGCGCGGATCCGGTCGATCCCGCCCTCGTGCTTCAGCGGGTTCGTCCGCGAGGACCGCAGGATCGTCCCGCCGCGCGGCAGGATGCCGCGCACCTCGTCGATCGTCAGGTCGAACGAGTCGCCCTCGATCGGGCCGCGCCAGCCGTGGCGAAAGCCGACGATCTCGTGCCCGTGACCGTCTACTCCCTTGCGGACGATCGCCCGTATGGCCGCGTTCAGGCCGGGGCAATCGCCCCCGCCTGTTAGAACGCCCAGCCGCATGGCTGGAACGTACCCGAGCCGTCGTCCGCTACGCGGGTACGCGCTCGCGGCCGCCGCGGCGACGATGTGGGCGCTCAACGGTTCGATCGCCCGCTTCCTGCTGGACGACGGCGTGAGCGCCGCGCGGCTCTCCCAACTCCGCTCGATGGGGTCGTTCCTGATCCTGCTCGCGGTGCTGGCGTTCGCGCGGCCCGCCCTTCTGCGCGTGCGGCGCGCGGAGGTGCGCGATCTCGCCTTCCTCGGGATCGCGGGCCTGGCGCTGGTCCACGCGGCGTACTTCGCGGCGATCGATCGGCTCGAGATCGGGGTCGCCCTGACGATCCAATATCTCGCACCGGTGTTGCTGCTCCTGTGGCTCCGGCTCGCGCACGGACGGCATCTCCAGCCCGGCCTGTGGGGCGCGGTGCTCTTGTCGGTCACGGGCTGCTTCTTCGTCGTGCGCGCCTACGACGCGGCGGGCCTGGACGGCATCGGCGTGCTCGCCGCGTTCGGGGCCGCGGTCACGTTCGCGCTGTACATGGTGGGCTCCGAGCGCGCCGGCCACCGCCACGAACCGGCGACCACGCTCCTATGGGCATTCGGCTTCGCGAGCCTGTTCTGGGCGGTCGTCCAGCCCTGGTGGGCGTTTCCCTTCGACCGCTTCGACAGCGCCGACGCCCTCCTGCAGGGTCTCGGCGTGGTCGTGATCGGGACGCTCCTGCCGTTCCTCTGCATCGTCGCCGCGCTCCGGCACCTTCCGGCCCCGCGGGCGGCCGTTATGGCGACGCTAGAGCCTGTTCTGGCGGCCCTGTTCGCATGGTTGATCCACGCCGAGGCGCTCGCGACCGTGCAGATCGCGGGCGGCTGCGCCGTGCTCGTGGCGGTCGCCTGGGTCCAGAGCCACCGACCCGACCTGGAGCAAGAAGCCGCCCCACCGTTGGCACATCGGTCGAAGCACGGTTAGGATCCCGCCCGATTTGACTTACCCGATTAGGAGGGACGTTTTGCGTCTACGTTGGTTGGCAGTTTGGAGCTGCCTCCTGGCCGCGCTCGCGATCGGACTCACCGCGTGCGGTGACGACGACGACGACGAGGGCGGCGGAGGCGGCGGCGGAGGCGACACCGCGAAGGTGGTATCGAGCCTTCCGCTGCAGGGTGCATCGCGCCCGCAGACGACCGCGATGGTGAACGGCATCGAACTGGCGCTCGAGCAGGCCGGTGGCAAGGCCGGTGACATCACGATCGAGTACGAGTCGCTCGACGACTCGACGGCACAGGTCGGAAGCTGGACGCCCGAGGCGACCTCGGCCAATGCCCGTGAGGCGGCACAGGACGATTCGGTGGTCGCGTACATCGGCGAGTTCAACTCCGGTGCGAGCGCGATCTCGATGCCGATTCTGAACGAGGGTGGTCTCGCTCAGGTAAGCCCCGCGAACACGGCCGTCGGCCTTACGACGGACGAGCCGGGCGCCGACGAGGGCGAGCCGGACAAGTACTACCCCCTCGGCCTCGAGAACCGGCACTACGTCCGCATCGTGCCGAAGGACACGATTCAGGGTGCTGCCCTGGCCACCCTCATGTCCGAGGACGGCTGCGGCAACGTGTACATCCTGAACGACAAGGAGGTCTACGGAGCGGGCCTGTCGCGCAACATCGAGGCATCTGCGGAGGAGCAGGGGCTCGAGGTGCTCGGCAACGACGGCATCGATCCGAAGGCGCCGAACTTCCGCTCGCTCGCGTCGCAGATGGCTGACGCGGGTACGGAGTGCTTCGTCTACTCGGGCATCACCGCCAACAACGCGGTCCAGCTGTTCAAGGACGTGGAGGCGGCGATCCCGGATGCTCAGCTCTACGGTCCCGACGGCATTGCCGAGTCCGGCTTCGCCGATCCGGCCGAGGGCGGCATCCCGGCCAACGTGGCCGCGAAGACGAAGGTGACGGTTGCCACGCTGTCTCCCGACCAGTACCCGCCGGAGGGTCAGAAGTTCTTCGACGACTTCGCGAAGGAGTACGGCGAGGACAACCCCGATCCATATGCGATCTACGGGTACGAGGCGATGCGTCTCGTGATCGACGCGATCGAGCGGGCCGGGTCGACCGACCGTCAGGCGATCATCGACGCGCTGTTCGACACGAAGGGTCGTGAGTCGGTGCTCGGTACGTACGACATCGACGAGAACGGCGACACGACGCTCACCGACTACGGCGTCTACTCGATCGACGGCGGCGAGCTGTCGTTCGACCAGACGATCCAGGCGGAGTAGCGGAAATCGCATATCGCTGAGAGCATGGGGGCGGGGCCCGGCGGGCCCCGCCCCCGCTCTCTGATCACCTCCCCAACTTGGAAGCAGCCTCGGTACCAGCCCCCCGCCGCGCCGCGTCGGATGTCGCGCGTGAGTGGCTCTCGAAATATGGGCTGATCGCAGTACTGCTCATCCTGCCCGTCGTCTACGGCCTGCAGGACCTCTCGGACGAGGGCGACCTTTCGCGCCTCGGCAACAACATCGTCGACGGGCTCTCGAACGGCGCCATCTGGGCGCTCGTGGCGCTGGGCTACACGCTCGTCTACGGAATCATCGAGCTGATCAACTTCGCCCACGGCGAGGTGTTCATGATCGGCTCGTTCGTCGCGGTCGCGGTCTGGAGCTCGACGATCTGGGGGCCGAACGGGCTGACCCCGCAGACGGCGACGCTGGGACTCATAGCCGGGCTGTTCGTGACGCTGATCGTCTCCATGATCGCGTCGTCGTCGCTCAACGTGATGATCGAACGCGTCGGATATAGACCGTTGCGAAACGCGCCCAAGCTCGCGCCGCTGATCACGGCGGTCGGGTTCTCCTTCATCCTCCAGAACGTCGGCCTGCTCTGGCTCGGCGGGTCCCAGGAGGGCGTCACCGACCTGATCCGGTCGCAGAAGGAAGTGACCAACATCGCCGGCGTCTCCATCTCCCGCGGCGACATCCTCTCGATCGGCGCGACGATTCCGCTCGTCTTCCTCCTCACGACGTTCATCGCGAAGAGCCGCATGGGCAAGGCGATGCGTGCCACGGCGCAGGACCGCGAGGCGGCGAAGCTGATGGGGATCAACGTCGACACGACGATCAGCTTCACGTTCCTGCTCGGCGGTCTCATGGCGGGAGCCGCCGGCCTCATTTACGCGCTCTACCAGACGACCATCTGGTACTTCCAAGGCTTCACGGCGGGTCTGGTCGCGTTCACCGCGGCGGTCATGGGCGGCATCGGGAACCTCCGGGGCGCGGTCCTCGGCGGTCTGATCATCGGCTGCATCCAGCAGATCTCGGATAACCGGATCGGCTCCGAGTGGACCCCGGCGGTCGTATTCAGCTACCTGGTGCTGATCATGGTCTTCCGGCCGCAGGGCCTGCTCGGCGAGGAGACGCGGGAGGCCGGATGAGCGAGGCCATCCGTCGCTTCGGCCCGGCGGCCATCGGTGTCGCGGTCGCTCTCTACATATTCGACAAGATCGAGATGGACCCGTTCATGTCGGTCGTCATCATCGTGCTCGGCCTGGCCGCGTGGCTGCTCGCCGACACGAAGTACTCGAAGTGGATCGGCGTGGCGATCCTCGTCTGGGCGATCGTCCTGCCGCTCTTCCACGACTCCGGCCAGGGGTTCATCGACGACGCGAACATCATGCTCGCCTACGTCGTGATGGCGCTCGGCCTGAACATCGTGGTCGGTTTCGCCGGTCTGCTCGACCTCGGTTACGTGGCCTTCTTCGCCTTCGGAGCGTTCTGCATGGGCTGGTTCGGCTCGTCGTTCTTCGCCGGGGTGAATGACGGCGAGGGCATCCACATCTTCGTCTCCGACCTGGTCTCCCAGCAGGCCGGCATCCACGCGAACTTCCTGGTGGTCGTGATCGCGGCGGTCATCATCACGGCGATGGCCGGCGCCCTGATCGGTCTGCCCACCCTGCGCCTGCGCGGCGACTACATCGCGATCGTCACGCTCGCCTTCGGCGAGATCATCGGCCGTGTGGCGATCAACGGCGATTCGATCGGGCTCGGCGGCGGCGAGACGCTGACCGCCGGGCGCCAGGGGATCACGCCGGTCGACAAGATCGACCTCCCGTTCGTCGACGTCTTCCAGTCGCTCAACCTGAGGCCGTGGTACTGGACCGCGCTCGCGATGGTGCTGATCGTCCTGTTCGTGAACTTCCGTCTGCGCGACTCCCGCCTCGGGCGCGCGTGGATCGCGCTACGCGAGGACGAGGTGGCAGCGGCCAGCATGGGTGTGCCGCTCGTGCGCACGAAGCTCATGGCCTACGCCACCGGCGCAGCCTTCGGCGGCATCTCCGGCGCGTTCCTCGCGTCGTACCTGAACACCGTCAACGCCGACCAGTTCCAGTTCTCGTTCTCGATCTTCGTGCTCGCCATGGTCATCCTGGGCGGCCTGGGCTCGATCTGGGGCGTGACGGTCGGCGGCCTCGTCCTGGCGTTCATCATCAACACGTTCATCCCGGACATCGCCCGCAGCTGGCCGCGTGACGTTGGGCTCGACTTCGACCTGACCGAGATCTCGTTCGCGATCTTCGGCTTCCTGCTCGTGATCATGATGATCCTGAGGCCGGAGGGCCTGATCCCCGAACGCAGGCGCCAGATCGAGCTCCACGAGGGCATCGGCGGCGGCGAGGGCACTGACCTCTACGAGGCGCGCGTATGAGCGCGCTGACCGTGGCCGAGCGGAGCCGGTTCGGCCTCCTCGCGGTCGCGATCATCGTCGGGAGCATCTTCGCCGTGATGGTCCTCCCGATCTGGCTCGCCGCGATGGTCACGCTGGCGCTGATCGTGCTGGTCGGGGTGCCCTACTGGCAGCAGCTCCACCGCAGCCGCAACTCCCGCCGGGTCTTCGTCGCCGCGGAGGCGGCCGACACCGGCGAGCCAGTCCTGAAGGTCGAGAACGCCTCGAAGGTGTTCGGCGGTCTCGTGGCGGTGGACGGAGTGGACTTCGAGATCCCGCAGGCCTCGATCGTGTCGATCATCGGCCCGAACGGCGCGGGCAAGACCACCTTCTTCAACATGCTCACGGGGCTCTACAGGCCAACCACCGGGAGGCTGCGCTACTACGGCATCGACATCACCGACGAGCGTCCGGACGTGATCACCTCGTACGGGATCGCCCGCACCTTCCAGAATATCCGGCTGTTCGCGACGATGAGTGCGCTCGAGAACGTGATGGTGGGCCAGCACGCGCGCATGAACGCGAGCCTCTTCGGGTCGATCCTGCGCACGCCGAGCGTCCGCCACGAGGAGCAGGCCGTGATGGAGAAGGCGGGCGAGATGCTCGAGTACGTGGGGCTCAAGCGCGAGACGTTCGGCCAGCTCGCGATCAACCTCTCCTACGGGGACCAGCGGCGAGTTGAGGTGGCCCGCGCGCTTGCGTCGGACCCCAAGCTGCTGCTGCTCGACGAGCCGACGGCGGGCATGAACCCCGCCGAGTCCGACCAGCTCACGCAGTTCATGCGCCGCCTGCGCGACGAGCGCGGCCTGTCGATCCTGCTCATCGAGCACGACATGAAGGTGATCATGGGCGTCTCCGAGCACATCACCGTGCTCGACCACGGCGAGAAGATCGCCGAGGGCGGCCCGCAGGAGGTGCGGTCCAACCCGCAGGTCATCGAGGCCTACCTCGGCAAGGTCGCGTCCCAGGAGGAGCACTGATGGCCCTGCTCGAGCTCGACGAGATCGAGACCTTCTACGGGAACATCCAGGCGCTGAAGGGGATCACCCTGAGGGTCGAGGAGGGCGAGTGCGTCACGCTGATCGGCGCCAACGGCGCCGGGAAGTCCACGACGCTGCGCTCGATCTCCGGCCTGACGCCCGCGCGTACCGGGACGATCAAGTTCCGCGGGCGCGACATCGCCCGCGTCGCGCCGCAGGACATCGTGCGCCTCGGCATCTCGCAGTCGCCCGAGGGCCGCAAGTGCTTCCAGCGCATGACGGTCGACGAGAACCTCGACATGGGCGCCTACCTGCGCCGCGACAAGGACATCGAGCAGGACCGCAAGCGCGTCTACGACCTGTTCCCCCGCCTCGAGGAGCGCAAGCGCCAGAAGGCCGGCACGATGTCCGGCGGCGAGCAGCAGATGCTCGCCATCGGCCGCGCGATGATGGCCCGCCCGTCGCTGCTGCTGCTCGACGAGCCGTCGCTCGGCCTCGCGCCGCTGCTCGTGGACCGCATCTACGAGACGGTCAAGGAGATCAACGAGCAGGGCGTGACGATCCTGCTCGTCGAGCAGAGCGCGACGCACGCGCTCAACGTGTCCAACCGCGGCTACGTGCTCGAGACGGGGACGGTCGCGCTCGCCGACGAGTCGTCGGCGCTGCAGTCCAACCCCGACGTGCAGAAGGCCTACCTCGGCATATGACCGTCCTCGCCGCCATCGGCTCCTCGGCGCTGTTCCTCACCTACCTGTGGCTCGGCTCGGCGATCCTCGGCTCCTACCTCTCCGCCCGCAAGGGCTACGGGGAGAAGGTCGGCCTGGCCTCCGGCCTGCTGCTGACGTTCCTCGGTCCGATCATCTGGCTCTGCGTGCCCGCCAAGCCCGGGTCGCTGTGGAAGACCGCGGGCCCGTGGGGCTCCAAGAAGGCCGAGGACTAGCTCACTTGCCGAGCGCCGAGCGCAGCGCCGGCTCGAGCTCGGAGTACTTGAAGTCGTAGCCGAGCTGCTGGGTGCGCTCCGGGACGGCGCGCTGGCCGTTGGTGACGATGTCGGCCATCTCGCCGTAGAGCGTCTTGATGGCGAACTTGGGCACGGGGGCGAACGCCGGGCGCTTGAGGACCTTGCCGAGCGTCCTGGAGAACGCCTTGTTGGTCACGGGCTCCGGAGCGGTGCCGTTGACCGGGCCCTGCCAGTCGTCGCCGTCGATCGCGGCGAGGTAGATGCCGA
>DASPHG010000043.1:0-65676 GCA_035629775.1 Thermoleophilaceae bacterium | reverse complement strand
GGTCGCGAGACCCGTCATGCGCTGGCGCTCAGGTTCCTGGAGCCGCGCCAGCAGGCTGAGCTATCGGCCGAGGATGCGCGCCGGCTCGGCATTCGCCCCGGTGACGAGGTCGAGGTGGCGATGAACGGCACCAGCGTTCGCGCGGTCGCGCGCCTGCGGCAGGCGGTACAGCCGGGCACGGTGTTCCTGCTCGAGGGGAGCGACCTCGACGCGGGCGCCGTCGTGGAGGTGCGCAAGGCGTGATCGTCGCCGAGGTCGGCTTCGCCGAGACCACGCTCGTCCAGGTCATCAAGGTCCTCGTGATCTTCGGCTTCATCCTGGCCATCACCCCGATCGTGCTGCTCGTCGAGCGGAAGTTCATGGGCCGGATGCAGTCGCGCTACGGGCCGAACCGCGTCGGCCCCTACGGCCTCCTGCAGCCGCTCGCCGACGTGGTCAAGCTGCTCTCGAAGGAGCACTCGGAGCCGCGCACCGCGGTGCCGTGGATGATGGCGCTGGCGCCGATGATCTCGGTGGTCACCGCGGTCGCGACGCTCGCGCTCGTCCCCTTCGGCGACACGCGCCAGGACGGCCTGTTCGGCGCCGACTACGGCCTGTACGGGATCGACGTCTCGATCGGGATCCTCTACGCGTTCGCGTTCGGCGCGATCGCGTTCTACGGCTTCATGCTCGGTGGCTGGGCATCGGGGTCGAAGTACTCGTTCCTCGGCGCCATGCGCAGCGCCGCCCAGCTGATCTCGTACGAGGTCGCGCTCGGCCTCTCGCTGCTCGGCATCGTCATGACGGCGGGCACCCTCTCGCTCACCGAGATCGTCGAGTACCAGGACACGATCTGGTTCATCGTGCCGCAGTTCGTCGGCTTCCTGATCTTCCTCGTGGCCGGCTTCGCCGAGACCGCCCGAGCGCCGTTCGACCTGCCGGAGGCGGATGCCGAGATCGTTGCGGGCTACAACACCGAATACGGCGGGATGCGCTTCGGCGCGTTCTTCATGGCCGAGTACATGCACATCATCGTGTTCGCCGGCCTGTGCACCGCGCTCTTCCTCGGCGGCTGGCACGGCCCGGGGCCGGCCTACCTCGACCCGCTGTGGGTGATCGTGAAGATGGCGGCGATCGTGCTGCTGTTCATCTGGGTGCGCACGACGCTGCCGCGCCTGCGCTACGACCAGCTGATGAGCTTCGGCTGGAAGGTCCTGCTGCCCCTCGCGACGCTGAACGCGCTCGTCACCGCGATCGTGGTGGTGGCCTGGTGAGCTGGGATCCCGGAGAGGACGTCCTCGCCGTCCAGCGCGGCCCTGAGCCCGGCGGCGCCGGCGGCGCATACCGAACCTTCGCCGGCACTCTGCGTGGCCTCCGGACGACGTTCGCGCGCCTGTTCGAGGAGCCCGTCACGATCGAGTATCCGGAGGAGAAGACGCCCGTCTATCCGCGCTGGCGGGGCAAGCACAAGCTGCACCGGTTCGAGGACACCGGGCTCGAGAAGTGCGTCGGCTGCTCGCTGTGCGCCGCCGCCTGCCCGGCCGACTGCATCCGCGTGGTCGCGGCGGAGAACACACCCGACAACCAGGTGTCGGCCGGCGAGCGCTACGCGGCGGTCTACGAGATCAACATGACCCGCTGCATCTTCTGCGGCTACTGCGAGCTCGCGTGCCCGTTCGACGCGATCACGATGGGCAACGACTACGAGCTCGCCGACTACGAGCGCAGCGACCTGATCTTCACCAAGGAGATGCTGCTCGCGGACCACCCGGAGCGGACGCCTCTCCGGCGCGAGGGCGAGTAACCGAGGGAGGCCGGCTTGCTGTTCGAGCAGATCATGTTCTTCGTCGCCGCGGCGGGGACGCTCGCGGGGGCGCTCGGCGTGGTGATCCTCCGCAACCCGTTCTACAGCGTGCTCTCGCTGATCGGCCACCTGCTCTCGCTGGCGATCCTCTTCCTGCTGCTCCACTCCGAGTTCCTGGCGGCGGCGCAGATCGTGGTCTACGCGGGCGCGATCATGGTCCTCTACCTGTTCGTGACCGCCTACGTGGGTGGCATCGACCAGACGATCCGCCGCGGCGGGGAAGCGGGCGCGATCGGGCAGCTCGGCGTGGTCATGGCCGGTGCGGTGTTCGTGGTGATCGCGCTCGCCGTGCTCGGGTCGAGCCTGGAGGCGCTCGACACGCGCGGCGCCGACCTGGAGCCCGGCTTCGGCTCGCCGGGCCAGATCGGCGAGCTCCTGCTCAGCAAGTTCCTGATCCCGTTCGAGGCGGCGTCGTTCCTGCTCTTGGTCGCCGCCGTCTGCGCCGTCGTCCTGGCGCGCCGCAGGCGCGGACTCGAGACCGACGACGACGAGGCGGGGGGAGTGGCGGTCTAGTGGACGTCGTCTGGTTCGTCGTCCTCTCCGCGCTGATCTTCGCGATCGGGGCCGCCGGCGTGATGACCCGCCGCAGCCCGCTCGTGATCCTGCTCTGCACCGAGCTGATGCTGAACGCGTGCAACCTCGCGCTCCTCTCCTTCGCGCGCATGCACGGCTCGGGTGATGGCCAGATCTTCGCCCTGATCGTGATGGTCGTGGCCGCCTGCGAGGTCGTGATCGGCCTCGGCCTGATCGTCGCGATCTACCGCCGCAGGCTGCCGATCGACGTGGATGAGCTCTCGGAGCTGCGCGGATGAGCCCGGGCGACTACGGCTGGCTGGTCCTCGGGTTCCCGCTCCTCGGCACGATCGTGCTGGCGCTCGGCTGGCGGGTGCTTCCAGGTCGCAGCGCCGGCTGGATCGGCTCCGCGTCGATCCTCGCGTCGTTCCTGGCCGCGGTCGGCGCGCTGGTCCAGCTTCAGGACCTGCCGGAGACGGAGCGCCACGTCGAGTCCGCGCTCTTCGACTACACCGAGACGCTAGGGATCTCGGTCGAGCTCGGGATCCTCGTGGACCCGCTGTCGGTCCTGATGATGCTCGTCGTCTCGGGAGTCTCGTTCCTGATCCACCTCTACTCGGTGGGCTACATGGCGAGCGACCGCGGCTACGTGCGGTTCTTCGCGTACCTGAACTTCTTCGTCTTCTCGATGCTGCTGCTCGTCCTTGCGGGCAACTTCATTCTGCTGACGATCGGCTGGGCCTTCGTCGGCGCGGCCTCGTACCTACTCATCTCGTTCTGGTACCGGCGCGAGACCGCGACGAGCGCCGGGATCAAGGCGTTCGTGATGAACGTGATCGGCGACGTCGGCCTGGTCGTGGCCGCGTTCCTCCTGTTCGACGCGACCGGAGCGCTCGACTACGCCGGTGTGTTCGAGGGCGCGCAGGGGCTCGGCGAGAACGACGGCCAGCTCGTGGCGGCGTGCATCTGCCTGCTGGTGGGTGCATTCGCGAAGTCCGCGCAGATCCCGTTGCACACCTGGTTGCCCGACGCGATGGAGGGCCCCACCCCCGTCTCCGCGCTGATCCACGCGGCGACGATGGTCACCGCCGGCGTCTATCTGATCGCGCGCGCGCATCCCCTGTTCGAGTTGGCGCCGACCGCCGCGGACGTGGCCGCCGTCGCGGGCACGCTGACGCTGCTGGTCGCCGCCACGATCGCGCTGGTCGTGACCGACCTGAAGCGCGTGATCGCCTACTCGACCATGTCGCAGATCGGCTACATGGTGCTCGGCGTGTCGGCGTTCGCGTACGGCGCGGGGCTCTTCCACCTGATGACGCACGCGTTCTTCAAGGCGCTGCTCTTCATGAGCGCCGGCTCGGTGATCGCGGCCATGGGCGGCGTCCAGTCACTCGACCGGATGGGGGGCTTCCGGAAAGCGATGCCCTTCACGTTCGTCACGTTCACGATCGGGGCGTTCGCACTGGCCGGCTTCCCTCTGTTCTCGGGCTTCTTCTCGAAGGACGAGATCATCGCGTTCACCCTGCACCGCGGCGGGCTGTACACCGTGCTGGGCGTGGTCGCCTACGTCGCGTCCTTCATGACGGCCTTCTACGCGTTCCGGATGGTCTTCCGCGTCTTCTTCGGACCCCCGGTCGACGAGGCGCGCACGCTCCAGCAGGGCTTTCTCACCCACTCTCACCATGAGAACCCGGCAACCGGCGAGACGGAGGACACCGACGTCGGGTTCCCCGGGCCCGAGCACGAGATAGCCGAGCAATCGCGGCCGATGTCGGCCGCGATGGCGCCGCTGGCGCTCCTCTCGATCGCGGGCGGCATCGTGGCGATCCCGGGCGTGACGGAGACGCTCGAGCAGTTCCTCGAGCCCGCGTTCGAGGGATCGGCCCACCTCGAGGACCATCCCTCCGAGGAGGCCGAGATGACCGGACTCGCCATCGGCGCAGCGATCTCGGTCGTCGGGATCCTGCTCGCGTGGGGGTTCTACGTGCTCCGCCCCGGCACGACGGTCCGGCTGCGCGACCGGCTGCGCCCCCTGCACGACTTCCTCGCCCACAAGTGGTACTTCGACGAGCTGTACGACCTCGCCGTCGTGCGCCCCGGCGCCGCCGTGGGCCGCTTCGGGGCGACCGTCGTCGAGAGCGTCTTCGTGCAGGACGTGCTCGTCGGGGGCTCGACCGCCGTGGTGCGCGCAGGGTCCTCGTTCGCCCGCGGCCTCCAGACGGGTTACCTGCGCTCGTACGCGCTGCTGCTCGTCGCCGGCCTGGCCGGCCTCGGCCTCTACTTCCTGATCGCGTCGATCTGAGCCCGTGACGATCCATCTGACAATCGTCATCTTCCTGCCGCTCGCCGGGGCGCTCGTCGGCGCGCTGTTGCCCGCGTCACGGGCGCAGTGGGGCGCGTTCGCAGGCATCGTGGCCACCGCCGCCTATGCGGCGGTCATGGCCTTCGACTTCGAGCGCGGGCCGGACGGGCTGCAGTACGTGACCGACGACGCCTGGATCTCGGAGCTGGGCATCCGGTGGTCACTCGGCGTCGACGGGCTGAACCTGTGGCTGATCGCGCTGACAGCGCTGCTCTGGGTCGGCGCGGCGCTCTACGCGTGGCGGGCCGAGCGTTACCGCGACCGCGTGAAGCCGCGCGTCTTCTGGTTCTGGATGGCGCTCGGCGAGACCGCCGTCCTCGGCGCGCTGTGCGCGCAGGACCTGGCGCTCTTCGTCTTCTTCTTCGACCTCATGCTGGTGCCGTTCTACTTCCTGATCGGCGTGTGGGGCGAGGAGGACCGGATCGCGGCCACGACCAAGATGGTCATCTACACGCTGGTCGGGTCGCTGCTGATGCTGGCCGGCGCGGTCGCGCTCGGAGTGCTCGCCACACCGGAGGGAGGGGAGCTCTCCTTCGCGCTCGCCGACCTCGAGCAGAACACCCTCGGCGAGGGCACCCAGCAGTGGATCTTCCTGCTCTTCGCGGCGGCGTTCCTGGTGAAGGCGCCGGTGTTCCCGCTGCACGGCTGGATGCCGGACGCGTACCGGGCCGCGCCCCTGCCGGTGCTGGTCGTGTTCTCGGCGGTCGTGTCGAAGATCGGCGTCTACGGGTTCCTTCGGATCGTCCTGCCGGTCCTCCCCGACGCGTCGCTCCACTTCCAGGACGTGATGCTCGCGTTCGCGGTGGTCTCGATCCTGTACGGGTCGGTGGTCGCGTTCTCGCAGGACGACACCCGGCTCGTCGTCGGCTACTCCTCCATCGCGCAGCTCGGGTTCATCCTGCTCGGCATCTTCTCGATGGACCCGAAGGGCGCGGAGGGCGCGGTGATGCAGATGGTCAACCACGGCCTCGTCGCCGCCGGGCTGTTCTTTGCGATTGCGGCGCTCGCGCGCCGGGCCGGCGGGTCGGAGCTGCTCTCGCGGATGGGCGGCATCGCCTTCCGCGCCCCGGCGCTGGCGGCGCTGCTCTTGATTCTCGCGTTCGCCAACCTCGCCATGCCGGGCACCCCGAACTTCGTCGGCGAGCTCCTGATCCTGTTCGGCACCTTCGAGGACGAGCTCGTGTGGGGGCTCGTCGCGACCGCGGGTGTCGTGCTCGCGTCCGTGTACACGATCCGCCTCTTCATCCGCGCGATGCACAACCGCCAGGGCGAGGCGGTCGAGTCGCGCGACGCGTGCCTGCTCGAGATCGGGGTGCTCGCGCCGCTGGTGGCGGTCGTGATCGCCCTCGGCGTCTATCCGCAGGTGATCCTCGACGGCATCGAGCCGGCCGTCGCCGAGGGCACCCACCGCGAGGTCAGCATCATCTCCAGTGCGCCCCCTCGGGACGCGCCGGTCGGGGACCCGGACGCCTATGAGCGGGACGAGCTCCAGGTCGAGGACTACGAGGGGCCGCCGGAGTGATCGACCTCTTCCACATCGCGCAGGTCGAGGCGCCCGAGATCGACTACGAGGGGCTCTCGCCTCTCTTCGCGCTCGCGGGCGGCGCGGTGATCGTGCTGCTGACCAGCCTGTTCCGGGCGCGCTTCGTACAGCGCGTGCTCGTCCCGCTTCTGACCCTGGTCGCGCTGGGCGCCGCGCTCGGACTGACGATCTGGCAGTGGGAGACGGGTGACCTCGAGCCGATCATCGAGAACGCGCTCGCCGTGGACACGCTCGCGCTCGGGGCCGGCCTCCTCTTCTACGTCGCGGCGATCCTGACCGTGCTCCTGTCGCTCCGCGCCGAGGCCGCGGCCGTGGCCGGGCGCGGCGAGTACTACGCGCTGCTCCTGTCATCGGTCGCCGGGATGGTCGTGCTGGCCGCCGCCGAGAACCTCGTCACGCTGTTCGTGGGGCTCGAGCTCCTGTCGATCCCGCTGTATGCGCTGTGCGCGTCAGAGCTGCGCCGGGCGACGTCGCTCGAGTCCGGGCTGAAGTACCTGATCGTCGGCTCGCTGGGGTCCGCCACGCTGCTCTACGGACTCGCGATGCTCTACGGCGCCACGGGCGCCACCGACTTCGACGCGATCTTCGATGCCGTCGGCGACGAGGTCGGGCTGGACGATCCGCTGCTCCTGATCGGCATTGCGCTCGCGATGGTCGGTTTGGCGTTCAAGGCGTCGGTCGCGCCCTTCCACCAGTGGTCGCCCGACGTGTACCAGGGCGCCCCCACACCGGTCACCGCGTTCATGGCGACCGCGACGAAGGTCGCCGCCTTCACGGTGATCGTGCGCCTGTTCGAGCACGCGCTGTGGTTCGAGCAGACGAACTGGGCGCCCGCGCTCGCCGCGCTCGCGACGGTCTCGATCATCATCGGGAACGTCGGCGCACTGCGGCAGCGGTCGCTCAAGCGCCTGTTGGCGTGGTCCGGCGTCGCGCAGGCGGGCTACATCCTCGCCGGGGTGGTCGTCGGCACGGAGCTGGGCGTCAGGGCGACGTGGTTCTACCTCGCGACGTACCTGCTCATGAACGTCGCCGCGTTCGCGGTGGTCATCGCGCGCGAGCGCGTATCGGAGGCGGGCGACGACCTGAAGTCCTTCGAGGGTCTCGGGCAGGCCAGCCCGCTGCTGGCATGGCCCATGACGATCGCGATGCTTGCGCTCGCGGGGTTCCCGGCTACGGCGGGGTTCATCGGGAAGTTCTATTTGATCGACGCGACCGTGGCGGGCGACTACGCGTGGCTCGGAATCCTGATCGTCGTGGGCTCGATGATCTCGCTGGCGTACTACCTGCGCGTCATCGCCGTCATGTGGATGGGCGGGGTCGAGGTCGAACTGCCCACCGGCCGCAAGGTACGGCCGGTCGGCGGCTGGTCCCCCGAGGCCGACGCCCGCGCCCAGCCCGAGGTGACCGCCGTCGCGCTCCTGTGCGGCGCGGCGACGATCTTCTTCGGGATCGTCCCCTCGCCGCTGTTCGACCTGGCGCGCGACGTCGGCACCTCGCTGTCACATCTGGTCTAGCCCCCCGACCAGGAGGGCTAGCTACTTCGCGAACAGCTGCCCGCGGATGGCCCCGTTCGGGAAGTCTGCGGTGTGGACGTTCACGTAATAGCCGCCGGGCTTGTCGAGAATCGCCTGACGGTCGCCCTTTGCGACCTCCACGCAGGCGCTCGTGGCGGCATGGCCGCCCTTGCTGGGCCACTCGAGCGTGACCACCACCGGGCCGTCTGCCTTCTTCCCGCCCTTGTGGATGTGCGCGGCGATCGGCTTCTTGATGTTCTTGACCGACACGCCGAAGCAGAGCTTTTTGCCCTTGAACGTGGCCGAGAACGCGCCGGCCCCGTTGGGGTCCGCGCCTTCGAGCGACGCGAAGAAGCCGTTGATCCCGATGCTGTTGGCCTGTCCGCTCACGCCGACCGCGATCACCAGCGCGGCAACGGCTGCGGATGCGAATGCCGTGAGGGCGAGTCGCAATTTCATGGTTCCTCCTCCTGTCGTTGGGGTAGCCAGCCCTACATGGTGCACAAGGAGCCAATCATCACCGCCTACCGCGACGGGCCTCTCCTCGTCCGCGGCCCGGTCCGCCTTCAGGACCAGGAGGGCAACGAGATCGAGCTCGACCGCTCGCCGGTCGCGCTCTGCCGCTGTGGGAAGTCGCGGCTGCGCCCGTTCTGCGACGGGTCACACAAGGTGATCCGCTTCAGCGCCCCCAGCGGTCCCGAGAACCGCAGCACCTAGCCGAACTCTGTGGCGCGCGCGCCGGAAACCGGCGCGCGCGCCACAGAGTTCAGCAGCGAAGTCTCGCCGCGGTTCCAGGCGCTCGTGAGGTGGCGCGCCCAGTTCCCTTCGACGAGGTTGAGCGCGCGGGCGCCCCACAGGATGTCGTTTGCGACCGCGGGCTCGGCGTGCGCCAGGCCGCCGGCCAGGTCCACGGCGGCGATGTTCTCGTGCACCGCGTCGGCCACGACGTGCTCGTCGAAGAACGCCGTCGCGCGCTCGCCCATGCCGAGCCGGCGGAGCCCGTCGGCGTAGCGGTGGTTCGGCACCGACGAGGTCATCTCGAAGAGCGCGAGGTGGCCGCAGATCGCCCCTCGGAAGCGGCGGTGCATGCCGAGCAGCGACATCAGGTTCACCGTCGCCAGCGTCACGCCCGGGATGCGGTCCAGGTAGGCGCCGTATGACGAATCGAGGCCGAGCGCATCCATCGTGTCGGCGAATAGCTGCGCGTGGACGCGCGCGGCGTCGCCGCCGCCGTACTCGTCGTAGAGGATCTCGACCAGCGCGGCCTTCGGCTTCCCGCTCAGCCGCGGGAGCGCCCAGGCATGCGGATCGGACTCCTTCAGCTGGTACGCGGAGCGGTGGATCACGAACTCCTTGACCTGGTCGAGGTCCGCCTCGCGCTCGACGAAGCGCGAGAGCGACGGGGCGTCGTCTGCGTCCGCGATCGCGCGCAGCGCGAGGTCCATCTCGTCCGGCGGGGGCGGGTCCGGCAGCGGTCCGACCGCCTCGGCGAGAGCGTCCGCGAAGACGGCCTCGAGCACGCCGCGGAACGCGACCAGCGCGGGCGCCGACTCCCACTCCTCGGCGACCCCGTCGAACCCCCGGTACGCGAGCTCGTAGCAGGCGTAGAGCGCCAGGTGCAGGTCGTCGTCGCGCAGCGGATCGTCGACGCTCACGTCGTCAGGACCACTTAACGGGCCACCCGCCGAGGTCAGCTCCGTGAACAGGTGGTCACTCAGCGGCCCGCGCGGTTGCGGAAGCGGCGGCATGCTCCTGAACTACCCCAGGAATCCCGCGGCAATCGCCCGCACCGCCGCGTGGGCGTCGCGGGCTCGCCGCAGGCGCACCGCGCCGTTCGTCTCGACCATCGCGCGCGCGTGGGCGAGGTCGGCCCCGACCCGCAGCGCGCAGGGCGCGATCTCCTCGAGCAGGGCGAGCAGCCGCTCCCGCGCCGGCCGGCGCTCGCCCGTGTCGAGGTCCACCAGAACCCCCTCGACACCGTCCCGGGCCGCGAGCCACCGGTTCTCCTCGATCTTCCAGCGCGGATGATCGGAAAGGCGGTCGCCGCCGTCGTGCCGCTCCACCAGCCACGCGATCAGCGCATGGACGAACGCGGCGACGCCCGCGGACTCGGCCACGGTCGCCTGCGCGTCGGGCACGCGCACCTCGAGCGTGCCGAGGTGCGCGCGCGGCCGGAGCTCCCACCACCACGCCCGCGGCTCGAACAGGTCCGCGTCAGCCCCCCACCGCATGGCCGCGGCGAACTCGTCCCAACTCTCGATCCGCGGCGGCACGCCCTGGCGCGGGAGCTGCTCGCCGATCTTCGGCCGCACGGACGCGAACTCGCTGTCGCGCCCCTCGTACCAGCGGGCGTTCGCCGCCAGCGCGGCGATCTCGGGCAGGTACGAGCGCAGGGCGTTGTAGACGGTCAGCGTGCGCTCGGCGCCGCCCACGGCGACGTGCACCTGCAGCGCGAAGACGAGCTGGCTGCGGGCGACGCGGCCGTAGCGCTCGCGCGTGTCGTCATAGGACTCGTGGTCGTTGAGGACCCCCTCGGCGGCGGCGAACGGGTGGACCCCGGCGCCGCCGAACTGCCAGCGCCCCGCGGCCGCCTCCACGAGGTCCCGGCGCGCCGCGGCCAGCGCTTCCGCGACCTCGGGCACCGCGCGCAGGGGCGGCGTGACGATCTCGACCTGGGCCGCCGGAAGCTCGCGCTTGAAGCGCGGGTCGGCCCCGGTCAGCGCCAGCAACTCCTCGGCGGCGGGCGTAAGGTCAAGCGTCTCCGGGTCGAGCACCATCAGCTCCTCCTCGACGCCGATCGTGAGCGGATCGGCGGCGTCGAAGGCCGAGCGGAGCTCGTCGCCGGTTGGGGGAGGCACGGTGCTCATGCGCGGTTGCGGCACGATAGGCCGTGATGCGCCTCGTCACGCTTCCAGGGGTCTTCACGCCGCCGAGCGACTCGTGGCTTCTCGTCGAGGAGGTGCGTCGCGCCGAGCTGGCGCAGGACGCCACGGTGCTCGACGTCTTCACGGGCAGCGGCGTTCTCGCGATCGCGGCGGCGCTCGCCGGCGCGCGGCAGGCGACCGCCGTCGACATCTCGCGGCGCGCGGTCGCGACGGTGCGCATTAACGCGCGGCTCAACGGCGTCCGGGTGCGCGCCCTCCGCGGCGACGTGTTCGCACCGGTCGCCGGCCGGCGGTTCGACCTGATCCTCGCCAACCCGCCGTACGTCCCGAGCGCATCCGACGCCGTCCCGGCGCGCGGAGCGCAGCGCGCCTGGGAGGCGGGACGCGACGGGCGCGCCCTGCTCGACCGCTTCTGCCCGCACGTCGGTAAGCACCTGAACCCCGGCGGCCGGGTGCTGATCGTGCAGTCCGCCCTCTCAGGCGAGGAGGCCACACTCGCCGCGCTCGCGGGCGCCGGGCTCGAGCCCGAGGTGGTCGCGCGGCACCGCGGGGCGCTGGGGCCGATCGTCTCGGCGCGCGCTCCGCTGCTCGAGGAGCGCGGCCTGCTCGCGCCCGGCGAGCGCGAGGAGGACCTGCTCGTGATCGAGGGCCGGGCCTAGGCGGCCGCATCTCGGTGTGCGCACACGTGCGCGCTGAGAGCGGAACTGCGGCTGGGTAGGAGGGGTGAAGGGCCCGCCGCCAACGGGTCGATTGGAAGCTATGCGGGATTTACCACCGTATGGGTGGTTAATCCCGCGCGGCTTCAGAGGAGCGTTCCGCCGAGGGTGCGCACCCCTTTCGCCCTACCCAGCCTCAGCCCGATTGCGCACACTGATAAGCGAGAGGAGGGCCGGGCCTAGGCGGCCTGGTACTCGAAGCGCTCGTTCCGCCGGATGGCGCCGTCCTCGATCGCCAGCGTATGCCGCCGTGCGCCGATCTCGAGGACGGCGGGGTCGAGTGAACCGGCGTCGTACAGGCAGATCGCGAGCGCGCCGTGACTCGTGATGATCGAGTGCGCCGCCACCTCGTAGCGGTCGAGCTCAGCGGGCGGGACGCCCCCGGCGAGGCCGTCGTCGAGCTGGGCGAGCACACGCGTCGTGCGTTCCTCCCCGCCGATCAACGCGTCGTACATCGACGCGATCCGGTCGGCGTCGAAGTCGCCGTAGATCTGCTCGGCGTCCTCCCACTCGACGAGCAGCTCGACGTCCGCCGCGAGCATCGAAGCGATCCCCTCCCGCATCTCGTCGCGGAGCGGTGCGATCACACGCTCGCCGGCGTTGACGCCTTCGGTCAGGTAACGGGCACAGAACGGGGCGACGGTCGAGGGATCCTCGTAGGCCAGGGTGGCGTGGTCCCCCGCGGCGAGGTTGCGCCCGCAGCGCCGCGCATCGTCGAAGTTCCCATCCAGGACGCGGCAATACTCGCCTTCGCAGCTCGGGCAGGGGGTGGCCACCGCCCCGGGGAAGGCGGAATACGTCATCTCATTGCAGCGTGAGCACTCGAAGATCGGCAAGCTTCCCCCTTCCGCCGATCGGTGCGGTCCTGGCCCCTGCGGGCGAGTCTACCCGTCGACGACGAGGCCGTGGCGAGCGGTGTTCTCGGTCACCACGCGGGGTTCCATGAACTGGAGGACGTATCCCGGCCCACCCGCCTTCGACCCGATCCCCGAGCGTCGGTTCCCGCCGAAGGGCTGGCGCCCCACCTTCGCGCCGGTAATCCCGCGATTCACGTACAGGTTCCCGACCGGCACTCGCCGCTTGACCTCCTCGACCACACCGGGACTGCGCGAGAAGACGCCGGCGGTCAGCGCGAAGGGCGCCCGCTCGAGCGCCGCGAGCGCCTCGTCGACGTTCGCCACGGCCTCGACGGCCAGCAGCGGGCCGAAGATCTCCTCGGCGAGGACCGGCGAATCATCCGGCAACGCGTGCGCAACCCCCGGGCTGCAGAACCAGCCGTCCGCGGCCGGCGGCGGTCCGGGACGCTCGAGCGCGCCCGTCCGGGCCGCCTCGGCCGCGTAGCGCTCGACGCGGTCGCGCGCCTCGCGCTCGATCACCGGCGGCACGTCCGTCCCGAAGGTCTCGGCCTGGCCGACGACGAGCGTCGCGGTCGCGCCGACGATGCGCTCGAGCAACTGCTCCGCCACGTCGCGGTGCGCCAGCACGCGCGCCGCCGCCGAGCACTTCTGCCCGGCGTAACCGAACGCGGACGCGACGATCGCGGGCACCGCCTCGTCGAGGTCGGCGTCGGCGTCCACCATCACGCAGTTCTTGCCACCCATCTCCGAGACGACGCGCTTGACGTGGTGCTGCTCCCTCGGGGTCTCCGCGGCCGCGCGCACGATCTCCAGGCCGACACCGCTGGATCCCGTGAACGCGATCGTGTGCACGCCGGGGTGGCGCACGAGTGCCTCGCCGGCGTCGCCGAAGCCCGGCAGGAGCGACAACGCCCCGGCTGGAAGGCCCGCCTCGCGCAGCGCGGTGGCGAGCGCGTAGCCACACGCCGGCGACTGCTCGGCGGGCTTGAGGACCACGGCGTTCCCGGCGGCGAGCGCGGCGGCCGCCATGCCGCACGGGATCGCGATCGGGAAGTTCCACGGCGCGATCACGGCAGCGACGCCGCGGCCCGCGTACCGCAGCGTGTTGCGCTCGCCCGGCACCTGGATCAGCTCCGGGCTCTCCTCCAGCTCGACCGCCTGCCGGGCGTAGTACTCGAGGAAGTCGATCGCCTCGCAGACGTCCGCGTCGGCCTCGCCCCATGGCTTGGCGCACTCCCGCACCTCGAGGGCGGCCAGGTCGAGCCGGTGCCGACGAATCAGATCCGCGGCCCGGACGAGCACCTCGGCCCGCTCGGACGCGGGCGTGTCGCGCCAGCCGCCCGCCGCGGCGGTGGCCGCCGCGACCGCCGCGTCGGCCTCGGCCGGCCCGGCCCGGCCCGCGGTGGCCACCACCCGGCCGGGCGCCCCTGGGTCGGTCGACTCGAACCCGCTCGCGGCGCCCTCGTCGTCACCGACCAGGATCGGCACCTCGAGCGGCAGACGCTGGTCCAGTCGCGCGAGCGCCTCCGTCAGGACGTGGCGGTTCGAGGCGCGCCGCAGCTCCAGCTCGGGCTCGTTCGCGAAGGGCTTCACGGCGCTGCCAGAAGCTCCTCGACGGCCGCGCCGCGCGCCTGCTCGTGCAGGAAGGACTCGTTCGCGGTGTTCTCGAGCAGGCGGCGAACCAGGTACGCCATCCCGGCGACGAGGTCGCCGACCGGGCAGTAGGCGCGCACCGGCACCCCGCGGCGCGAGAGCGCATGCGCCAGGTCGTCGCCCAGCCCGCGCAGCACCTGGACCTCGAGGTCCAGGTCGCCCGCATAGGCGAGGGCGTGGGCCACCGAGCGCAGGTTGTGCGACGCGACCGCCACCCCCACGATCGGCCGTGCGTCCAGCAGCGTGCGCGTGAGCGCCTCGAAGTTGCGATCGCAGTCTGCCTTGCTCTCGAAGACCGGCGCGCTCCAGCCGTGCTGGCGCGCCTCGATCACCTCGTGGTCCCAGTACGCGCCCTTCACGAGCCGGATCACGAGCGGCGCCTGCCGTCCGCCGGTGCGCGCCCATTCGAGGATCCGCTCGAGCTCCTCCGGCGAGTCGCGCAGGTAGGCCTGGAGCACGAGCCCCGCCGACGGGCCGTCCCGGAACTCCTCCTCGTCGAGCAGGCCGAAGACCAGCTCGAGCGTTGTCTCGAGCGAGTCGAGCGACTCCATGTCCACGTGCAGATGGGCGCCGACGGCACGCGCGCTGGCGAGAAGCGGCCGCAGCCGCGCCGCCGCGTCGTCAGCGCCCAGGTCGGGGGCCTCCGGGTTCAGCGCCGGGGTCAGCGCGGACACCTTGACCGACAGGTTCGGCTGCGGCGCGCCCGGCCACGCGGCCATGGCGTCGCCGAGGGTGTCGAGCGCCTCCTGGCACCGCGCCGCGTAACGGTCCGCCTCGGCCGACGAGACGGTCGCCTCGCCGAGCAGGTCCACCGTGGTGAGCACCCCGTCGTCGTGGAGCGCGCGCAGCGGCCTGAGGGCGTCGCGCGGGCTCTCGCCGACGATGAAACGGTGCGCCATGTGCCGCACGCCCGCGGCCGCCGCCGCGCCGAGCGCCTTGCGGCCCGCGCGCGAGTCGGCGGCGCGCATCGCCGCGCCGACGGTCGGGGTCGGTCCGTCCACCTGCGCGAGGTACTCGCCAAGATGGCGCGCCAGGTCGTCGAGCGACCGGCACGCCGGGGTCACGTCCACCAGCCGGAAGAGCGCGGCGCGCAGCTCGGCGTCGCGCGCCGCCAGCTCCATCGCCCGCTCGTCGATCGCCTTCAGGGGATTCCGCGCGCGCCCGGGCATCGCCTCGGCGAGCTCGCGGCCGATGCGCTGGACATCCGCTTCGAGGGGCACCTGTCCAAAGCTACTCCTAGACTGCTCCGCCCCATGGAGTACCCCGTCGAGGCGTTCAGCGAGGAGGAGCGAGACCGCCTCGCCCCCCACTTCACGAACCTCGACCGGCCCGTGTTCGCGCTCGTGGGCCTGCCCGAGACGGTCAAGGGCGCCCTATTCGCCCGCTATTCGCGCTACCAGGGCACTCTCAGGCGCCTGTATCTCGACGAGTTCGCCGACGACGTCCCGCCCGCGCAGCCGCACGAGGGCGAGGGCGAACGCGCCGCCCAGCTCTACGAGCGGATCTTCCTCGGCTATGGCGACGACTCGGTCGCCCAGCTCGGCGGTGCGCACGTGGCCTGCGAGTGGGTCTCGAACGTGCTCACGAAGGTCCTGCAGCGCCCGCGGCTCGCCTCCTACCTCGAGCAGTCCACGCGCTACATCTCGTACGACGCGGCGATGCCGGGCGGCGGCTACCGCTACTGGCGCCACCCCGAGCTCGGCCCGGAGTACGCGCACACGATGGACAGCCTGTTCGATGCGTACGCGCGCAGCCTGCCGATCGTCGAGGCGTGGGCGGCGGACCGGTTCCCGCGAAGCGAGACGGAGCCCGAGTCCGCGTACCGCCGGTCGATCAAGGCGAAGGCGCTCGACCTGCTCCGCGGTCTGCTGCCGGCCGCGTCGCTCTCGCACATGGGGATCTTCGCCAGCGGGCAGGCATACGAGCAGCTCGTCCTCCGCCTCATGGCGTCGCCGCTGCCGGAGGCACGGGACTACGGCGCGATGATCCTGACCGAGCTGAACAAGGTCATCCCGAGCTTCCTCGCGCGTGTGGAACGGCCCGACCGCGGCGGGGAGTGGGTCGAGTACCTCAGCGAACGGAGCGCGGCCGCCGAGCGCTGGGCCGCTCGATTCGGCCTGGATCGCGGCCGCGCGCGAGCCGCCTCGGCGCCGTCGGTGCGGCTGCTCGAGGTGCGCGGCTCGGAGGACGACCTGCTCGCCGCGCTGCTCTTCGAGGCCACGTCAGCGTCGGAGGAGGAGATCCGCGCCACGATCCGCGTCCTCCCGCCCGACGAGCGCGAGCAGCTCCTCGCCGAGCTGGTGGGGGACCGTGCGAACCGGCGCCACCGTCCCGGACGGGGCTTCGAGGCGGTCAGCTACCGCTTCGAGGTCGTCTCGGACTACGGCGCATTCCGCGACCTGCAACGCCACCGGCTGCTCACCGTCCAGTGGCAGCCGCTCACGCCGCACCTCGGGGCCGGGATGCCGGAGGAGCTCGTGGACGCCGGGGTGGCCGACGACTACCGCGCCGCGCTCGACCGCTCGCGCACCGAGTACGAGCGGCTCGTCAAGAACGGGCACGGCGAGCTGGCCTCGTACGCCCTCTGCCTCGGGTACCGGATCCGGTACGTGCTCGACATGAACGCGCGTGAGGCGATGCACCTGATCGAGCTGCGCTCCGGCCGCGAGGGCCACCCCGCCTACCGCGCGGTCGCACACGAGCTGCACGCGCAGATCGCAGCCGTCCACCCGCGCGTCGCGGCGGCGATGAAACACGTGGACTCGGAGACCGAGCCCCGGCTCGAGCGAATCCTGTCCGAGATCCGCACGCAGGCCAAGCGCGCCGCGACGCAACCCGCGTAGCGCCGCTCAGACACCTCATCCCGAGACGCGTCCGCTCTTAGCTCCCATATGCGGGGTCTACAGCAGACGCATCAGCCCGAGCTCCTACCCAGCGCCGTTTTTCATACGAAAGAAAAGGCTCCGTCCCCTTATGGTTCGGCCCGTGACCGCCCGCGAGCTGCTTGCCTCACCACAGGTGGCGCCGTCGATCCTGAGCGCCGACTTCGGCCGCCTCGGCGACCAGGTCGCGACCGTCATGGACGCGGGCGCCCGGGTGATCCACGTCGACGTCATGGACGGGCACTTCGTTCCGCCGATCACGATCGGAGATCTGATCGTCGGTGCGCTCGCGGACCAGGTCCACGATGCGGGCGGCATCCTCGACGTGCACCTCATGATCGAGCGCCCCGAGCGACAGGTCGACGCGTTCGCGAAGGCGGGCGCGGACGTGATCACGGTCCACCAGGAGGCCACCCCGAACGTGCACTACGCGGTCAACGCGGTGCGGGAGGCGGGGTGCCTGGCCGGGCTTGCGATCAACCCGGCGACACCCGCGGAGACGGTGGCCGAGGTGGCCGGCGACGTGGACGTGCTGCTGTGCATGACGGTCAACCCGGGCTGGGGCGGACAGGCGTTCATCCCCCACTCGACCGAGAAGGTCGAGCGGCTGCGCGAACTGGTGCCGGGCGATGTCGCGATCGAGGTGGACGGCGGGATCGACTCCGCGAGCGCCCCGCGCTGCGCCGCGGCGGGTGCGCGACTCTTCGTGGCCGGTTCGGCGGTGTTCGGGGCCGACGACCCGGGAAGGGCGTACCAGGAGATCGAGAGGAGCGTTAGTGGCTGACGAAGTCGACCTCGAGGTGCTGCTGGAGGAGGAGGAGCGGTTCGCACCGCCGCCTGAGTTCACCGCGCAGGCGAACTTTTCCGATCCGGCCGTCTACGAGGAGGCCGAGCGCGACTTCGAGGCCTGGTGGGAGGGCTGGGCGAAGAAGCTCGACTGGTTCGAGCCGTGGCAGACCGTCCTCGAGTGGGACGCGCCCTTCGCCAAGTGGTTCCAGGAGGGCCGCCTCAACGCGTCGCACAACTGTCTCGACCGCCACGTCGACGCCGGCCGCGGGGACAAGGTCGCCTACCACTGGGTCGGCGAGGACGGCGCCACGCGCGACGTCACCTACGCAGAGCTGCTCGACATGACGAAGCGGTTCGCCAGCGTCCTGAAGTCGCTCGGCATCGGCAAGGGCGACGTCGTGGGGATCTACATGCCGATGATCCCCGAGACCCCGGCCGCGATGCTCGCCTGCACGCGCATCGGCGCGACTCACAACGTGGTCTTCGGCGGCTTCTCGGTCGAGGCGGTCCGCGAGCGGATGGAGGTGTCGGACGCGAAGTTGCTCGTGACGGCGAACGCGAACCTGCGCCGCGGCAAGCCGATCCCCATGAAGGAGCAGGTGGACACCGTGCTCGACGCGCTGCCCAACCTGGAGCACGTCGTGGTGGTCAGGCGGGCGGACACCGAGACGCCGATGCAGGACGGCCGCGACGTGTGGTGGCACGAGCAGGTCGAGCAGGCGGACGCCGACTGTCCCGCCGAGCCGCTCGAGGCCGAGCACCCGCTCTACATCCTCTACACGTCGGGCTCGACCGCGAAGCCGAAGGGCATCCTCCACACCACCGGCGGCTACCTGACCGGCGTCGCCGCCACCCACAGCGCGGTCTTCGACCTGAAGCCCGACACCGACGTCTACTGGTGCGCTGCGGACATCGGCTGGGTCACCGGCCACTCCTACATCGTGTACGGGCCGCTCTGCAACGGCGCGACGTCCGTGATGTACGAGGGCGCGCCCGACTACCCCGACAAGGACCGCTGGTGGGAGATCGTCGAGCGCTACGGCGTGACGATCCTGTACACGGCGCCGACAGCGATCCGCGCCTGCATCAAGTGGGGCCGCGAGTACCCGGAGCGCCACGACCTGTCGTCGCTGCGGCTGCTCGGCTCGGTGGGCGAGCCGATCAATCCCCGCGCGTGGGTCTGGTACCAGCAGGTGATCGGCGGCGGTCGCTGCCCGGTGGTGGACACCTGGTGGCAGACGGAGACCGGCCAGATCATGATCACGCCGCTGCCCGGGATCACCGAAACCAAGCCGGGCTCCGCGACGCGACCGTTCCCCGGCATCGAGGCGGCCGTCGTAAAGGGCGATGGCGACATCGTCGAGGAGGGCGGCGGGTTCCTGACCCTCAGGCGGCCGTGGCCCGCGATGGCGCGGACGCTCTACAAGGAGCCGGACCGCTACGTCGAGACCTACTGGTCGCGCTGGGGCCGCGACGTCTACGTCGTCGGCGACGCGGCGAAGGTGGACGCTGACGGCTACTTCTGGATCGTCGGGCGCACGGACGACGTGATCAACGTCTCCGGCCACCGGATGTCCACGATGGAGATCGAGTCCGCGCTCGTCTCACACGAGCGCGTTGCGGAGGCGGCCGTCATCGGGCAGACCGACGACGACACCGGCCAGGCGATCTGCGCATTCGTGACGGTCGAGGGGACCGACGACCCGCCACCCGGCTTCGAGCAGGAGCTGCGCGAGCACGTCGCGCAGAAGATCGGCAAGCTCGCACGCCCGAAGCGGATCGTGTGGGCCGACGACCTGCCGAAGACGCGGTCCGGCAAGATCATGCGCCGGCTCCTGAAGGACATCGCCGAGGGCCGCGAATTGGGGGACGTTACGACGCTTCGGGATCCGCTGGTGACAGAGCGCATCCGCGAGAACGTGGCGAGCGGGTCTGACGACTGAGCCGGCTCCCCATGGCATAGTCAACGCGGTGACGGTCGGGGAAGGGCACGGGATCGAGGATCTGCTGGGCGCGGGCCTCGAGTCCGCGCGGCTGCTGCTCGGGAGCATGCCGGACGTGGCGCTCGTGATCGATCGCGAGGGCCGCATCCTCTACACGAACCAGGAGGAGCCCGACCAGGACCTGGTCGGGACGGCGCTCTTCGACCACGATCTCGGTGCCGAGGCGGAGGCACGCATGCGAGCCGCGCTCCACCAGGTGTTCACGCTCGGGAAGCCGATCTCCTACGAGGTCGCCTCGCGCGGCGTCCGCGACGAGGAGGCCTGGTACGTGAGCCGCTGGAGCCCGATCGAGCGCGACGGGGAGGTTGTCGCGAGCCTGATCGTCGCCTCCGACATCACTCGCCGGGTGACCCTCGAACGCGATCTTGCGCGAACGACGCACGTCGGCAGCTGGGAGCTCGACCCGGCGGCCGGCACCATGAAGTGGTCGACCGAGCTGTACTCGATGTTCGGCGTGGACGAGCGACGGTTCGCCCCGACATACGAGCGGTTCCTCGACCTGATCCATGCCGACGACCGCGAGTTCGTCGAGCTGATCACGCGCCAGGGAATCGAGCGCGGAGAGGCGTTCTCCGTCGACCTTCGCGTGGTGCGCCCGGACGGTGAGGAGCGGGTGATCCTGACGAACGCGCGTGTCGAGGCGGCCCCCGACGGCAGCACCGCGCGGCTCGTCGGCGTCTGCCTGGACATCACCGAGCGCAAGGCCGCCGAGGACGAGCTCGAGCACGTCCATCGCCGCCAGGAGGTCATCCTCGAGGCCGCGGGTGAAGGGATCGTCGGCCTCGACCGGGACGGCTGCGTGACGTTCGTGAACTCGACGGCCGCCGAGCTCCTCGGGGCGCCGCAGGAGAAGCTCGCCGGGCGCCCGATCCACGACGTCGTCCATGCCGGTGCCGAGCACACTCCCGATGCCTGCCCGGTCCTGTCCGCGCTCACGGGCGGGCTCGTGCTGCACATGGAGGAGGACGTCTTCGCCGGTACGAAGGAGGGGGGCTTCCCGGTCCAGTACACGGCGTCCCCAATCGTCGAGCGCAGTGAGGTCACCGGCGCCGTCCTGACGTTCAACGACGTGACCGAGCGCAAGCGCTTCGAGGCCCAGCTCCGGCACCTCGCCGATCACGACCCCGTGACGGGCCTCTACAACCGGCGCCGGTTCGAGGAGGAGCTCACGGAGGCACTCGCGAACGGCCGCTCCGGCGCCGTGCTGGCGCTCGATCTCGACAACTTCAAGTACGTGAACGACACGCTTGGGCACAAGGCGGGCGACGAGGTGATCACCAGCGTCGCCAGGGTGATCACCGAGCGCCTGGACGTCCCGCACACGCTCGCGCGTTTCGGCGGCGACGAGTTCGCCGCCCTGCTTCCCGGCGCCGGCATCGAGACCGCGCAGTCGGCGGCGCGCGCGGTGATCGACGCGGTGCGGGCCCAGGACGTGACCGTCGCCGGCCAGCACATCCAGGTCACCGCAAGCGTCGGCGTGACCACCTTCGGCAACCGTCAGACCGACGGGGAGACGCTGCTCGTCGAGGCCGACCTCGCGATGTACGACGCGAAGGGAGCGGGCCGCGACCGGTTCGCGCTGTACACGCCGATGACTGTGCGCGAGGCGCAGATCGAGGCGCGACTCGCGTGGGTCGGACGGGTGAGGAGCGCGCTCGAGGAGGGACGCATGACCCTGTGCTCGCAGCCGGTCGTGTCGATCTCGACCGGCCAGGTGGTCCAGCACGAGCTGCTGCTCCGGATGCGCGAGGGCGACCAGATCATCCTCCCCGGCGAGTTCATGCCGAGCGCCGAGCGCTTCGGCTTGATGGCCACGGTGGACCGCTGGGTCGTGCGGGAGGCGGTGCGCCTGCTCTCGGAGCTCGACCCTGCGCTCAAGCTCGAGGTGAACGTCTCCGGGGAGACCGCCGCCGACGAGGGCTTCACGATCGTGCTGTCCGACGCGCTGTCGACCGCGGCCGTGGACCCGAGCCGGCTCGTGATCGAGATCGAGGAGCGGGCTGCGCTTCTCGACCTCGATGTCACGCGCAGGTTCGCCCAGGAGGTGAAGCACCTGGGCTGCCGGTTCGCGCTCGACGACTTCGGCGCGAACTTCGGATCGTTCTACTACCTGAAGTACCTGCCCTTCGACTACCTGAAGATCGACGGCAACTTCGTCCATTCGCTGCCTGCGAACCGCACCGACCAGCTCGTCGTGCGCGCCGTCGCCGACATCGCGCGCGGGCTGGGGCGCCAGACGATCGCCGAGTTCGTGGGCGACGACGACACGATCGCGCTCCTGCGCCAATGCGGCGTGGACCTGGCTCAGGGCTACCACCTGGGGCGGCCCACCCCGGTCGACCAGCTCCTTCGCGCCGAGGGCTAGCGGCGCTTCTTACGCCGCTTGCGCGAAGCCGGGCGCTCAGGCTCTGACTCAGCCTCTTCGGAGTCCGAGCTCCCGTCCGCGTCGGGTTCCGGGTCCGGGACCCCCTCGCGCTCGGCCCGCCGGCGCTCGATCTCCTCCCGCTGCTCCGACGCGCCGGGCCACGGGATCGCCTCGCCGGTCTGCCACGCGGGGCCCCGGCCGCCCGGCCAGCGGCCGAGGTAGAGGGCGCCGAGCGCTCCCAGCCAGAAGAGCTGGAGAATCGGAGTGCCCAGAGGGATCACGAACACCGCCCCCACGAAGATCCCGAGGATTCCCATGAACCGGCTGAGCAGGCCGGCCCGCATGGCGTTCAGCGCGATCATCACGACCGAGAACGCGAGCGCGAGCGCTCCGCCCAACCCGATGCCCTGGAGCGCTGTGGAGACGTTGTCCTCGATCTCATTCTCGGCGGCCTCCTCGCCGACGTCCCCCGAGTCGGGGACGAAGCCCTCCGCGATGTCCACGAGCTCGATGCGGCGAAGGACGATCGTGACCGCGAGCGTCAGCCCGCCGAGCACGAGGAGCACCGCCGCCGCGGACATCGTCTCCGGCCGGCGGTACCGCACCGCGCGGTAGAGGTACATGAGTGCCGGGATGAGCAGGAGGAAGCCGACCGCCTGGACGACGCTCGAGCCGACGTACGCGCCGCCGTTGTCGGCGGCGGCCTCGAGCAGGCCGTCGGCGCCCTCCCCTTGGTCGCTGACGGCCGATGCGAGGTAGATGCCGCTCGCGATCGCCGTGACGCCGCTGCCGATCGCAGCGGCCGCCGCGGGCTTTCCGGCTCGCTCCTCCCAGGCGAGCTGTTCGTCGTGGGCCATCGCGCCTAGTCCCTGCGCTCGGACTCGTCCTGGGCTGGCCGCGGCGGGTAGTACTCCGGGTCGTCCGGCTCGACGATCCGTGACAGGCGCTCGCCGGCCGCGAGCACGATGTTCAGCCCGGGCGCGGCCAGCCGGATGAGCGACTCGAAGCGCTCGCGCGTGCGCCGCTGGCTCGGTGTGAGCTGGTTCGTCAACCGCCCCTCCTGTGGAAGAAGAACTCCGGGATCGCGCCCTTCGCGACCTCCGCGGTCACGCGCTGCGCGAGCTCGAGGTCGCCCGCGCGCACGGCGACGTCGTCGATCGTGACGATCCCCGCCAGCGCGCCGTCGTCCAGCAGCGGAAGGCGCCGGATGTGGTGCTGCACCATCAGGTCGGCCGCGGTCTCGAGATCCATCGCGACATCCCCGGTTACGAGCGGCTGCGAGGCGTGGTCCCCGGCGGGCCCCTCGGGATCCGCGTCCTCGGCGAGGACGGCGAGGGCCACGTCGCGGTCGGTGAGCAGCCCGACCGGCTGGCCCTGCTCGCACACGACCACCGAGCCGACGTTGCGCTCGCGCATCAGCCCGCCGACGTGACGGAGCGTGTCGGTCACGTCCGCGCTGACGACCGCGTGGGTCATGACCTCCGAGATCAGCACCGGCGGAACGGTATCCGCTCCGGCCCGCCCGCTAGCGGCCGAGCGGGTAGAACCGGCGTGCCGCGGCGAGCAGGACGCTGCGCGGTGCGTGCTGTCCGGCAACCGCCCCGATCCGGTTCCCCATGCCGGGCACGACCACGCGCTTGCCCCGCTCGAGCCCCTTCACCGCGATGCGCGCGCACTCCTCCGCGCTCATCCAGACGAAGTCCGGCGTCGACTCCGCAGAGTCGAACCCGGAGTGCTGGTCGGTGAACTCTGTCCGCACCGGTCCCGGGCACAGGGCGGTCGCGGTGACGCCGGTCCCCTTCAGGTCGCTGCTCAGCACCTCGGTGAACGAGAGCACGAAGGCCTTCGACGCCGAGTAGGTGCTCTGGCGCGGCAGCGGCTGGAAGCCGGCGGTCGAAGCCACGTTCATCACCGCGCCGTCGCCGCGCCGGACCATCCCCGGCACGAAGGCTCCGCACAGGTGGACGACGGCCTCGACGTTCGTCCGGACCATCCGCAGCTCGCCCTCGAGGTCGAGGTCCTGGAACGCTCCGGCGCTGCCGAAACCGGCGTTGTTCACTAGCACGGAGACCTTCTGGCCACCGTCGCGCACCTTCGTCACGAGCCGCTCCCGGTCGGCGGCGTCGGACAGGTCGCACGCGAGGACGGTCGCGCGCACGTGTTGCTTCGCCTCGATCTCCTCTGCCAGGGCGGCCAGGCGATCCTCGCGCCGGGCGACGAGCGTGACGCCGTGGCCGCGCGCGGCGAGCAGCATGGCGATCTCGGCGCCGATTCCGGACGACGCACCCGTGACCAGCGCGGTCGTACCTTCCGAGGGCGACGGGAGCGCCATGACCCCGCAGCCTACAATCAGCCCGTGGCCTCGGAAGACCCCTTCGGCGGACTGTTCGGCGACCCGGACGAGCTGCGCCAGCGAATGGCCGAGCTGGCCGAGCAGATGCAGGGCGCCCAGAAGGTCGCCTGGGCCGACAACGCGATCAAGCTGGCCGTCGAGATGACGGTCGCCGGCATCGGCAGGCTGAACCTCCAGGGGAACGCCGAGCAGCAGGCCGACGAGCTGCGCGCCGCGATGTCGCGCATCTTCCCCGAGGCCGTCACCCTCGTGCGCGAGGCGCGCGAGGGCTTCGGGACCTAGGCCGGCGCCGCCTCCCGCTTCTCGGCGTCGCGCTCCTCACGCCCGCGCGCAATCGCCTCCTTGAAGCTCCGGATGCGGAAGATGAAGAAGAGCGCTGCGAATCCGATCGCGAACGTCGTGGCCGCGATCGCCACCTGCTGCCCGACCGAGTAGGCGGCCACGGCGGCCCCGCCGCCGAATACCTTCACGAGCAGCGCCTGCTGCACGCCGGCGCCGCCGGGGGTGAACGGCACGGCAGCCGCAACGGCGTTGACGCCGAGGACCAGCAGCACGTTCTTCACCGACCCGCCGACGTTGAACGCCTCGAGCAGGAACCAGAAGGCGGTGAAGCGGAGCACCCAGCCGGCGAGCTGGACCGCCAGCACCTCGCGGACGAACCGGCGGCGGTCGTCGAGGATCGTGAGCCCCTGGCGCACGCGCGCCCAGAACGCCTTCACGCGCAGCGAGAGCATCGCGATCACGACCAGTCCGGCGACCGCGGCCAGGGTCAGCAGGAACAGGGTGAAGCGCGGGTGCTCGGCCAGGAACGCGAGGTCGAACGCGGGGAGGTCGGAGAAGTCCGGCGGCTTCGGGAACACGCCCTGCGTGAACGCGAAGGTGAGGATGAGCGCCCCCATCATCACGTCGAAGATCACCTCGACGGCGAACGTGGCGGCGACGGCCGGGTAGCTCGAGTTCGGCACCGCGCTCTTCGTGAGGAACAGGCGCACCACGTCGCCGCCGCGCGCCGGGATCACGCTGTTGAACCCGTACCCGGCGAAGTACGCGCCCCAGATCCGCTTCCAGTCGAGTCGTTCGTCGGGGTAGGCCGCGCGCAGAATGTGAAAGGAGGCGCGCGAGCGGAGGGTGAGGTACCCGACGAACGCCAGCATCGCGAAGATGAGCGCGCCCCACCGGATGGCGGCGAGGTTCGCGAAGAACTCCTCGAACGCGTTGAAGAACTCGCGGAAGGAATCGCCCGCATCGGCGATCGGGGTGGGGATCGCGGGCGCGCCCATCGCTCGATGCTAGAAAGCGCGCGGGTGCGCGTTCACCCGCTCGATCCACCCCTCGAGGTTGGGGTGGGCGCCATCGAGGCGCTGGTAGTCCTCGAGCACACGGTGGAACAGCTCGTCGTCCTCCGGATCGCGCAGCTTCGCGTACTTGAGAAACGGGAACGCCACGCAGTCCGCGGCCGACAGCTCGTCGCCGAACAGGTAGGCCCGCCCGTCGAGGAGCGCCTCGAACGTGCCCAGCGCGCCGGCCAGTTCGGCCGCGCAGGCATCGATCGCGAACTGGTCCGGCGCGCCGCCCTCGATCGCGCCCGCGATCTCATTCGGCGCGAGCTTCCAGACGCGGTTGAACCAGTCCACGAAGACGTCCATCTCGGTCGCTCGCGCACGGTCCGGAGGCCACAGCGGCGGGGCGGACTGGAGTTCCTCGATCCGGCGCAGGATCGCCGGCGAGTCGACCACGATCTCGCCCTCTATCTCAGCCACCGGGACGAGCTCCTGCCCGCTGACGCGCATCACCTCGCGGCGATCGTCCGGGTCCACGACGACGGGCTCCGCCTCCAGGCCCTTGTGCGCCAGCGCCAGCGACACGCGCTCGACGTTCGTCGAGAACGGGATCAGCCAGACGCGGATCACGAGCCCTCGCGCAGGGTGCGCCACGCCAGGAGGCCGCCGAACCCGACCAGGAGCGCCGTCATGCGGCGAGCTCCGAAAGCACGCGGTCGTCGTGCTCGGCCGGCTTCACCTTGCGCAGCACGGATGCGACCTTGCCGTCGGCGTCGATCACGAACGTCGTGCGCTCGTTGCCCCAGTACTTCTTGCCGTACATGGACTTCTCGACCCACACCCCGTAGGACTCGGCGACCGAGTGGTCCTCGTCCGCGAGCAGGGTGAACGGCAGGCCGTGCTTGTCGGCGAACTTCCGCAGCTTCTCGGGCGGGTCCGGCGACAGGCCGAGTACGACCGCGCCGGCCGCCTCGTAATCGGCAGTGCGGTCGCGAACCCCGCAGGCCTGAGTCGTACACCCGGGTGTGTCGGCCTTCGGATAGAAGTAGAGGACCACCCGCCGGCCGCGGAGATCCGACAGCCGGACGGTGTCGCCGTCCTGGTTGCGCAGCGCGAAGTCGGGCGCCGTTTCTCCTCGCTCCATGGCGGTCACACTACCTGCGTGGATTCAGTACGGGGAAAGCTCCTCGTCGCCTCGCCGGGACTGACCGATTTCTTCAGGCGGACGGTCGTGCTGGTGCTCGAGCACTCCGAGGACGGCGCGCTGGGGGTCGTCCTGAACCGCCCTTCGGAGACCGAGGTGGCGGACGCCGTGCCCGACCTCGCGGGCCTCGCGGACCCCGGTGACGTCGTCCATGTGGGCGGCCCGGTCGCCACGGACACGGTGATCGTTCTCGGCCGCTTCGACGATCCCGACGAGGCGGCGTCGATCGTGCTCGACGACCTGGGCGTGCTCGACCCCGAGGCCGCGGACAGCGAGCTTCACGCGACGCGTATCTACGCGGGGCACGCGGGCTGGGCGCCCGGTCAGCTCGACGGCGAGCTCGAGCACGCGGCGTGGATCGTGGAGGACGCGTCCCCCGATGATCCGTTCGAGCCGGGCGACCTGTGGTCAGAGGTGCTCGACCGCAAGGGCGGCGGGTACGCGCTGCTGGCGCGGATGCCCGAGGACCCGTCGTTGAACTAGGCCCTACTTGAGCAGGCGGCTGAGGCGGCGGTCCTTCAGCACGCGGCCGCCCGTCTGCTCGGCCGGGCAGTACGTCGTCACGTAGTCCTTGAAGTGGACCGCCTCGAGCGTGGTGCCGCAGCGCGGGCACGGCTCGCCGGTGTTGCGATGGACCTTGAGCGGCATCGGCATCTTGTCCGGGATGGTGTCCCCGATCACCTGCTCGTAGTGGTCGATCGCGCCGCCCAGGATCTCCTCACAGGCGATCCGGAGGCGCGCGACCTCGGCGGTGTCCAGATCCTGCGCGCCCTTGAAGGCCGACACGCCGACCTCCCAGAGGATCTCGTCCACCCACGAGCGGCCGATGCCCGCGATCGACCGCTGGTCGCGGAGCAGCGAGTGCAGGTGGCGCGGCTGCGCGATTCGCTCGGCGAACTCCTCGAGCGGCGGCGCGGGCCAGGCGTCGGGGCCCAGCGTCGCCACCGCCTCGTCGGCGACGACCGCGTCTGTCGGCAGCAACTTCGCCCAGGCCCGCTGCTGGGTGCCGAACTCGCGCAGGCGTAGCTCGCGCCCTTCGGGTACTCGGATGAGAAGCCGCGACGCGCGGTCGCGCAGCGAGGCTCGCTTGTCGAACAGCTGAAGCCGCCCGGCCGACATCAGGTGGACGAGAAGCGACAGGTCGCCCGCCTCGACGATCAGCATCTTGCCCGCGCGTCCGACGCGGGTGATCGGCCGGCCCACCAGCGCCTCGAGCGGCGGGTCGAAGGTCTTCATGGTGACCATCCCGGGCGCGAGGACGGACTCGATCTCGGCGCCCGCGAGCCCCGCGTTCAGGCGGCGCGCTGTGATCTCGACCTCCGGCAGCTCGGGCACGAAGCCAGGCTAGCTAGGGGACGAGCTTCCTTTGAGATGCGCTTAACGAATGGTTCGAATGATTCACGACGTGGAACAACCATCCGCACGCATGACCCGGCTCCTGCTTCTGACAAGCGATGGCGACGTAACCGACGGTCTCGTGCAGGTCGTGGCGGAGCGCGCGGCGGCCGGTCCGGTGCAGGCGCGCGTGCTGGTGCCGATCGCGCCCGTGCCGGACGCGTGGGAGTGGGACGAGGACGCCACGCGGACCGCGACGCTCGAACGGCTCGACGCCGCGATCGACCGGCTGCGCCGCACCGGAGCGCGCGTAGAGGGCACCGTCGGGTGCGATCGCGACGCCATGGTGTGCGTCAACTGGGTGATGAAGCGCGAGCCGTTCGACGAGGTGATCGTCGCCGGGCCGCGACCAGGCCGCGCCCGGCTGCTGCGCATGGACCTGGCGGCGCGCATCCGGCGCGCCTTCGGCGTGCCGGTGACGCACGTCCCCGCCGCCCGCGCCACATCCGCCACGGCCTAGGCTTTCCGCCATGAGGATCGCCGTGGCCGCCGACGAGCGCACGGGCGTAGCCGACGCCGTCGTCGAAGAACTGCGAAAGCGCGGACACGAGCCCATCCCCCACGGTGCGCTCGCCGACGGCGAGCGTGACGACTGGGCATGGGCGAGCGAGGCCGCCGCGCGCGACGTGGCCGAGGGCCGCGCCGATCAGGGGATCGTGTGCTGCTGGACGGGGACGGGCGCCTCGATCGCCGCGAACAAGGTGGCGGGCGTGCGCGCCGCGCTGTGCGGCGACGCCGAGACCGCCGACGGCGCGCGGAAGTGGAACGACGCGAACGTGCTCGCACTGTCTTTGCGCACGACGAGCGGCGCGCTGCTGGGCGAGATCCTCGACGCGTGGTTCGCCGGTGAGCCGTCGCCGGACGAGGACGACGCGGCGAACGTCCGTCACGTCGACGAGATCAGCTAGGCCGCGAGCAAAAAAGAAGCGGGGCGGCGCTCCCGACGCCGCCCCGCTGTAACGCGGCGTATTCGCCGCGTCATGCAGGCCATCCCTGACCTTGGACTCGCACAACGACAAAACGCAGCTTCGCGCAAAAACTTGCGCTCCCTTAGATTGCGCCCCGCGTGGCGGACATCGTCGAGACAACCGAGGAGGCGGCCGGCGAGGAGCACCCGCCCCTGCTGGTACGCGAGCCGCTGGCGCACTACCTCGACGAGCAGGGACTCGGCACAGGCGAGATCGTCGCCGAGCGCATCGGCGAGGGGCACTCGAACATCACGTTCCTGATCGACCGCGGCGGCGAGCGCTTCGTGCTCCGCCGGCCCCCACGGCCGCCGATCCCGCCCTCCGCGCACGACGTGCTGCGCGAGGCGCGACTTCTCGCCGCCGTCCAGGACGCCGACGTGCGCACCCCGCCGGTGCTCGCCGCGTGCGACGACGAATCGGTCATCGGTGCGCCGTTCTACGTCATGGAGTACATCGACGGCGTCGTGGTCACCACACAGATGCCGCCCGCGCTCGACAGCACCGAGGAGCGTCGGCGCGCGGGCGAGGAACTGGTGGCCGCCCTCGCCGAGGTGCACGCCGTGGACTGGCGGGCGTGCGGGCTCGAGGGCTACGGCAAACCGACCGGCTACCTCGACCGCCAGCTCAGGCGCTTCAACGGCCTGTGGGAGTACAACAAGACGCGCGAGCTTCCGATCATCCAGGAGGTCGCGGGCTGGCTCGAGGAGAACAAGCCCGAGTCACCCGAGGCGACCATCGTCCACGGCGACTACCGCCTCGGCAACGTGATGCTGGCGAACGACGCGCCGGCGCGGGTGATCGCGATCTTCGACTGGGAGCTCTCGACGATCGGCGACCCGCTCGCCGACCTGGGCTACATGACGGTCACCTGGGCCGAGGCGGCCGATCCCGACGACACGTCGTTCGCCAGCCTGAGCGCCGTCACCAGGCAGAGCGGCTTCCCGACGCGCGACGACCTGATCGCCCGCTACGAGGAGTTGAGCGGCCGCTCGGTGTCGGCGCTCAACTGGTACCAGGCGCTCGCGCTCTGGAAGGCGGCGGTGTTCATGGAGGGGAACCTGAAGCGATTCCAGGCGGGCGCCTCCGACGACGAGTACCTGGGGCTGTTCGTCGAGGGCGTGCCGGCGCTCGCTGAGGCAGCGCGCCAGGTCGCGCACTCGTGAGGGGATTGCTGGTCGACTTCGGCGGCGTTCTGACGACGAACGTCTTCGACTCCTTCAAGCAGTTCTGCGTCACCGAGGGACTCGACCCGCAGGCCGTGAAGCGGCTGTTCCGCGAGGATCCGGATGCGCTCGCCGAGCTGCGCCGGCTCGAGAAGGGCGAGCTGACCGAGGAGGACTTCTCCGAGCGGTTCGGACCGATGCTGGGTGTCGCCGAGACGGAAGGACTCGTGGACCGGCTGTTCGCCGGCATGGGCCCGGACGAGCCGATGATCGAGGCGGTCAAGCGGGCGAAGCGATCCGGCGTGCGAACAGGCCTGATCTCGAACTCGTGGGGCCACGGGCGCTACGACCGCGACGCCTTCCCCGAGATGTTCGACGGCGTCGTGATCTCGGGCGAGGTCGGCCTGCACAAGCCCGAGCCCGAGATCTTCCATCTCGGCGCCGAGCGGATCGGCGTCCCGCCCGAGGAGTGCGTCTTCGTGGATGACCTCAAGGAGAACTGCGACGGCGCCGCGGCAGTCGGGATGACGCCGATCCTTCACCGCGGCGCCGAGACGACGCTGCCGGAGCTCGAACGGCTGCTCGGGCTCGAGCTCCGCTGAGCTGAGTTCCGACCGCACCGTGCGAACGTTGTGGCCACCACGCCGCTTTCCGGCGCGGACGCGGCAAAGTTCGACCTAGAGGCAGAAGTAGGTGACGCTCGGGAAGGCAGCGTCGCCGACGCTGTCGGCCGCGGCGAAGACACGCGTGCCGAACTCGTACGACTGCCCGGCGGTGACGGGCCAGATCACGGCCTTCGAGGCCGAGCCGTGCGAGTCACCGTTGCCCATCGGGAAGATCGACCACCCCGTGTCCGCCGTGATCGCGCCGCTATTCACCCGTGAGATCCCATGGAGGCTGATGGTGTTCGTCGTGGTCACGCCCGCGGCGTCTATAGCGACCTCCGCAATTGCGAGACAGGTGCCATTCGCGGACGGCGTGAAGGCGGGCGCGAGCGAGTCGTTGTTACCTGACGCGAGGTTCGCGATCGCTTCAAGCGTGTGAAACCCGCTCGCGATCACGTTCCCGCCGGCCGGGCCGGTCGGCCCTGTGGGTCCGGTCGGGCCGGCTACCCCGGTGGCGCCCGTCGCGCCCGCGGCCCCGGTGGCGCCCGTCGCGCCGGTCGCGCCCGTCGCCCCCATCGGCCCCGTGGCCCCCGTCGCGCCGGTGAATCCCATGAACCCGCGGGGGCCGGTCGCGCCCTTCGGCCCGGTTGCGCCCTGCGGCCCCATCGCGCCCTCCGCCCCGGTCGCCCCGGTCGCGCCCGCCGGCCCGGTCGGACCCGTTGCGCCCCGGGGTCCCACCGGGCCGATCGGGCCCATCGGTAGCTGGCCCTTCTTGAAGTCCTTCGCGAACAGGGTGCGGTCGCGCACGTGCTTGCCGGTGAGCGACCGTGGCTTCACGTCCTTGCCGGTCAGCGACTTGTTCGCGATCTGCTTTCCCGTCAGCAGCTTCGCGGCAGTGGCGCCACCGGCGAGCGATGACGCGAGCGCGACCAATGCGACGACGAGCGCCGGCGCCTGTCGGCCAGCGAGGTTTCGCATGCCACGGATACTTCCGCGCCGGGCGGGAGTGTCACACGCCGCGCAAGAGATGCACAGCTATCCGCCCGCGATCAACGCAACTCCCGCGAACGCGGCGGCGACACCGGCCTTCTGGCTGCGCTCCAGCCGCTCGTGCAACAGGATCCACGCGAGGACGACGACCACCACCGGGTACAGCGACGCCACAATGGAGGTCAGGCTCAGGAGACCTTCGGTGGCGGCGTAGGCGAAGGCGACATTCGCGCCCATCTCGAGCGCGCCGATGCCCATCAGCACCGGAACGCGCGGCGCGGTCAGCCCGTTGAAGCCGGGGCGGAAGACGAGCAGCGCGAGGAGCAGCAGCGACAGGGAGGTGCCGCGGTTCACGAAGCTCGCCCATAACGGGTCGCTGTCGGCGGCGACGTCCATCGCCACGAAGAAGAGCCCGAATCCGAGGCCGGACATGAGGGCCAGCCCGACGCCGGTCGCCACCCTTCGGTCCTCCTGCGCCTCGTCGGCGGACTCGCGCGAGGCGAGCACGATGCCCACGAGGCCCAGGACGGCTCCGACGGCCTGAAGGGCGCTCGGGCGGTCGCCCGTCGCGATCCCGACCACCACCGGCACGAGCACCGCCATGGAAGAGATCGGTGCGACCACGGTCATCTTCCCGACCGCAAGCGCCCGGTAGAAGGCGACCAGGCCGCACACCCCCGCCAGTCCCGCGAGCGCCGCGTACGGGACGAACTCGGCATCCGGGGCCGGCTCGGCCACCAGGCCCACCGCCACGGCGATCACCACGAGCCCCGCGCTCTGCGACACGGCGAGCACGACGAGCACCGCCATCCGACGGGCCATCAGCCCGCCGAGGAAGTCGGAGACGCCCCAGGAGAGCGTCGCCGCGAATGCGAGCGCTAGTGCGAGCAGTTAGCGGCTCTTCGACCCGCGTCCGTACATCAGCACCATCAGCCGCTCGAGCAGCTTCGTCGCGCGCTTCGAGTACGGGAAGTAGTACGGCTCACGCTTCCCCGCGAATCGCGTGACGAGAATCGCGTGCGGGTTGCAGTACTTCTGGATCCCGGCCTCGGAGTGGCGGACGCCGATGCCGGACTCCTTCACACCGCCGAACGGAAGCTCCTGCGCCGTGTAGTTCGTGATGCAGTCGTTGACGCAGGTGGACCCCGCCTCGATCCGGCGCGCGATCCGCTCGCCCTTCTCGACGTCCTTCGTGAAGACGCTCGAGTTGAGTCCGAAGCGCGAGTCGTTCGCCTTCTCGACGGCCTCCTCCTCGTCACGCACCTTCATGATCGGCAGGGTCGGGCCGAACGTCTCCTCGGTCATGATCTTCATCGAGTGGTCGACGTCCACGAGGACCGTCGGCTCGTAGAAGCGGCCGGCGCCCTCCCGCCGCTTGCCTCCCGTGAGCACCTTCGCGCCCTTGTCGACGGCGTCCTTCACGTGGTCCTCGATGATCTCGGCCTGGTTCTCGAACGTGACGGCGCCGACATCCACGGTCGCCATCTCGCCCGGCGCGCCCTGGCGCAGCTTCTGCGTCTTCTCGACGACCTTGTTCACGAACTCGTCGTAGATCGGCTCCTCGACGTACACGCGCTCGACGGCCTGGCAGATCTGCCCGCCGTTCGCCATCGACCAGTAGACGGCCGTGTTGGCGGCGCGCTCGAGGTCTGCGTCGCGCAGCACGATCATCGGATCCTTGCCGCCCAGCTCGAGCGTGCACGGCGTCAGGCTCTCGGCCGCCTTCACGGCGACCTTGCGGCCTGTGGCCACCGAGCCGGTGAACATGACGAAGTCGACCGTGTCGATCAGCGCCGCGCCCGCCTCGCCGCGGCCGGTCGCGACGATGAACACGTCCTCCGGGCAGCCCGCCGCGCGCATCCCCTCGGCCATCAGCAGCGACGTGAGCGGCGTGACCTCGCTCGGCTTCAGCACCACCGTGTTGCCGGCCATGAGCGCCGGGATGCAGTCGCCGAAGTTGTTCGTCAGCGGGTAGTTCCACGGCCCGATCACGCCGATGACGCCGCGCGGACGGTAACGCTTGATCAGCTTCTTGCCGAGCAGCAGCGGGGTATGCGTCTTCACCTTCTCGTCGGCGAGGTACTTCTCCGCGATCTTGCCCCAGAACCCGAGCGAGTCGGCGCAGAAGAAGACCTCCGCGAGCTGCGCGTCCTCGAAGGTCTTGCCCGACTCCTCGACGACCGTCTCGATCATCCGGCGGCGGTTCTGGATCAGCCACTTGCGCGCCTCGAGCATGATCGCCCTGCGGCCCTCGAACCCGAGTGCCTCCCACGCCGGCTGCGCCGCGCGGGCGCGCTCGACGAGCCCGGCCACCTCCTCCGCGCTCATGTCGGGGACGTGGGCGATGATCTCGCCGGTCGCGGGGTTCTCGACCGGGATCGTGTCCGCGGTCGAATGTCCGTTCTGAGAAGTCTCGGGCTGCGTCGCTGTGGCCATGGCGCGAGTCTACGCCTCCCCCGCAGCCCGCCTCGCTAGTCGCTCAGCTCGACGCGCTCGATCACCGCGTCGTCCACGGGGCGGTCCTGTGCACCCGTCGGAGCCGACTCGATCGCGTCCACCGCGTCCATGCCGTTCGTGACCTTCCCGAACACGGTGTGCTTGCCGTCGAGCCACGCCGCCGCGGCCGTGGTGACGATGAAGAACTGGCTTCCGTTCGTGTTCGGACCGGAGTTCGCCATTGCGAGCGCGCCCCGCTCGACCTTGTGCTCGTTGAACTCGTCCTCGAACTGGTAGCCGGGGCCGCCGGTGCCGGTGCCCTGCGGGCAGCCGCCCTGAATCATGAAGTCCGGGATCACGCGGTGGAAGATCAGCCCGTCGTAGAACCCGTCGCCCGCGAGCTTGCGGAAGTTGTCGACGGTCTTCGGCGCGTCGGCGTCGAAGAACTCGACCTCGATCGCCCCGTGGTTCGTGTGCAGCGTCGCCGCGCTCATCGTTTCGCAACCTCCAGTTTCAGTTGGACGCCCTTGACGGTCTTCCCGGACACCGTGCTTGCAACCTCCTCCGCCCGTGCGGCCGGCACCTCGACGAAGCTGAACCGCTGGAGCAGGCGCACGTTCGTGATGTCCTCGCCCTCGAGGTGCGAGTGATCGACGATCGCGCCCACGACATCCGCCGGCTCGAGGCCCTGTCCCAGGCCGGCGGCCACGACAAGCTTCGCGCGCTCGCCGCCGGAGCGGCGCGGCTTCGTGTGCCGGGGACGCCGGACCTCGCGCTCGCGGTCGCGCGGCTTTCGCTCCTGCTTCGCCGCACTGGCGCCGTTCGCCGACCACGGACCGATCTCGGTCTTGGCATGGCGCTCGATGGCCTCCAGGTCGCGGCGCTGCTTCGGGGTGATGAAGGTGATCGCGCGCCCCGAGCGGCCGACGCGCCCCGTGCGCCCGATGCGGTGCACGTAGATGTCCGGACTGTTCGGGACGTCGTAGTTGATGACGTGCGTGACGCCGGAGATGTCGAGACCGCGCGCCGCGACGTCGGTCGCGACGAGCAGCCGCTCGCGCTCCGACTTGAACGCAATCATCACGCCGTCGCGCTGGCCCTGGGACATGTCGCCGTGTAGCGCCTTCACGCGCACGCCTGCGTCGTTCAGCCGCCGTGAGAGCCGGTCGGCGCCGATCTTCGTGCGCACGAAGATGATCGCCTGGTCGGGGCGCTCGGCCTTCACGACCTCCACGAGCTTCTCCTGCTTGTCGCGGTCCGAGACCTCGACGAAGAACTGCTCGACGGTGTCGATCGTCAGCGTGGCCGCCTTGACCTTGATCGTGACCGGGTCGTACATCCCCTGCTCGGCCAGCCGCTTGATCTCGGGCGGCATCGTGGCCGAGAACAGCGCCGTCTGACGGCCCGAGGGACAGCGCCCGAGGATCGTCTCGACGTCCTCGAAGAAGCCGAGGTCGAGCATCTCGTCGGCCTCGTCGAGCACGACATAGCGCGCTGAGGTGACGACGAGCGCGTGGCGGCTCATCAGATCCATGACGCGCCCGACCGTGCCGACCACGACCTGCGCGTTCTCCTTCACGCGCGACATCTGGTCGCGGATCGGGGCGCCGCCGAACACCGCGACGACCGAGACACCCCGGCTCGCGCCGTACGCGCGGAGCGCCTGGGTGACCTGGATGCAGAGCTCGCGCGTCGGCGTCAGGACGAGCGCCTGCACCTCCGGATCGTCTGGATCCACGTACTGGAGCAGCGGCAGCCCGAACGCAGCGGTCTTGCCGGTGCCGGTCTGCGCCTGGCCGATGACGTCGCGGCCCTCGAGCAGCGCCGGGATCGCCTGCTCCTGAATCGGGGTCGGATCCTCGTAGCCCAGGTGGGCCAGTGCTTCGAGGATCGGCTCAGAGAGCCCGAGTTCACGGAAGGTCGGCATTCAGGAAGAGGGGTCGAGCAGGATCTTGCCCTGCGTGCGCCGGCCTGCGAGGTCGTCGTGGGCGCGGCGGACTTCGGACAGAGGATAGGTGGTGCCGACCTGCGGCCGCAGCTCCCCGCTCGCGGCACGCGCGAACAGGTCGGCCAGCGGCTCTTCCATGAGATCGCGGCGCCCGAGGCAGTGCATCAGCCAGAAGCCGACGACCGACCAGCTCTTGCGCAGCAGCCGGCCAGTGCGGAGCTCGTTCTGCTCCTTCGTCGCGATGCCGTTCACCACGATCCGGCCGAACGGCGCGAGGGCCTCGATGCTCTCGTCGAAGACCCGCCCGCCGGCGATTTCGAACACCACATCGACGGGCGCGCCGCCATTTGCCTCGAGCAACCGGTCGCGCAGACCGTCGGGGGCGGAGTCGACGGCCGCGTCGGCACCCAGTTCGAGCGCGTGCGCGCGCTTCTCCTCCGAGCTGGCACTCGCGATCACGCGCCCCGCTCCCATCGCCGGGCCGAGCTGCACCGCCAGGCTGCCCACGCCGCCCGCCGCACCGTGGACGACCACGCTCTCGCCCTCGCGCACGCGCGCGGCCGTGCGGTAGAGGTGCCACGCGTTCAGGCCCTGGATCAGGAGCGCGAGCGCGGCGCCGTCATCGAGCTCCTCGGGGATCGGAAACGTGTTCGCGAGCGGTGCCGCCGCGTACTCGGCGTATCCGCCGGAGTCGAGCATCGCCACCACGCGCTCGCCGCTGTCCTCGCGCACGCCGGCGACCTCTGCCCCCGGTGTGAACGGCAGCGTCTGCTTCGCCACGTACTGATTCTCGCGCGTGTGCGTGTCGGCGAAGTTCACGCCCGCGCGCGAGACCCGGATCAGGGCCTCGCCGTCGCGTAGCTCGGGGACCGGTGCTTCGGCGACCACCTCGAGCACGTCCGGACCTCCGAACTCACTGATCTGGACGGCTCTCACGGGCGCGCCAGGCTATCGTGGCGCCGCCATGGGACTCGCAGTGGTCGGCTCGATCGCATTCGACTCCGTCAAGACGCCGTTCGGCGAGCGTCAGCGCATGCTCGGGGGTTCCGCCGTCCACTTCTCGCTCGCCGCCAGCTTCTTCACCGACGTGCGCGTGGTCGGGCCGGTCGGCGACGACTTCGGGGACGAGGAGTACGGGATCCTGCGCGACCGGGGGATCGACACCGACGACATCGAGCGCGTCGACGGCGGGAAGACCTTCTTCTGGCAGGGCCACTACGAGTACGACCTGAACACCGCCCACACCGACGACACGCAGCTGAACGTCTTCGGCGAGTTCGAGCCGAAGCTGTCCGAGGGGACGAAGGCCGCCGATGTCCTGTTCCTGGCGAACATCCAGCCCGACCTCCAGCGCGAGGTGCGCGAGCAGTGCACCGGGGCGCGGCTCGCCGGGCTCGACTCGATGAACCTGTGGATCGAGACCGCGCGCGACGCGCTCGTCCGCACCATCGGCGGAGTCGACCTCGTGTTCATGAACGACGCCGAGTTGCGCCAGCTGACGGAGGAGCCGAACCTCGTGCGCGCGGCGCGCGCGGTGATGGGGATGGGCCCGCGCGTGGTGATCGCCAAGCAGGGCGAGTACGGGGCGTCGCTCTTCACCGCCGAGGGGTTCTTCGCCCTGCCGGCCTACCCGCTCGAAACGGTCAACGACCCGACCGGCGCGGGCGATTCGTTCGCCGGCGGGTTCCTCGGCTACCTCGCCTCCCAGGGCGACGAGGACGATGCGACCCTCCGCCGGGCCATGACCTACGGGTCGGTGCTGGCGTCCTTCAACGTCGAGGAGTTCGGCACCGAGCGCGTCCGCCGCCTGACGCGCGACGAGATCGATGCGCGCTTCGAGGAGTTCAGGCGAATGACCGCGCTCGAGGCCGCACCGGCCTGAGGCGCAACAAAAGGGGACGGACCCCGTTTGTTGCGGGGGCGACTTCCTGTCCGCGCCACCTTGACCCTTAGTGCCGCGCCAACCGCGGATCGAGCTCGAGGACGGGATCCACCACGTATGGCAGCGTGGGAACAACCGGCGCCGGATGTTCGTCGATGCGAGCGATCGACGGCTCTTCTTGCGCCTGTTGGACCGAGCCGCGAACAAACACGAGTGGAACCCCTTGGCCTACTGCCTGATGGACAACCATTTCCACCTCGTCCTCGAAACCCCGACGTGCACTCTCGGCGTTGGGATGCGTGACCTCGCGGGTCACTACGCCCAGCTGTTCAACGAACGCCATGAGACCGGCGGAGGCCACCTATTCCAAGCCCGCTTCAAGTCGAAGCCCGTCACCACCGACGAGCAGTTCGCCCAGCTTCTGCGCTACGTCGCGTACAACCCGGTCAAGGCCGGTATGTGTTCACGCCCCGAGGAATGGCCTTGGAGCAGCCACGGCGCCCTCGCGAGGATGCGGCGCAACGCCCTGGTCAAGCCCGATCGCGTCGCGTCGCTTCTGGCCTCGTTCGATGACGATCCGGACAAGCGCTACGCGCGGCTCTTCGAGGCCGATGGCCCACTCAGCCACATCGCGCCGAACGTCAGTCCCTGGGACTTGCGCCCTAGTCTCGTCGAGCTTCTCAACGGTCGGGATTTGAGCGATGCGGTTCAAGCCGCTCGTGCACATGGCTACCGGATAGAAGACATCGCCGATCACCTCCGAGTGCATCGGACGACGCTGTGGCGGCGGGTGCAACGAACGGGGTCCGTCCCCGTTTGATGCAGGCGGATGACCGCGCTCGAGGCCGCGCCCGCCTGATCAGGGCGCTGGGCGGAGCTGCGGGAACCGCGTCGAGCGCCCCTGGAACTCGAGGTTCGGAGCGACCACGCACGGCGGCGCCTGCGTGGCCGGCACGCTTCGGTTGTCCGTGTTGCTGCAGTCGAACGACTCGAGCCCCGTATCGAGCTTCTCGAGCGCGCCCGGCAGGTGGTACGGGTTGTGGCGGTTCGTCCCGAAGCGCTCGGACGCCGCCACCAGTCCCTCGGCCGTGAACGGCACCAGCGCGCGCAGGTAGTGGATCGGCTCCCCGCCGCCCACCGGCGGCGCAGCCGACTGCGTGGACGACGCGATGCCGGCGAGCGTGCCGATCACCTCGCGGTCGTAGATGCCCAGGTAGTCCACCACCGGCTCGGCCTCCTGGAGGACGGGCACGAGCAGGCGGAAGAGCGGATGGGCGGCGCGGACCACGTCTGTCGTGGCCGGCAGGGCATCCTCGGCGGAGGTGATCACGCGGTCCACGTCACGGAAAGCGCCGCGCAGCTCGGGCGCGAGCGGCAGCGCATCGGCCAGCGTGGGCTCGAGCGCCCGCGCCGCCGGCCGCAGGTCGCGCACGAGCGGGCGGGCCTCGCGCGAGATCGCCTCGACCTCCGCCAGCGTCGGGCGCAGCTCGCGCAGCGTGGTCGGGAGGATGCGCACGGTCTCGGTCAGCTCGGCGTTGCGCCTGGCGGTCGCCCCCAGCAGCGTGTCGAGCGCGCGCACGAGCCCCGACAGCTCGCCCTGGCGCTGCCCGAGTGACGCGAAGACCTCGCCGCTGTCAGAGACGAGCCGGCGCACCGCGGCGCTCTGTGAGTCGAGCACCCGTACGAGGTCGCCGGCGTCCTCGGTGAACGGCGCGAAGTTCCCGACCGCCGCGTTGAAGTCCGCGCCGCGACCGCGGAACGCGCGCGCCGTGCCCTTCAGGAACCGCTGGAGGTCGGCGCGCGTCTCCTCGTCGAGCGCGCGCAGGATCTCGTCGAGCTCGACGGTGGGCCGCACCTGGCCGGGTGGAAGCAGGCCGCCCTCGGCAAGGTCCCCGCTCGCCTCGGTGCCGGGGGTGAGCTCGACGTAGGTCTCGCCAAGCAGCGTCTTCTGGCGCAGCGTCGCGCGCGTGTCGCGCGGGATCGGCGCGTAGCGGTGCTCGATCTCGATCTCGACCCGGGTCGCGTCGTCCACCTGCTCGGAACGCTTGACGTGGCCGACCGTGACACCCGAGATGCGCACGTCGGCGTTGTCCGCGAGCTGGGTCGCCTCCTTGAAGTCGGCCTGGAACCGGTAGCCCTTCGCCCCGAGCGGGGTCGGGCCGCCGAACGACGTCCAGAGGTAGGTCAGGATCAGGAAGCAGGACAGCGCGAAGACGGCGATCATGGCCAGCTTCCCGATCGTCGGCGCCTGCTTCTGCATCAGTCGTCACCTCCCCCAGGACGTGGCGACGGCGGGGGAGGGGGACAGATCGCCGCGGCGCCGAGCGGCGCCAGCGCGGGGTTGCCCGCGAGGAGCTCGCCGAGCGAGGAGCACCCGACCATCACGAGCCCGCGCCACGTCGCGCCGTGGGCGTCCTCGGTGGTGAGGATCGAGTTCGCGTTGTGGATGAACCACGGGATCCAGAACCCGTAGCCCTCGTCCGGGCCGGGCGGGTTGTAGCCAATCTCGTTGACCGTGTAGTTGAGGATCTCGCCGACACGGATCAGGCTCTTAGTGCTCGGCACCAGGTCGTCGACGGAGGGACGCAGGTCGCGCAACAGCGGCGTGGCCTCGCGGACCAACGGACGCAGGTCCTCGCGCAGGATCGGCTCGGCGTCGCGGAGCAGGGGGCGGACCTCGAGCATCGCCGGCGTCAGCTCACGCACGAGTGGGCGCAGCTCCGCGGCGGCCGGGCGCAGCTCCTCCGCCAGGAAGCGGCCCTCGTGCAGCGCCCGCCGGGTGGTGCGCAGCGCCGAGGGGAGCCGCTCGACGCCCGCCGCCAGCTCCGCCTCGCGCGCGCCGACCGTGTCGAGCACGTCGGCGCTCGCCTCTACGAGGCTCGCCAGCTCGCCGTCCTTCTGCGCGGCCGCGCCGGCCAGCACGCGCAGGTTGTGCATCAGCCGGCGCAGCTTCTCGCGGCGATCGGCGATCGCACGCGTGACGCGCGCCGTCTGCTCGAGCGTGGGCTGGGTCGCCGCCAGCAGCCGGCGGAGATCCCGGCCGCGGCCGTCGAGCCCCTGCCCGCCCGCGTTCGCGAACACGGCCAGGTAGCGGCGGACGTCCGCGTCCAGGGCCGCAAGCACTTCGTCCGGGTTGACGTTCGTCGTCGTCTGCGCCACCGGGATCCGGTCGCCGTCGCCCAGGCGGCCGTCCTCTGCGATGCCCGGCTGGGGCCGGCCGGGCTCGAGCTGGATCGTCATGTCGTTCAGCCCGGTCTTCGGCCGCAGGTACATCGTCGCGTTCGCATAGACGGGCCCCACCTCGTCCGGCTCGAGGTGGACGGTCACGACCGCCAGCCCATCCTCGGTCTCGACCTTCGCGATCTCCCCGACCTCGACGCCCGCGACCGTCACGTTTTGGCCCTGTCCCGGCGCCACGGCCTGGGCGTTGCGGAACTCGGCCTTGAGCGCGATCACGTCCTCCCACGGCCAGCGCAGGCGCTGGTGGTCGAGGATGTAAACCGTGATCGGGATCGCGATCACGACGAGCGCGATGATCGCGAGCAGCTCCGCGAGCGAGCGTTTGTTGCGCAGGATCCTCATGGCCCGGGCACCCGCAGCAGGTCGAGGACGTCGGCGAGCGCACCCGTGTCGAACGAAGAGATCCGCCGCTGCTGCGGCGCCGGCCCCGTCTCGGCGCTCAGGTCGGGCAGTTCCTGGCCCACGCACGGGACGTCCGGGCGGAACGGCGGGCGGATCCCGGTGAAGCGCGGACGCGAGCCGAGGATCGGCTCGTCCGTCAGGCCGACCAGCGGCTCGCCGATCGACGGGATGGTCCCGGTCGTGACCGTGTTCTCGCCCCCGCCGGCGTGGTAGCGGACCGCGTGGCCGTTGCCGTCGAAGTTCTGCGACGCGCTCGCCAGGCCGACGGTGCCGTAGAGAAGCTCGCGGTAGACCGGCTCACCGGTCGAGTTGGGCGGGTCCTCGATCGGCTTCTGCAGAGTCGGAAGGGCGTTCAGCCGGGCGCACTCGGTCACCGGCGTCACGTCACCCAGCAGCTCCGTCAGCGCGGGAGTCAGGCGCGCGAGCGACCGCACCGCCGGGTCTGTCTCGTCGAGCAGCGCGGGCAGCTCGTCCGGCGCGACCAGCTCACGCGCCTGCGCGAGGACGGGGATCGCGAGCTCGAGTGTGAGGGGAGCCGCCTGAATCCCGGGGCGGGCCTCGCGCACGAGCGCGCGGGTGTCCGGGAACGCGGCGTTGACGGCGTCGAGCGCGGGATCGGCCTCGGCGAGGAAGCGGTCGAGCTCGGGCAGCGTCGCCGCCAGCTCGACGCGCCGGCTGGCGAGCGCGCGCGAGGACCGGTTGAGCCCTTCGACCAGGTCGCCGAGGCGCCGGCCGCGCGCGAGCGCGGCGGCGACCTCGCCGCCCGACTTGACGAACTCGGGCAGGTCGTCCTCCTCGACGCCGCGGAACGCCTCGGCGCTGATCGCGCCCTGGGTGAACGCCTCGTCCGAGGGCGCCCACGCCTCGTTCAGCGACTGCGCGCCGCCGTCGGCGAACCCCTCGCCGAGCGCGGTCAGCAGCTTCCTCAGGTTCCCGCGCGTGTCGTGCTCGAGGGTCGAGAGGATCTGGTCGAGCTGCACCGGCGCGGCGGTCTGCGCGAGCGGCAGCGTGTAGCCCTCGTCCGCGGTCGGCGCGCCCGGGGTGCCCGGCTTCAGGTCCACGAAGAAGTTGCCCTCGAGGAAGATCCGCGGGCGGACCTTGAGCGTCGCGTCCTCGTGGATCGGGAGGGCCTCGTCCTCGAGCGCGAGCGTCACGACGGACGTGCCGCCCTCGCCGCTTTCGACCTTCTTCACCTTGCCGACCTCGACGCCGGCGATGCGGACCGGCGAGCGCGGGCCGAGCTCGGTGGCCTGGCTGACGACCGCGCGGAGCTCCCACGGGTTGCTCCAGGGCGCGCCCTTGAACGCAAGCCAGCACGCGCAGAACGCGATGACGATCGCGAGCAGCCCGGCGGCGAAGTTCGAGATGCGCTGCGGGTGGTTGCGATTGCGCACCAGGCTCATTCGCCCACCCCCGGCGGCGGCCGTGTCGCCTCGGTGGTCCCGCCCTGGTCGCCGGGCACGTTGCCGATCCGCTGGCCGGCCAGCCACGGCTCGTTGCCCGCCTCACACTCGCCGTTCGCACCCGTGTGCGGGTACGGGTTCATGTGCAGGTCCGGGGCCGGCTCGGCCGAGGACAGCGTCTCGTTCGTCTTGTCGGCGATCACGAGCGTGCGGAACCAGGTGCCCGACGGGTCCCCCTCGGAGACCGTGTTCGAGGTGTTCCGCGTCCAGAGGCCGAGGTAGTTGCAGCGGATCTGCGCGGGCGCGAGGAACTCGAGCGTGGGCTTGAGCGACTCCGCGACGCGCAGGAGGCGCACCAGCGCGTCGACGGTGCGCGGGTCCTCGCTCAGGTCGGCGACCGCGTCGAGCGCATCCTCGAGCTGCTCGGCGAGCCCGACCGCCCTGCGCAGGACCGGCGTCCCCTCGTCCAGCGCGCGGTCGAGCTCATCCGCCGCGCGCGGCAGCAGGCGCACGCCCGGCCGGATGTCGTTCACGAGCTTCGCCGCGTCCGTCAGCAGCGGGCGGGCCTGGCGAAAGGCCGACAGGGCGGCGGCCTGCGTGGGCGGGGTCTCGGCGATCGACTCGCCGAGCGCCGATCCGGCCGCGTCGAAGGCGCCCGCGGTGACATCCGCCCGCTCGAGCGCCGAGCCCCCCTCGGGCGCGACCGTGGCGAGCTCGCCGGTGAGCGTGTCCGCCGTCACGAGCAGGCGGCGCAGTCCGGTCTCCGGCGCACTGAGGTTCGCGAACACCCGCTCGCCGCCGCGAAGAAGCGGCGGCGCCTCGTGAAGCAGCATGTTCACGTCTGCACCGCGTCCGGCGAAGCCCGGCGCCACCCCTTCGAGGACGCCGCGAAGAGCGCGCCGGCTGCTCGCGTCGAACGCGTTGATGACCTCGTCGAGCTCGACGATCGGCTGCGCGGCCGCGAGCGGCATCGTCGAGTTCGGCTCGAACCCCTCCTCGGAATCGCCCGGCTTCAGCTCCAGGTACTTAAGCCCGAGCGGCGAGCGCGGCCGCACCGTGACCACCGAGTCGGCCGGCAGCGGGTCGAGCTTCGTGATCAGCGCCACGTCGAGCTCGGACACCGGATCGTCGCTGTCGCCCTCCTGCACCGCGCGGATGTCCTCGATGACGCCGACCCGCTTGCCGCCGATCCGAACCTCGTTGCCGCGGACGAGCCCGGCGGCGTCGGGCACCTGCACGGTCAGGTCGTAGGTCGGGACGAAGGGCAGGCCGTTGTTCGCGTTGTAGGAGAGGAAGACCGCGACGACCGCGCACAGGACGGTCGCGGCACCGACCAGGACGGGGCTGCCCGCGAGGCTGTGTTGCTGGCGCGAGCTCATTCGCCGAGGAGGTAGTCGAGGGCCCGTGCCTGGCCCGCCGGCGCCGCCGGCGGATCTCCGAAGTGCGCGCTGCATGGCGGCTTGAGGGTGCGCGCGTACTGCTGGCACTCCCCCGCGATCTGGTACGAGGGGAGCATGTGGGAGAACTGGTCGAAGCGAGCCTGCGCGCCGGCGCCGTAGAAGAAGAACAGCAGCAGGTTCTCGACGGAGCCGTTCTCCTGCAGCGACTCGCCGAGCCGAGCGCCGAGGCGCGCCATCGGGGGAAGGATCGCCGCGACGGGTCGCAGCCGGTCCGCGACCGGCCGTGCGGCCGCGACCGCCCGGCGGCCGACCTCCGACGTCTCGGCCAGGCGGTTCAGCGCGGGGCGAGCGGCATCCGCCACCGGGTCGAAATCGGCGAGCAGCCGCTCGGCGCCCGGCGCGGCCGCGCGCAGGTCGCGCAGCGTGGGCGTGGCGTCCGAGGCCAGTGCGGCCAGCCGGTCCGCGGTCGGCTCGAGCTCGTCGAGGAGCGGCGGCAGGCGCTCGATCACCTCGCCGAGCTCGCCGCGGCGGCCGGCCACCTCGGCCGCCGCGCGGTCGGCGCGCTCGATGAAGCTCGTCACGTGCTCGCGGTGGCGCGCCAGCTCCGCGATGACCCGGTCCGACTGATCCACGAGCCGGCCGAGCGCCGCGCGGTCCCGGTCCAGGATGCGCAGGACGTCGTTCAACTCCTGGAGCGCCGGGTTGGCGCGGCGGACGGCCGCGTTGACGTCCTCGGCCCGCCCGGCCACGCCCGTGCCGAGCTCGTTAAGGATGATCGCGAGCCGCTCCGCGTAGGGCTCGCGGAGCGCGGCGAACACGAGGTCGAGGTCCACCGGCGAGTGCGTGTTGGCGAGCGGCACGGTCGGCGCGCCGTCCTCGCCCTCGGCAAGCGGCGCGGCATCCGGCGTACCGGGATGGCACTGCACGAACTTCTCCCCGATGAGCGACTGGGGCCGGATCGTGCACTCCGCGTCGGCCCGGAACGGCGCGAAGCCCTCCTCAACCTCCATCTCGACGCGCGCCTTGCGCTCCGCCGTCAGGTTGATGTCGCTCACGCTGCCGACCCGCGCGCCCGCGATCTTCACGTCCTGGCCCGGGATCAGGTTCGCCGTCGAGTCGAAGACCGCATCGACCCGGTAGGTCGGCGCCGTGCCGCCCGCGCCGAGCGTGGCGACCGCCGCGACGACACCGAGCAGGAGGACCGCCGCGATCCGCTTCATTCGGGCGAGTCCTCCAGGTCACATGGGAAGTCCTCGGTCGCGCGGTAGGGGCTCGAGCCGTCACCGGCCGCCTGCGTGCCGGCGCCGGGACACCGCTTGTTGAGCTTGGTGCGGAAGCCGGTCAGCCCCTGCTCCTCGGGCGGGCGCGGGATGAGCGACCCGAGCCCGGTCAGCGTGACCGTCGAGCCCTGGAAGGAGATCCGCGTGTAGTGGCCGTTCGCGTCGTAGTAGCCGGCGGTCGCGCCGCCGAAGCCGTTGAACAGCCCGCCGATCACGTCCGGCACGTACGGGCGCACCTCGCGGACGATCGGCAGCGCGTCCTCGACCGTCTTCACCGTGGAGTCGAACGCGGGCACGGCGGTGCGCGACAGCGCGACTAGCCGGTCGAGTACCCCGAGCAGGTCCTCGGTCCCGGAGCGGTCGATCAGGCCGCGGGCACGCTCGACCACCGGCCGCGCGTCGCGTGCGAACGGCCGCAGCTCGGCGAACGCCTCGGACAGGAGCGGGGCGACCGGCCGCGCGTCGCGCACCAGCGGGCGAGCCTCGCGCAGCGTCGCGCGCAGGTTCACGAGGGTCGTGTTCGTCTTGCGGAGCGTGGGCGGCAGACGGCGCAGCGAGCTCTCGAGCGCCGCGCTCTCGCCGGCGAGCGCGCCGACCGCGGCGAGCCCGTTGCCCACGAGCGGGTCGAGATGCTCGGGCCGTGAGCTGACGTCTTCGACGACCTGGGCCGAGCGCACGATGAAGCGTTCGAGCGCAGCCTGGTCGCGCATCAGCGCACGGAACGTGGCGGCGCCCTGGGAGAGCGCCGGATTGAGCGACTCCAGGCCGGCGTTCGCCTGGCGCGCCGCCTTCAGCGTGGCGGCGTCGTCGCCGGTTCCGTCGGGCTCGTCGGCGAACGCGTCGGCGGCGTTGCGCACGAACGCCTGCGTGTCGCGCTGCGCCTGGGGATCAAGCGTGTTGAGGAGCTGGTCGAGGTCCACGGCCTCGCGGCCGTCCTCGGCGGGGATCTCGCCGCCGTCCGCGATCTCGGCGGCGTCGTTTCGGCCCGGCTCGAGCGCGAGGTAGCGGTTCGCGATGCCCGAGAGCGACGTGGCGCGCAGCGTCATCACGCTGCCCTCGTGAAGCGGGGCCAACTCGTCCTCAATGGAGACCTCGACGCGGGCACGCGCGCTGTCGTCCAGCTCGATGCTCTCGACCAGGCCGACTGGGCGGCCGCCCACCTTGACCTGGTTGCCCTTAACCAGCTGGCCGGCGTTGTCGAGCGTGAGGTGGACCCGGTAGTCGGAGCCCGCGCCAAACATCAGGAAAGCGGTGGCCAGGACCGCGAGGCCAAGGGCGGCGAGAGTCAGGGCGCGTCCCACCACGCGCCGAAGCTAACTCAGGCTGCCTGGGCGGCGCGCCGGTCGGCGCTGCGGGCGGGCGGGAACTCGCGCACGAGGCTGGGCAGCACCGGCAGCGCCCGCCTGACGAGTGCGCGCGAGGCACTGACGAGCCGGCGCCGGTTCTCGCCCCATTCGAGGCCAAGCTCGTCGCGTAGCCGTTGCGGAAGCAGGCTCACGGTCGCCAGGTTGAGCGCCTCGACCAGCGGGCGTGCGACGAATGGAAGCTCCGGGCGCATCGTGGCGTCCACGACGTCGGTCAGCGCGCTCGTGACCGCCAGCTCCTCGGCGACCATTCCGTCGAAGTAGTCGTAGAACTCGGCGAGGGTCGCCGGCTGGCGCTCGACGGGCACGCCGAACATCTCGCCGAGGCGCTTCTGCTCCTCGTAGTAGCGGACCTTCTCGGGATGGCTGAGGCGCCTGACGTACGCCTCGTACACCTTGAGCGAGGTGTCGACGAGCGTCGCGTGGACCCACATTCCGAGCGTGGGATCGTTCGCCGAGTACTTGGTGCCGGCCGGGTGCCGGCCCCCCGCCTCCGTGGTCAGACCGTGGACGCTCTTGTGGACCGCGCGCAGGCGCTCCGACGCCTCGTTCGCCTTCGCGGTCGAGCCGAACACGATGCTCGTGGTGATGTCGAGCGTGCGGTAGAGCCGGCCCCACGGATCCTCGCGGTAGTTCGAGTGCTCGGCGACGCCCGCGCCCACGAGCGGATGCGCGACCTGCATGATGATCGCGGCTCCTCCGCCCAGCAGGAGGATCCCCTCCCGGTTCACCTGCCAGGTGATGCTGTCGGGGCCGAACAGGCCCGGATCGCTCACGGCTCGGATTAAACCGCAATCGCCGGGTACCATCGCGCCAATGACGTGGGGGATCATCTGGATGGCGGTCGTGCTGAAGCTCCCGATCGTCGCGCTGCTCTGGATCTGCTGGTGGGCAATCCGCGCCGAGCCCGAGCCCGCCGCCGACGAGTCCGCCGGCGGCGACGGCGGCAACGGGCACTCGCCGCGCTCGCCGAGGCCGCGCCCGCCGCGTCGCGGCGACCACGCCGAACAGGCGCCCCAGCCCCCGCCGCGTGTACGCGTCCGCGGCCGGCGCTCCGATAGCGTTCGACCCGAATGAACGCCTTCCACGTGCTCGGTGGGATCGCCGCGATCTGGGCGGTCCTCGTCGCGATCGTCGGGATCAAGAAGGAAGACTTCCCCGGCGGCGCCGAGAAGATCGTCGCGGCGATCTCGGTCATCGTGGTGGCCGCCGCCATCAGCTCCGCCATCATCACCTCCGCCAACGAGGAAGAGGAGCACGGCGGCGGCGCGGTGGAGGCAACCAGCGAGCACGAGTAGCCCGTGATCGACGACGGGCACGCGGTTCACTACACGGCGGTCGAACGCGGGACCCCGGTCTTCAGCTCCGACGAGGTCGAGCTCGGCACGGTCGACCAGGTGGCCGACAACTACAGGGAGCACATCTTCGATGGGATCGTCATGCGGACGACCGCGGGCGAGTATCGGTTCGTGGATGCCCCCGAGGTGAAGCGGACGGCCGAGCGCGGCGTGACGCTGACGATCACGGCTGCCGAGGCCGAGGCGCTCCCGCCGCCCGAGGGAGGCGGCTTCGCGGAGTTCGAGCCGCGCCGCCGCGGCGGGAAGATCGCCGCGAAGCTCGGGATGGGTTGGCGGAAGAAGAAGTAGGTCAGAATGAGGATGAGGAACCACCCGAGGAGAGAGCAATGGCCGACGAGCAGACCGAAACCGAGGACGGCGGCGGCGTAGCGAGCGCGGAGCGCGAAGACACGCTCACGGTCACCGACAACCGGACGGGCCAGACGTACGAGGTCCCGATCGCCGACGGCACCGTCAAGGCGATGGACTTTCGCCAGATGAAGGTGGCCGAGGACGACTTCGGCCTCATGACCTTCGACCCCGCCTACACCAACACCGCCTCATGCCGGAGTGAGATCACCTTCATCGACGGCGAGGCCGGCGTCCTCCAGCACCGCGGCTATTCGATCGAGGACCTGTGCGAGCACGCCACCTACCTCGAGGTGGCCTACCTGCTCGTGCATGGCGAGCTGCCGACGCGCGACCAGCTCGACGATTGGGTGCACGAGATCACGATCCACACCTACACGCACGAGAACATGCGCGAGTTCCTGAGCGGCTTCCGCTACGACGCGCATCCGATGGGGATGCTGCTCGGCTGCATGGGCGCGCTCTCGACCTTCTATCCCGAGGCGAAGGCGATCGACGACGAGGAGGAGCGGCACATGGCGGCGATCAGGCTGATCGCCAAGGTGCCGACACTCGCGGCGTTCGCCTACCGGCACTCGCTTGGGCTGCCCTACATCTATCCGGACAACGATCTGAGCTACCCCGGCAACTTCCTGTCGATGCTCTACAAGATGACCGAGGTCAAGTACGAGCCCGACCCCCGGCTCGAACGCGCCCTCGACGTCCTCTGGATCCTGCACGCCGACCACGAGCAGAACTGCTCGACGAGCGCGGTCCGGGCGGTCGGCTCATCGGAGGTCGACCCGTACTCGGCGGTCGCCGCCGGCGTTGCCGCGCTGTACGGCCCGCTCCACGGCGGCGCGAACGAGGCGGTGCTGCGGATGCTCGACCGGATCGGCTCGGTCGACAAGATCCCGGACTTCCTCCAGGGCGTGAAGGACCGCAAGGAGAAGCTGATGGGCTTCGGCCACCGGGTCTACAAGAACTACGACCCGCGCGCCCGCATCATCAAGAAGAACGTCGACGAGGTCTTCGAGGTCACCGGCAAGAACCCGAAGATCGAGATCGCGGTCGAGCTCGAGAAGCGCGCGCTCGACGACGAGTACTTCACCGAGCGCAAGCTCTACCCGAACGTCGACTTCTACTCCGGCCTGATCTACGAGGCGCTGCAGATCCCCACCGACATGTTCACGGTGATGTTCGCCATCCCGCGCACGTCGGGCTGGATCGCGCAGTGGCTCGAGATGGTGAAGGACGAGCAGACGAAGATCGCGCGGCCGCGGCAGGTCTACACCGGCGAGCGCGACCTCGACTACGTCCCGATCGACCAGCGATAGCACGGCGCTAGCCTGTCCTTCATGCAGCCGCTAGCCGATGGCCACGGCCGGCTGATCGAAGACGTGCGCGTCTCGGTCACGGATCGCTGCAACTTCCGCTGCCAGTACTGCATGCCCGCCGAGGGGCTGCCATGGCTCGAGCGCGACGCGATCCTCTCCTTCGAGGAGATCGAGCGGCTGGTCGGGCTGCTCGTGGGCCTCGGCGTGCGCGACGTTCGCCTGACGGGCGGAGAGCCGCTCGTGCGGCGCGACTTCCCGCGGCTCGCGGCGAAGCTCTCTCTGATCGACGCGCTGGAGGACCTGTCGGTCACGACGAACGGGTTCCTGCTCGAACGCGATGCGGACGCCCTGGTCGCCGCGGGCGTCCAGCGCGTCAACGTCTCGATCGACTCGCTCCAGCGCGACCGCTTCTACGCGATGACGCGCCGCGACGCGCTGCCGCAGGTGCTTCGCGGGCTCGAGGCGATCGCGCGGCATCCCGGCGTCAAGGTCAAGGTGAACGCGGTGGCCATGCGCGAGTTCACCGAGCAGGAGGCGCTCCCGTTCGCGGACTTCGCCCGCCGGCACCCGTTCCAGGTGAGGTTCATCGAGTTCATGCCCTTGGACGGTGACCACTCGTGGAGCCCGGACGCCGTCCTGACGGGCGACGAACTGCGGGCGGTCATCCATGAGCGCTACCCGCTCGAGGAGCTTCCGCGCGAGCCGTCGGCGACGGCGCGGGTCTTCCGCTTCGTGGACGGGGCAGGCGAGATCGGCTTCATCAACCCGGTCTCCGAGCCGTTCTGCTCCGACTGCAACCGCATCCGCCTGACCGCCGAGGGGAAGCTGCGCACCTGCCTCTTCTCCCTGCACGAGACCGACCTGCGCGAGCCGCTGCGCGCCGGCGCGACCGACGCCGAGCTCGCGACCGTCATTCGCGACGCCGTCTGGCGGAAGGAGCTGAAGCACCGTGTGGGCGAGCCGGGGTTCATCCAGCCCGCCCGCACGATGTCAGCGATCGGGGGGTAGCCCGTGAGCCATCCATGGCTCACCTTTGAGAACGAAGTAGCCCTCCGGGCTACGTGACCGGGTCGGCTTTCAGCCGACCCTCTTAGTCTTGAATCTCGCGCCGCCGAGGCAGCTGTAGATCGTGAAGGTCCCGATCGGGTACTTCGGGATCAGGAACTCGTACTGCAGCCGCATCCGGCCCTTGATCACGCCGCCCGGCCGCCGCTTCGTCCAGACGTCGTGGTTCATCGTGACCTCGTTGTAATGGAAGGCCGGCTTCGACATGAAGCTGAACTCGATGTGGCGCTTCATCCGGGTCTTGCCCCGGAAGCCGAAGATCTCGGAGCCGCCCGTCGGTGCGCCGCCGCCCTGGATCGGGATGCAGCTCATCCGGACGCCGGCCCTGAGCTCGTGCATCCGCTTGTTCTTCAGCGTGAAGGTGACCTTGTGGCCGGAGTCGGTCTTGCCGACGTAGTCCACGGACTTGGCCGATGCCGTGCTCGTCATGGCGACGGCTGCAACGAGCGCGCCTGAGAGTGCCTTGGTGATCGTCATCGTGATTCTCCTCGTGGTCAGGCCGCCTGGCGAATGCGCTCCGCCGGCGGGATGTGGTGGTTGCCCTTGAACATGTCCTCGGGGTCGTAGAGCGCCTTCACCTCACGCAGGCGCTGCCACGTCTCGGTGTCGAAGAACGCGCTCGCATCGGCGGGCTCCTCGACGAAATTCGGGTACTCGCCCGCCCGGTACGGCTGGGCGGCTGCCACGAGCCGAGCAATCCGCCCATCCACAGCGCGAGCGGCCTCGTCGTCCTCGACGACACCGAGCACGAACAGGCTGACCTCGCCCGCCAGCGTTGCGCGAGCGCCGGCGCCCGGCGACTTGCGCGCGAGCGCGCCGCCCATGTGGCGCAAGTTGAACAGCGTCAGCGAGTTCCCGGAGTCGGACTCCGGCCCGGCGATCGACAGAAACTCGTCGATCAGCGAGGCGGGGAGCTCCTCGAGCAGCTCGTGCCCGCTGGTGATCGGCAGCGGATCCGGCGGATCCATCGCCAGATCGCCGAGCACGGCCGGCGGCACCATCGCGAACGTGTCGATCGCGGGACCCAGGTCGCGCACGCGGCGCAGCAGGTCGCGACCCTCCGGCTCCTCGCCCAGGTACGCGCCCATGACGATCACGTACGACTGGCCGCGGAACTGCTCCGGAAGCTCCGGGAGCGGCGGGAAGTGCAGGATGTTCGCCCACGTCATGAGCTCGTCCGGGAACGTCGGCAGCAGCTCGCGCCACGTGTGCAGCACCTCGGACGCACGCTCGAACGGGAAGAACATCGCTCCGGCGTAGAGCTCCTCGACGGGGTACACCGCGAACTCGATCGCCGTGACGACGCCGTAGTTGCCGTTGCCGCCTCGCAGCGCCCAGAAGAGATCCGGGTGGTTCTGGGCGGTCGCGCGGATGAACTGCCCGTCCGACGTCACGAGCTCGATCGCCGTGACGCTGTTCGTCTGCATCCCGTACTTGCGGGCGAGCCAGCCGATGCCGCCGCCCAGCGAGTACCCGGCGATGCCGACATCGGGCGACGAGCCGTGGAGGCCGGCGAGGCCGTGATCCGAGAGCTGCGGGGCGATCTTCTCCCACTTGACCCCCGAACCGACGCGCACGCGGTGGCCGGCCGGGTCGATCGAGATGTGCTGTAGGTCGGACGTCTGGACCACGAGGGTGCCGTCGAGCGAGCCGAGTGGGCCGGCGTTGTGAGCGGTCGCCTGGGGGGCGATCCGCAGGCCGTGCTCGCGGGCGTAGTTGACGATGGTGACGACGTCGGCCTCGTCGGCCGGGAAGACCATTGCCTCGGGGCGCTGGTCGATGCGGGTGTTGAACGCCTCGTGGGCGCTGTCCCAACCCTCGTCGTCCGGGCGAACGCTCCGCCCGTTGATGTTGAGATTTGCGACTGGATTCGGCATCTGAGCTCCTTTTTCGGACTGGAGCCGATGCTGCTCTGCCGCGTGCCCGGCGTCGATCCCGCCGCTGGGGGAAATTCAAATGCGCCAACCCCCCCATTTGAGGGGTGGCGCGCGTGCCCAAGCGGGAGTACCGTCGCCTTATGACTCGCACCCTCCCGGGCGCGGAAAGCGCCTACGACGCGATCGAGCGGGTAGCCGAGGCCGGCCTCCCGTCACAGGAGCTACTCGAGGAAGTGGCGCGGCGGATCGAGAGGGTCGTCCCCTCGGACGGCTACTTCATCGGTGCCACCGACCCGGGCACCTCGCTGATCATGGGCCAAGGGGTCGTGCGCGACCTGCCGCACGATCAGTGCACGCCGACGTGGGACTACGAGTTCCGCGTGCCCGACTACATGAAGTTCAGGGACATCGCGGTCAGCGGCCGGTCGGTCGCCGACCTTCACGAGGAGACCGGCGGCCGGCCGGATCGCTCTCCGCGCTGGCGCGAGTACGGAACCGCGACCGGTTTCCGCGCGGAAGTGCGCGCGACCTTCTCGATCAGCGGCTCGGCATGGGGAGTCGGCCAGTTCGATCGCCTCGGTGACTCCCCGCGCTTCTCCGACGACGAGAAGGCGTGGCTCGAGCGGGTCGCGCCGATCGTGGCCACAGCCCTGAAGCGCGCGTTGATCCAGCAACCGCCTTCGTCGCCGGTGGTTCGCGGGCCTGGGATCCTCGTGCTCGACCCGGAGGGGCGCGCCGTCTCAGCGACCAGCGAGGCCGCCGCGTGGCTGGACGAAATCGAGTCCTCGCTCGCCCGCGATACACGCGGCGCGCTACCCGTGCCGGTCGAGGCGAACGCCTATGCGTCGCAGGTTCGCGCGGCAATGGACGGCGCGTTGGAAACCGTCCCGCGCGCGCGCATAAGGACCAGCACCGGCGTCTGGCTGCTCATGCACGGGTCGATCCTCCAGGGCACCGACAACCTGGCGGTCGTGATCGAGCCGGCCAAGGGCGGCGACGTCGCGCCGCTGATCGTGGAGGCGTACGGCCTGACGCAGCGTGAGCTCGATGTCACCCGCGCGATCGCGCGCGGCCTCGGCACCTCCGAGATGGCCGAGCACCTCTTCATCTCGCAACACACGGTGCGTGATCACGTCAAGTCGGTGTTCGAGAAGACCGGCGTGTCGAGCCGCGGCGAGCTGGTGGCGAAGGTGTTCGCCGACCACTACTCGCCGATCCTGACCGAGCTGACGAACTAGCGCGGCTTCAGGATCCTGAAACGCAGCCGCTCGCCCGGCGACTCGTTGCCGGCCGCGTCGGTCGCCCTCAGCGTCGCGCGGTAGCGGCCGCGCTTCAGCTTGCGCCCGTTGACCCTGCCGGAGAAGCGCTTCTTGTTCACACCGGCAGCCGCGTCCTGGGTGAGAGCGCCGCGCCTCGCGTAGCCGCCGCCGCTCCGCTTCCGCTCGATCGTGAAGCGAACCGTGGCCGGCTCGGACAGCTCGTACACGAAGGTCGTCCGCCGGCCAGCCCGGAAGCGCGTCTTCGTCAACCCCGCGGCTAGGAAGTCCGGCGCGACGATGTCCGGCTCTTCGACCGGCGGAGTGATCTCGAGGGTGAGCGAGAGGTTGTCGAAGTACCCGTTGTTCGAGCCGCCGCCGATGTTGGTGGCCGTCGGGACGACACGGATCGCCCGCGTGCCGGCGGGAACCTCGTCGGCACGGCTGCGCGCGAGCAGCGTCGTCTGGCTGTTGCGGTCGGTCACGGTCACCGGTCCGATCTGAATGTCCGCCAGCGGCACACCCGCGGCGTTCAGGAAGTGCGCCGTGACCGCGGCCTGGTCCTGCTGGCCGTCCTGCCCGCCGAGCATCCCGCTGAGTGTGGCCTCCGCGCGGCCATCGTCGATCGCGGCGGCCTCGTGCCCGACGTCGACGAGCTGCAGCGCATGCGTCACCTCGTCCGCGTTCGGGCCGCCGAAGGCGAACCCATGCCCGCCGCCAATCGCATCGGAGAGCGACACGGGCAACAGGTCGGCCCCGCCGTAAAGCCCGACGGTGAAGTTCGGAATCGTCACCCAGCCCGGAACCGGGACGGTCCGCAGCCGCGCGCCGCCGGGAGCGCCCAGCTCGAACCCCGGATTGCGCAGCAGGTTGCCGCTCACGGGCGCCGGGACGTCGGTGTCGATCCGCCCGATCTGGTCGAGGTCCGTCTCGGCGAACCAGAGGTTGCCGTCGGGGCCGGCCCCGATCCCGGTCGGCCAGCTGCCGGCCCCGATCCCGGCCGAGAACTCCGTCACCTCGCCGAACGGGGTGATCCGGCCGACGCGATCGGCGCCGGCCTCGGCGAACCAGAGGTTGCCGTCGGGGCCCGTCGTGATCCCGTGCGGCGCCGCGATCGGGCTGATTCCATCTGCGAACCCCGTGAGCACGCCCGCGGGCGTCATCCGTCCGATCCGATCGAGGCCGAAGTCCGTGAACCACAGGTTCCCGTCCGGGCCGGCCGCGATCCCGTACGGCGCCGCGTCGGGCGCGGCCGTCGGGTTGGGCAGCGCCGCGAATTCCTTGACAACGCCCGCCGGCGTGATCCGGCCGATCCGGTTGCCGAGATATTCGGTGAACCACAGGTTGCCGTCGGGACCCGCCGCGATACCGGACGGACGGGCGCCGGCCGTGATCCCCACGAAGAACTCCGCGACGACGCCGGATGGCGTTATCCGCCCGATCCCGTTGATGTCAGGCTCTGTGAACCAGAGGTTGCCGTCAGCACCCGCCGCGATTCCGAGCGGCGCAGCCCCTGGCGTGATCCCGTCGTAGAACTCGGTCACCTCTCCGCTGGGCGTGATCCGGCCGATTCGATCGGCGTCGTACTCGGTGAACCACATGTTGCCGTCCGGCCCCGCGGTGATCTGCTGCACTTCGGCTCCCGGGGTGATGCCGTCCGAGAACTCCGTCACCGCGCCGGTCGGTGTGATGCGACCGATTCGATCGCCGCCGTACTCGGTGAACCACATGTTCCCGTCCGGGCCGGCCGCGATGCCCGTCGGTGTGGCGTTCGCGGTGATCCCGTCCGAGAACTCGATGGCGGGGCCCGCGCCGAGCGCTGACGCCGGACTCGCGCACGCCAGGGCGCACGCGAGCGCCGCTGCGGCGAGGTGGGAGCGCTGAGTCCGGCGCATCTGGTTTCTCCGGCCTCCGCGGGCGAGCAGACCCGGGATGCCTTCGGTCTTCACACAGAGCGGCCGTGACCCCCACTCGGGGCAGAGCCCACCAACCACTGTACGCCTGATTGCGCCAATCGGGGGGATTCGGGCTAGGCCGGCTCCTTCGCCTTCCGGTCCACCTCGACGCGGCCCTCCAGTTCGCCCTCGGAGAGCTGCCTACGCAGCACCTTCTTGTCGAACTTCCCGACGCTCGTCTTCGGGACCTCGCCGATGAACGCGAACTCGTCCGGAATCCACCACTTGGCCACGCGTTCCGAGAGGTGGCCGCAGAGCTCCTCGGCCGACACGTCGCTTCCCTCCTTACGCACGACGCACGCGAGCGGGCGCTCCGACCAGCGCTCGTCGGGCTTCGCGATCACCGCCGCCTCGGCGACACCCTCGTGGGCCATCAGCGCGATCTCGAGATCGACCGACGACACCCACTCCCCACCGGACTTGATCACGTCCTTCGCCCGGTCGGCGATCCGGATGAAGCCCTGCCCGTCGATCGCGGCGACATCGCCGGTGCGCAGCCAGCCGTCATCGAACTTGTCGTCGCCGGACGGGTCGTTGTAGTACGAGCGGGCGATCCAGGGCCCGCGCACCTCGAGCTCACCGGTGGCCTCGCCGTCCCAGGCGACCTCCTCCCCGGCGTCGTCGACGATGCGCGCCTCGACCAGCGGCAGCGGCCGACCCGCCTTCGCACGGGCCGCCCAGGCCTCGTCCTCGCTCGCGCCCTTGGGCGGGTGCGCGACGGCGGCGACCGGGCTGGTCTCCGTCATCCCCCACGCCTGGAGGATGTCGACGCCGTGGCGCTCATGGAATGCCTGCATCAGCGACAGCGGCACGGCCGACCCGCCGCATGCCACGGTTCGCAGGCTCGACATGTCCGGCTGGTTCGCGTCCGCGTAGTTCAGGAGGTCGAGCCAGATGGTCGGCACGCCACCCGCCACCGTGACCCGCTCGGACTCGATCAGCTTGGCGAGCGGCTCGCCCTGCAGGAACCGGCTCGGCATCACCAGGTCCGCGCCGGTGAGCGGGGCGGCGTGCGCCAGTCCCCAGGCGTTCGCATGGAACATCGGCACGACCGGGAGCACGCGATCGGTCGAGCGAAGGCCCAGGTTGTCGGCGATGCACACGCTGAGACCGTGCAGCAGCTGCGACCGGTGCGAGTACAGGACGCCCTTCGGGTTGCCGGTCGTGCCACTCGTGTAGCAGAGGCCGGCGGCGGCCCGGTCGTCGAGCTCCGGGTAGTCGAACGCCTCCGGCGCCTCAGCCAGGAGCTCCTCGTAGCGAAGGACATTCGGGAGCGAGCCGGCGTCCCCGTCACCCATCACGACGAAGTGCTCGACCGTCTCGAAGGTGGCCGCGATCGGCTCGAGCACCGGGACGAGAGAGTCGTCCACGAACACGATCCGGTCCTCAGCGTGGTTCGCGATGTAGGTGAGCTGGTCGCCCGCCAGGCGGATGTTCAGCGTGTGGAGCACGGCCCCCATCGACGGTGCCGCGAGATAGACCTCGAGGTGCTCCTGCGAGTTCCACGCGAAGGTGGCCACGCGATCACCCGGGGCGATGCCGAGCTTTGTGAGCGCGCCGCACAGGCGGTCCACCCGCGCGGCCACGTCGCCGTAGGAGGCGCGGCGGGCGCCCTCGTCGCCGAGCGTCACCACCTCGCTGTCCCAGTAGAGACGCCGCATCCGGTCCACGATGTGCTGCACCGTCAGCGGGTGGTCGTGCTGCATCAGACCTTCGAGCATCTGGCGATCTCTCCCTCGTTAGCGTTTGCGGCCGTGCGCGGATACTCCCTCAAGACGCGCAGCGGCGCAAAGGTGGAGCGCGCGCGTTTCGAGGATCTCGGCGCGGCGCTCGAGGCGCTCGAGCGGCGCGGGCGGGAGCTCGAGGGGCAGGCCGATGCCCGCACGGTCGACACGAAGCTCGCGCGCAGGTTCGAGCCCGTGCAGCAGGTCTTCGCGCGGCTCGAGCTGGCCGGGCCCGGGCGGCTGCGCGCGGGCGTGGACGTGCGGGGGGACGGATCGACCGAGGCCTGGACCGGGCGGATGCGCCGGACGCTCGTAGAACAGCTTCCGCGCGAATCTCCTTACGACGCGCTGCGTCGCGCCGTCGAGCGCGGCTAGGCTCGCCGGCCGTGGTTCGCGACCGCGCTTTCGAGCGCATGCTGGCCAGCATGCGCGCCTTCTTCCGCCTCGTTGGGCGCAGCTCCCAGGGCGCACACGTGATCGAGCTGGAGGGCGTGCTCGGTTGCGTCTGCCCGAAGGTGCCCGAGCGCTCGCTGCCCAACAGCGTCATCTATGAGTCGCAGGACGCGCTGATCGGCGCGCTCCCCGACCTCGCGCGCCGCTACGAGGAGGCGGACATCGCCGCGTGGACCGTGTGGGTGCCCGAGGACGACACCGAGGCCGCGGCCGCGCTCGCGGCCGCGGGCCATGTGCTCGACGCCGACCCGGCTGCGATGACGCGCGAGCTGGACGACCTGGCGGACCCGCCGGAGATCGATCACTGCGCGGGCGACGAGTTCCTGCCGGTCGTTGCCTCGATCAACGACCGCTCGTACGGCTTCGACGGCACGCCCTTCAGCGACTTCACCGCCCAGCAGCCGCCCGGAGTCACGCGCGACTACGTCGCCTACCTCGACGGGGAGCCGGCGTGCGCGGTCGTGATCCTGCCCGCCGACGGCGATGCCAGCGTGTGGGACGTCGCCACGCTGCCCGAGGCCCGTGGGCGTGGCCTGACGACGCGGCTGCTTCACCGCGCCCTGTGGGACGCGCGCGCGGAGGGCTGCGACATGTCGAGCCTGCAGGCGACGAAGCTCGGCGAGCCGGTGTACGCCCGTCTCGGCTATCGCTCGCACGGCGCGCTCCAGATGTGGGAGAGGCGCCGCTAGCTATAACCGACGCATGGCGACGTGGCTCGTCCCCCTTCCCCACGGCGCTGACCCGCCCTACGAGGTGTGGGTCAACGGCATCCCGCAGCGGGAGGGGAGCGACTATCGCGTGACCGAGGGCGGCCTCGTCTTCTCGAAGCCGCTCGAGAAGGAGCGCATCGGCGTGGCGCGCTGGACGGCGATCTTCCTCGGCCTGTTCGGCAGCTACGGCAAGAACGACTCCGTCGACGTTCGCTACTCGCTCCACGGGGAGCGCCGCCTTGCAACCGGGCTGGAGATCGTCCAGCCGGAGGTACCCTCAGAACCGTAATGGCCCGGATCGACCGGATCCTCGAGGACACGCACCCGTGCTTCTCGTTCGAGTTCTTCCCGCCGAAGACCGAGGAGGGCGAGAAGAACCTGCGCGCCGCGCTCGAGGAGCTGGCGAAGGACAAGCCCTCGTACGTCTCGGTCACCTACGGCGCGGGCGGCTCGACGCGCGACCGGACGATCGAGATCGTCAAGTGGATCAAGCAGGACCTCGGGATCGAGGCCATGGCGCACTTCACGTGCGTCGGCGCGACCGTCGAGCAGCTGCGCGCGACGCTCGACCACATCCGGGACGCCGGGATCGAGAACGTGCTCGCGCTGCGCGGCGACCCGCCGCAGGGCGAGGCCGAGTGGACGAAGACCGAGGGCGGCCTGGAGTACTCGACGCAGCTGATCGAGCTGATCCGCGGCAGCTACGAGGTCGCGATCGGCGCCGCGTGCTTCCCGGAGGTGCACGTCCACGCCGAGAGCGCTGAGACCGACCTGCGCTTCGCGAAGGAGAAGCAGGAGGCCGGCGCGAGCTTCCTCATCACGCAGCTCTTCTTCGACAACCGGTTCTACTTCGACTTCGTCGAGCGCGCGCGCGAGATGGGCATCACCGTGCCGATCATCCCGGGCATCATGCCCGTCACGAACTTCGCGCAGATCAAGCGCATGAGCGAGATGTGCGGCGCATCGTTCCCCGAGCAGTACGAGTCCGAGCTCGAGGCGCGCAAGGAGGACCCGGACGCGACGGCCGACCTGGGTGTGGCCTACGCGACGCTCCAATGCTCGGACCTGCTCGCGCGCGGCGCACCGGGCATTCACTTCTACACGCTGAACCGCTCACCCGCCACACGGGCGATCCTCGCCGCACTTCGCGCGGCGCGCCCCTGGGACCGCGCGCCCGCGCTCGTCTGACCCGTCGCGTTCACCAGTGGCGCGGTAGAGCGACCTGGGTTACGCTCGAAGCGCCATGGAATGGTGGGCTCGCGATGGCAGGGGCCTCAGCTTCGTCAGCGCGGGCGCGCTCGTCATCGCCCTCGCCCTCGCCCTCGCCCTGGCCGCGCCCGCCGGCGCCGTGGACACCCTCTACTGGGCCGACCAGGGCACGAACTCCATCCGCTACGTCCCGATCGACGGCAGCGCCCCCGCGGCGGTCCTGTACAACGCGGCGGGGAGCCCGGACGGGATCGCGCTCGACCCGAGCACCGGCCGGATCTACTGGGCAGACGAGTCCACGGACAGTGTGCGCAGCGCACCGATCGAGGGCGGCGGGGCGGTCACCAGTCTGTACACGGGCCAGGTCTTTCTCGACGGCCTCGCGGTCGACCCGCTCGATGGCCTGATCTACTGGGCCAACGGCGACGACGAGGTGCGCGGTGCGCCCCTGGCGGGCGGCGGAACGGTCAGCGACCTCTACCCGACCGAGTTTGCGTCACGCGGGGTCGCCGCCGACGTGCCCGAGGACCTTCTGTACTGGACGATCGACTTCGGCGAGGGCGGCGACATCCGCCGCGGCCCGGCCGCCGGAGGGGCGGCCACGACGCTCTACAACGACGAGGGTCCCCGGTTCGTGGCGGTCGACTCCGCCGACGGAGGCGTCTGGTGGTCGTCGTTCGGAGGCGTCCGCGCGGGAACCACCGCGGGAGATCCCGAAACCACGCTCTACCCCGACCAAGGCGTGACGGGCGTAGCCGCCGACGCCTCTGACTCGCGTATCTACTGGGGCACCGACGACTCGATCCGCCGCGCTCCGATCGCCGGTGGAGGGACCGTGACCACGCTCACCAGCACCGCAGACACGGTGGCCGGAATCGCCGTCCTGCGCCGGCCGCTGAACACCGTCGCTCCGCTCGTCTCGCCGACGGAGGGGCCCTCCGGCACGGTGCTGGACTGCTCGCAGGGCACGTGGTCGATCGGCGTGCCGGGTGCGTTCCTCTACCGAGCGCCGCGCACATTCGGCTACAGGTGGTTCCGCAACGGCACCGAGATCGCCGGGGCCACCGCCGCCACGTACACCGCGCCTTCGCCCGGCACGTACACATGCGAGGTGACCGGAACGAACCAGGCCGGCTCGACGCCGGCGGCGAGCTCGAACGAGGCGATCATCACCGACCCCGACGTGATCCTCACCCCGGAGCAGCGCGACTTCGGGCGGCGGCTCGTCGCGGACGACAACCCGCCGCGCCGAACCTTCACCGTCGAAAACCGCGGGGGCCGCGAGGCGAACATCACCTCGCTCGGGCTCGCCGGCGCGGACGCGACGGCGTTCGAGCTGGTCTCGACGACGTGCGGGGCGACACTCGCCGCGGGCGGCGCATGCGAGGTGGTCGTCGAGTTCAACCCGGACACCGTGGGTAACAAGCGGGCGCGGCTCGAGCTCGAGTCCGACGGCGGCAACGACTCGTCGGTCCTGACCGGCGAGGCTTTCCGGCCCGACCCCCCCGACCCGGACCCCGAGCCGGACCCGAAGGCCAACCTCAAGCTCGACGTCGCAAAGACCGTGGTTCTCCACGAGCCGGTCGTCCCGACGGTGTGCAGGGCGCGCAGGGGGGTGAAGCTGCGCCGTTGCCACGTCGTGCTCTTCACGCTCGGCGGCAAGGTGCTCGGCAGCGGGACCAGCTCGGCGAGCGCGGCGCAGGCGGGCGGGAGCCGGCGCGTGCCGGTGCGGATCCAGGTCAACCGTCGCGGGCGCCGTATGGTGGCCCCCGCGCTGGGCGGCGTGAAGGTGAAGCTCCGTGCGGACGGGCAGTTCACGGACGGCCGTCGCCGGCAGGACCGCAACCGCAGCTGGCTCTTCGCCGAGCGGCATCACCTGAAGCCGCCGCTGCCGGGCATCTTCAAGCCCGACCAGCCGGTGTTCCTGCCGTCCGGCAGGCGTTTCCTGAAGGACATCGCGCGCCGGGCGCGCCAGGTGGACATCGTGCGCTGCAACGGACACGCGGCGCGGCTGCCCAAGCAATTCGTCGATCGCGCCTTCGCCATCGCGCTCGCAATCCAGCGCGCCCACGTGGCGTGCAAGTTCCTGCGGAAGCGCGGCATGACGGCGAAGTTCGTGATGGTGGGCCACGCGAACCGGATCCAGCGCACCGACATCCCGCGCACGAATCCGCGTAGCTGGCCGCCGGACCGGCGCAGCGGGATCGTCCTGCGCCGCCTCTAGGCGGCCAGGGCCCAGCGCTCGGCCGGGTCCTCTCCCTCCACCCGAACCGCCTCCTCGCGCAGCTCGAGGTAGCGCAGGTAACAGAGGATCTGGGACAGCGCCCAGTTGACCATCATCGGCGACACGTCGTGGGTCCCGAGCAGCCCGGGGACGATCTCGAACGGCGTCTTCGGGCCCTCGGCGACGAGCCGGCGAACCGTCTCGATGTTGTCGAGCACCGTCGTCCGGAACGCCGCGATCTTCTCGTTCACGCTGCGGAAGGCGCGCCCGTGCCCCGCCAGGCACAGGGTCGCGTCGAGCTGCTCGGCCCGGTCGAGCGAGGCAAGGTACTCGCCTGCCGGGTCCGGCGTGTAGCCATAGTCGTAGTAGAGCGAGACGCGGCCCAGCACGTGGTCCCCCGACAGCAGGAGGCCGCGCTCGGGTTGGTGGAGGACGACGTGCGACGGGGCGTGCCCCGGCGTCTCCACGACCTGCCAGCGGCCGAGGTCCGTCTCCACCTCGACACCCTCCACCAGGTCGCGATCGGGCTCGACCACCCGCGCGACGCCGATGCCCTCGCCGCGTCGTGCCTCGTGGTAGCGCTGGAGCGCCTCCTCCGGAACGCCGCTCTGGCGCCCGACCTCGATCCGCCGCTCGAGCATCCGCTCGGGGTCCTGGGCTGCGCGCGTCAGATGGCCGTGGTTGGGGTGCATCCAGAGCTCACAGCCGGCGGCGTCCACGATCGGCCCGGCCAGGCCGTAGTGGTCGGAGTGCGCGTGGGTGCAGATAACGAGCCGGATGTGCTCGAGCCGCAGCCCGGCCTGGGCCAGTGCGCGCTCGAGCTGCCCGAGGGCGCCGGGCTCGTCCATCCCCGTGTCCACCAGCACGACGCCGCTCCCCGCCGCGATCGCAAACGCGTTCACGTGCGGTACGCCGGTCCACGGCAGCGGGAGCCGCAAACGCCAGATTCCGGCCTGGATGCGGTCGGCGCGGCCGAGCTCCCGCTTCTTCGGGGTCATCGCCGGATCGTGACATGCCTAGACGGGCCGCATTTCGCTCACCCGTTGTGCATGGTCAGCCGATGTAATGGGCACCGTATGGGTCAGATGGGCCATGCACCGAACACAGCCGCCCGACTCGCCGAGCTCCGCGCCCGGATCGAACGCGGCCGCTACGAGGTGAAGCCGGAGCGGGTCGCGGCCGCGATGCTTCGGCGGGGGATCACTTTCTCCCCCCTGCGTCCAGCAGGACGCCGGGGTTGAGGTTCCAGCCCGGGTCCACGGCGCGCTTGGCCCCGGCCAGTGCCTCGGCGAATGCGTGCGGCCGCTGGCGGTCGTACCAGGGCCGGTGGTCGCGCCCGACCGCATGGTGGTGGGTGATGGTGGCGCGGCCCTCCGACAGGATCTCCCCGGCCGCCGCCTTCAGCTCGTCCCAGCAGCGCAGTTCCTGGTCGGCCGGCGGCGCGGCGATGACCGTAAAGTACGGCGCCGCCCCGTCGGGGTACACGTGTGTGAGCCGGCAGTTGAGGATGCCCGGCGCGCCACAGATGTCCTCGATCGCCGCCGTCATGCGCTCGCGCACCCGGGTGTAGAGGTCGCCGACGCGATCCCACGTGGTCGCGGTCTCGAACGTCTCCGCGATGCCGCCCATGCGGGCCACCGCGTCACGCATGTAGGGCATCCGCAGGAACGCGTCGCGCCACGCGCCCGCGGCGTCGTCGCCACCGCCCGATCCGTCCCGTGGTGGGTCCCACTCGCCGCCGTGCTCGCGCGTCAGCTCCAGCGCATGGTCCAGGCGGTCCGCCACCGGCACTCCGCTGGCCTCGAACGCCAGCACCAGCACGGCGTGCGACCCGTCGCCCGCGCCGCTGTAGGCGGCCTCGCCGGGGTCCAGCAGGCGGCAGTTGGACGGGCGCAGCCCCGACTGCGCGATCGCCCGCGTGGCCCGCAGGCCGCCGTCCATGTCCGCGAAGCGCACGCTGGCCGAGGCGCGCTGGTCGGGTCGCGGGCGCACGCGCATCCACGCCTCGGTGATCACGCCGAGCGTGCCCTCGGAGCCCAGCAGCAGCCGGTCCGGCGAGGGGCCGGCGCCCGACCCGGGCAGGCGCAGCGACTCGGTCACGCCCGAGGGGGTGACCGCGCGGATGGACTCGGCCAGGTCGTCGATGTGCGTCTCCACGGTGGCGAAGTGGCCGCCGGCGCGGGTGGCCAGCCAGCCGCCGAGCGTGGAGAACTCGAAGCTCTGGGGGAAGTGGCGCAGCGTCAGGCCGCGCTCGCGCAGCTGGTCCTCCAGCGCCGGGCCGGACGCCCCCGCCTGGATCCGCGCCGCGCCACTGACCTCGTCCACCTCGAGCACGCGGTCCAGGGCGGTCAGGTCGAGCGACACCGCCGCGGGATGCTCATCGCCGCGGTACTCGACGCCGCCGACCACCGACGAGCCGCCACCGTAGGGGATCACCGCCACCGACGCGCCGGCCGCCCAGTCCAGGACGTCGACCACCTCTTCCTCGTCCCGCGGGCGCACCACCTGGTCCGGCGGGTGGCGCAGGTCCAGGCGCAGGTTCCGAACCACGTCGCGGTAGGCCTGGCCGTGGGTGTGGGCGGCGCGGTCGGCGGGATCGTCGGAGCACAGACCGGCCAGCGAGGCGGGAGGGGTCACGCGGGGCGGGCGCAGCTCCAGGTCCCGGGTGCGCGGCACGGGCCGGGGGCGCTCGCGCAGGCCGGGCAGCCCGGCGCCGAGCTGGGCGCACTCGTCGTCGCCGATGGCCTGGTCGGCCCAGCCCCAGCCCCACCAGGAGCGTTCCCTGGCGCTAGTCGCCACGCTTGCGCTCGAGCGCGAGCCGCTCGGTCGCGCCGTTGAGGTTGCGCTGCAGCTCGGCCTCGCGGATGGGGTCGTACGGGCGCTTGCCGCCGTACACCCGCTGGCGCTGGGCCTCGACCCGGCGCCTGGCGTCGGCCAGCTCGT
>DASPHG010000042.1:0-76332 GCA_035629775.1 Thermoleophilaceae bacterium | reverse complement strand
TGACCTCCTGCCAGATGCCGAAATCCTTCTCGCGCATGGCGATCCGCGTCGGGTCGGCGGTCGCGCGGTCGCGCACGCGGGACGCGAGGGTCTGGGTCACGTGCGTTGCACCTCCCCCAGGTAGGCCCGGATGACGTCGGGGTGACGCTGGATCTCGGCCGGCACGCCGGTGGCGACCGGGTGGCCGAAGTCGACGGCCAGCACCCGGTCGGCGAGGTCCATGACGAGCCCCATGTCGTGTTCCACCAGCAGGATGGGGATGTCGAGCTCGTCGCGGATGTCGAGGATGTAGCGGGCCATGTCCTCGGTCTCCTCGAGGTTCATGCCGCTGACCGGCTCGTCGAGCAACAGCAGCTTCGGCTCCATGGCCAGCGCCCGCCCCAGCTCGACTCGCTTCTGCACCCCGTACGGGAGCTGGCCCGCCGGGGAATGGCGATAGGCCTCGAGCTCCAGGAGGTCCACGACGCGCTCGACTGCCTCGCGGTGCTCGATCTCCTCGCGTTTCGCCCGCCCCCACCACAGCATCCCCGTGACGAATCCGGTGCGCATCAGGTGGTGGCGGCCCAGCATCAGGTTGTCGACCAGCGTGAGATTCGCGAACAGGCCGAGGTTCTGGAAGGTGCGCGCGATGCCCATCTCGGCGATGGCGGCGGGCGACCTGCGCACGAGCTCCTCGCCCTCGAGCCGGATCGATCCCCGCTGCGGCCGGTAGACCCCGTTCAGGCAGTTGAAGATCGACGTCTTGCCGGCGCCGTTCGGGCCGATCACCGCGAACAGCTCACCCGGCTCGACGGTGAAGGACACGCCGTCGAGCGCGGTGACTCCGCCGAAGCGGAGCTCTAGGTCCTCGACGACGAGCAGCGGCTCGCTCATGCCGCCCAGCGCCGCCTCCGGCGGTACGTCTTCACGTCGCGGAACGAGTGCTTCCCCTCCTGGCCGATGCCGAGGTAGAACTCACGGATGTCGTCGTCGGCGAGCAGCTCGGCCGCCGTCCCGTCGCGCACCACCTTGCCCGTCTCCATCACATAGCCGCGCGCGGCTATCTGGAGCGCCATCTGGGCGTTCTGCTCCACCAGCAGCACCGCGGTCCCGCGGCGGTTGATCTCGAGGATGATTTCGCGAACCTGGGCGACGATCTTCGGTGCGAGGCCGAGCGACGGCTCGTCCATCAGGAGGACCTGGGGATGTGACATCAGCGCGCGCCCGATCGCGAGCATTTGCTGCTCGCCGCCCGACAGGAAGCCCGCCGTCTGGCCGCGGAACCGCTCGAGCACGGGGAAGAGCTCGAACACCTCGGCGCGCGCCTTCTCGAAGTCCTCCTTCGAGCGCGTGAAGGCGCCGGCGCGGAGGTTGTCGTCGACGGTCAGCTCGAAGAAGGTGCGCCTGCCCTCCATCACCTGAGCTACGCCGCCCTTCACGATCTCGGGCGCGTCCCGGCCGGTGATCGGCTTCCCGTTGAGCTGGATCGTGCCCTTCGTGATCTTCCCGCGGTGGATGCCGAGGAGCCCCGTGATCGCGCGCAGCAACGTCGTCTTGCCGGCGCCGTTCGCGCCCAGCAGCGCGACGATCTCGTCGGGGCCGACGTCGAGCGAAACGCCGCGCAGGACCAGCACGACGTCGTCGTAGACGACCTCGACGTTACCCACGGCCAGCACTGGTTGTTCTGACACCGGCAGCCCTCAGCCTCCTCCCGGGCGCGATCGTTTCACATCGCTAGCGCCGGAGGGCGCGCAGTATGTCCGCGGCCACGTCGGCCGGAGTCCGCGTGACCTGCGACCACGTGTAGCGCTGTACGACGAGACCGGCCGCGCGGAGCTCGAGGTCGCGCCGCCGGTCCTTGTGCATGCGCGCCGGTGAGGCGTGGGCCGCCATCCCGTCCAGCTCGACCACCACGCCCGCGGCGCGCCAGAGCGCGTCGACCGTGAGGCCGCACATCCGGGCGTTGAATTCCGGCATGGGTATCTCGTACTCCTCGCAGAGCCAGACGAGTCGCTCCTCTAACACGCTCCGCGTGCGGGCGAGCTCCGGCTGATGCTCGCGCAGGGCACGGCGCATCGCTGAGCTGCCAGGCCGCCCGCGTGCGCACTCGGCAGCGAGATCGGGCAACCGCGCCAAGGCCCGGAACTCGACCTCCGCGACGAGGCGACGCACGTGCGCGTAACGAAAGCCGGCGGCGACGTCGATCACCGTCCGCGGCACCGACGTGACCGGAAGCCCACGGTGCTCCACGACCGAGAACCCGCGCGGCGCGTGAACCCTGACGGCTGGCAACGACACGCGGTTGTGTCGCGCGCTGACGTGGATGCGCCTGGGCTCGGCCTCGATCAGGCCCCACCACCAGGCGGCGGTCGTATGGCTGAGCGCCGCTCCTTCCCCCGCGTAGAGAAGCGCGGCGAGCAGCTCGCCCTTCTGCGAGAGCGCTCCGTGGCCGACCGTGTAGATCGATTGGTGGCGGCGGACCAGTTGCCCCTCCGCGACCCACCGCGCGATCTTCGCGTCAGAGAGCCCGGCGGACCGCAGCTGGGCCCGCGTGATCAGTCCCTCCTGCCCCTCGGCCATCCTCCTCACCCGAACCGCAACCGGTTCTGGCCGAGGGGTGGCCAAAAGTGGTTGCGGTTCGTGGCGGCGGCGCATCGGGCTCGGGAGGATCTGCCTCCGCGTGCCGCGTGGGTGTTACGGACGCGACGAATCAGCGCCGCGACGCGAAGAAGTCGCGCAGCAGCGCGGACGACTCCGCGGCCAGGAGGCCGCCGGCCACCTCGGGCCGGTGGTTGAGCCGCGGTTCTGACAGCACGTCCAGCACGCTGCCGGCGGCGCCCGCCTTCGGGTCAGGGGCGCCGTAGACGACGCGCGCGACGCGCGCGAGGACGATCGCCCCGGCGCACATGGCACACGGCTCGAGCGTCACGTAGAGGACATCCGCATTCAGCCGCCAGGTGCCGGCCGAGCGGGCGGCCTCGCGCAGGGCGAGGATCTCGCAATGCGCCGTCGGGTCCTGGCGTAGCTCGCGCTCGTTCGGCGCCGCTGCCACGACCTCGCCGTCGCGGGCGACCACGCAGCCGATCGGGACGTCGTCGTGCTCGAGCGCGCGCTCCGCCTCGCGTAGCGCGAGCTGCATGAAGTACTCGTCGCGCGGGAAGAAGGCGCTCACTCGACCGTGACGAGACGGCGGCCGCTCCAGCGCTCGGCCACGCGGACCGCACGCAGAACGCCCACGCGGCCGGCCACCCGAAGGCCGAGCGACCCGAGCGACATCGGCGACGGCCGCCCTCGCCCGAGCGCGCCCGACTCGATCAGCTCGCCGTACCACTCCACCGTCTCCCTGAGCGTCGCCCGGAGCCCACGCGGCCGGTAGCCCAGCTCGCGCTTCGCCTTCTCGGAGGAGTAGCGCCAATCCTGGGCCATGAGGCCGAACGCCTCGGGCGAGATGACTCCGCCGACCGAGCCGGCGGCGGCGATCGCCTCGGCCACCTCTCGAGGCACGATCCCGATCGGGTGGCGCACGTCGGAGAGGTCCGCGATCAGCTCGACGAGGTCGATCCAGCGAACGTTCTCGCCACCCAAGATGTAGCGCTCGCCGGACTCGCCCCGCTCGGCCGCGAGCACATGCCCGAGCGCGACGTCCTCCACGTGGACGATGTTGGTCGCCGCGTCGACGATCGCCGGGAGGCGACCGCGCAGGTAGTTCCCAACGATCCGGGTCGAGGTCTCGCCCGGCTGCGAGCGGTCGACGGGCACGCCGAGGACGTAGGCGGGGTTCACCACGACCACGTCGATCCCACAGCGCGCTCCGGCCGCCATCGCCTCGGCCTCGCCCTCGTGCTTCGAGTCCACGTAGGTCAGACCCAGGCCACCGCCGCGGTAGATGTCGTCCTCGCGTCCCGCGCGGCCCAGCATCGCGGGCCCGACCCCGCCGACGCTCGAGGTGAGGACCACGCGCTCCACCCCCTCGGCCGCGGCCGCCTCGACCGCGAGGCGCGGGGCGAGCGCGTTCACCTTCCAGACCGCCTCGGCGGGCCTGGTCGCCACCATCCCGGCAGCGTGGAAGACGAGGCGCGCGCCTCGGAACGCGCGCCGCAGGGCGGCCCGGTCGAGCACATCGGCCTCCACAGGCGTCACGGGAACGTCCCCGAGCCGGCCAAGCCGCGCACGGTCGCGGTGGGTGGCTCTAACCTCAGCACCTCGTTCGGCAAGGAGGCGCGCCACGTGGGCGCCGACGAATCCGGTCGCGCCTGTGACTGTCACGCGTGTTCCGGGGTACTCGTACGGTGCCCGCTTCGCACGACTTCTCGATTCTGGCCGTGTTCCTGTCGACATAAGACCGATGCCGCACCGTAACCGACTCGTACTGCTGGCCATGGCCGCCTGCCTCGCCGCCGCGGCGCCCGCCGCGGCGTCCGAGTACGTGCCGGGCGAGGTGATCGTTCGCGAGGAGGGCGAGGCGACCGGCGAGGTGGTCGAGCTGGCGCGGGGCGAGACGGTCCCGGGGGCCGTCGCCGACCTGCGCGCCGACCCGGACGTGGCCTCCGTCGAGCCCAACTACGTCGCGCGCGCGAGCCGGATCTGGAACGACCCAGGCCGCAGCGCGGAGCCCGAGGGCTGGGTCGACCTGCAGTGGAACTTCATCGGGAACGCGAGCGTCAACGCCCCGGAGGCATGGGATCTGGCGATCGACGCGGGCCACGCCGGCGGCCGCGGCGTGGTCGTCGCGGTCGTGGACACCGGCGTCGCCTACAGGACCCGCAAGCGGTACAAGCGGGCGCCGGATCTCCGCAAGCGCTCCTTCGTTCGGGGCTGGGATTTCGTGGACCGCGACCGCTGGCCGCACGACGAGTTCGGGCACGGCACGCACGTCGCCGGCACGATCGCCCAGGGCGTCAACAACGGCAAGGGCGTGACCGGCCTCGCCTACAACGCGCGGATCATGCCCATCCGGGTGCTCGACGCGAACGGCGAGGGTGGCGCCTGGCAGATCTCGCGTGGCATCCGCTACGCCGTGAAGCACCGCGCCGACATCGTGAACCTGAGCCTCGAGTTCCACCCCTCGATCACAGCCCGGCAGGTGCCGGAGATCATCCGGGCGATCCGCTTCGCCCACCGCAAGGGCGTCCTCGTGGTGGCCGCCGCAGGCAACGAGTCGGACTCGACGGTCGCCTACCCGGCGCGAGCCCGCGACGCGATCTCGGTCGGGGCGACCACCGAGAACCTGTGCCAGGCCGACTACTCGAACCAGGGCGGCCGGCTCGACCTCGTCGCTCCGGGAGGCGGCAACGACGCCGACAACAACGACAACCCGCGCGACGCCCAGAACTGCCGCCCCCTCCAGACCGGGCGCGACATCTATCAGCAGACCTTCATCAGCAATCCGCGCCGGTTCGGGCTCCCGAGCGGCTACCAGGGGACGTCAATGGCCGCCGCGCACGTATCGGCGACGGCGGCGCTCGTGATCGGCAGCCGCCGGCTCGGGAAGAACCCGAGCCGAGATCGCCTCGCCAAGCACCTGCGCCGGACCGCCCGCGACCTCGGCGCGGACGGATACGACCGCCGCTACGGGCACGGACTCGTGGACGCGGCCGCCGCGCTCAGGTAGTGCGAATGATCATCACGCTGCACGGGGCGTGATGCGAGACCTTGTTGGGGACGCTTCCGAGTAGGAAGCGCTTCGCCCCGGTCATGCCCTTGTTGCCGACCACGATCAGGTCGGCCCCCTTCTCCTCGGCGACGTCGAGGATCGCGTCGGCGGGATCGCCCTCGCGCGCATGGGTCTCCACCTCCACGCCGGCCTCCTTGATCACCTCGCTCGCAGCGCTGAGCGTCGCGTCGACGTCCTCGCGTGGGTTGACCATCCACTGCATGTCATCCGGGACCTGCTGGCGCTCCTCCCGCAGCCGGCCCTCGCCGATCGGCTCGTAGGCGCTGACGAGGTGCACCGAGGCACCAACCGCCTTCGCAAGCTCAGTGGCCTGCCTGACCGCCTCCTTCGCCGTGTCGGACCCGTCCGTGCCGACAACGATCGAACCGATCATCTTTCTCCTCTCCCGTGGGATGGCGAACGCGCGGATAATAAGTGTCCGGCCGATGCCGGGGTGGAGTAGGGTAAGACCATGGCCGAGCGGACTCGCTGTCTCGGCGTAGACGATCATCCCGTCGTCCGCCAAGGGCTCGCCCTTCTCTTCAAGGGGAGCGAGGACGTAGAACTCGTCGGCACGGTGACGACTGGCGAGGAGGCCATCGAGGCGATCGAGCGTCTACGCCCTCAGGTTGTCGTGATGGACGTGCGCCTGCCAGGCATCGACGGGGTGTCCGCGGTGAAGAAGATCCACCAGGCTGCGCCCAACGTCCAGATCGTGATGTTCTCGGCCTACGGCGACAAGCGCGTGCTTTCCGACGCGATCCAGGCGGGCGCGAAGGGCTACGTGATGAAGGGTTCGCCGCCCGAAGACCTCGTGCGGGCGATCCGCACCGTCGCCGACGGGCGCCCGTTCGTCGATCCCTCCCTCTCACCAGCCCTCTTGATGACCGATACCGACCCCGGCGACCAGCCGCTGTCCGAGCGCGAGCGCGAGATCCTCCAACTCCTGGCCGAGGGCTACCACACCGAGGAGATCGCCCGCCGGATCGGGCTGAGCGCGGAGACGGTCAAGGCCGACACGAAGCGCGTGATCGGGCGCTTCCAGGCCGACGGCAGGACGCACGCGGTCGCGATCGCGCTGCGCCAAGCGCTGATCGAGTAGCAACAAACGGGGACGGACCCCGTTCGTTGCGTCAGTCGCTCTCGCGCTCGCTCTCGCGCTCTACGACGCTCTCGCCGCCTCCGCCGTTCTCCTCCACGCGGTCCTCGAACCGCGGCGCCGCCCGGCGGCGGCGGGGTCCCAGCGGATCGATCGCCGGCGTCGGGGCCGGCGGCTCCTTCGAGTAGTAGTCGTACTTATCGTGCGGGCGCTCGGCATTCGTGATCACGACCCCGATCACCTTCGAGCGCAGCGTGCCCAGGAGCTTGAGCGCGCGCCGCAGCTCGTCGCGGCGGCTCTCGCCGAGCTTCACGACCAGCAGCACGCCGTCCACGGCGTTCGCTACCGGGATCGCGTCACCGACCGGCACCAGCGGGGCTGAGTCCACGAGCACGATGTCCGCCCGCTGCTTGGCCTGCTCGAGCACGGCCGGCAGCGAGTTGCCGGCCAGCAGCTCGGTCGGGTTCGGCGGGATCACGCCGGCGGGGACGACCTCGATGAACGGAGCGCTGCGCCACGCGTCGTCGCCCTCCTCGGTGGGAGCGGCGAGCGCATAGCTCGTGTGCACGCGGGTCACGACGTCTTCGAACGGGGTCGAGCCGATCAGCACTCCGCTCAGGCCGTGCGGGAACTGGATGCTGAAGTAGTCGGTGAACGTCGGCCGGCGTAGGTCCGCCTCGACGGCGAGCACCCCCTGGCCCGCGCCCGCGAGCGCGGCCGCGAGCCGCAGCGTGACCGTCGTCTTGCCCTCCTCGGGGACGGCACTCGTGACGAGCACGGTCTTGACGTTGCGGTCGAAGTTGAAGAAGCGCAGGTTGGTCGCCAGGCGGCCGTACGACTCCGCCTCGACGGGATCCGCCCAGACGCCGCCACCGGCGCGGCGGCGCACGAGTCGCTCCGAGCGCCGCGGGATCGACGCCACGACCGGCAGGTGCGCGATCGCCTCGACCTGCTCCTCCCGCTTGAGCCGGCGGTCGAGATACGAGACGAGGGCGGCCAGCAGCAGGCCGGCCAGGAGCCCGATCGGGATCGACACCAGGAAGGCCAGCCCGGGCCGCGGTGCGACGGGGTCGTCGGGAACCTCCGCCTCGCCCACCACCTCGACCGCGCCGCCCTGGAGGGCCGCCGCAATCTCGAGGTCGCTAAGGCGCCGCTCGATCGTGCGCCCGCGGGCGGTGGTGAGATCGTCGGCCTCGAGCTCCTCGAGCTGCAGCTGCGCGCGCTCGATGGCGCGCTCCAGATTGCGACTCGAGGCCTGCTGGCGGAAACGCGCGTAGGCGGTCGCGAACGCGTTCGCGATCTCCGCGGCGAGCTCTGGATCCTCGTCGCGGACCCTGATGGCCACCACGTTGGAGTCGTTCTCGATCTCGGCCTCCACCCGGTCGAGCAGGTCGGAGCTGCTGAGCTCCTCCGAGAGCCTCTCGGCCACACGGGCGGCGACGACCGTGTCATCGATCAGCTCGAGATTCGTCCGCGCGATCCGATCGGGGTCGGCGCCGGCGCCCGCCCCGGGGAACAGCGCGTCGATCGCCTCGGTCTGGCCGACCAGGACCTTCGCGGTCGCCTCGTACTCGTCATCCTGGGCGGCGCTCCGCAGCGTCACCACCAGCACGATCACCGCTGCGGTGGCGAGGATCAGCCAGCGGCGCTCGCCGAGGGTGTGCAGCAGGACGCGCAACCGCTCGCGGCGGTCCGCGGATTTCCGCTCGGAAGAGGCGGGAGGGAGGAATCCGTCAGTTGGAGTCACCGACGCGTCGTCACAATACTGGGATGGAGATCCCCCGGTTCTGGATCGCGATGCAGGTGCTGATCGTGATCTGCGTCGTGATCTCGATGGTCATCGCGATCGTCAAGCTCTAGATCCACGCGCGCGTGTGGAAGGTCACAGAGCGGCGCCCGGGACGGGCGTACGGTCTACCCATGACCACCACCATCGCACTCGCAGGCGGCAGCTGGACCTTCCTCGCAGTCGTGATCCTGTTCCTCATCGGGAACGTGATCGCGCTTTACACGCGGACCGGCAGCGGGATCAACCAGCACGCATACGGAAAGATCTACAGCGGCGCACCTGGGGCGAGCCTGGACAGCAGCGTCTCCGGCCACGACGGCCGCGAGCACAACTGGAGCAGGGGAACCCGCTAACCGCTGAAGCTCGGGCTGGGCTCGCCGAACAGGTAGCCCTGCCCGAGCGGCACGCCCAGGCCCTCGAGCTCGGCGAGCTCCTCGCGCGTCTCGATCCCCTCGGCGAGCAGCGGGATCTCGAGCCGGGTCGCCATCCGGTTGAGCCCGTCGACGATCGCGGACTTGGTCCGATCGCGGTCCACGCCGCGCACGAGCTGGCGATCGACCTTGAGGATGGCGGGCTTCATCGTGACGACGTCCCGCAGGTTCACGAACCCGGAGCCGATGTCATCCACGGCCAGGCGTCCGCCGCCGGCGCGAAACGTGGTCAGCGCCTCGTCGACGCCGGGCTGCTGCACGTCGCGCTCGGAGACCTCGAGCATCATGTTGTCGTAGCGCTTGCGCTGCGAGAAGAGCTCCTGGAGCTGCGGCGACAGGAGCGCCTCCGCGGTGATGTTCACCGAGACGAAGGCGTTGCCGGGCAGCTTGTCGGCCGTCGCGAACCCGGCCCGCATGATCCGCCGCTCGAGCGGGGCCGTGAGACCCAGCTTCGCAGCGCTCTCGAACCACATCGCGGGCGGAGCCGCCGGGCCGCCGCTGAAGCGGGCGAGCAGCTCGTAGCCGCAGGCGTTGCGCTCCTTGAGCTGCACGATCGGCAGGAAGACGGGGTGGATCGCGTCCAGGTTGGAGCAGGCGTATTCGAGCGCCTCACGCCAGTTGACCTGCGAGGGATCGAGCAGGTCGAAGTTCTTGCCGTTTGCGGACGTACCGATCACTGATCGTCGTTTCGACAGCTCAGAGGTCGGGCTTAACCGGCACAGGGCCGGGGTGGACGCCTTCGGAGAGCGCCTGAACGGCTTCTTGCAGCTCAGCGACCTGCGCCTCGAGGCGCGCGAGCCGAAGGGGGACGGAGCCCATTTCCTTCACGGGCGGCTCCGTATCCGCCTCGGGGGCGTCCTCGTCCTCGACGAGCAGGTGCCTGAAGCGCTCCTCCTTCTGCCCGGGGCGCCGCCCCGCGCTGGCGGCCAGGTCCCGACCGACGAGCGCGTCGATCGCGGCCCTAAGCTCGCCGGGCCCTTCGAAGCGGTGGAGGCGCTCCGTGCGGGAGCGCAGCTCGCCGGGAGTCTGCGGCCCGCGCAGCATGAGGACGGTGAGCACCGCGAGCTCGGGCCGATCCAGGCCGAGCGCCTCGTCGAGCAGATGGCGGTACTTCGTCGCGCGGCTTCCCGCACCGCTCGCGAGGCGCACCCAGCGGCGCCTGCCCAGGCGCTCGAGCGCCACCCGGATCGTGCCCTCGTCGTACTCGACGACCGGGTCGCGGTTGGTGGCCTGGTTGCAGGCCAGGCGGAGCGCGTTCAGGCTCAGCGGGTACTGGTCCGGCGTGGTGCGCTGCTTCTCGACGAGCGCGCCGAGCACGCGGACCTCCTCGGGCGTCAGGTCCATGCGGCCGACTCTAGCCAGCGGTGAACAAGGGGCCAGGCCCCTTGTTCACCCTCGGTCCGGGAGAATCAGCGCATGTCGCTCAAGGCACGTGCGGAGGGCGCCGCCGCGCAGGCGCTGATGCGGCTTCCCGAGGGAGTCCAGCGAAGGCTCAGCGGTACGCCGGTCGAGATCGACGGCCTGCGGCTCTCAGCCGAGGCGCAGCTCCTGATCAAGATGCGCGAGTGGTCGCCGCGGCCGGCGTATTCGGAGGTCCCGGTCACGGAGGCCAGGGAGCTGCTCGAGCGCGAGGCCAGGGCCGCGCGCGGACGCCTGATCCGGGTCGCCGACGTACGCGACCTCGAGGTGGCGGGGCGCCCCGCCCGCCTGTACGTGCCGGAGACCGACCGCGGCGGCCTGCTCGTCTACTTCCACGGTGGCGGCTGGGTGCTCGGCAGCCTGGAGAGCCACGAGCAGCCGTGCCGCTTCCTCGCGCGCGAGGGCGGCGTGCGCGTCCTTTCGGTGGACTACCGGCTCGCACCCGAGGCGAAGTTCCCGGCGGCCTTCGACGATGCGCTGGCGGCGTTCGTCTGGGCGCGTGAGCACGCTGCCGAACTGGGCGTCGACCCCGACCGGATCGCCGTCGGCGGCGACAGTGCCGGCGGCAACCTGAGCGCTGCAGTCGCCCAGTTCGCCGACCCCCGCCCGGCGCTCGCCGTGCTGATCTACCCGGTGTGCGACCTCTCCCAGAAGACCAGGTCCTATGAGCTCTTCAGGGACGGGTTCTTCCTCACCGAGGCCAGCATGGACTGGTACCGCGGCAACTACCTGCCGGACGAGGCCGCGGCCCGCGATCCGCGCGCCTCTCCGCTGCTCGCCGAGGACCTGAGCGAACACCCGCGCACCTACCTCGCGGTCGCCGGGTTCGATCCGCTGCGGGACGAGGGCCTCGCCTACGGGCGCCGACTGGAGGAGGCGGGCGTCGACGTCGAGATCACACTCAACGAGGGCTCGATCCACGGCTTCGCGAACATGGTCGGGATCGGGCGCGAGTCGGCCGCGGCGATGACCGGCGCCGCTCAGGCGCTCAGGTCGCTCTAGCGGCCGTTCAACTTGATCGCACGCCGGTAGGCGGCGAAGGCGGGCTTGCGTGAGTAGTCGTCGCGGAGCAGCCCGACGGCCGAGAACAGGTCCGCGCCGTCCGAGTTGTTGTCGCGCAGGTTGAACCAGCGGTAGTCGGTGATGCCCAGCGAGCCCGACCACAGCGCGACCGCCTCGATCGTCGCCTCGAGGTCGCGCCGCTGCGACGGCTCGCCACGGCCGAGGTTCGTCGGGTAGCCGTTCTCGCTGACCCACAGATCGATCTCGCGCCCGAGGCCCGCCTTCGGCATGTAGCAGTCGCGGACGAGGGTCAGCGCCTCGGCGACCTCGTCGCCCGCCGTCCGGCCCGGGATTGGCGCCGGTGGCCAGACGAGCGCCGGGTACACCTGCACGCCGACGTGGTCCACGCGCTTGCGGAACCGGTCGGCGTCCGGGTGCGCCCCGATGTCCTCCCAGAACGCCCGGTCGCTCTCGGGACTCCAGCGCCACATGACGTTGAAGCCCAGGTCGAGCCGCGGGCGGCCGATCCGCCGGAGGACGCTGCGCGCCACGATCACTCCCCGCACGAGCGCGTCCACGACGCCCTCGTAGGCGCCGTCCGAAGTGTTGGGCGAGATCGGCAGGTTCGCCTCGTTGGTGATCGAGAAACCGGTGACCGCGCGGCGGCTGCCGAGCCGCCTGACCGCCTCGCGGACGAAGTCCTCGAAGCCCTCGATATCGCCCTCGCGGCCCTCCGGCGGGTGGTAGCGGACCTGGATCTCACTGCGAAATCCCGCCAGCGCGAAGTGGCGGACGAGCTTGCCCATCTCCTTGATCCCGGCGACGCCGTCCGACCAGAACAGCCGGTTGAGCCGCAGGACGAGCTGACGCCGCTTCGGGCGCAGATCCTGAAGCGCCTTGGTCGCCTTGCCGAGGTCCTCGGCCGCCGGCTCCTCCTGCGTCACGCCGGCGCTGCCCGCCAGACGCGGCGTTATGCCGAACCGGACCGGCACGACCTCGCCGGGCGGGGGCGGGTCGGCGGTCAGACAGCTGCCGTCTCCCCCCTGCGCCATCGCGGGCGGGGCGAGCAGGAGCGCCAGCAGGATCACGAGCAGCGGCACGCGGTCAGCTTTGCACGACGATCCGGTCGCCGGGGGCGATTCCCGCCGCGGCCGCTGCGCCCGCGGGCAACTCGACCACCGCGCGTGCTCGCCGCTCGGCCCGCGTGCGCCGTGGCGGCACTTCGTGATGCACCGCCAGCACCGTCCGCCTTTCGTCAATGAACAGGACGTCGATCGGGCGGCGCATGAAGCACGTGTGGATCGCGCGGCACGGCTCGAGCATCAGGCCGCGCTCTACCGGCCTGCCGATCAATCCGCGCAACCGCCTCCAGGGCGTGTCCGCGATCTCGCACGCGATCCGGTGGACCATCGCCTACGAAAGGGCCGAAGTGGGCGGTCTAGACCCCCAGGACGGTGGAAAATGCCGCCCACTTCTACGGCGACATGATCTTGCCGGTCACGCGGCGGAGCGGTCCCGGCAGCCAGCGGGCGAAGCGCGAGCCCTCCTGCATCGCGCGCAGACGCGGCGCCGAGCCGCGGCCGAACGCGCGCACCAGCGGCCCGCCCTCGGTCGGGGCGTGGTGGTGGAGCGGCCCCTCCGGCATGTCGTCAAGTGTGCGCCCGATCACGAGCCGCTGGATCTCACTCGTGCCCTCGAAGATCTTGTAGAGCTTCGCGTCGCGGTACCACTTCTCCACCGGCAGGTCCTTGATGTAGCCCCAGCCGGCGGTGACCTGCACGGCCTGCTCGGTGATCCGCACCGCGACCTCGGACGCCTTGAGCTTCGACATGGAGCCCTCGGCGAACCGGTATGGCACCTTCTGCGCGGCCATCCACGAGGCCCGCCAGGTCAGAAGGCGCGCCGAGTCGAGTTCCGCCGCCAGCTCGGCGAGCGGGAACGAGATGCCCTGGTTGTCGGCGATCGGCGCCCCGAATGCCTCGCGCTCGTGGGCGTACTCGCAGGCGAACTCGAGCGCCGCGCGCCCGATGCCGAGCGCCTGGGCGGCCACCATCGGCCGCGTCTGCTCGAACGCGCCGAGCGTCGCCGAGCGGCTGCCGTCGGCGCGCGCGTCTGCCAGGCGCTGCTCGAGCTTCTCGTCGCCGCCCAGCAGGTGGTCGCCGGGGATGCGGCAGTCGTCGAAGCGCAGCTCGGCGGTGTGTGAGGCGCGACAGCCGAGCTTCTTCAGCTTCCGCACCATCTCGAGGCCGGCCGTGCCGCCGGGGACGATGAACATCGCCTGGCCGCGGTGCCCGAGCTCCGGATCGACGGTGGCGTTGACCACGTGGACGTTCGCGATCCCGCCGTTCCCGATCCACATCTTGCGTCCGTTCAGCACCCAGTCGCCGCCGTCCCGGCGCGCCGTCGTCTGGAGGTTCTTGACATCGCTCCCGCCCTGCGGCTCGGAGACCGCGAGCGCCGCGAGCTTCAGGTCGCCGGGCTCGCCGAAGAACTCGGGGACGAAGCGGAGCAGCTGCTCCGGCGTCGCCGCCTGGTTGAAGGCGGACAGGGCGAGCGCCGGCATCACGATCGAGAGCCCGATCCCGGCGCACCCCCAGAAGAGCTCCTCCATGAAGAGCGGCAGCGCGAGGCCCGTCGGGTCGGTGATCAGGTCGCGATAGAAGAGCGGGTTGTAGAAGCCCTGCTGCGCCGCCTCCTCGAGCACCGGCCACGGGAACTCCTCACGCTCGTCGTACTCGGCGGCGACCGGCCGGATCACGTCGCGGGCGAACGCGTGCGTGCGCTCGACCAGGTCGAGCTGGGCGGGCGCCAGCGCGAAGCCGAACTCGCTCATTCCACCTTCCCGAGCAGGTGCGGCTTCTCGCCGTCCGGGGTGGTGAGGGCGAAGTCGCTGTCGCGGGCGGCAAAACCCGCCTTGCCGGGGATCCCGAGCGGGCGCCGGAACTCCACCTCGACCGCGAACGAGTCCGCCAGCCTGCCCTCGAGCGCGGCCAGGCACCGGGCCTTCATCCACATGCCGTGGGCGATCATCCCGGGGAACCCGAACAGCCGCGCGGTCAGCGGGTTCAGGTGGATCGGGTTGTGGTCGCCCGACACGCCGGCGTAGCGGCGGCCGATGTTGCCGGGCACGCGCCAGATCGCGGCGGGCGCGGGCGGCTCCTGCGTGTCGCTGCAATTTCGGGCTCCGTCCCCGTTCTTGCCGTCGCCTCCGCCGCGGCGCAGGTACGTCGACCGGCTCACCCACGCGAGGTCGCCGCTCGCCCGAGCCTCGGCGACCACGTCGAATTGCTTGCCGCGGCGATGTGGGCGAAGGTCCTCGGTCCAGACGGAGATCGCAAGCCTCTCGTCCGCGGTCAGCGGGCGCCGCTGCTCGATCCGGTTCCCCACGTGGACGAGCCCGAGAAGCGCGAACGGGAACCGGCGCGAGGTCATGATCTCCATCGACAACGGGAACGCCAGGACGTGCGGGTACGTCGCCGGCAGGCGGTCGCCGACGCGGAACTCGCAGACCCGGGCGTACTCCGCCAGGTGGTCGCGGTCGATCTCGACCTCGCGCTCCTTCCGCTCGTCGGGCAGCTCGTCGGGGCGGCCCGGGAGCAGCGGGCCGATCGCGGCCTTGGCGTACGTCCCGCGCATCAGGCCCCGAGCAGGCTCTGGCCGCAGACCCTGACCACGTTCCCGTTCACGCCGCTCGAAGCGGCGGCCGCGAGCCACGCGATGGTCTCCGCGACGTCCACCGGCTGCCCGCCCTGGGCCAGGCTGTTCATGCGGCGCCCCGCCTCGCGCGTGGCGAACGGCATAGCGGCGGTCATGTCCGTCTCGATGAAGCCGGGTGCGACGGCGTTGATCGTGGCGCCGCGCGCACGCATGTCGGCGGCGAGCGATCGGACCATCCCGATGATCCCCGCCTTGCTGGTCGCGTAGTTCGTCTGGCCGCGGTTCCCCGCGATGCCGCTGACCGAGGAAACCGACACGATCGCCGCGTTCTCGCGCAGGGCGTCGCCGCCGAGGAGCCGCTCGTTGATGCGCTCCTGGCTGACGAGGTTCACGCCGAGCACGGCGTCCCACTGGTCCTCGCTCATCCGGCCGAGCGTCTTGTCCTTCGTGATGCCCGCGTTGTGGACGAGCACGTGAAGGCCGCCGTGGCGCGCGCGCACGTGCGCCGCCAGGCGCTCCGACGCGTCCGAATCCGTGATGTCGAGCTGGAGCGCTTCGCCGCCGATCCGGTTGGCCACGTCCGTCAGCGCCTCGCCGGCGGCGGGGATGTCGGCGACGATCACCTCGGCGCCGTCGCGCGCGAGCACCTCGGCGATCGCCGCGCCGATTCCACGGGCCGCGCCCGTCACGACCGCGACGCGCCCGGCGTGTGGCTTGTCCCAGTCCTCCGGGGCCGGTGGCTCGGCGGGATGGACGCGTACGCCCTGGCCCGACACGTAGGCCGAGCGCGCGGACAGGAGGAAGCGAAGTGTCGAGTCGAGTGCCCCGTCGGCGCCGGGCTCGACCTCGACCAAGTTCGCGGTCGCGCCCCTGCCGACCTCCTTGCCGACCGAGCGGACGAACCCCTCGACGGCGCGCTGGGCGGTAGCCGCGGCGAAGGATCCGCAGCTCTCCGGCGGCGTCGTCAGGACGATCACGCGGCCGCTCGGCGCGACCGACCGGATCACCGGGTGGAAGAAGTCGTAGAGCGCGCGCAGCCGGGCGCTCGTCTCGATTCCGGTCGCGTCGTACACGAGCGCCGCGTAGCGCGGGCCCTCGTCCTCGCCCTCCGGCTCGGACTCGCTGACCACGTGCGCGCCGATCCGGCGCAGGGCCTCCTGAAGCGGCGCGGTGAGGCGCCCGCCCTCCGCGGCGCCGAGCAGCACGGGCCCGTCCACGACCGGCTTGCCCGGCTCGTGGCGCTCGATCTCGGTGGGCTGCGGCAGGCCGATCGTCTTCACGACGCGGCCCCCGAGCCCCGAGTTGGCGATGCGGTGATAGCGGTCGTTCATGCCCTCTTCTCCATGATCGCGGTGACGCCCTGGCCGCCTGCGGCGCAGATCGAGATCAGCCCGCGGCCCGAGCCGCGCTCGTCCAGCAGCTTCGCCAGGGCCGCGACGATGCGAGCCCCGGTGGCCGCGAAAGGATGGCCGGCGGCGAGCGAAGAGCCGTTCACGTTCAGCTTCGCGCGGTCAATCGCGCCGAGCGGCTGGTCGCGGCCGAGCTTGTCCTTGCAGAAGGCCGGGTCCTCCCACGCCTTCAGCGTCATCAGGACCTGCGCGGCGAACGCCTCGTGGATCTCGTAGAAGTCGAAGTCCTGAAGCGCCAAGCCGTTGCGGTCGAGCAGGCGCGGGACGGTGTAGAGCGGTGCGGCCAGGAGACCCTCGTCACCCTGCACGAAGTCGACAGCGCCGACCTCGGCGTCGACGATATGCGCCAGCACCGGCAGCGAGCGTCGCTGGGCCCACTCGTCGTTTGCGACCAGTACCGCCGCCGCACCGTCGGTGAGCGGGGTCGAGTTGCCGGCGGTCATCGTGCCCTTCTCGCGATCCCCGAAGACGGGCTTCAGCTTGGCGAGCGCCTCGACGCTCGCGTCGGGGCGCAGGTTCTCGTCGCGCTCGAGCCCGAGGAAGGGCGTCGTCAGGTCGTCGAAGAACCCGCGGTCCCAAGCCGCGGCGAGGTTGCGGTGGCTCGCAACGGCGAGCTCGTCCTGCTCGTCGCGCGTGATGCCCCAGCGCTCGGTCGAGATCGCCTGGTGCTCGCCCATCGACAGGCCGGTGCGGGGCTCCGCGTTCTCCGGGATGTTCGGCACGACCTGGCCCGGGCGAAGGTGGCCGAGCAGACGAGCGCGCTGCGCCAGCGACTTCGCCCGGCTGACCTCGAGCAGCAGGTTTCGCAGATCGTCGTTCAGCTCGATCGGCGCGTCGCTCGTGGTGTCGACGCCGGCGCCGATCCCCCACTCGATCTGGCCGAGCGCGATCTTGTTCGCCACGTTGATCGTGGTGGCCAGGCTCGTGCCGCACGCCTGCTGGAGGTCGTACGCGGGCGAGTCCGGCGACAGCGCGCTGCCGAGCACGCACTCGCGCGTCAGGTTGAAGTCACGGCTGTGTTTCAGCACGGCGCCGGCCGCGACCTCGCCGGCGCGCTCGCCCTGGAGGCCGAACCGGCCGACGAGCCCGTCGAGCGCCGCCGTGAGCATGTCCTGGTTCGACGCGCGCGCGTAGGCGCGGTCGCGCCGGGCGAAGGGGATGCGGTTGCCGCCGAGCACGGCGGCCAGGCTTCGGTCCATAGCCGGTTTCCTACCGCGTTCGCGGGGTTCTCAACCGCGCGGCGGCAGGCCCACGGCCGCCAGCGCGTCCGCCCGCTCCTCGTGCACCACCATCCGGACCAGCTCGTCGCCGCGGAAGGTCATCACCCAGGCGATCTTGTTGTCGAGCTCGAGGCCGCTGCCGTGGCCGCGCCCGCGCGCGCGTATGAAGACGACGATCTCGCCGCCGGGCGCCTCGATGAGCTCCTCGGGCTCGAAGGTGAGCTCGGCGAACGAGCGCCGCAGCTCGTCGAGCGACCTCTGAACCCCCTCCGGGCCGCGGAAGACGCCCGACGTGTCGATGATCGAGTCCGCCTGGTGCAGCTCGAAGTCCGGCGAGAGCCCCTGCACCGCCCCGGTTCGTCCGAACTCGGCGATCTGGGCCCGGAGTCTGTCGATCCTCGGCGATGGCACGCCCGGCACGCTACATCCGGGCGCCCGCGATCAGCGTCCGCGCGTTCACGACCGGGCCCAGTAGTGCCAGCGGGGAACGCTGCCGGGTCACGACCTGCTCGATCTGCCGAGCGACCCACTCGTCCCGCGCGGCGGCGCGGAACGCGATGCGCTCGTTCGCGCGCAGCCTCCGTCCCGTCGACAGGTCGGCGATCACCCAGTGATGGAGTCCCAGGCGGCGGCGGAAGGTGCGCCGGTAGCGGTCGAGGGCCGCGTCGAGGTTCGATCCGTCGAGCAGCGCATCCGCCGTGTGGTCGACGAGCCATTCCGCGCTCTGGAACGCCCAGCCACAGCCGACGCCCATTGTTGGATCGGTGGCAAGCGCGGCGTCCCCCACGAACGCGAGGCCGCGGCCGGCCGCCGGCCGCATTACGTTCGGGACGTCGAGCTTGCCGAGCAGCTTCGAGACGCGCTCGGCGTCGTCCACGGGCGGCGCCTCGGGCACCGCCGCGATGGTCGCCCGATACGCGCGCTCGGGATCGGCGCGGAACTCCGCAAGCCGTGACTTGTGGACCCCCGCCACCACGACGGTCAGGTCGTCCTCGTTCGGGAAGGCCGCCACACCGTCCGGCTCGGCGAACCACAGCCGTGCCCGCGTCGTCTTCGGAAGCCCGCGCCAGTACGCGAAGTAGAAGAACCGGCCGTGCGGGCGCACGCGGCCGGGCACGCGCGCGAGGCGCGCGACATCCGAGCCCCGTCCGTCGGCGCCGACGACGAGCCTTGCTCGGATCGCGCGCCGCGCCTCACCCGGCGACTCGATCTCGACCCCGGCAGGCCGCCCGTCGCCGTTCGCCAGCAGTCCGACCGCCCGCGCGCCGGTGATCAGCTCGACGCCGGGCGTCTCGGCGGCGAGCTCACGCAGGAGCGGGTCGAGCGTCTTCCGCGTGACTCCGTAGCCGTGCGGCACGTCCGTCGGGAGGCGCATCCAGCCGCCGAACGGGCTCCAGGCGGCGGGGTGGGCGCGCACCGCGCCGCGCGCCTCGATCAGCTCCGCGATCCCGACCCGCCGCATGGTCGGAACGGCGCTCGACAGGATCTGGTGCGTGCAGGTGACCTTGTAGGCGGCGGGATCGGGGCGGCGCTCGATCAGCGCCACCCGCAGGCCGGCCAGCCCGTAGAGCCGGGCGGCGGTACAGCCGCCGATGCTCGCCCCGACGACGGCGACGTCGAATGGAGGCATGCCCGTCATACGTGAGAGTGTGCCGCCATGACCACTCGAATGAAGTTGCTGCTGCCGTTGGCCGTCATCGGGTTCGTCGTGCCGAACGTGATGCTCGGCATCTTCATCGCCGAACACGGCGTCGATCTGGAGCTCTACCTGGACAACTGGTTCGCGACCCTGGCGTCGTCGCAGCTCGTCGTGGACCTCGTCATCGCGTTCTGGGCGTTCGCCATCTGGGCGAGCTTCGACGGCCCGCGCAGCGGCGTCGATCGCTGGTGGGTCGTGATCCCCGCGAGCCTCCTGGTGGGCGTCTGCTTCGCGGTGCCGCTCTACCTCTACATGCGCGAGCGGCAGCTCAGTACGGCGTGAGCATCGCGAGGCCGACGAACGCGAAGAGCAGCCGGTACCGGCGCTGCATCCACACCGCCGTCTCGAATCCCAGGCCACGCCGCAGCGCCTGACGCGAGAATGCCGCGTGCAACACCCACGCGATGGGGCTCAGGAGCAGGACGTCCGGCAGGACCCCGGACACGGCCAGACCGAGGACCAGCCCGTAGGCAACCGTGAACAGCCCGAAGCTCGCGAGGAATGCCCGCCGGCGCCCGAACACCACGGCGCTGGTCCTGATCCCGTGGGCGGAGTCGAACTCGCAGTCGCGCACCTCCTGCATGAGGTGCCCCGCGGCGAACACCAAGCCGAAGAACGCGCTGAGGACGACCCCCGTCCCGTCGACGGCGCCTGCCGTCGTGTAGCCGAGCAGGAAATGAAGCGCGCCACCGACCAGGTGGTTGAGCGACGCCGCGATCGGCGTGCTCTTGCCGAGCCGCGGCGAGAGCGAGTACACCAGGCTGAGCGCGGCGATCCCGGCGCCGATGAGCAGCGCCGACGCGCCGACCGCGGCCAGAGCGACCCCGGCCACGACCAGCAGCGCGATCGCGAGCCACCCGACCTGGCCCCGCCCGATGTCGTGGCCGCCGCTCCCCGGGCCCGCCCGACGCGGGTCGTGCGCGTCGCTCGTGTACCCCGCCCAGTCGTTGAAGACAAACACGTGCGCGGTGAGCGCGGTGCTGCCGAGCATAAGCAGCCCCAGCCGCGCCAGCCCGTCCCCTTCGAGGTCGAGGCCGCCGAGGTAGGCCCCGAGCAGCGGGGAGGCCTGCAGCACGCACACCTCCACCCCGCGGGTCCCCGCGAAATGCCGCAGGATGCTCATCGGGCCGCCTCGTAGAGCCGGAGCCACAGCGCGTACCCGGCGTCCTCAGACCAGTAGAACCGGCTGACGGTCGCGGTCTGGTCGTTGTGGTAGAGCAACGGCGGCGTCTGGCGAAGTAGGGCGAAGTCGTCGCTGCCGAGCCGCATGAGCAGGTCATCGATCGCCCGCCGCGCCTCCGGATCCGGCCGCGACGCCGATGCCCTCACGAGCGCTCGCACCAACTCGCTCCAGGGCTCCTGGCCCGGGGCGGGTTGCGCCAGTGGCACCTCGCGGAGCGGGATCCGGCACCCGTGTCGCCGCAGCTCGGCGCTGCGGAGGTACGGCATCAGCGGGGTCTTTGCGTAGTAGGTGGTCGCGTCGTCCTCGCCGGCCACCCGCCGGATCGCGTCGCAGAGGTTCCGCGCCTCGGGCCGATCGAGTTCGCGCAGCATCAGGTACACGTGCATCTGGATCACGAAGTCGGCCGGATTCGGGTCGCGTCCCGGGTCCAGACACTCGTACCTCTCCTGCGGAGCGAGCCAGGTGCGATAGAGGCCGCGCCCGTCGCGGTACCGGGCGAGCGTCCTCAGCATGGGCCCTAACCGCGGGTCGCCCGCGCCCCTCCCGGCGAGCCTCCACGCCAGTGCGGTGTCGTCCGAGTCGGGCGTGATCACGCATCCCAACGTGCCGATGGTGGGCGCGTCCGGCAACCCGTGGTAGCGCACCAGCCCGTCGCTCTCGATCTGCGCCGCGAGATGTCGCCGGGCACGGACCACCGCATCGCCGAGGCCTCGGCTGCGTGCGACCGGAGCGAGCAGGTCCACGAGGGTCGAGGTCAGGTACGTGTTCATCTCCTCCTGGGGAGCTTCGTACCGCGGGCTGCTCGTGAAGGTGGTGAGCCAGTAGCCCTTGCCGCTCTGGTTGTCGCGCAGCCGCTGCGCCGCGTTCGCGGCCAGCGCGCGCAGGCCCGTCCCGGACGCCGGCGGCCCGGGCGGCGACGCAACCGTCACGGGCTCCTCGCGGATGACGCGGATGTCGCTCCGGGGCTCGACCCGCACCGCTAGCTGGAGCACGTGCTCGCCCGGCGCGATGCCGCTGATATCGGCAGCGACACGCCAGCCCGAGGGCGAGTCCGCGTCCATCGCGCGGTCGACGTCCGGGCGCGATGTGAATGCCTTCGTCGTGCCGATCACCATCCCGTCTATGAGCACCAGCGCCTGCGCAGGGGTGCGCCCGCAGGTGAGGGCCCATCCTTCGAGCGCCGCGCCCGGTTCCAGTGCGAGCGCAGCAGCGCCGTCTCCGTGGACCCGCGTGGCTCCGATCCGCTCGATGAAACCGCGGGCGCCGCACTGAAGCTCGCCGGGCGCGGGCGAATGGCGCAATTCGACGAGGAACGGCGTGTTGCTCGGATCCCACGCGCCGCGCATCGACTCGGGGTCGCCCGCGAAGATGCGCTCGTCGCTCGTCTTCGTGTACCAGAAGGCCCCGATCGCCTGCACGCCGACCGCCACCACCATCGTCGCGACGAGCACTCGGCGTGCGGACGGACGCAGCACCAGCGGTGCGGGCGCGAGCATCCACACCATGATCGGCAGGAGGTCGGCGAGCCACCGCGGACCCCACGACTCGCCGGCGCGCCAGTCCGCCTGCGAGTAGAGCAGGAGCTGGGCCACGACCGCAGCGCTGAGCGCGATGGCGAGCTGTCTCGAGCTCGGTGTGCGCAGGCGCTGGGCCAGCCCCACGCCGATGAAGATGAGGAACGGCGTGAAGACGAGGAGTCCACGCGTCGGGCTGACCAGGAGCCCCGGCAGCCCCAGCAAGTCCACATCGAAGAACTTCCCGCTCGACGACTCGAACGCGGCGTACCCGCCGCCGAGGTGGCCGATGAAGCCGAGGTTGTAGTAGAGCAGTGCCGCCAGCGGCAGCGCTGCGCCCGGAAGCAGCCAGACGGCATCGCGCTTGCGACTCCAAACCGCAAAGGCAAGGAACGCGCCGGCGATCAGGACGTCCGGCGGACGATTCGCCGCGATCAGGACGCACACGAATCCGAGAAGCCCGGTGCGCGCGGGTGATGCACGGCTCACGGCCAACAGCAGGGCAAGGGCGACCAGGAGCTGTCCGGAGCCGTGCTGCCAGAGCGCCTGGCTCGAGGTCATCCACGTGTTGGTTCCGAAGGCGAACACGAGGGCGAGCGGAAGTGCCCACCGGTTGCCCTCGCGGCGGAGCACCAGGAACATCAGGACGCTGGCGATCGCGGCGAGCAACGACGCCGAGAGCTTCTCCATGACCTCGGCCACCCGGTCGATCTGGGGCTGTTCCCAGCCGTCTGCTTCGAGCCAGAGCGTGACGGGCAAATACAGCGGCGCCACGAGCAATGGCGTCACCACGGGGTACACGGAGGCGAGCTGACCCCGGGGCGCGCGGAACATCCAGAAGGCCGACGGCTCGAAGTAGGTGGCGCTGGCGTCCCTCTGCTTCCCGGGCTCCCGAATCGGGTGCCCATGGGCAACCAGGCGCGCGTTCGCGTCGAGACTGGGCGTCCCGTCGTGCCAGAAGATCAACGGCAGGTATCGATTGGGCAGGGTGTCTCCCGCACCGATCGTCCGGAGGTTCGCGTTGTAGACCAGCAGGCAGAGCACTCCGAGAAGGAGCGGCACCACCCACCGGGCCAGGCGGGTCGAGCGGGGCATCGCCTGCCGATGATGACTGTTACTGCCTATCCGTCTGGTGATCACGTGGTTGGCTCCAGGCGCTGCGACCGCCGGCCGATGTGCTCGGACGTGGGGCGCCGGCCGGCGATCCTGCTCCCCCAACCGAAGGACTCGCCTAATGCTGATCGCCCGCCGTCTGTCTCCCCTTGCCGCCGTACTGGCGCTACTCGTCGTGCCGGCTGGAGGCTCCGCCCACCACATCCAGAAGCCCGGGACGAAGAAGCAGTGCCGGCAGAGCGTCGTGGCCATCGAGGGCCAGATCGCCACGAACGCCAAGGTGTACAAGAACAAGAAGGCGAAGCTCGGGAACCAGATCGAGGGCAAGCAGGAGGCCATCTCCAGCCTGAAGGCGAGGAACAAGAAGGCGGCGGCGGCGCTCGCCGGGATCAAGCCTGAGCTGGCCGCGCTCCAGGCTCAGGTCGATGTCCTGATGGATGAGTTCAGCACGACGATGGACCCGGCCCGCCCGGCGCAGATCATCGCGGAGGTCGACGACCTGACCGACCAGATGAACACGCTCGAGGTCAAGCGCGGGGGGATCGCGGACGCCGTCTACAACCGGAAGCAGAAGATCAAGAAACTGGGCGAGAGCGTCGAGAGCCTTGACTGGCAGCTCGGCTACGCGACCAAGGAGCAGAAGGTGGACAAGCGGCTCCGGGAGCGCTACCTGAGCCACCTCGTCGAGTACTGCCAGCGCTTCGCCTAGTACGAATCGCCTGCGCAGCGCAGGTTAGTCTCGCGTAGTTGCGAGCTCCGGACCGCGAGCGGATTCTCAGGACCCTGACGTTCTGGCTGCGGCCGGCGTTCGCGCTACGTGTCGTCCACCGTTTTCAGACGATCGCGGGATTCGATCGCGCCGTAGCGCTGGCCTCGAGCGCGCTGACGGCGTTGATCCCACTCGCGGTCGTCAGCGGCGCGGTCCTGACGCGCATCGGGGGGCAGGACACCGCCGACCGGATCATCGAGCGCTACGAGCTCACGGGCGGAGGCGCCGAGGCCGTCAGAGACATCTTCGCGCCCCCCGGCGACGCGACCACCAGCCTGGGCATAGTCGGGGCGCTGCTCTTGCTCGTCGCGGTGCTGAGCTTCGCGCGAGCCGTGCAGCGGCTGTTCGAGCAGAGCTGGGAGCTTCCTCCGCTGAGTGTCCGCAACACGCTCAACGGCCTGCGCTGGGTGGCCGTCTTTGTGCTGTACCTGCTGGTCAGCGGCTGGATCCACGGCGCCTTCGGCCGTGGCCGCCTCGAACTGGTGGCGGCACTGCTGGTACTCCCGCTGAGCGTCGTCTTCCTCGTCTGGAGCGGCTGGGTGCTGAGCGCGAAGCGGATCGACTGGCGGGACATGCTGCCGTTCGGCGTGATCGCATCGGTCCTGTCCGCGGTCTATTCGATGGGAGCGACCGTCTATGTGCCGGACATGTTCAGCTCGTACGCGACCCGCTACGGAGTGATCGGCGCCGTCTTCGCGATGATCTCGACGCTGTTCTGCGTCATGCTCGTCATCGTCGGGTCGGCGGCCCTCGGCCGCGAGGTGCACGAGGAGCTGGACCGCATCCGGCGGGGCGAGCGGCCGCCCGATCACGACGTCCGCCGCCAATGGGACAACGTGCTCGGCGAGGTGCGATCGCGTTGGGATGTCGTTCGCGAGCGGATCGACCGCCGCCCCGCGCGGTCCGGCTCCGACACCGAAGCCCGGTAGGGCGATTGACCCTTGCGGGTCAGGGATTTGTCCCCTATAAGTGGTACACAACCCGCGCCAACGCGGGTGGACTCGACGCGAAGGATCTCCCATGCGTAGAAGGCTGCCGGTCTGGCGCCCCAGTCCCGCGATGGTCGTTGCGGTCGTGGCGCTTGTCTCATCTCTAACCGGCGGGGCCGTGGCGGCGACGCTGGTCACGAGCGGCGACATCGCCAAGGACGCCGTCAGGAGCAAGCACATCGCAAAGGGGGGAGTGAAGGGCAAGGACCTCAAGGACAACGCCGTCCGCAGCAAGAAAGTCTCGGACGGCTCACTCCTCGCGGAGGACTTCCGGACCGGTGAGTTGCCGGCTGGCAAGACCGGGGCCAAGGGAGCCACGGGAGCCACGGGAGCCACCGGCCCGCAAGGAACGCAAGGTCAAGGCGCCACGGGACCCACCGGCCCGCAGGGACCGACGGGCGCCACGGGCGCCACCGGCCCCCAGGGAACGCAGGGTCAGGGCGCCTATAACGCCGGGGCCGGCCTCGACCTCTTCGGCAACGTGTTCTCGCTCGAGGTGCCACTCGTGCTCGTGAGGGACTCTTCGCCCAACCCGGCCGTGATCGACGTCACCAACACCAGTCACGAAGACGACGCCGGTCCCGTCCGCCCCGCGGCGATAGAAGGCACCGCGACCTCGACCGCGAACGGCAACTCCGCGTTCGACGCGGTCTCCGGCGTCCTCGGCGTCGTGGAGCCGACCAGCCCGGGTGGCTACTCCGCCGGGGTGCGCGGCGTCAACAACGGCACCGGCGGGACTGGCATCGGCGTGGCCGGGCTCCACAAGCAATCAGGCTGGGGCGTCTACGGCCACGCGCCGTCCGGCTATGGCGTCGTCGGCGAGATCGACACTAGCGCGGGAGGCGGGGCGGCGATGCGGGCCTCCTACGCGGGTAACGACGTGGGCACCGCTCTCGAGCTAAGCAACGGCCGGATCAAGGTGGCGGGCACGAACCGGCCGGTGTTCCAGGCGGACCTGAGCACCTCGTGCGGGGGCCCGTACGCGGTGCTGAACAACCCCCTCATAAACGGCGACCCCAACGCCATGCTGATCATCACGCACACCGACTCGAGCGTGGGCGGCGTCCAGTTCGCCGGGATGCCGCTCGGCGTGATCTACAACGATCCCGACGCGCCGGTCGCGGGCTGCACGGCGGATCGGTGGCTCGTGTTTACCGAGACGAACTCGACAATGCCGGACATCATCGTCAACGTCCTCGCCATCAGCACGTAGGTCCTGGCTACTCGCGCAGCCCCACAGCTTCGAAGGCGGCTTCCGGCTCCCGGAAGGAACGCATGTGAATTACCCGTCCGTCGCGGAACTTGGCCATGTGGCCCGCAGGCGATTCCGTATCGACCCCGCTGCCCTTGCCGCGATACCGGAGCTGACTGAGCAGCACCACGACTTCGCCCACGGCAAGCGTGTCTTGGACATCGGCGCTGAAGACATCCCACGCGTCGCGAAGGTCCTGTGCGTACTCACTCATGCCCGCATGGCCGCGATAAACGCCGCCCTCCCCGAGTTCAGCCAGGAAGGAGTGCCACTCGACCTCCGGATGCGTCAATTCGATGAGCCGCTCCCCATCCATGCGCGCCACTGCGTCCACCACCGCAAGAGCTATTTCGACGTTCTCCCGCGACATCGCGCGCAGTATCGCGGGCGCTGACCCGCTCGTCTATCAGTCGCGCGCGTTCCTCAGGCACTTCTTGCGCTTGCGGCGCTGCTTCTTCGTGTCCGTCGGCTTCTCCTTGCACTTGGCGACGGCCCTCTCGACGGCTTCCTCGTCGCCCGACTTCGCTCTTGTCAGGCGGTCGTTGTAGCCGTTGATGTCGATGCGGCAGCGGACGTCCTTGTAGAGGTCATCGATTGAAAAGATCGACAGCTGTGCCTCGCGACGAGGGTTGTGGTTCTTCTCCATGTAGAAGTCGAGCTCGTACTGCGTGCCTTTGATCGTCCGGACCGGCTTGAATGGATCGAAGCGGAAGACGGTGCTGTTGTAGTTGGCGTGCCGCTGTATGCCCTTCTTCAGCGCAAGCGGGTCCAGGTTGACTGACACCTCAGGGCCAGACGTGCGGCGGGTGTAATACCCGTTTTCGTCGTAGTGGTAGCAATGCGAGTCGACGTTCCTGAGCTGCGCGTCAACCACCCGCGCGGGCATGCCGTTCGCGTCGAGCGCGATGGTGACCTTGATCGTGGCGTCGGGGTCCGCGTACCCGCCGCTCAGCTTCTTGCTCAGCCCCTTGCGCTTGAGAACCAAGCACGGCTTCTTCGCGCAGGAGGGGCCGCTCGCCGCGGGCGTGTCCTTCAAGACCACGGGCTTCTCGCGCGGGCAGCCGTCGTTGTACAGCGTCCACTGGTTGGCAGGCTTGTTGGGGCATTGGTCCCTGGCGTCGGTCACACCGTCGCCATCGCCGTCCGTTATCGGACACCCGGACGCGTCCAGGCCTGAACTGCCCGGCCCTTCGTAGGGGCAGCTGTCCTTCCCATTCGCGACGCCGTCGTAATCGTTGTCGCCCTCGGGGCCCGTCGGGTCCAGGCACCCGTTCGAGCTAGACGGGGCGTTCCCGTAGGCGGGCCCGTACTTGGGGCAGTTGTCGAACTGCCGCTTCACGCCGTCGCCATCGCAATCGCTGTTGTGCAGGGTTCCATGCTTGTCGTAGTACTGGCGCTCGCACGCGCTGTAGTCGGCCCAGTCGGCCGGCTGAACCCACTTGCGGGTGCCGTCGTCTGGGAAATGGTCGAAGTCGTTGGCGACGCCGTCGCCGTCGCGGTCGTCGTCGCAGGGGTCGCCCTTGCCGTCACCGTCGAGGTCGGGGGATTGAACGCCGTGGTTGAGCGACGCCTGCGTCGGGCAGTTGTCGCCGACGTCGCCGATCCCGTCGCCGTCGGTGTCGGCGCTCTCGTCCGGGTCATCCGGGAAGCGGTCCTCGAAGTTGGCGACGCCGTCGCCGTCGCGGTCGAAGTCGCAGGGGTCGCCCTCGCCGTCACCGTCGAGGTCGGCAAACTGAACGCCATCCTGCGAGTACTGGTCCGGGCAGTTGTCGGCGTTGTCGCCGATCCCGTCGCCGTCCGTGTCGGCGTACTCGTTCGGGTCATCGGGGAAGCGGTCGCCATGGTCGGACACTCCGTCGCAGTCGCGGTCCTGCTCGCAACCGGTGGCCTGCGCGCCTCCCGGCGCGGCCGGGATGAGCGCCAGAAGCGACGCAAGAGCGGCAAAGACAACGAAACGGCGGATTGGCGAGAGCATCGATCTCCTTCGATAGCGTCGATACGGACCAGGGAGATCGAGCGCAGTTCCCGCCGCCAAGCTCTCTGTAGGGATCACCATGGCGGATGGTCGGGTAGTCCCCTATCGGACATTCGTCCACCAACTTGGGCAGGGATCGGTGAGCGCGCCCGACAGGCTCGGCAATTGCTTGTCCAAAGCGGGCAGTGGCCATACGTTGGGAGTACGCATTGACGCGTTACCGATCCCGGAGGTTCCATGCTGGCCCGCACCCGCTCCCACCTGACGTACGCGAACGTCGTCTCGACGATGTGCCTGTTCATCCTGCTCGGCGGAAGCGCGGTCGCGCTCGACATCGTGCCGTTCGCGAAGAAGGCCGGGTTCGCCAAGAAGGCCGGGAACGCCAGGAAGGTGGGCGGGATAAAGGCGTCCAAGACGCCGACGAAGAACAGGCTGCTCCCGCTCGGCGCGAACGCCAAGTTCCCGGCGGCCGTCATGCCGCAGGGCTTCGCCGGTCCCGACGGTCCTGCGGGGCCCACCGGTCCCGCCGGTCCGAATGGTCCCACGGGACCCACCGGTCCGGACGGGGCGTCGGGCTCACCCGACACCCCGGCGCAGGTCCTCGAGAAGCTCTCGCAGGTCGACGGGGACGGGTCGGGCAGCGACGCCGACCTGCTCGACGGCCTCGAGTCGGCCGCGCTGCAGCGGCGCGGGTCGTCGACCGCGTGCGCCGCGGGCACCGTGGTGGGCGCCCTCGCCGCCTCCGGTGACGTCACGTGCGAGCCAAACCCGGCTTACAGCGCCGGGAACGGCCTGTTGCTCTCGGGCGGCGCGTTCTCACTGGCGCTGCCGATCCTGCTCGAGGGCGGGTCCGCCGAGCCGACGATCAAGGCGGTCAACACCAGCCCGAGCGTCGTCTCCGCCCTGGTCGGCGAGGTCAGCTCGACCGCGGACGGCGACACCGCGACGCAAGCGGTGGCCGGGGTGACGGGACGCGTCACGTCAACCAGCCCGGGAGTCTTCTCTGCCGCCGTGCTCGGCCACAACCGCGGTACCTCTGGCACCGGCATCGGGGTCACCGGTGTGCACGACGGCGCCGGCTGGGGCGTCCACGGCCGGGTGCAGGACGGCCGTGGCGTCTACGGGTTTGCGGCGGGTACCACCGGAGCCGGGACCGGTGTCAGGGGCGAGACGGCGAGCCCATCCGGAACGGGCGTCGACGCGCGGTACTCGGGGTCGGGTGCGGGCAACGCGCTGACGATCACCAACGGGCGCATCCGCGTTGGGGGCACCAACCGACCTGTGTTCCAGCACACGGTCAGCACCTGCGGGGGCGGAGCGTTCTCGGCCCTCGACAACGCCCTCATCAACGCCAACCCCAACGTGATGCTGCTGGTGACGCCCGCCGACGACTTCGAAGGAGGGCTTATCGCGGTTCCCAACCTCGGCGTCGTCTACGCGGAGGCTGACGCTGCGGTCGGTGACTGCCCCACCGACCGGTGGCTGCTCTGGAGTGAGTCGGCTGCCGCCCTCCCGGCGGGTGCCAAGGTCAACGTGCTGGCGATCGGGTGACGCCCGACCCTCGCCAGCGGCCGGGCGACTCCTAGTAAGAGCCCCCGGCCATGGCGTCGGGGTGGCGAGACCCCGGTGCGCTCAGCACGATACGCAAGCGGCCTAGGACACCGCTGGCGATAGCGCCAGACCTGGCGTACAGTGAAGCTCTCGCGCCAGGCCCACTCCCGGAGGTTCCCAATGCATAACGCTCGTCCGGTCGCACTCGCGGTCGCCTGTCTTCTCCTTCCCGCCCTAGTGCCCACCGCTCAGGCCAAGCTGCCGGAGACCAAGACCAACCGGATCGTGCCGGGCAAGAAGGTCGCCGGCGTCAAGCTTGGCATGAAGATGAAGCGCGCCGCGAAGGTCTGGAAGATGGAGGAGGGGCACGGGTGCTACCAGGAGTTCGGCTACGAAGGCCTCCGCTGCATGTTCGAAGTGTCGCCGTCGGGCGCCAACTTCCACACGGGCAACATCTCCTACTTCGGCCAGAAAAAGGTCAAGCGCATCCTCCTCAACGCCCCGCATCAGGGCATGCCGGACTTTCACTTCAACTCGAAGATGAACCGCTACAAAACGAAGAAGGGCGTCAGAATCGGTGCGACCAAGCAGAAGCTGGACAACGAGTTCGGTAACAAGCTGAAGCGGACTGGATCGAATGCCGGCTATACGACCTTCACGGTCGCAGGCCCGAAGAAGGCCAAGAGCATCTTCACGCTGTACGGCGGGCGGATCACCTCGATCGACTTGACCGCTGGCTGAGCCGCGCTAGTTAGTCCCGCAGCCCCAAGGTTTCGAGGGCCTCGGCCACGTCCATGTGAACGTGCCAGGCGACGATCCTCCCATCCTCGAGCGTCCACACGTGAGCAACCCTCCTGGCGGTCCTCACGCCGCCCTCTCTGCCAATTCCGCGGAACTCCACGAGGGCCACGACCCGGTCGCCGGCGTCCAGGAGCCGCTCGGGGACAAACTGGGCCTCCCTGAACACCTGGAATACCTCGCGCGTCGCGCGTCCCAAGCCCTCGTACCCGTGGAAGATGCCATGGGTCCCGAGGAGGGACGCGCTCTGGTGGAGCTCAATAGCCGGATCAAAGAACGACAACAGCTCGCGGCTGCCCAGTCGGTCCGGGCGGGCTAGGAACTCGTCATACAGCCGAGCGACCGTCTCAACGTTCTCCCGCGACATCGCCCACCCAGTATCTCCCGATCGAGCCGAGGTGTCGAACCTCGCGAGCGCGCCCGACAGGATTCGAACCTGTGACCTTCCGTTCCGTAGATCTCGGCTGGAGTTCGTCTGAGTGCGTCTGCGTACGGCCGGCCCGCTGCAAATAGCGAATCTCTGCGTCTGGGGGCTACACGAGTTCGTCTGCCATCCGTGGGGTGCGTTGCCCCAATGTTGCCCCGGTGCCGGGTGCGCTCTACATGGCCACGACGCGACCGCGACGAGGCTCTTTCGCCCAGATGGCTGGAGGGTGGAACGTGCTCCTCTCTCGGTTGTACGGACTAACGTCATGCTCTACGCGGTGGACGACGTCAATCAGACGCGCGAGTGGACCATCGCGGGTGCTGCGGTGGCCGCAGCGGAGCTGAGCGGCGGCCCGCTTCGTTACTCACTCGGACGAGTCAACGTCGCGGGCGCTGAATAGCGCCCAGCGACGTGATCCCGGTTATTGCGTCTTTACGCGCCTGAGCCGCTCGACGTTGCCGAAGACGTCGACGCTCTGGAAGCGGATCCGCTTCAGCCGCGAGCTCTTCACCCGCAGCTTGCGACCGCCTAGGCGCTTTCCCTTGTCCTTTCCGGTCTGGACATAGGTGGCGTCAACACCGTTCGCATCACGTGCACGGAACGTCAGTACCGCACGCTTACCTCGGATCCGGAGACGCACGCGGGTGCGGGGCGGCCGCTTGTCTGCCTTTGCGAGCGGCTTGAGCCGCTCGCCGTTGCGTTCGAGCACGGCGTTCTCTCCGAGGTCGATCGTGACCGTCCCCTTGACCGGGCGGTAGTAGCGCGGCATTCCCCTGGTGCTGTTCCTGAGCGGAGTGACGCGGAACGCTCGCCTCCCCTTCATCGTCAGGGTGACCGGCCGCGAGCTGTTGGCGGCGATGATCTCCTGGTCCGGGAGATCGAGCCGCTCGACGAGGCCGAACGATTCGGCTTGCTCGAGCGAAACCTCGGGCGACTGTGCGGTGCGTGCGCTCGCGCTGCCTCCGCCGCCGAGCCCCAGCGTGTAGACCTCGAAGCCGCTCGCGTCGCCGTTGCAATTCGGACCCGTGATCGGATCGCCCTTGAGCAGGAAGTCCTTGATCCGACCGGTTACGTTCGGATGGCCCGGCAGCGGCACGTGGGAGATGCCGCAGACATAGTGGAGCCTTGCGCCCGGTTGGCCGCCGAGCTGGGCCGACTTGTAGGGCACTGTCCCGTCCCCGTCGCCCCACCGCACCGAGTATTGGCCGAAGTCGCCCGGCAACGGGATGATCGAGACCCGCTCGACCGTCAGGAGGCCGGTTCCGAGGACCACCTGGTAGTCGATCCCGTTCGGGTCGAGTTGATCCAGATGTTGCGCATGGGCGTCGAGCGCCCGTCGCAGCAGCGTCGCGTTCCCGCCCAGCTCGTTCGCCACGTATGCCAACAGGTTCGGGCGGTCGAGCGGGCTCGGGCTCTCACCCAGCACCGACAACCACCCCCCATACGCGGCGGACGGCCACAGGAAATAAAGACCCTGCAGATTGCGCGCGAACGCCTGCAGCTCGTCGTTGTCGAACAGGATGTCGAGCGGGCTGAACCCAGGTGCTTCGACTCCCGCCGCAACCGGGAAGAGCGACTTCGGCGCACCCCAATACGGCGTTCCCACAGTGACCGCGCGCGCCACTTTGGCCGCCCGCTGCGCGTCCTCGATGTACCACCGTATGACGAGGCCCCCCATCGAGTGCCCCATCAGCACGACCTTCCCGTCCTGTCGCACCTGATTGATCAACGCGTCCAACCCCTGCACCGTCTGCTCTGGACTCTTGCGCCAGTCCCACGCGTAGAAGTGCACCCGGTCGGGCGCGAGGCCGCGGAGGAAGTTCACGGTTGACCCGTACACGTCGCCCGGCGAGCCCGGGCCGACCGACTTGACGAGCCCGTCCTCGCCGGAGGGCACTGAACACGGTCCGTTGAGGTCCGACACACCGTTCGGCGCGAGCCGCATCGGGAGCGGTCGTGGCAACCCACCCGGCAGGTGTGGCCACGCCTCCTCGCCGTTGCACACCACGCGCGAGCCGAGGAACCCGTGCACGAAGATGATCGGTTCGGATGCCGCGTCGCCGAACGTAATCGTCGCGCTCGCTTTGCCGTCGTACGTGACCTCCTGGCCCGTCGACTCGGTGTCGACGGAACCCTGGACGAGCACCATCAGCTGGTAGCGACCCGGGGGCAGACTCCCGCTCGCCATGCCTCCCGTGGTGGCGGTAAAGCATGAGTCGGCCCCTACGGCCCCTACGGCCTTCGCCTGGGTAAACAAGGGGTCGTTGCCGTTCGCGAGCTCGACATATGCTGAAACACAGCCGTCGCTGTCGGTCTTGTTAGCACTCGCGGTTGCGCCGCTGATCGAGTAGGAGACCGAGGCATCCTGCGGGACGGTGAACGTGAAGTTGGCCGAGGCCCTCCCTTCCGTGGCCGCCTCGCCGTCCATCGAGCCCTTGCTCGCGGATCCGTCGGCGTCGCCGGTAACCGTGGCCGACGTGATCCCGCCGGCGTTCTCCGCGTGCGAGACGGTCACGTGGTTGTTCACCGTGCCCGCGTTCCCACTGCTCGTCGCACTGTGGTTGAGCTCCTTGTCGATGTTTGCGCTCCCGTCCACTTGGCTGTCGGTGGCGCACTCCTCCGGACCGAATGGCACTACGTGGATGCAGTAGGTCAGGTAGTGGTCAACCGTTGCCTCCGTCGGCCCTGATATCGCCGCGGCCGAGGCCCCCGGCATCGCGAGCGCGATGACAGACACCACCGCTGCATGGGCGACCGACATAGCCGCCACTCTCAGTGATGTGGTCTGCGATTTCATGAGACCTTTGGGCTCGAACCGCTGACCGCCGGTCTCAGCGAGTCCGGATCGTTCCGAAGTCCACAGTAACCGCCATGTGTCCATTGCGCCAATGGGGCACCGGGGGAGGTCTACGGAACCACAGGCCACTCGACCTCGGGGTCGGCCAGCACGCGAACCCGCCCTGTCACCGCCCTCGCCGAAGCGCGCCCGACAGGATTCGAACCTGTGACCTTCGGTTCCGTAGACCGACGCTCTATCCAGCTGAGCTACGGGCGCGTGCGGCGCCAAGCCTAGCGATGGCTATTGCGAAGGCCTTGGGTCCGACATAGGCTCGACCCGTACCCGGCCGGTCCCGGCTGGACTCGCACGAAAGGAAGCTCCCATGAAGCGCAGGCTGCTTGCCCAGCGCCCGAGCCCCGCGATGATCGTGGCGATCGTGGCGCTCATCTGCTCTCTCAGTGCCGGTGCCGTCGCGGCGACGCTGATCACCGGGAAGGACATCAAGAAGGGCGCCATCGCCAAGAAGCACATCAAGAAGAACGCGGTCGTCTCGAAGAAGGTGAAGAACGGCTCGCTGAAGGCTTCCGACTTCAAGGCGAACCAGCTGCCCGCCGGCCCGACCGGCCCGACCGGCCCCGCCGGATCGCCCGACACGGCGGATGAGGTCTTGACGAAGCTCCTGACAGTGGACGGTTCCGGGTCGGGGCTGAATGCTGACGCCCTCGACGGGGTCGGCGCCATCGCGATCGACTACAGGCGACCGGCCGCATCGGCAGCCGAACCGATCCTCAACCTGCACGGCCTGACCATGGAGGCGGCCTGCGACGGGGCCGGGGACCTGCAAATCGTCGTCACCTCCGGTGTGGACGACGGCAATTTCTTCATCGCGACCATCGGGTCGAACGACACAGTCGACGGGGCTCACGATCTCTTGCTGGACGACGGCCAGTCGATTGACATCGACGAAAATATCGCCGGCACCGTCGCTGGGTCAGGTTCGATGACGTGGGTCGCGCCCACAGGGGAGCGGGTGACCTTCTCCGACATCGTGTACGCCGAGGGCGCCGTCGGAGGCGATGACGACTGCCTCTTCTCGGGCACAGCGTTCCACTCGCCCTAGACCTGTTTCGAGTCGGAAGCGTCGGGGAGGGCCGCACCGTCCCCGGCGTCGCCGAGCGCGGCGAAGAGCGGCGCGTGGTCTGACGGCTTCTTTCCCTTGCGATAGTCGCGCGCGATCCCGCATCGCTCGACCCGCTCCGCGAGGTCCGGCGTAGCCAGCACGTAGTCGATCCGCAGGCCGAGCCCCTTGTGAAAGTTGCCGGCGCGGTAGTCCCACCAGGTGTACGCAGTCGTGTCGGGGTGGAGCCGGCGGAAGCAGTCCACGAGGCCTGCTTCGAGGATCGCCTCGAACCGGGAGCGCTCGTCGTCGGTGACATGGGTGTCGCCGACGAACGCGGCCGGGTCGTACACGTCGATGTCCGCGCGGCAAACGTTGAAGTCGCCGCCGATCAGCACCGGGCGACCGTCGGCGGTCAGCTCGGGCACGCGCTCGGCGATCGCCTCGAGGAAGCGGAGCTTGTCGGCGAACGCGGGCGCCCCGATGGCCTGGCCGTTCGGGACATAGACGCTCACCGCGCGCACGTCGCCCACGTCTGCCTCGATCCAGCGCGCCTCGTCGCGCGCGGGCTCGCCCTCGAGCCCGGCGCAGACGTTCTCGATCGGCGTGCCGGTCGGAGCGAGCAGCGCGACACCCGCCCACCTGCCTGCGCTGTGGTGGACAGCCGTGTAGCCGGCGTCGGCCAGCTCCGACTCCGGGAAGGCCGCCGGGTCGCTCTTCGTCTCCTGGAGGCAGACGAGATCGGGGCGGTACTGCTCGAGCAGCTCGATCACGCGCGGCATCCGCATCTTCAGCGAGTTGACGTTCCAGGTGACTACGCGCACAGGACCTCCCGTACCCCGCGCAGACGAACGCTCACGCGCGCACGCGCGCGCGAGGAGTCGAGCCGACAGTCGAGCGGCCGCGGGGGCGTGAACTCTGCTGCGAGTGCGCCCTCCAGGCGGTCCGGCTCCCGCCCGGCGGACGCCGCGACGAGGCGCGCGAACTCGAGCCGGCTGACGTCGTCTGCGCCGGCGACGTGCAACAACCCCGCGGCGTCCGTGCTCGCGAGCTCGAGCAGTGCCGCGGCCAGGTCGCCGACCTGCACCGGCGAGCGCAGCTCGTCGCTGAAGAAGCGCATCGCGCTCCGGCCGTCGGCTGCGTCGAGCACGGCGAGCTCGTGGCGGCTGGGCTCGCCGCCGCCATAGATCAGCGAAGTGCGCACCACGAGCGTCTGGGGCAGCTCGGCGGACACCGCCTCCTCGGCCGCCAGCTTCTGCCGGCCGTAGTCGAGGATCGGGTTCGGCTCGTCGTCCTCGGTGTAGGCGCGACCGAGGCGACCGTCGAACACCAGGTCAGTCGACACGTGCACGAGCCGCGCGCCTCCATCGGCCGCGGCGCGGGCGACGTTCCGCGACCCCGCCACGTTGATCGCCTCGGCCTCCGCGCCCCGCTCGCTGTAGGCCGTGTGGATCACGACCTCGGGGCGCAGCTCGGCGAAGACGCCCGCGACAGCGCCGGCGTCACGCACGTCGAGGTGGACGGCGCCCGGGAGCTCCGCGGTCAGGTATGTCCCGGCCGCGCGCGGCGCGCGCCGCATGAGCTCCCCGCCGAGGTAGCCCGAGGCACCGGTGATGAGCAGTCCCGCCACGTGGTCTAATCGTCACATGGCCGAGCCGGTACCGATGCTGCGGGCGCTCGACGAGGCGCCCGTCAACCGGCGGTACGTGATCCTGATGGCCGCGGTCATGATCGGCGCGGTCCTCGACCTGTTCGACTTCTTCCTGATCGCATTTGTGGTCCCGATCCTGAACGACGAGTGGACGCTCACGTTCGGCGAAGCCACCGCGATGCTCCTGAGCGCGGGCTTCGGCGCGATCATCGGGAGCATCGTGTGGGGCCGGCTGGGCGAGAGCCACGGCCGCCGCCGCCCGCTCATCGCGGGTCTCCTCATCTTCTCTCTCGGCACCGGCGCCATGTCGCTCGCCCCCGACGAGGGCTGGTGGTTCATCACGATCTTCCGGTTCATCGTGGGTGCCGGGGTGGCGGGCGTCGCCGTGATCGCGGTCCCGCTGGTGCTCGAGTTCACCCCGACGCGGCTGCGCACGCGGATCGTCGGCTTCGTGACGACGGCCATGGTGCCCGTCGGCATCCTCGCGGCCGCGGGCGCCGCGGCCGCGCTCGACCCGAACTGGCGCGCCATCTTCCTGCTCGGCCTCCTGCCGCTCACGTCGGTCGCCTTCGTGCTGGTCTACGCGCGCGAGTCCCCGCGCTGGCTGCTCGACCAGGGTCGCAACGAGGAGGCGCGCACCGTCATCGCCTGGCTGACGATGCGCGACGAGAGCGAGCTGTCGCTCGAGGGCGAGGTCGAGGCCGAGCGCAAGGTCGGCTACCGCGAGCTCCTTCGCTACCGCCAGAGCGCGCTGATCACGGTGCTGGCGTGGTTCGGCGCGTCGGCTGCGGTCGCGGGCCTCTTCCTGTGGGGGCCGACCTTCCTCGAGGAGATTCTCGAGGTCGACTCCGACGAGGCGGCCGGCCTGTTCGTGATCGTCATCTTCGGGGCTTTCCTCGGGCGGCTCTTCTTCTCGTTCTTCCCTCAACGGTCGGGGCGGCGCGTGTGTGGCCTGGCGATGGGCGTCGGCGCCCCGCTCTTCCTCGCGGTCGCTGCGTTCAGCGGCGAGTCCGAGATCGCGGGCGTGTCGCTGTTCCTGATCGCGCTCGCGTGCGCGGCGTTCTTCGTGGACGGCGGCTTCGCGAACCTCGCCCCGTACACGTCCGAGATCTATCCCACCGCGATGCGCACGCACGGCATGGGACTCGCGTGGATGCTGAGCGGGCTGGGGCGCATCGTCGGGCCCGCGGGGGTGGGGCTGATCGCCGGGAGCGACGACCCGATCGACCCCGAGGCGACGCTGTCAGCGCTCGAGCCAGGCTTCATGTTCCTGGCCGGGTTCTCGCTGCTCGTCCTGATCGGGTTCCTCATCGTGAAGCTCGAACCACACGGCTCGGACCTCGAGTCGTTCCACGCCGAGCTCGCAGCGGAGCGCGGCGAGGCGCCGGCCGAGGTCCGCGCCTAGCCGGCGATCGGGGCGAGCCCGAACTTCTTGCGCAGCTTGGTGCAGCGCCGCGGCAGCGGCGTCGCCGGTCCGCGGTCCGCGTTCACGCGCCCGCGAAGGCGGGTCTTGCCGCTCTTCGGCTTCATCGTGACCTTCACGCGGCTCGTCCCTGCCAGCGTGCTCGCGGCCCCCTCGCCGCCCAGCACCTTCAGGGTGCTCTTCCCCTTGTTGCGCCGGCCCTTCACGCGCTTCTTCGCGTTCTTGTAGCCCAGGCGCATGCACGCGCGTCCACTCCCGTCCTCGTACGTCGCGAGGATCAGGCCCTTCGCCTTGATGTTCTTCGTCGCTCGGTTGAGCGTCGAGCTGAGGTTCGCATGCCACGTCGCGTTGGCCAGCGGGCCGAGCAGTGCCTGCGACTGCGACGAGGCGTCGCGGAGCTTGCCCTTGAACTGGCCGGTGAAGCGGGCGTTGCGGATCTTGCTCTTCACGAAGCCGTGCTTGATCTTGATCGTCGAGGCGAGCTGGCTGGTCACGCTGCCGCTGAACTTCTCGCCGGTCGCCGCGACATGCCCGGCGGAGAACGGGTAGTGGACGGGCGGATCGGGCCCGCCGAGCGTCGCGCGGAACACGCGGTAGCACCCGGTGAGCGCGAACGCGGACAGGATCACCATGCCGAGGGCGGCGAAACGAAGGGTGCGAGCCCGCATCGCCTCCAAGGTACATCCGCCTTGCCTACCGCGCCAGTAATCGGTACAGAAGTGCCACGATCCGGGCGGGCTCGTCGCGAAGCTGCCGCCAGCTGATGCGGATGACGGTCCAGCCGTCAAGGCTCAGCTCCAGGTCGCGCTGCCGGTCCCGTTCGAAGGCGAACGGGTTGTCATGCGTCGCGCGCCCGTCCGTCTCGACGACGAGCCGGGCCGCGGGCCAGTGGAAGTCGACCTCGTGGCCGCAGACGATCGCGTTGGTGATCGGCATTGGGAGGCCGGCGTCTCGGACGAGGTCGAGGAATCGCCGCTCGAGTTCGCTTCGCGTCGGCGCGAGCTCGTCCACGAACTCGGCGAGGATTCGCCGGAGGGTGCCGGCGCCCCGCCGTCCGTTGGCACGGGCGAGCGAGGCCTCGAGCGCACCGCGATCGAAGAGCCGCAGAACCACCGATCGCTCGACGAGCCGCCGCAAGTCGTGTTCGCTGAGCGCGCCGGCCAGGTCCACGATCGTTCGTGCGACCGTCGTGCAGGGGATGCCGTGATGGGTGGTCCGCTCCTCGTCCTGCAGGGAACGCGTGCCATGGACCGCTACCCCGCGCGGTCCCCGCGTCCCGCCGCGTCGGCGCGTGACCTCCACCGCGCCACTCGCCTGCGCACGCAGATCCCACAGGGCCGCAGCGGAGCGGTGACTGAGGACGCCGCCCGACGCCAGCGTCGCCGCCATGAACAGACCGAGCTGACCGGGCGGTTCGCGCACGCCGACGACTCCTGGGTGAATCCGATGCAGGCGCCGGATGGCCAGGCGGTGCGCGACCGCGTGGTCACTGACACCCGCGGCGAGCAACTGTCGCCGTGACGCCACCCCGTGCTGACGCTCGGTGATAGCGGCGATGATCAGGTCCGGATGCCACGGTGGCACCGATTTTCCGGGCTGTGGTCGAGGAATCCGTGCCACCGGCGGAGCGTGGCGGTGGCGGGGTGACCGGGGGGTTACGGATGTGACGGGAGCGCACGGCGGCGCGACGAAACGGAGAGGGAGGGATTCGAACCCTCGAGAGAGCGATTAGCCCCCTACTCGCTTAGCAGGCGAGTGCCTTCAGCCACTCGGCCACCTCTCCGGGCAAACTCCATGTCGATTGTATGGCTGGTTCCCGGATTCGACTTCTCGCGCTGGGCGTTGCGGCGTTCGTCGTGCTCGTCGCCGTCGCGGCGCATTTCGCCCTCCCCCCGTACCTCGAGGGCCGCGTCGAGGAGCGGCTCGAGGAGGGCGGGGGTGTCGCCGATGTCGAGCTCCGGGCGGTGCCGGCGCTGCGGCTGCTCGCGGGCCACGGTGACCGGATCGAGGTCACGGGGAGCGGGCTCGAGTTCGACCTCGAGGACGCGGACGAGGACCCCTTCGAGCGCCTGAACAAGTTCGACGAGGTCGAGATCGACCTCGAGGACGTCGAGGCCGGCCCGTTCGAGACGTCGACGTTCCGGCTGGAGGGGCTCGGCGACTCGCGCTACCGGATCGAGGTGGACGCGACGGCCAGCGTTGCGGAGATCGGTCGCGTCGCGGGCGAGCAGTTCGGCCCGCTCGGCGGCCTGATCGGAGGCCTCGCAGGCGGCGCGGTTCCGTTCTCGAACGCCCCCGTCCCCATCCGCCTGGAGGGTGAGCTCGAGGCGCAGGACGGGGACGTGCAGATGACCTCGGGCGACGCGGACGTGGCGGGGCTTCCGGCGGGACCGGTGGCTCGGCTCGTCACAAATGCGATCCTGTCTCGTCTGTGACGGGTTTCTGGATGGCGATGAGGGGCTTCGCCGCCGTGTTGGTCGCGCTGCTTGCGACCGCCGCCGCGCCCGCGGCGGCCGCAACCGAGCGGCCGATCGTCTACGTCGTCGTGATCGACGGGCTCGACGGCGACCGCGTCGACGCGGGGATGGCGCCGTTCATCTCGTCACTCATCGCGGGCGAGGGCGGGCGCGCGACCTACTACCAGGAGTCGCGCTCCGTGATCATCGCCGAGACCAACCCCAACCACGTCGCGATGATGACCGGGGCCTACATCGAGAGCTCCGGGACCGCGGGCAACGGGTACGGCCTCTACGCCCCCGTCGAGGAGGACACCTGCAAGACCACGGGGCCGTTCGACTACTCGAAGCCGCCGACTCTCACGAGCGGCGAGGACGCGAGCTGCCTGATGGCGGAGACCGTGTTCGCTGCCATCAAGCGGCAGCGGAACCCGGACCGGCTGGTGACCGCGGCCGTGCTGGGCAAGCCGAAGCTCGGTGCGATCTTCGCCGGAAAGAAGGTCAATCCGAAGCGGCGCGACGTGGACCACCTGTGGTCGCCGTGCAGCGGCTCGCTCGAGGGCGACGAGGACTACTGCGACGACGACGCCGACACCAACCCGGCAAGCGGCTACACGCTCACCGACGCGGTCGTGATGGACGAGGTGCTGCGCACCGTCGAGGAGGGCGTCGCGCCGGCCGGCGGCGGTGACCCGCGACGGCCGGATTTCACATTCGTCAACCTGCCGCAGGTCGATAGCGGCGGGCACGCGTTCGGCCCGCTCAGCGCCTATGACGCGGCGATCGGGATGGCCGACACCGAGATCCGGCGACTGGTGGAGGCGCTGCGCGAGCGCGGCGAGTGGGACCGGAGCGTCGTGATCGTCCTCTCGGACCATTCGATGGACTTGACGCCGACCAAGACCCAGCTCGGGGACATCCTCGAGGCGGAGGGAATCGACGAGTCCACGTTCACGGTGATCGGCAACGGCAACGCGGCGATGCTCTACCTGGCCAACCGCACCGCGGAGGACCGGTTCGATCTGCTCAAGCGGATCCGCGCCGCCGCGCTGACCTCGCCGGAGATCGCGGAGGCGCTGTATCGCGAGCCGAATCCCGAGGACGGCGGTGCGCAGTTCACGATCGACGGCGTCCACCCGAGCTGGCACGCGTCCGGCGAGCGCACCGGCGACATGCTGGTGATGCACACGCCGGGCGGTGCGTTTCTCGACACGGGCGAGAGCTCGAACCCGCTCACCGACGTCGCGCCCACGTTCATCGGACAGCACGGCGCCTCGCAGACGCGCGACAACTTCTTCGCGGTGCTGGGAGGCGGCGACCACGTGCGCAGGCAATCGATCGAGGGCTCGCGCGCGCCGGACTTCGACGACACGCTTCAGAACCCGCGCCAGGCCGAGAACGTGGACCCGGCGCCCACGGTCATGGGCCTCTTCGGGCTCGACGCGCCCGAGGACAGCAATGGCCGCTTCCTGTCGGAGGCGTTCGATCTCCGCGCGCTGGCGGGCCGCGGGCGGCCGCACAAGCCGGGCCTGCGCGTGCGCCGCGTGGGCGGCGGCAAGGGCGACGGTTGCCGGGTGCGCCGCTATCGCGCGCGGCTCAAGCCGGCCGGCGGGACGTTCCGTGTCCGGCTGGTGTCCGGCCGCCGCAGTCGCATCCTCGCGCTGCAGACACGCAAAACGCGCATCCGCTTCAAGGTCCGGGAGGGCAGGCGCTGGCGGGTGACGGGCAAGCGTCGCGCGGCCAGCGGCGTCTACTCGAAGTCGACGAAGCGCCGGATCGACCTCCGCCGCGCGTGCTGACCCGGCCGCTCCTCGCGCTCGCCTTCGCCCTGCTTGCGGCCGGCCCCGCCGCGGCCCAACCGGAACCGGAGCCGTACGGCACCAACGACGCCGGGGGCATCCGGAACGTGCTGCCACCGGGGTCGCGCGGGCTCTCGAACGCGGTCGAGCTGGGTGCTTTCCTCGCCACCGGGGTGCGGCCAGCGCATTCGAGCGACCAGCTGCCGCTGTACCGCGACCTGATCGCCGCGCCGCGCCCGTTCACGGCCGACACGCTCGCGACGCACTTCAAGGACGCGGGGTTCGGGGTGAAGGGCGCGGTCGACCGCCGCTACAGCCCGCGCGACGACGTGACGATCACCCGCGACGACGAGTTCGGCGTGCCCCACATCTACTCGGACACTCGCGCGGGCGCGATGTTCGGCATCGGTTACGCGACCGCCGAGGACCGGCTCTTCTTCATGGACATCTTCCGCCATCTCGGCCGCGCGCAGCTCTCGTCGTTTGCGGGCGGGGCACCGGCAAACCGGGCCTTCGATGCGCTGATGTGGTCGGTCGCGCCCTACTCCGAGGAGGAGCTCACGCGCCAGACGCAGGTGCGCCCGCGCGGCTTCGAGGACGAGGCCGACCGGCTGCGCGAGGACCTTGCCGAGTACCTCGCCGGAGTCAACGCCTACATCGCCGAGGCGCGGCTCGATCCGACGAAGATGCCGGGCGAGTACGCGGCGATCAACGACCTCGACGGCCCGGACGACTTCGTGCCGGCCGATGTCGTCGCCACGGCCGCGGTGGCGGGCGCCATCTTCGGCGTGGGCGGCGGCGAGGAGCTCGAGTCGGCGCTGGCGCTCCAGGCTGCGCGCAAGCGGTTCGGCCGCAGGCGCGGCGAACGGGTGTGGCAGGAGTTCCGCTCGGTAGACGACCCCGAGGCCGTCGCGATCGTGCATCGCAAGCGGTTTCCCTATGCGCTCCACCCGCGCAAGCGGCGCGGCGCGGCGATCCCGAACCCGGACAGCGTCGAGATGGCCGAGATCCTGGGCAAGGCGGAGGCCCCCGGCTCGACGACACGCGCCCTGATGGCGTTCCCGTCCGTCCAGTCGAACGCGCTGCTCGTGTCGGCGCGGGAGTCCGAATCGGGCCGCCCACTGGCCGTGTTCGGGCCGCAGACCGGTTACTTCTCGCCGCAGGTCCTCGTCGAGCAGGACGTGCACGCGCCGGGCTACGACGCCCGCGGGGTCGCCTTCCCGGGCGTCAACCTGTTCGTGCAGCTGGGCCGCGGGCGCGACTACGCGTGGAGCGCGACCACCTCGGCGCAGGACATCGTGGACACCTTCGCGGTGCCGCTCTGCGACAAGACCCATTACCGCTTCCGGGGCCGGTGCCGGAAGATCGAGGTGCTCGAGCGGACCAACTCGTGGGATCCGAGCGCTGCCGACCAGACGCCGGCAGGCACCGAGACGCTGCGGGTCGAGCGGACCCAGCTCGGGATCGTGATCGCGCGCGGCGAGGTGCGCGGCCGCCCCGTGCTCTTCACGCGCCTGCGCAGCACCTACGGCCATGAGACGGACTCCGGCCTGGCGTTCTCCTACTTCAACGATCCCGGCCGGATCACCGGCCCGCGCCGCTTCCAGCGCGCCGCGGCGCTGGTGCCGTTCACGTTCAACTGGTTCTACGCGGACTCGGAGCACATCGCGTACCAGAACGCGGGCGCGAACCCGCGCCGCCCGCGCGGAGTGGACCCGAGCCTGCCGGTGCGCGCGCGGTTCGAATGGCGCCGCTGGGAGCCGGGGGAGAGCGGCCGGTCGCTCGTCGAGACGTCGACCCCCGCGCGTACGCACCCGCGCGTCGTGGACCAGCGCTACATCGTCGACTGGAACGGGAAGCAGGCGCGCGGCTACGGCGCCGCGGACGGCAACTGGGGCTACGGCCCCGTCTACCGCTCGAACCTCCTGGACGACCGGGTCCGGCGCCTGGTCGCCGGGCGGCGAAAGGCCACCCTGCCCGAGCTGACCGAGGCGATGGCGGACGCCGCCACGGTCGATCTGCGCGGCGACGCCGTCCTGCCGTGGGCGCTGCGCGTGCTGGGGAGCCCGCGCGACGAGGAGCTCCGTGAAGCGGTCGGCCGGCTGCGCGAGTGGCGGCGCGCCGGCGCGCATCGGCGCGACGAGGACGGAGACGGCGCATACGAGCATGCCCAAGCGATCCAGATCATGGACGCCTGGTGGCCGCGCTGGGTCGAGGCGCAGTTCCGCCCGGTGCTCGGGAAGCGGCTCTTCGAGGCGATGACCACGGTCCACCCGCTCGACAACCATCCGAACAACCACGGCGACCACGTGGGCAGCGCATGGCAGGACGGCTGGTACTCGTTCGCCCAGAAGGATCTGAGGGCAGTGCTCGGCCGGCGAGTGCGCGGGCGCTGGTCCCGGACGTACTGCGGGTCGCCGCTTACCAGGGGGCCTGGCCCCGTGGTAAAGCGCTGCCGGCGCGCACTGTTGCGCTCCCTGGAGGCTGCGCTCGAGGTCGATGCGGCTGCGATCTACGCCGATGACCCCGTCTGCGCGGCCGAGGACCGCGACGGCGAGCAGGCCTGCTTCGACGCCATCTGGCACCGGCCGCTCGGCGGGATCACACAGCCGCTGATCCCGTGGCAGAACCGGCCGACGTTCCAGCAGGTGGTGGAGATCCCGGGTGGCCGGTAGCGTCCGGCCCATGGACGAGCGCTTCTGCAAGGTCGGCGACGTCGAGCTGTGCTACGAGCCGTTCGGCGATCCGGACCGCCCGGCGGTCCTGCTGGTCATGGGGCTCGGAACCCAGATGCTCGGGTGGCACGAGGACTTCTGCCGCGAGCTCGCTGAGCGCGGCTTCTTCGTGATCCGCTACGACAACCGCGACGTCGGCCGCTCGACGCGCCTGGACGATGCACCGACGCCCACGATGCCCCAGATCATGACCCGCCGCGTCAAGCAGCCCCCCTACCTGCTGGCAGACATGGCCGACGACGGGCTGGGGCTTCTCGGCGAGCTGGGGATCGAGCGCGCACACGTGGTGGGCGCGTCGATGGGCGGCATGATCGCCCAGACGATGGCGGCGCGGGCGCCGGAGCGCGTCGAGTCACTCGTCTCGATCATGTCCAGCACCGGCAGCCGCTGGTCGGGCCAGCCAGCGCCGCGGATCCTGCCCGTCTTCCTCCAGAAGCCCGCCGCGAGTCGCGAGGACTACCAGGAGCGGCTCGTCAAGCTCTTCAAGCTCGTCGGCTCGCCGGCCTTCGAGCGGGATGACGACGAGCTGCGCGAGCTCGCGGGCCAGGCGTGGGACCGCGGCCTCGACCCGCACGGCTTCGCCCGCCAGCTCGGCGCGATCCTGGCGAGCGGCAACCGGAGCGCCGACCTGCGCCGCATCGAGGCGCCCACACTCGTGATCCACGGGAAGGCCGACCGGCTGGTCCGTCCTTCCGGCGGCCGGGCCACGGCGAAGGCGATCCCGAACGCGAAGCTCGAGCTGATCGACGGGATGGGCCACGACCTGCCGCGCGGCATATGGCCGCGGATCCTGGGCGGGATCGAGAAGACGGCGCGCCGCGGAGCCGAGCGAACGCCGGAGCCGGCGGACGTGGCCGGCTAGCCGCGCAACGAAAGGGGACGGAGCCCGTTTGTTGCGCTAGCCGCGCGAGGTCTGCTCGCAGCCGCGCACGCGGTCCTTCTTGTCCACGGTCGCGGTGTCGCGGCCCTTGCCGCACTTGACCCGGTCGCGCTTTCCGTCGAGCGCGTGCACCTTGTCCCGGCCGTTGCCCGCCGAGAGCCGGTCGCGGCCCTTGCCGCCGGTCAGCTCGTCCTTGCCGCCGTGGCCCCATAGCCGGTCGTTGCCGGCGCCGCCGTCCACGATGTCGTCGCCCTTCCCGCCCATCAGCGAGTCGCGTCCCAGGAAGCCGCGCGCGGTGTCGTTGCCCGCGTTTCCGGACGACACGTCGCGCTTCTCGGCGCCCAGCATCGAATCGTCGCCGGGGCCGCCGACCATCCGCGTGCCGAGGCTGATGTTCGTGGCCGCCTGGCAGTCCGGATTGTCCGAGCACGCATTGGCGCGGATGTCGTCGTTGCCCGGCCCGCCCTTCAGGACGTCCCGGCCGATGTTGTCGCAGACGCGGCCGAGCTCGCCGAGCTCGCAGTCGGCGCCGAAGACCTTGTCATTGCCCGCGCCGCCCAGGACCTTGTCGCTGTCCCCGCCGCCGTCGAGCGTGTCATCGCCGCCGAGGCCCTCGAGCGTGTCGTCGCCGCGCTCCCCCGTGATCTGGTCCGCCTGCTCGGTGCCGGTCAGCTTGTCGCCCGCGTCGGTCCCCTCGATCTCGTCCGCGATCGCGTAGGCGCCGATGGCGAGTACGGCCACGCCGGCGAGCGTCGCGATGCGAGCGCGCGTCCTCATCACTGGACGATCAGCTGGCCCTTCATCCCCGGATGCGGCTCGCAGATGAAGTCGTATGTGCCGGGCTCGAGCTTGTCCACGCCCTCGACCTGAAGCGTCTCACCGGTGTTCGCCAGCTCGCTGCGGAATAGGCCCTCCGTGGACGAGACGTTGTGCTTCACGGCGTCGGCGTTCGTGTAGGAGGCCGTGCCGCCCTGGTTGACCAGGACGATCGGCGTCAGGTAGCCGTAGTTCGTGGCGCCCGGGCCGGTGGCGATGATGCCCTCTGCGGCGGGCTCGCCGCCACCACCGCCGTCGTCCGGAGGAGGTGGCTCCTCCTCACCACCGCCGCCTCCGCCTCCGCCTCCGGGGTCGCCGGTGGCGCCGCGCTTGAGCGCGAACAGCGTGCTGGTGTTGTCCGACTGCGCGGTGGCAAAGACCATGTTGCGCGCGACGGAAACGCCGCTCGAGTTACCGATGTCGTGCATCTGCGTCTGGGTGTCGTCCATGAAGGAGTGCGTGAACAGCGGGAGGCCGTTCGCGGCGTCGAACGCTTGCAGCGCGCCCATTGCGTCGTTCAGGCTGTAGACGATGCCGTTCGCCACGGCCACGCCGTTGTAGCGCAGGGTCCCGGTCACGGGCGTGGCCCACTGAACCGCGCCGGTGTCGCGGTTGAGCGAGAACAGGTTGCCGCCCGTCACCGCGATGTAGATGCCGTTCGCGTCGACCGCCGTCGAGCTCAGGTTGCACGCCAGGCACGGCACGCCGACCGTCGCCTGCCATGCGATCTCCATCGTGTCGGTGTAGACCGCGGTGTACACGCCCGACTTCTGGAGGCCGCCGAACATCTGGCGCCCCTCGGAGTTCGTCCACAGGTTGGGTGACGCGAGGAAGTTGAAGTCGAACTGCGCGCACGAGAAGCGGCCGATCGGCCACTGCTCCTCGCTCTGGCAGACAGGGGACTCGATGTCGTCCGGGAAGGGGTAGCTGTCCGAGGTGCCGCGAGCGGACGCCAGGATCTTCCCGAACGTCTTCGAGTCAGGATCGGCGTCGATCTTGATCAGCGAGTTCGAGATCGGATGCTGCTTCTGGCTCGCCGGGTTGCCGGTGCCGGCGAAGACCAGCATCTTCTTGACGTCGACCGCGGGCGTGTTGATGGTCGAGCTGCCGCGGTAGCCCTCCTCGTAGTCCTTCGCCGGGATGTTGTGCGTCTTGACGAGGATCTTCCCGCGGCGCTTGCGCGACGCGTCGACGATCACGAAGCCCGGGTTCGAGTGGTCGCTCGACTCGTCGCCCTTGAACGCCTGGAAGACCATCCCCTTGAACGGCACCGGGCTCGAGTCGAGGCCGCCACCCGGATCCTTGTCGACCACGCGCTTCCAGATGACCTTGCCCGTGGCCCGGTCGAGGGCCGACAGGACCGAGGCCTTGGGAGTCGTGGCGCCCACGTAGACCGTGCGGCCGGAGACGGCCGGCGCGCCGACGATCCCCGCGCCCTGGAAGGAGTTGCTGCCCTCGCGGCCCTCGCCCAAGGCCTGCTTCCACACCAGCGCGCCCGTGTCGGCGTTCACCGCGTAGACGTTGCCGAGCTCGGTCCCGAAGAACACGCAGCCGGCGGCGAGCACCGGGGTCGAGTGGATCAGGCCGCCGTCCGGCGTGGGCATCTGCCAGGCGACCCCGAGCTCGGACACGTTGTCCGTCGTGATCGACTTCTCCGCGGTCTGCTCGCGGTGACCGTCGAGGGTCCCGCTGTAGTGGGGCCACTCGCCACCGGGGGCTTTCAGGCCGAGCCGACGGCTCTGGCGCGCCTGCAGACCGGGGGTACCGAGCGCCCGGCCCAGGACCGTGACCCGCTTGGCGGAGCAGCCGGCGAGGGACTGCTGGCCGCGCTTGTTGAGCTTGAGAGCGGCGGTCCGAGCCTTGCCCTTCTTGACCTTGACGGTCTTTCGTTTCGCGACGGCCTTCTTCCCGACCAGGGCACTCAGCCGCACTCGGGTCGCGTGGTTCGCGGCCACGCGCACCAGCAGCTTGCCGGTCTGGAGCACCTGTGCCTGCGTGGCGGTCTTGACCCGGACGGATACCCCGTCCGCGGCGGACGTCGACGGCACCGCGAGGGCGCCTGTCGCGATGACCGCGAGAACGCCCGTGCGGAGTCTTACGGGGACCACGGGCCTGTCGTGATCGACTTCCAGACCTCGCGCCGTGTGCGCGCGCCGGGTGCGACATTTGACGCAAACGGGCGCGTCTCGAGCAGGTGGTTCTTACGCGTCAGCGTGTACTCGTCGTCACGCAGCGCGTTCACCTGGTCGCAGCTGATCTCGTGCCGCTTCTTGTCCGGGTTGACCTTGTACGCCTTGGCGACGTTGCGGCCGAGGATGCCGTTGCGGATCGTGCGCGCCGGGGTCGGCGCCTTCCGCGTCGGATCCTCGACATCGCCCTCCAGGCCGAAGGGCAGGCCGTAGAGCTCCTTGCCCTTCGCGGTGAACTCGAACCGGCGCATGCCGACGATCTCCGGCTGCGGCGACCCGTACCAGAGCGAATCGGTGCCCCAGCAGATCCGCTTCGGGCCGACGTGGTTGATGAGCTTGCCGAGCAGGTGGGCGGCCTGGTCGGGGTCGTTCATCACGTCCCGCCATACGGACCCGAGCTCGGCCCAGACGTTCGGCACGTTGCCGAACTTCTTGCCCTTCTTGCGGTGGTGCGAGGCGTCCCACTTGTTCTCGCGCAGGCTCTTGATCAGCCCGTCCACCGTGTTCGACATGGAGTCCGCCTGGGCGTCGCCGCGGTAAGCGCGCTGCGTGTCGCCCGTGTCGTAGCCCGAGTGGTAGACGATGATGTTCACGCCCGGGTTCGCCTTCGCGGCCGGCCCGACGTCGCGCGGCGCAGCCGCCCGCTGGTCGAAGCCCGGCAGCGCGAAGCCCTTGTGGGTCGCGACCGTCGGCGGGATCTGCGGGTACTTCTTCGAGACCGCCTGAACGTTCTCGAGGAACCGCATGCCCGTGTCCGAGTCGAGGAACCAGCCACTCGCGTTCGGGACGTCGCCCCACGCGCAGTAGGTCTTCCAGCCGCGCAGCCGATCGCGGTACTTGTCCGCGCGGTCGAACATCAGCTGCATCTCCTCCTCGAGGTACAGCGGCTCGACCGTCGGCGAGCTGTCGCCCGACCCGCCGCGGTTCGGCATGACGAAGGCGTGCATCACGCTCCGCTTGGAGCGCGCGAGCTCGTTGACCACGTCGATCGTCTGCGAGGCCTCCTCGACCGGCAGCGGATTGTTCGTGTCGGGCGAGGTCGGCACCACCGACAGGACCGTGCAGGTCGTGGCCGAGTCGAGGTAGATCTCCTTCAGGTAGTGGTAGCGCGAGAGGTTCTCGATCGGGTCGGCCTCACCGCCCTCACGCGTCTGCGGCCACACGGCGTTGAAGAACGCGTGGATGGCCGGGTTCGTGACCCGCCACATCCCGTCCGGGTCCACGTGGTGCGACTGCACGTCGAAGACGAACTCGCCCGGCAGGTTCTTCACCGTCTCGAGCCCCTTGCGCCCCGCCCATTCGAGGTCGCACGCGTCGGGGCGGCCGGTGGAGACGGCGCTCGCGCCGCCGTAGTTGCCGTAGATCCCGGGCTGGATCACGTCGATCGCCCAGAACCCGATCGCCATGGCCCCCGAGGTGCGGACGAACTCGCGCCGGCTCATGTTGAACTTCCGCCGCCACCGCTCGGTCTCGGCGTCGGCCAGCGCCATGATCGCCTTCTGCCGCGCGTTCGGCGGCGGCGGGAAGAACTCGTCGTTCGAGCACGGCAGCACGTCCACCGGCAGGTCCTCCGGCATCGTCTCCCACGCGTCCCGCGCGCGCGGAGAACGAAGCGGTGCCCACTCCCCCCAGTCGGTCATTCCTTGACCTCGTTCGCGGCGCTCGTTGAGCAGGACGACATCGCGCTAGTGCAGAGCGTGCTCATTCCTTCACCTCGAACGCGCCGCGCATGAAGGGATGGATGCGGCAGAAGTACGTGACCACCTCACCTGGCTTGTAGCCCTGCTCCTTGGTCACGTCGACCGACCACTCGAGCGTCTGCTTGGCAGGCCCGATCGCGGGCGTGCCGAAGCCGAGCTCGGACGAGTCCAGGTCGACCTGCCGGCCCTTGCTCGTCTCTCCGTCGGCGAGCGGGAACGCGGCACCCGTCTGCCCGAGGCATGGGTACGCGCACGAGGTGATCGTGTGGTAGATCGCCCCGCCCTCGAAGTTCGTGAAGCGCACGCTCTCGCCGAGCTTCACCTCCGGGATGCCCATCGACGTACGCGTCGAGAGGTCGCCCGGCACGTAGAGGAAGTCGGCGATCGCGACCTCGTTGGTCTCGCCGAAGCTCGTCGCATCCCACTTGCCGCTGGGCCCACCGCGGTTCGCGTTCTCGGCCAGGTGCCCGTGGGTGACGACGCCCTGCGTGCAGAGCACCTTCTTCTTCTTCTGGATCCCCGACTTCTTCAGGCCGCCCTTGCGGTAGCAATTCCTCGAGCGGTCGACCTTGGCCTTGAACGGGTTGAGACCGGGCGCCTGCGGCTTGCCGTTCTCGTCATTGGGGACGAGCAGGCTGACCGCGATGCCCATGTTCTCGTAGGTGGACTGCAGCTTCGTGTCGTAGGTCACGTTCGACCGGAGCTTGTCGCCCGGCTTCACGTGGACACCCCAGAACGGGTTGCCAACGACCGGCATGGAGAAGTCCCAGGAGTCCTTCGGACCCCCGCCCTTCTTCTTGTTCTTGGGATTCCAGTAGACAGCCTTGCCCGTGTAGATGCGCTTCTTCTTCTTGCCACGGACCAGGTCGATCTCGTTCTGAATCCCGCCCGGGTGCATGTGGCCACCCATGCCGATGATCGTGCCGCCGTTGAACGGCCCGGCACGTCCGAACGTCTCGCCCTTCTCGGGGAAGGTCCAATCCTCGCCCTTGCCGTTGCCCGGCTCGCCCTGGCCCACGATCTGCTTGCCGTAGGGGTCGAAGTCCGCGCACTGCTCCCTGGGCCAGGTGCACTTGTCGTCCTTGCCACCGAACTGGCGCTGCGTGTTGAAGACCGGGTAGCCCGAGGGGCGCACGTCGAGCCACAGCGGGTAGGCGGACTTCATGCCCAGGTCGTCGCCCTGCGCCTTCGGGATGAAGTCGACGTCGTAGATGATGTAGACCTCCATCGGCTGCACGACGGCCGAGTGGACCATGTACAGCAGGAGCCACGTGTCGGTCGCCTTGACCGGCATGCCGAAGCCGTGGGGGAAGGGCGCCACGGTCTTCTCCTCGCCGGCCGCGAAGAACGGTCCGCTGCCGTACTCGGGGTAGGAGATCCAGGTGCCGTGGTGGAGGTGCACCTGCTCGACGGGCGGCACCGTGCCGTCCGCGCGGACGAGGTTCGGTCGGAAGCGGGTGATGTAGCCGTCGGCCATCGGCTTCTCGATCGTCACCGGGTTGATCAGGACGTCGTTCTGGCCCGGCTTCACCGCGATCGGGCCGTAGGAGAAGCGCATGCGCTGGCATGCGCCCGGATAACGCGTGTAGTCCGGGCCCTTCCAGCCTTCGGCCTTGTAGAACTGCTTCTCGAACTCGTCCCCGCCCTCATACGAGCAGGGGCGCGGGCTGATGTCGAGGCCGAGGGGGTCGAGCTCGGGCGTCGGCACGCGGTCGATCCTCTGAGCCGACGCGCTCGCAGGAACGAGCAGCAGAATCGTGAGCGCAAGCGCTCCGACGACCTTGGAAATCATGTTTCCCCCCACGTAGAAATGACCGCTTGCCCCTGGTACGGATGCGTACCGGAACGTGTGAGTTAACCACATCGTGGCCACTGAACGCGTCACCTCTGTGCTTCTTGCGGCGGCGGTTGCGCTAACGCGCCACTGCGGCTGGAACGCCGGCGCCCTGGATGACGGCCTTGACGAGCTGGACGAGCACGGGGCGCAGCTCGACGAGGCTCTTAGCGTCCCGCGTCAGCACGTGCTGCTGGACGAGCTCGCCAATCCCGCCGACGAGCGCGCGCAGGTAGATCTCGGGCACCTCCCCGAGCTCCGGCTGCTGGCGCGCCGCGCGCCGCGCGAGGATCACGTACTGCTGGACGAACTGCTCGTAGACCTGCCGGCGCAGCTCGACGGCGGCCGGGCCGGCGCCGAGCACGTCCACCAGGAACGTGCGCGCGAACTCGGGATCGTCCGCGAGCGTGGTGACGTAGGTGTCGATCGCGGCCTCGAGCACGTCGCGCCAGTCCGCGTCGGGGGTGAACGCGAGCGAGGCCTCGACCATGTCGCGAATCAGCGCCTCGGTTCCCGTGGCGTAGGCCGCGAGGAAGCAGGCCTCCTTGTCCTTGAACTGCTCGTAGAAGGTCCGCCGAGACACGCCGGCGTCGGCCACGACGTCGCCGACGGTCACGCGGGCGTAGCCCTTCTGCGCGACCGCGCGCGCGATCGCGTCGAGCATCCGCGCGCGCTGCGACGCGCTTGTGACCGTGCGCTGCCCGACCCAGCCGTCCTCGGGTTCGAGCGCACGGAAGAACAGGGAGTCCGTGCGAGTCATCAGGCTGGCCTCCATGGTAGCTGGGTCTGGTACGGGGCTGTACCGGCCGTCAGCGGACGACCAGCGTCCCCCGCATGCCGGTATGGATGCTGCAGAAGAACCCGTACGACTGGCCGGACTTCACGTTCTCGAGCCCCGTGACCGGAACGGTCTCGCCGGTGCCGGCGAGCGCGCTCCGGAAGACGCCCGAGTCCGCCACCACGTCGTGGCGGGCGATGTCGAGGTTCGTGTAGTTCAGCGGGCCGCCGACCTGCGTGACCATGACCGGCGGCGTGTAGCCGGCGTAGGTCGCACCCGGGCCGGTGACGATCGCGGCCTGGACGGGCGGCAAGTCGCCGCCGCCCGGCGCCTCGGGCAGCTCCGGCACCGCAGGCCCGCCGCCTCCGCCGCCGCCACCCCCGGCGGGGTCGCCGAGCTTGAACGCGAACAGCGTGCTCGTCGAGTCCCACTGCGAGGTCACGAAGACCGTGTTGCGAGCGATCGAGATTCCGCTCGAGTTGCCCATGTCGTGCATGGGCGTCTGCGTGTCCTGCGCGAACGGGTGGGTGAACAGCGGCAGGCCGGTCTCCGCGTCGAGCGCCTGCAGCGCGCCGATCGCGTCGTTCAGGCTGTAGACGACGCCGTTCGCTACGGCGACGCCGTTGTAGCGGAAGGTGCCTGTGCCCGGCGTGACCCACTGGATCGCCCCCGTGTCGCGGTTCAGCGAGTACAGGTTCCCGCCGGTGACCGCCACGTAGATCCCGTTCTCGTCGACGGCCGTCGAGCTGAGGTTGCAGCCCAGGCACGGGACGCCGAGCGTCGCCTGCCAGGCGCGCTCCATCGTGTCCGTGTTCACCGTCGTGTAGACGCCCGACTTCTGGAGCCCGCCGAAGAGGCGCGCGCCGTCCGAGGCGTCCCACAGGTTGGGGGACGCCAGGAAGTTGAAGTCGAACGAGCCGCACGTGAACCGCCCGACCGGCCACTGGATGTCCGGGTTGCACACGGGCGAGTCGATGTCCTGCGGCAGCGGATACGAGTCCGACGTGCCGCGGTGCGACGCCAGGATCTGGCCGAACGTCGGGCTCTCAGGATCGACGTCGATCTTGATCAGCGAGTTCGTGCGCGGGTTCTGCCGCCGGCTGGCGGGGTTGCCCGTGCCCGCGAAGATCAGCTTGCGCTCGAGGTCCACGGTGGGCGTGTTCACGATCGAGCCGCCGCGGTCGCCCGCCTCGAAGTCGGCATCGGGAAGCACGCGCGTCTTCACGAGGATCTCGCCCCCGCCCTCGCGCGAGCCGTCGACGATCACGAACCCCGGGTTCGAGTGGTTCGACGCTTCGTCGCCCTTGAACGACTGGAAGACCATGCCGTTGAACGGCACGGGGCTCGAGTCGAGCCCACCGCCGTCGTCGTCGTCCACGACGGCGTGCCAGACCCGCGCGCCGGTCGCCTGGTCGAGCGCGTGCAGGACCGACGCGTCCGGCGTGGTCGCGCCGACGTACACCAGCCCGTCGACGATCGCGGGCGCGCCGACGATGCCGGCCCCGGCGAACGTCGAGCTGCCGTCGCCACCTTCGGCGAGCGGCTGGGTCCAGACGACCTCGCCGGTGTCGGCGTTCAGCGCGTAGACGTTGCCGAGGTCCGTGCCGAAGAAGACGCAGCCGTCGACGACGGTCGGGGTCGAGTGGATGACCCCGCCGTCGGGTGTGGCCTGCTTCCAGGCCATGCCGAGCTGGCCGACGGACTCCGTCGAGATCGCGTCCTCCGCGAGCTGCTCGCGGTGGCCGTCGACGGTGCCGCTGTAGAACGGCCACTCACCCCCGGCGACATCGGGCGCGGCGCAGGTCCCCCCCTGCTGTGCCTGCGCCGCGCCCGTCGGCACGATCATCACCGCCGCCACCGCGGCGGCGATGATTGCTCGCGCCATCACTCCGTCACCTCAAACGCGCCACGCATCGATGGGTGGATGCGGCAGTAGTACGTGACTATCTCCCCCGCCTCGTACTGCTCGTCACTCACCGGCGTGGCCCACGTGAGCTCGTTCTTCGCCCCGCTGATCTCCGGCACCGAGAACCCGAGCTGGCCCGAGTCGAGCTCGACCTGCGTGCCCTTGCTCGTCTCGCCGTCGCCGAGCGGGAACGCCGCCCCGGTCGGGCCGAGACATGGGAACTTGCACGTCGTCACGGTGTGGAGCACCGCGGCGCCGTCCAGGTTGGTGAACCGCAGGTCGGAGCCGAGCGGCACCTTCGGCACGCCCAGCGCGTCCACCTGCGTCAGGTCGCCTGGTAGATACAGGAAGTTGGCGATCCCGATCTCGGTCGTCTCGAACGACGCGGGGCCGTTCGACGGCGCCGTCCATTCGCCGGCCGGGCCGCCGCGGTAGCCGTTCTCCTTGTAGTGCCCGTGCGTCTCGAGCATCCCGTTCGGGCATAGCGTCGGCGTCTCCGCCAGGAGGCCGCCGGAGTCGCAGCGACCCGAGTCGTCCACGGGCGCATCGAACGGGTTGACGCCCGGCGCCTGCTTGTTCCCATCATCGTCCTCCGGCACGAGCAGGGCCACGACGATGCCCATGTTCTCGTAGGAGTCCTGCAACGTCGTGTCGTACGCGGCGTTCGAGCGCAGGACGTCGCCCGGCTCGACGTGGACGCCCCAGTTCGGCAGGCCGTTCACGCGCATGGAGAAGTCCCACGAGTCGGGCGGGCCGCCGCCCTTCGTCGTGTCCTCGGGATCCCAGTAGGTCGGAATCCCGGTGTAGATCCGCTTCGCCTGGCCGTCGCGCACCAGATCGACCTCGTTGCGCAACCCGCCCGGGTGCAGGTGGCCGCCGAGACCGATGATCGTGCCGCCCGTGAAGCTCGGGACGCGACCGAACGCCTCGCCCTCGTCGGGGAGCGACTCGTCCCTGCCGATCCCGTTGCCGGGCTCGCCCTGTCCGACCTCGCTCTGGCCGAACGAGTTGAAGGCCGCGCACTCCTCGGTCGGCCACGTGCACTCGCCGTCGTCGCCGCCGAACGACCGCTGCACGTTGAAGACCGGGTAGCTCGAGGGGCGCACGTCCAGCCACAGCGGGTACGCCGGCTTCATGTCCTGCGCGGCGGGCGCGCTCGCCGGGATGAAGTCGATCTCGTAGGTGATGAAGACCTCCATCGGCTGCTGCACGGCCGAATGGACCATGTAGAGGAGCTGCCACAGGTCGGTCGCCTTGACCGGCATGCCGTACCCGCGCGGGAAGGGCGCGATCGTCTTCTCCTCGCCTGCGGCGAAGAACGGCCCGTCGCCGTAGTTGTCGGTCGAGTTCAGCCAGGTGCCGTGGTGCAGGTGGACCTCGTGAACCGGCGGAACCGTGCCGTCCACCCGCGTCAGGTTGGGCTTGATGCGGGTGATGTAGCCGTCCTGGATCGGCTTCTCGATCGTGACCGGCCCGACGAGGACGTCGTTCTGGCCGGGCTTGACGGCGATCGGGCCGTAGGCGAATCGCATCCGCTGGCAGGAGCCCGGGTACCGCTCGTAGTCCGTGGCGGGATCCCAGCCCTCGACCTCATAAGACTTCTTCTCGACCTCGTCACCGGAGTCGTAGGTGCACGGCTTGGGGTTGATCGGTGCGGCGAAGTTCAGTTCCGGCGTGGCCGGCGGCTGTGGCTTCTGCGCCGGCGCGAGCGCCGGTGCCACCAGCGCCGCGATCGCCGTGGCCGTGATCAATGCCTGCGCGCGCTTGCGCAGCTTCCGCGGCCGCGACCGCAGATCCCCCCTGTCCCGCACCTGTTCTCCCCCTGTCGAATGTGCGCGTGTGCAGACGCTTGGTACGTCTGCGTACACACCGGTACGCGGATGTATATGCGTGGCGCATGCCCGCTGTCAAGTCCGCGGGTCCGAGCGGAGGGGGTGGGATTCGAACCCACGGTCCGCCTAGCGACGGACACCGGTTTTCAAGACCGGCGCATTCAACCGCTCTGCCACCCCTCCTGGGACAGCCCGAATCAGGCTAGCCGCGAACTGCGCCCACTTATGTCCGAGGGGTGGACAGAAACGGGCGCGGTTGGGGCGGGCGCGTGGGCGGGGTCGGTGTCGCGCCGTCCATCTAGGCTCCCGCGGCGCGGATGATCGTCTGCTGGATCGTCTTCCCAGTCGTGCTGACGGCCGTCGCCGTGGGCTGCGGCCTGCTCCTCGAGCGGGTCGCCGGCGTTCGCGTGCCGGGGCCACTGCTCCCGCTGCTCGGCCTGTGCGTGATCGCGATCGTCGGGCAGGCGACGACCGAGTTCGACTCGACGGCGGAGCTCACGTTGCCGATCGCGCTCGTAATTGCCGTCGCGGGCGCCGTGCTCGCGCGCAACCGCGGAGGGTGGCGGCTCGATCCCTGGGCGGCGGTCGCGGCCGTCGGGACGTTCGTGATCTACGGCGCGCCCGTGATCTTCTCGGGCGATGCCACCTTCGCCGGCTACATCCGCCTCGACGACACCGCCAGCTGGCTCGCCCTCACCGACCGCGCCCTCGAGGCCGGGTCGAACGTGGACGGCCTCGCGCCGTCCACCTACGAGGCCACGCTCGACTTCTACCTGAACAGCGACTACCCGCTCGGTGCCCTGATCCCGCTCGGGGTCGGCGGCGACCTGATCGGTCAGGACCTCGCCTGGGTCTGGCAGCCGTACCTGTGCCTGCTCGCGGCGCTGCTCGCGCTCGCGCTCTACGCCCTCCTCGCGGAGACGGGCCTCGGGCCGCGGGCGCGGGCCCTCATCGCGCTCGTCGCGGCACAGCCTGCGCTGCTGTTCGGCTACACGCTCTGGGGCGGCTTCAAGGAGATCGCCACCGCGGCGCTCGTCGTGCTCATCGCGGTCCTCGCACTGCGCGCGATCACCGAGCGCGTCACCGGCCGCGGGCTCCTGCCGCTGGGGGTGGCGAGCGCGGGCGTGCTGGCGGTGCTGAGCGTCGGGGGCGGCATCTGGGTGCTCCCGCTGCTCCTGCCCGTGGCGGTCCAGTGGTTCCGGATCGCGCGCGGCGAGGCCATCCGCAACGCCGTGTGGCTCACGGTCATCGTCGCCGTCCTGAGCGTGCCGAGCATCCTCGCCGCGGGGTTCTTCGGCCGCCCCGCCGCCTCGACGATCACGCAAGACGACCGGCTGGCCAACCTGATCGAGCCGCTCAGCCTCCTCCAGGTGTTCGGCATCTGGCCGGCCGGCGACTTCCGCGTGCGTCCGGAGGAGAAGACGCTGACCTACGTCCTGATTGCGGTGATGGCCGTCGCTGTGGCGGTCGGCGCGGTGTGGGCAATCCGCCGCCGCCGCTGGACGCTCCTCCTCTACGGCGGCGGCGTCCTGCTCTCGTGCGGGGTGACCGTGGTCCTCGGCTCTCACTGGGTGGACGCGAAGGCCCTCTCGATCGCGTCCCCGGTACTCGCGCTGGCCGCGATGCTAGGGATCGTCGTGGCGTTCAAGGGCTGGGCCCGCGTGCCCGCCGTGGCGCTCGGCGTGGCCGTGGTCGGCGGCATCGTGTGGTCGAACGCGGTCGCCTACCACGAGGCGAACCTGGCGCCACGCGACCGCATGGCCGAGCTCGAGGAGATCGGCGAGCAGTTCGCGGGCGAGGGGCCGACGCTCGTGAACCAGTACGAGCCTCCGGCCGCGCGCTGGTTCCTGCGCGACGCGGACCCGGAGTCGATCAGCGAGCTGCGCCGGCGGTTCATCTACCTGCGCAACGGCGACACGGTCCCGAAGGGCGGGTTCGCCGACGTGGACCAGATCGCGCTGCCCGATTTCTTCGTCTACCGCACGATCGTGCAGCGCCGCTCGCCAAGCGCGTCACGGCCGCCCGCCGCGTATCGGCTGGTCCAGCGGGGCCGCTACTACGACGTCTGGCAACGGTCCGAGCCGCTGACCGAGACCACCATGACCCACGTGGCGCTGGGCGGGCCGGAACAGCCGACGGCGCCGGTGCCCTGCGCGCAGGTGCGCGCCCTCCAGGAGCAGGCGCTTCCCACCGACCGGATCGTCGGCGTCCGTCGCCCGGCGGCCGTGTTCGTCAACCTGGGCGACGCCGACGTTCCGCGCGGCTGGTCGGGCGTGGCCGGTCAGCCCGCGATGGTTCGCCCCGAAGGCGAGGGCACCCTCACCGCGACGATGGAGACCACCGAGGGCGGTGAGTACGACGTGTGGCTGGGCGGCGAGCCGCGCGGCGAGGCCAAGGTTTCGATCGCGCGCGAGAAGGTCGGGAGCGCGCGCCACACCTTGAGCTACGCCGAGGCGTACAAGCTGATCGGCACGATCGAGCTCGACGCCGGCCGCCACCTCGTCGAGATCGAGTACGGCGCGGGCGACCTCCATCCCGGAAGCGGGGGCTTCCCCGAGGGGATCGGGCCGCTGGCCCTGACCCGCGCGGACGATGCGCGCAGACTCGAGGAGCTCCCACCGGAGCAGGCGGAGCGCTTCTGCGGCGAGCCGCTCGACTGGATCTCGTTGATGCGCTAGCGGTCGCGATTCGTGCGCTTCTCGCGCACGTGCCCGCCGTACGCGGCGGCCGCCGCCGAGATCCCGCAGCCGAGCACGAGCCCGAGGACCGCCTCGCCCTCGGCGCCATTGCCGCGCGTGAGCTGCTGGATGACGAGCGTCAGTCCGAGCCCGCCCCACGCCGCGGCCGCGAACACCGGGTTTCCGATCCACCAGCCGATCAGGAACGGGAGGACCGCCGTCGCGAGCACGATGGCGGCCACCCATTCCATAGGCCCATCTTCGCCTACTTGATGAAGAGGATCTCCGAGTACTTCGGCAGCGGCCACAAATCGTCGGCCACGATGCGCTCGAGCTGGTCGCCTATCTCGCGGACGTTGTCCATCCCGGCGAGCTGCTTGTCGCGCGCGTGGATGGCGAGGTCGAGCCCCTCGACGCCGTCCGGGTAGGCGTTCGCCTGCTCCAGCTCGCCGATCGCGTCCGCCAACCGCGCCGTCAGGTCGCGTGCGTCGGCCGCCAGCCCGTCGAGCCCGGCCGCTTCGGCGAGCGCGATGTGCCGCATCGCGGCCGGGAGCAGCATCGTCCGTGCGATCGAGACCGCGGTCTCGGCCTCGATGTTCGCCCGGGTGATGTATTGCTCGAGCCAGACCTCGAAGCGCGACTCGAGCTCCCGGTGGTTCAGCACCTCGTACTTCTCGAACGCGGCGACGGTCTGGTCGGCCAGCACCTCGGGGAGCGCGTCGGGCGTCGTGCGCAGGTTCTTCAGCCCGCGCTGCTCGGCCTCCGCGTGCCACTCCTCGGCGTAGTTGTCGCCGCTGAAGACGATCCGCTTCGACTCGGCGTAGGCCGACTTCACGATCTCGGTCACCGCGGGCCCGAGGTCGCCGCCCGACAGCTTCGCCTCGAGCTGGTCGGACATCTCGTCGATCGCCTCGGCGACGATCGTGTTCAGCACGGTGTTGGTGAACGCGAGCGACATGCTCGACCCGAGCGCACGGAACTCGAACTTGTTGCCGGTGAAGGCGAACGGCGACGTGCGGTTGCGGTCCCCGCCGTGCATCGGCAGCGGCGGCAGCACCGGCGTCCCGAGGCCGAGGATCGACGCCGGGGTGTTCGGATCGCCCTCGCCCGAGGCGATCGCGTCGAAGACGCGCTCGAGCTCGGCGCCGAGGAAGACCGAGATGATCGCCGGCGGCGCCTCGTTCGCGCCCAGCCGGTGGTCCTGGCCGATGTTCGCGACGGACGCGCGCAGTAGGCCCTGGTGCTTGTCGACCGCGCGGATGACCGCCGCGCAGAAGAACAGGAAGCTCAGGTTCTCGGCCGGCGTCTCACCCGGCTCCATCAGGTTGTGGCCGGTGTTCGTGCCCATCGACCAGTTGTTGTGCTTGCCGGAGCCGTTCACGCCCGCGAAGGGCTTCTCGTGCAGCAGGCAGACCAGGCCGTACTTGCGCGCGACCGACTGCAGGATCTGCATCGTCAGCTGCTGGTGGTCGGAGCCGACATTCGAGTTCTCGAAGATCGGCGCGATCTCGTACTGGCCCGGGGCCACCTCGTTGTGACGCGTCTTGACCGGTACGCCGAGCCTCGCCAGCTCGAGCTCGGAATCCATCATGAACGCGAGCACGCGCTCCGGGATCGCCCCGAAGTAGTGGTCGTCGAGCTCGTGCCCCTTCGGCGGCTTCGCGCCGAACAGCGTGCGGCCGGTGCTGATGAGGTCGGGGCGCTCGAAGTAGTACTGCTCGTCGATCAGGAAGTACTCCTGCTCGGGGCCGACGGTCGTGAAGACGCGCGTCGATTCCTCGTCGCCGAGCAGGCGGAGCGCCCGGATCGCCGACGTGGACAGGGCGTCCATCGAGCGGAGCAGCGGGATCTTCCCGTCGGGCGCCTCGCCGGTCCAGGATGCGAACGCCGTCGGGATGCACAGCAGCGCGCCGTTCGGGTTGGGCAGCACGAACGCCGGGCTGGTGGGATCCCATGCCGTGTAGCCGCGCGCCTCGAACGTCGCGCGGATGCCGCCGGTGGGGAACGAGGATGCGTCCGGCTCGCCCTGGATCAACTCCGTGCCGGAGAAGTCCGCGATCGCCTTCCCGTCCTTGGTCGGGCCGAAGAACGAGTCGTGCTTCTCGGCGGTCAGCCCGGTGAGCGGCTGGAACACGTGCGTGTAATGGGTGGCGCCCTTCGATAGCGCCCACTCCTTCATCGCCTCGGCGACCGCGTCAGCCAGCGACGGGTCGAGCGCCTCGCCATGGTCGAGCGTGCTCGACAGCTTCTTGAAGACGTCCTTGGGCAGGCGCTCCTCCTGCACGGAGAGCGAGAAGACGTTCTCGCCGAAGGGATAGCTCGTCTCCTCGGTCAGGTCGAAGGTGCCGAGCGCGCCTCCGTTGGGGCTCCAACGGGCGGCGGTGACGTTGTGCTGGCGGATCTTTGGCATGTGTAGAGGGCCTCCTACGCGGCGCGCGCCCCTGGACGAGGCGCGCGTGCTCTCACTCGAAGTTTCCGTATTACGCCACGCTAACGGCTCGGGGCGTTCGGCGGTTTATCCATTTGTTCAGAACTTGCGGCTTCCTTATCGCCCTGATGTCGAAATGACGGCCGGCGCGCCGTATTCGTGGAGCACCTCCGGCACCGCGACGGCGCCGTCCTCGCGCTGGTGGTTCTCGGCGATCGCGATGATCGTGCGCCCCACCGCGATCGCCGTCCCGTTCAGCGTGTGGGCGTGGCGGACGGTGCCGTCCGCCGGGCGGTAGCGGACGTCGAGCCGGCGGGCCTGGAAGTCGGTCGTGTTCGAGCAGGACGTGAGCTCGCGGAAGCGGTCCTGGCCGGGGAGCCACGCCTCCAGGTCGTACTTCTTCGCCGCCGAGTTGCCCAGATCGCCGACCGCGATGTTCACGACGCGGTAGGGGATCCCCAGCGCCTGGAGGATCTCCTCCTCGATCGCGAGGAGCCGCTCGTGCTCGTCCGCAGACTCCTCCGGGCGAACGAACGTGAACATCTCGACCTTGTCGAACTGGTGGACGCGGAAGATCCCGCGCGTGTCCTTCCCGGCCGCGCCCGCCTCGCGGCGGAAGCACGGCGAGAAGCCGGCGTAGCGGAGCGGCATGCGGCCGTCGTCCAGGATCTCGCCCGCGTGGAGCGAGGCGAGCGGGACCTCGGAGGTGCCCGCCAGGAACAGCTCGTCCTCCGCCAGCGCGTAGATCTGCTGCTCGGTGTCGGGCAGCATGCCGGTGCCGAAGAGGGCCTCCTCGCGGACCAGGACCGGGGGTATGACGGGCTCGAACCCCTTCTCGCCGAGCAGCTCGAGCGCCCAGCGCACGAGCGCGAGCTCGAGCAGCACGAGCGGCCCCTTCAGGTACGCGAAGCGCGACCCCGCCACGCGCGCCCCGGCCTCCATGTCCACGAGGTCGCCGAGCAGCTCCAGGTGGTCGCGCCCCGTCGCGCCGGACTCGCCCACCTCGCGCAGGACCTCGTCGGCGTCGGGCGCGTTCGGGTCGGGCGGATTCGGCACCCCGGCGAGCGTGGCGTTCAGCGTCTCCTCGACCTGGCCCACCTCGGCCTGGAGCTGCTTCACCTCGGCCGCGACGCCGCGCATCTCGTCGATTGCCGCCTGGGCGTCGCCGCCCGAACGCTTCGCCTCGGCGATCCTGTCGTTCGCCGCGTTCTGGCGGGCGCGCAGCTCCTCGAGTCGCGGCAGGATTTCGCGCCGCCGGGCGTCCAGCGCGAGCAGGTCGTCGAGCGCGTCACCCGCCCCGCGGCGCGCGAGCGCCGCCCGGACCGACTCCGGGTCGCGGCGGATCTCCTTGAGGTCGAGCACTGGCCGGGCGGGCTAGTTGCCCACCGCGCCCGAGCCGAAGTCGTTCGAGGAGTCGCCGGTCTCCTGCTCGCGGCCGGAGTACTTCTCGAGGAAGTCGGCGACCGCCTCGGCGTCGTCGCCGACCACGACATTGGCGGGCATGATCGCGCCCGAGAACCCACCGTTCCGGATCGCGAACAGGACGTCGTCGGCGGCGACCTTGCGCGTGTCGAAGTTGGGGCCGTTCGTGCGCTCGCCGCCCGACACCTGGCCCTCGGGCTTCGAGCCCTGCGACGAGGCGGCGGACAGCGTGTGGCAGCCGCTGCAGCGCTCGGCGAAGAGCTGTGCCCCGCGCTCGTCCGCCGCCGAGTCCACCGAGATCTCCTCCGTCTGGCAGCCCGTGAGGATCGCGCCCGCGACGAGGGCGGCTGCAAGCGGTCGGAGGCTCATGGGGCGGGCATATTACGGACGCGTCCTACTATCCGCCGCCCTGTGCGCCGCCTCCTCCCGCTGCCCGCCCTCGCCGCGCTCCTCGTGGGGTGCGGAGGGGACGACGACCGGGACCCCGGGCGCACCGTGAGCGCGGAGCCGAACGGGTCCGTGACGGTCGTCGCGGACGAGTACTCGTTCGACCCCGAGACGATCGAGCTGAGCGGCGCCGGCAAGCTCACGATCGCGCTGGACAACGAGGGCGCGCTCGCGCACAACCTGCGCGTCTTCGACGGCGCGACGGAGGTGGGCGGCACGCCGACGTTCACGGGCGGCGCACCACGCTCGGGGACCGTCACCGTCGAGCCGGGCGAGTACGACCTCGTCTGCACGGTCGGTGACCACGAGGCGCTCGGCATGACCGGCACGCTGCGTGTGCGGTAGAGGAACCGCGCCCGCGATGGCGAATTCATCGACCGCCCCGGTGGCGGTGGTGGCGACCCTGACTCTGCTTCAAGCGGACGGTCGTCTCATTCGGCGGCAATCGATACTGCCGCCGGGGCGTTTTATTGCACCGTGAAGGTGCCCTGGGGCCATCTGAGAAACTGAGGGGTCCATGCGCTCCATCTGGAAGGGCACGATCTCGTTCGGCCTCGTCAACATCCCGATCGCCCTCGGGGTGGCGACGCAGCGGTCGGACCCGAAGTTCCGCACCCTCGATGCGGAGACGAAGCAGCCCATCCGCCAGCAGATGGTGGCCACGGGGCGCGACGACGCCGTCGTCGAACGCACCGAGACGCTGAAGGGCTACGAGGTCGGCAAGGGCCAGTTCGTGGTCGTGACCGACGAGGAGCTCGAGAGCGTCGCCGTCGAGCGCCGGCGGACGATCGACATCGTCGCCTTCATAGACACCGACGAGGTGGACCCGGTCTACTACGACCGCACCTACTACGTCGCGCCGCAGGAAGCCGCAAACAAGCCGTACACACTTCTGCTCCAGGCGCTCAAGGAGACCGGCAAGGCCGCCGTCGGGAAGCTCGTCCTGTCGAGCAAGGAGCACCTCGTCCTGCTGCGGCCTTCCGGCGACGCACTCGCGATCGAGCTGCTCTTCTATCCCGAGGACGTGCGGCTCTCGACCCAGAGCGAGATCGAGGACGTCGTCCACGACACCAAGGTCGCCGACGCGGAGCTCGACATGGCGAAGCAGCTCGTGGAGAGCCTGTCGCGCCCCTTCGAGCCGAACGAGTTCGAGAACGAGCACAAGCGCGACCTGATGGCGCTGATCGAGAAGAAGCTCGCGGGCGAGGAGATCGAGGTCGCCCCCGAGCCGGAACAGCGCGAGCCGGTCCCGGACCTCATGGCCGCGCTCCAGGCGTCGCTCGAGCAGGCGAAGGGCGTCAAGGCGAAGGGCGGCAAGGCGAAGGGCGGCAAGGCCAAGGCCGGCGCCGCCAAGTCCACCCGCGCGAAGAAGGCGAAGGCCTCGAACGGGGCGAAGGCCAAGCCGAAGTCGCGCGCGCGCGCGAAGACGAAGGCCTAGCGGCTAGGGCCGCTTCACCATCCGCACCTCGGTGCCCCGGCGGCCGGGGCGCACGTCCACCTCGTCCATCATCTGCGCCAGGAACTGCAGGCCGCGGCCGCGCTCGGGCAGCTGGCCGCGCGCCGTGACGCGCGGGCGGAACGAGCCGGTGTCGCGCACGTACAGCACGAACACGCCGCCCTCGTCGAGCACCTCGAGCCGAACCGTGTCGCGCGGGTGCTCCGAGCCGTGCTCGATCGCGTTCGCAACGGCCTCGCTGGCCGCGGACTTGACCTGGAAGGCGGTGTCCGCGTCGAAGCCGTACGCCCGCGCCGCCTCCTCGGCGAACGTGCGCACAGTCGGGAGCTGCGAGAGCTCCGCCGGGAGGGTGAGCTCGCGCCGGGAGAACGCCAACGTCTCCATGTTTCCCAAACAGGCGGGCTGATATACCCGCACGCACGTGAATGGGGCCGCCTTCCGAGCCGCGATGGGCCAGTTCGCCACCGGCGTCGCGGTGGTCACGACGCGCGGGCCCGCGGGACTGACCACGAACGCGGTCACCTCGCTGTCGCTCGATCCGGCGCTCGTGCTCGTCTGCCTCGACCGCGGGTCGCGGACGCTCGCCGCGGTGCGCGAACACGGGCGGCTCGCGGTGAACGTGCTGTCGGCGGGGCAGCGCGAGATCGCGGTGCGGTTCTCCGGGAAGGCCGCGCACGCCGAGAAGTTCCGCGACGTCGCATGGCACGAGGAGGCGGGCGTGCCGGTACTGGACGAGGCGGTCGCGTGGGTCGCCGGACCGGTGACGGAGCTGCTGCCGGGGGGCGACCACGAGATCGCGATCGTCGCCGCCGAGGCATTCGCGGCGCCGGGTGGCGACCCGCTGATCTTCCACCGCGGGGACTATCGCTAGGCCAAGCGCTCCCGGATGGTCAGCGGCTGGGAGCGGAAGTCCCACTCCTGGATCACGTCCGACTCCGTGCGCGCCCCGCTGACCGCGCCGGTCCCCGACGCGCGGAAGCGGACGCGGAGCAGGCCGGGGACGGGCTCGGTGATGTCACTGATCTCGGTGCGCCAGTCCGGCCACTGCTCAGCGATCGCGTCGAACGCCTTGAGCACCTCGGCCTTGCCCTCGAGCGGGCGGCCGTCGACGATCTCGGGCAGGGGATGCCAGACGACGTCGTCGGGCAGGTCCTTGAAGGTGGTCTCGAAGTCGAGCCGCCGGAAGGACTCCTGCGACGCCATGTACGACTCGCGGAACGCCTCGAGCAGTCCGGACATGCCTAGATCCCGAAGCCTCCGGCCGACGCGCCGGCGCGCAGCGCCAGCGTCAGCACGAGCAGGGTCCCGATCGTCATCACGCCCATCTCGCGCAGCACGACGCGGCGGGCGACCGCGGCCTGCTCCGCCCGGTCGAGCGCCTCGAGGTCGTCCACCTCGTCCAGCTCGCGCTGGGCGGCGCCCACCCGCATGCCCTCGCTGACCATCGTCACGGCGAGGATCGCGACCCCGTACAGGTAGTGGAGCTCGTCCTCGGGCTCGTTGCCCGAGATCAGGAGCCACATCCCGAGGGCGACCTGGGCGACCACGACGACCTGCGCGACGCGCAGCAGGTACCAGAACCAGACCGACGGCTCGTGCCGCAGCCACGCCGCCGCCCCCCACCCGGCGGCCAGCGCGTTGGCGCACACGACGGCGATGCCGAGGGACGCGTGGATGCCGCTCAGAACGCGCCTTTCCGCACTATGTAGCAACCTGTCACAAACCGGGGTATAACACCGCCGCCTCCCGATGCTTAAGACCTACCTCCCAGCCCTGATCTTCATCCTCCTCGGATTGGGCGTCGGCGGGGCCTTCGTCTACCTCAACAAGGTCCTGGGCCCTTCTCGCCCGAGCAAGGTCAAGTCCGACCCCTACGAGTGCGGGCTCCCGTCGGACGTCCAGCAGAACTTCCGCTTCGGGATCTCCTTCTACCTCGTCGCGATGCTCTTCATCCTGTTCGACATCGAGGTCGTCTTCCTGTACCCGGTCGCGGTGCAGCTCGATGCCTTCGGGGTCTTTGCGCTGGTCGAGACGATCGTGTTCATCGGCCTGCTGTTCGTCGCGTTCATCTACGTCTGGCGAAGGGGTGCTCTCGAGTGGAAGTGATCCGCCAACCCGTCGGCGAAGCGAGTGACGACCTGCGCGTTCGCCAGCTCCGCGCGCGCCAGCTCCTGAAGGGCGAGCTGGAGGGCAAGGACCTCGACGAGTACGTCGAATCGCGCGTCCTCACGACCACGCTCGAGCAGGCCCAGAACTGGGCGCGCGGGAACTCGATGTTCCCGCTCGGCTTCGGCCTCGCCTGCTGCGCGATCGAGATGATCACGATCATCGGGTCGCCGCGCAACGACATCGCGCGCTTCGGCCACGAGGCCGTTCGCGCCTCCCCGCGCCAGGCCGACATGATGATCCTGTCCGGTCGCGTCTCGGTGAAGATGGCCCCGATCGTCCGCCGCATCTATGACCAGATGCTCGAGCCGAAGTGGGTGATCGCGATGGGCGCGTGCTCGTCGAGCGCCGGCATGTTCAACAACTACGCGCTCGTCCAGGGCGCCGACAAGTTCATGCCGGTCGACGTCTACGTCCCCGGTTGCCCGCCGCGGCCCGAGGCGCTCATCTACGGCATCAACAAGCTGCAGAAGATGATCTGGGACCGGCCCGACCTCGGCTGGCGCGAGCGGTACAAGGCAGAGGGCACAGAGGAGCCGGCCCGCTTCCCCGAGGGCCACATTGCCTGACGCCACCGGGCTCGAGCTCGTGGCGCAGCGGGTGCGCTTTGCGCTCGGGGACGACACCGTCACCGGCACGGCCTACCACCGCGAGCTTGCGACGCTCGAGGTGGCGCCCGAGGCGGTTCACCACGTTCTCCTGTACCTGAAGGAGGACGACGAGGAGCCCTATTCCCTCCTCACGAGCGTGCACGGGTGCGACTACCTGCCCGACGAACCGCGGTTCGGCGTCCACTACCAGCTGCTCTCCATGGAGCGGACCGAGCGCCTCAACGTGAAGACCCGCGTCGGGCTCGACGACCCGCGCGTCCCGAGCGTCGTGGACGTCTTCCCGGGCGCGAACTTCCAGGAGCGCGAGGTCTACGACATGTTCGGCGTGGTATTCGACGGCCACCCGGACCTGCGCCGGATCCTGATGCCCGAGGACTACGAGGGCCACCCCCAACGGCGGGACTTCCCGATGGGCGGCGAGCCGGTGCTGTTCACCTACAACGAGGACGAGAGCCCGCGCTGGTATGAGTGAGACGCCGACCCCGCTGAGCGTCCCCTACCGCGAGCGCGAGCAGTCGATCACGCTCGAGCGCGGCACCATGGAGGCGCCGATCACGGGCACCGAGCTGGAGCCGCGGCACGAGCTCTTCACGATCAACATGGGCCCGCACCACCCGGCGACGCACGGTGTGCTGCGGCTGCTCCTGACCCTCGAGGGCGAGAACGTCATCGATATGGAGCCGATCATCGGCTACGTCCACACGGGCATCGAGAAGTCGTGCGAGGACCAGGCGTACTGGAAGGTCATTCCGTTCGTCGAGCGGATGGACTACCTGTCGTACTACTTCAACGCGATGGCGTACTGCATGTCGGTCGAGCGCCTGCTCGACCTGGAGGTGCCGAAGCGCGCCCAGTACCTGCGCGTCATCCACCTGGAGCTGAACCGGGTCGCGAGCCACCTGTTCTGGCTCGCGACCTCGGCGCTCGACCTGGGCGCCGTGACCATGCTCTGGTGGGGCTGCCGCGAGCGCGACTACGTGCTCGACCTGTTCGAGTACTCGTCCGGGCAGCGCTTCCACCCGCGCTACTTCCAGGTCGGCGGGGTGATCGAGGACATCCCGCCGGGGTGGGAGCAGAAGGCGCGTGAGTTCTGCGCGATGCTGCCCACGCGGCTCGACCAGTACGAGGCGCTCCTCGACCGCAACGAGATCTTCATCCAGCGGCTCAAGAACGTCGGCGTCGTCGACGAGAAGACGCTGCTCGGGCTCGGCGTGACCGGGCCGCTCCTGCGTGCGACCGGCAACCCGTGGGACCTGCGCAAGGCGATGCCCTACTCGTCCTACGAGGACTTCGACTTCAAGATCCCGGTCGGCACCGTCGGCGACAACTACGACCGCTACCGCGTGCGCATGGCGGAGATGCGCGAGTCGGTGAAGATCGTCGAGCAGGCGCTCGACGGCCTTCCCGAGGGGCCCTACATCACCGACGACCGCAAGGTCGCGCTGCCGCCGCGCTTCGAGCTGGCGACCTCGATGGAGGCGCTGATCCACCACTTCAAGCTCGTGACCGAGGGCTTCCGCGTCCCGGTCGGCGAGGCGTACGTGCCGATCGAGTCACCGCGCGGCGAGCTCGGCTGCTTCGTGCTCTCGGACGGCTCGTCGAAGCCCGCGCGCGTCCACATGCGCGACCCGAGCTTCGCGAACCTGCAGTCCCTGAAGCACATGGGCGAGGGCGGGCTGCTGGCCGACCTGATCGCGTGCATCGCGATGCTGGACCCGATCCTCGGAGGAATCGACCGGTGACGGAGAAGGATCCGGGCGAGCTCGCGAGCCCCACACCGCTGCCCAAGGGCTGGGACCAGCCGGTCGACTTGGCGAAGGACCCGGCGGTCGTTCCGGACCTCGCCGAGATCGAGGTGCCGGGCGACCTCCAGGCCGAGATCGAGGAGCTGATGTCGCGCTACCCCGATCGCCACTCCGCCGCGCTGCCGGCGCTGGCGGCGGCGCAGCGCCTCCACGGCTGGTGCTCCCCCGAGGCGATCGACCAGGTCGCGGCGGTCATGGGCGTGACGCCCGCCTACCTGTCGAGCATCGCGACCTTCTACGACATGCTCAACACCGAGCCGGTTGGGCGCCATTATGTCTGGGTCTGCACGAGCGTTGCGTGCATGCCGCGGAACGCCAAGGCGGTGTACGAGGCGATCAAGGAGGCGGGCGCCGACCTGGACGACGTCCACATCCGCGAGTTCGAGTGCCTGGGCGCGTGCGACATGGCTCCGATGGCCTCGGTGGACGGCCGCTACGTCGGGCCGCTCCAGCCCGGCGACGCCGAGCAGATCGTGGAAGCGCTGAAGCGCGGCGAGCAGCCTCTCCCCGGAAGGGGGCTCGGCGATGGCTGAGGAAACGCGCGTCCTGCTCGAGGGGATCGACGAGCCCGGCCTCGCCACGATCGAGGTGTACGAGCGCCTGGGCGGCTACTCGCGCCTGACGAAGGCGCTCGTCGAGATGGAGGGGGAAGAGCTCGTCCAGGAGCTCGAGGCCTCCGGCCTGCGCGGCCGCGGTGGCGCCGGATTCGCGATGGGCAAGAAGGCGAGCTTCATCCCCAAGGGGGCGATGGACAAGTACCTCTGCTGCAACGCCGACGAGTCCGAGCCCGGCACGTTCAAGGACCGCCTGCTCATCCAGAAGAACCCCCACCTCCTGATCGAGGGGATCATCATCGCCGCGCACGCCGCCGGGGCGAACCGCGCCTTCATCTTCATCCGCGGCGAATACGAGCTGCAGGCCGAGATCCTCGAGAAGGCGGTCGAGGAGGCGAAGGCGAAGGGCTACGTCGGCCAGCGGATCGCGGGGTCGGACTTCTCACTCGACCTCTGGGTCCACCGCGGACAGGGCGCCTACATCTGCGGCGAGGAATCGGCGCTGCTCGACGCGCTCGAGGGCAAGCGCGGCAACCCGCGCCTCAAGCCGCCGTTTCCCGCGAACCAGGGCCTCTACCAGGGCCCGACGCTGATCAACAACGTCGAGACCCTCTGCAACGTGCCGCTGATAGTGGAGAAGGGCGCCGACTGGTTCAAGTCGTTCGGCACGGAGAAGTCGGCAGGCACGAAGGTCGTCTCGGTATCGGGCAACGTCCAGCGGCCGGGCAACTACGAGGTCGAGCTCGGCATCACCGCGCGCGAGATCGTCTACGACCTCGCCGGCGGGCCGCCCGAGGGGCGCGAGATCAAGTGCTGGTTCCCGGGCGGATCGTCGGCGCCGGTCCTCCTGCCCGAGCAGCTCGACCTGCCGTACGACTTCGAGAACATGGCCGAGGCGGGCTCGATGCTCGGCTCCGGCGCAATAATCGTGATCGACGACTCGGTCCCGATCGTCGAGGTCGCGCTGCGCCTCGCCGGGTTCTACCGACACGAATCGTGCGGCAAGTGCACGCCGTGCCGGGAGGGCACGAACTGGACCGTGAAGATGCTGGAGCGCCTGGACCGCGGCGAGGCCACGCCGATGGACGTCGAGATCATCGCCCAGGTACAGGAGAACATCATCGGCAACTGCCTGTGCGTCCTCGGCGACTCGATGGCGATGCCGATCGGCTCGATGATCGAGAAGTTCCGCCCCGAGTTCGAGGACCACATCGAGCGCCGCCGGCAGGAGTTCGCCCAGCAGGACTACGCGCTCTCCGCCCAGGAGCTCGCCGCGTCCGAGGAGGCCGGCATTGCCTAGGCCCGAGCAGCGGATGGTCACCTTCGAGATCGACGGGCGCGACGTGACCGCGCCCGAGGGCGCGATGCTCGTGGACGGCGCGAAGCATGGCGACGTGGAGATCCCGGTCTTCTGTTACGAGCCGAAGATCGGGCCCCCCGTCGGCGCGTGCCGCATGTGCCTCGTGGAGATCGAGGGCATCCCGAAGCTCCAGACCGCCTGCTCGACGCCGGTGAAGGATGGGATGGTCGTCACGACGACCTCCGACCGCGTCAAGTCGGCACAGGAGGCGATCGTCGAGTTCCTGCTCGTCAACCACCCGCTCGACTGCCCGGTCTGCGACAAGGGCGGCGAGTGCCCGCTCCAGGACATCTCGTTCGGATGGGGCGCCGGCCGCTCCCGGATGATCGAGCCGAAGCGCCACTTCAAGAAGCCGGTCGAGCTGTCGCCGCTGGTCGCGATCGACCGCGAGCGCTGCATCCTCTGCTACCGCTGCGTGCGCTTCTCGCAGGAGGTCTCCGAGGACTATCAGCTCGTCTTCCTCGAGCGCGGGGACCACACCTTCGTCGGCACGAACGACGGCGCGCCCTACATCGGCCCCTTCAGCGGCAACATCGTCGAGCTGTGCCCGGTCGGCGCGCTCACCTCGACGTCCTACCGTTTCCGCGCCCGCCCCTGGGACGTCGAGGACTCCGGCTCGATCTGCGCGCTCTGCCCGAGCCAGTGCAACATCGAGTTCACCGTCCGCGACGATGCGCGGATCGTCCGCGTCATGTCGCGCCACAACGAGGACGTCGAGGACGGCTGGCTGTGCGACAAGGGCCGGTACGGGTACCAGGCGGTCCACTCGCCCGAGCGGATCACGACGCCGATGATCATCGATGGCGGCGTTCTGCGCGAGGTGGCCTGGGAGCGTGCGCTCGAGGTCGCCGCGGCCGGCCTGAAGAAGGCCGGCCGCGCGACCGCCGCGCTCGTCGGCGGCGAGACCACCAACGAGGAGGGCTTCCTGCTCCAGCGCCTGATGCGCGAGGCGCTCGGCTCACCGCACATCGACTCGCGCGCGAGCGGCGTGCTCGACCCCGACCAGGCGCGCGTGCTCGCCCGCCCCGATCTGAGCGTCCCGGTGTGGGACATCGAGAACGCCGCGACGATCCTCGTGTTCGACACCGACCTGGTCGAGGAGGCACCGATCATCGACCTTCGCGTTCGGAAGGCACGCCGCCGGCGCGGGGCGAAGTTGGTCGTCGCCTCGAGCCGTCCAACGACCCTCGACGCGAACGCCGAGCACGTCATGCGCTTCCCGCCGGGCGGTGCGGAGGCCGCGCTGCAGAAGCTCGCGGACTCGGATCACCTCGGCGAGGGCCCGGTCGTGATCATCTGGGGCGAGCGGCTCTCGCACGGGCGCCGGGGGAAGCGGGGCGTGGCCGCGTTGCTCGCGCTGGCGCGGAAGCTCAACCTGCAGGCCACCGACGGCGCCGGCCTGATCGAGATCCCGCGCGGGACCAACGCGCGCGGACTCCGCGAGGTCGGCTGTCTGCCGAACCTCGGTCCGGGGCTGGCAGACGTCCCCAAGCCCGGCAAGGGCGCGGAGCAGATCGCCGCCGCGCTCGGCGGCAAGCTGTCGGCGCTCATCCTGCTGAACACCGATCCGCCCGCGACGGGCGCGAGCTTCGTGGTCGCGTTCGCCGACCACTTGACGCCCGGCATCGAGCGCGCGAACGTCATCTTCCCCGCCGCCTCCTACGCGGAGAAGGAGGGGACGATGACGCACCCGGACGGCCGCCTCCAGCGCCTGCGCCAGGCGATCGGCCACCCCGGCGAGGTGCGCCAGCCCGCGCTGGTGCTGGCGGAGCTGACGGACCGACTCGGATTTACCACGGGGCCAGGCCCCGTGGTAAGCACGCCGCACGTCACCCGGCAGATCGCCGACGCGGTTCCGTTCTACGCGGGCATCACCCTCGACGAGATCGGCGGCCGCGGCGTGCGCTGGCAGGAACGTGACGCGGCGTCCGCGCTCGATGCGCCGGAGATCTCGGAAGAGCCCCTCAAGCGGCCGCCGACGCTGCCCAAGGGCTTGAAGCTCGGCACGGTACGCAGCCTGTGGGCGGGCCGCGAGACCCGCCACGCGCCGGCGCTCAGGTTCCTCGCCCCGCGGCAGCAGGCCGAGCTGTCCGCCGAGGACGCGCGCGAGCTCGGCGTCCGCCCCGGCGACGAGGTCATCGTGGCCGTCAACGGCACTTCGGTGCAGGCCATCGCGCGCTTGCGTCAGGCCGTCCCGCCCGGCACGGTGTTCCTGCTCGAGGGCGAGCTCGACCACGGTGCCGTCGTGGAGGTGCGCAAGGCGTGACCCTCGCCGAGGTCGGCTTCGTGGAGTCCACGCTCGTCCAGGTGGTGAAGGTCTTCGTGATCTTCGGCTTCATCCTGGCCGTCACGCCGATCGTCCTGCTCGTGGAGCGCAAGTTCATGGGCCGGATGCAGGCCCGCTACGGGCCGAACCGGGTCGGGCCCTACGGCTCGCTCCAGCCGCTCGCGGACGTGATCAAGCTGCTGTCGAAGGAGCACTCCGAGCCGCGCACCGCGGTGCCGTGGATGATGGCGCTCGCGCCGATGATCTCGGTGCTGACCGCGGTCGCGACGCTGGCAATCGTCCCGTTCGGCGACACGCGCGAGGACGGCATCTTCGGCGCCGACTACGGCCTCTACGGGATCGACGTCTCGATCGGGATCCTCTACATGTTCGCCTTCGGGGCGCTCGCCCTCTACGGCTTCATGCTCGGCGGCTGGGCGTCAGGATCGAAGTACTCGTTCCTCGGCGCGATGCGCAGCGCCGCGCAGCTCATCTCCTACGAGGTCGCGCTCGGACTGTCGCTGCTCGGGATCGTCATGACCTCCGGCACGCTCTCGCTGACCGCGATCGTCGAGCACCAGGACACGGTCTGGTTCATCGTGCCGCAGTTCGTCGGCTTCCTCATCTTCATGATCGCCGGGTTCGCGGAGACCGCGCGCTCGCCGTTCGACCTCCCGGAGGCCGACGCCGAGATCGTCGCGGGCTACAACACCGAGTACGGCGGGATGCGCTTCGGCGCGTTCTTCATGGCCGAGTACATGCACGTCATCGTGTTCGGCGGCCTCTGCACGGCGCTCTTCCTGGGCGGCTGGCACGGTCCCGGCCCGCCCTATCTCGACCCGGCGTGGGTGATCGTGAAGATGACCGCGATCGTGCTGTTCTTCATCTGGGTGCGCGCCACACTGCCGCGCCTGCGATACGACCAGCTCATGAGCTTCGGCTGGAAGGTCCTGCTGCCGCTCGCCACGCTGAACGCGCTCGTCACGGCGATCGTGGTGGTGGTGACATGAGGCTCAAGGACTGGCAGCTCGTAATCAAGGTTCTGCCATTCGTCGCGGCCACCGTGGCGGCAAAGCTCGCCACCGAAGCGCTCGGCTGGGAGGGGATCGACATCAACTCGCTGTTCAGCGGGTTGGTGGCGGCCACGATCTTCCTGCTCGCATTCCTCTTGGCCGGGACGCTGGCGGACTACAAGGAGAGCGAGAGGCTCCCGGGCGACCTCGCGGCAAGCCTCGAGTCGATCGCCGACGAGTGCGAGATCCTGTACGCGGACAAGGAGGCGCCGGCAGCGCGGGAATGCCTCGCCCACGTGGGCGATCTCGTCGCCACCGTGCTGGCTTGGCTCAACCACCGCACCGCGGTCAGAGACGTCTTCGACCACGTCGATGGCCTGAACGCCTTCTTCCTGCGCTTCGAACCGCTCACGCAGCCGAACTTCATCGTCCGCATCAAGCAGGAGCAAGCCGCCATCCGGCGCATGGTGATCCGGATCCAGACCATTCGCGAGACCTCCTTCATAGGCGCTGGCTATGCGATCGCCTACACGGCGTCCGCGTCGCTGATCGTCGGCCTGCTGATGACCGACATCGGCTCCATCGGGGAGAGCCTGTTCTTCGTCGCCTTCATCAGCTTCCTGCTCACTTACGTGCTCGCGCTGATCAGGGACCTAGACGATCCGTTCGAGTTCAACAACGGACGCGCTGGGGCTGTCGAGGTTTCCCTCGCCGCCCTCCACGAGGTGGAGCGACGGATCGACGCCGGACTGCGCGACCTGGATCCGGAAACGGCGGGGGTGAGTCCATGAGCTGGCCCCCCTCCGATGACGTCATCGCCGTCCAGCGCGGGCCCGAGCCGGGCGGCGCGGGCGGCGCCTATCGCGCCTTCTCCGCGACGCTGCGTGGCCTCCGGACGTCGTTCGCGCGCCTCTTCGAGGAGCCGGTCACGATCGAGTACCCGGAGGAGAAGACGCCCGTCTACCCGCGCTGGCGCGGCAAGCACAAGCTGCACCGGTTCGACGAGACGGGGCTCGAGAAGTGCGTCGGGTGCTCGCTCTGCGCCGCGGCATGCCCGGCCGACTGCATCCGCGTCGTCGCGGCCGAGAACACGCCCGACAACCAGGTGTCGGCGGGGGAGCGCTACGCGGCCGTCTACGAGATCAACATGACGCGCTGCATCTTCTGCGGCTACTGCGAGATCGCATGTCCCTTCGACGCGATCACGATGGGCCACGACTACGAGATGGCCGACTACGACCGCCGCGACCTGATCTTCACCAAGGAGATGCTGCTGGCGGAGCCGATCGAACGGACGCCGCTG